>DIVR01000038.1 GCA_002428325.1 bacterium UBP4_UBA6127
ATCATGAGTTGGCATGGAGGATATTACCGGGATGAGAAATATATGTTTCCCAGTTTTGCGGTGGATCCGGAGACATTCTTTGATGTCTTTACTGAAGCCACTATCTCCCAGGAACAGTTATTGCGGTTTCAAAGGGAAAAATCAGCCTGTATTGTCGGCCGGAAATTGGCAGAACAATTCGACTGGAAACTGGGAGACCAGGTAACTCTCCCCAGCAAGATTTTCCCGGTTGACATGGATTTTACCATTCGGGGGATTTATGTCGGGTTGGATGAGACCTGGTTTGTCATGAGGCAGGATTACTTCAGGGATGTGCAGGGTTTCGAGTGGGTGGGCCTTTATTGGTTGAAAGCCAACCGGCCGGAAAATATTACCGGGATCATCAAACAGGCCGATGCTCTCTTTAAAAATTCCGCTTTCGAGACCAAAACCGAGACAGAAAAACAGTTCAACCTGGAATTCATGAATATGCTGGGCAATATCCGTAAGCTCATTACCAGTATCTCAGTGGTGGTTATTTTTACCATATTACTGGTCTGCGCTACGACCATGAGTATGTCTATCCGGGAGCAAATCAGGGAAATCGCCGTATTAAAAACCCTGGGATTCCAGGAAAAAACCATCTATTTATTGATTCTTTCGGAATCTGTCGCCATCACCCTGCTGGGAGGCGGATTGGGATGTTTTGGAGCCTATTTCTTTTATCGGTCGATTGATATTGCTACTCTGACCCGGAATTTCTTCCCCATTTTTGAGGTGCTCCCTTCCACCCTGGCCAAGGGACTGATGGTCTCTCTCTTGATTGGACTGGTGAGCGCCTGGTTCCCGGCTTATAACGCGGTAAAAATGTCAGTCACTGAAGGGCTTAAGCACATAGGATAAACCATGGCAAAAATCCCTCTTAAATATAACCTGAGAAACTTGGTGGTCAGATGGCGAAGCACCCTGATGACAGCTTTGAGTATTGGTCTGGTAGTGGCTGTTTTTATTATTATCATGTCCCTGGCCAGGGGGCTTAATTCGGCCTTTTTCCAATCGGGTAATCCCCTGAATATCCTGGTGCTTCGAAAGGGGGCCACCGCGGAAATGACCAGCTGGGTCTCCAAGGAAAATTACCAGATAATCAAGTATTTTCCGGGAATAGAAACGGATTCGGAAGGCCAACCTTTGGCGGCTACCGAATTATTGGTCATAATGAACTTGGAAAAACTGGAACCGGGAAATATCTCCAATGTATTGATTCGAGGGGTCTCTCCGGAATCATTCTCCCTCAGGTCCCAAGTCCGGCTGGCAAAAGGCACCATCTTTCAGAAGGGACTCCGGCAAGTGATTGTCAGCAAAAGCCTGGCGCTTCGGTTCAGAAATATGAATATCGGGGATACGGTAAAAATCGGGAAAGCCCGCTGGAAAGTAGTAGGCCAATTTGATGCCGGACAATCAGCTTTTGGTTCTGAGGTATGGGGAGATATTAATGAGATAGGGGATGCCTTTGACCGGACTGAGTATTCCACCGCCGTTCTCCGGGCCAAAGATGATGACAGCGCCCAAAGATTGATCAAAAGGATCAATGATGAGCCCAGGATGAGCCTCAAAGCCCAGCTTGAAAAAGATTATTATGCGGAACAGACCAAAACCTCCATGCCGATTCAGGCCTTTGGCTTTTTCTTGGCCATTGTCATGTCTATCGGGGCCGTTTTTGCGGCTATCAATACCATGTATGCCTCGGTTGCCAACCGAACCCGGGAGATCGGGACCCTCAGAGTCCTTGGGTTTACCCCTTTCAATATACTTTTATCATTTATCCTGGAATCCATATTCCTTTCCCTGATCGGGGGAGTCTTGGGATGCCTGTTTTCCCTGCCGATCAATGGGTTGACCACCGGAACGGTTAATTTTGAGACCTTCAGTGAAGTGATATTTAATTTCCGGGTTACCCCGGGATTACTCCTGGAAGGCATGATATTTTCTCTGATTATCGGATTTACCGGAGGGCTTATCCCTGCCTGGTCGGCTTCCAGAAGACCGGTGATTTCCGCTTTAAGGGAATTGGAATAAACTATTAAGTGAATCAATTTTACTTGTTTTATACTCTGTTTTTAAGTATTCTAAATATCCTAAGCGAGATAAAGGCATTTTACTGGAGTTGAATCTATGTCCGAACCTGTAAATTTATCCGATAAAGTCAAAAATCTAGAAATCAAATCTGATAAAAAAGCCCTGACAGTTTCTCGAAAATCGAAGAAACGATTATGGTGGGGGTTGGCAATCCTGATGATCATCCTGGGCTGGTTCGGGTTCAAGGCCAGCATGCCCCTGGAAGTAAAGACTATTGCCGCGTTAAAAATAGACCCGCCCCGGGTGGGGCAGGAAATCCTGACCGCCAGCGGGTATGTCATTCCAAACCATAAGATTGAGCTGGCGCCCAAAATAACCGGCAGAGTTACCTGGATTGGCGTGAATAAAGGGGATTTTGTCCGAAAGGGACAGAAAATCATCCAATTGGAAGATATCGAATTTCAGGCTATGGCATCCGAAGCTAAAGCCCGGCTGTCGGCGGCCAGAGAACGGTTGAATGAATTGAAATCCGGTTCAAGGAGTGAAGAAATCCAGATAGCACTCTCGGCCCGAAAAGAGGCTGAAACCAGCCTTTCCAATAATATGGCCAACTACCGTAGAATCGATAAACTTTTCAAGGAAGGGGCAGTCTCCCGGGAAACTTATGATAATGCCAGCGCCCAGTTGGAAATCTCCCGGCATGCCCTGAAATCCTCAAAAGAAAATTATGATATGGTCGTCAAAGGCCCCCGTATTGAGCAAATCCGGCAAGCGGAAGCGGATGTCAGGGCAGCCTCGGCTTCCCTGGCCTATGCCAATAACCAATTGGGGAATACGGTGATCATCGCCCCCCAGGATGGTACTATCCTGGAAAAACTGATTGAGCTGGGTGAAATTGTTACCCCGACCAGTTATGGGGGGACTCGGGGCGCCAGAACCGCTTTCCTGACGATGGCAAACCTGAAAGATATCCAGATTGAAATTGATTTGAATGAAAATGATATTCCCAAAATTCATCTGGGACAGCCAGCGGATGTATCCCTGGAAGCATATCCTGATAAGAAATATCAGGGGAAAGTGGGGGAGATTGCCCCTGAAGCCAATCGGCAGAAAGCCACTATCCAGGTCAAAATCCAGGTTCTGAATCCGGATGGAACTATCCGGCCGGAAATGAATGCGAAAGTATCTTTCCTGAATGATTTGCCTGAAACGGAAACAGGCAGCACCTCCCATATCTATGTCCCGGCTCAGGCGATTTCTAAAAATACGACCTCAGGTGAAAACTGGGTTTATATCATTGAAAATAAACGGGCAAAGAAAATCATCATCACTCCCGGTAAAGAAACCGAAATGGGAGTGGATGTAACAGAGGGATTGAAGGGAAATGAAACAGTGATTTTCTCTCCCCTGGATAAGTTAAAAGAGGGCGTGAAAGTTTCTCCCATTAAATCCTGATTCCCAGAGGCTCAATAACAGGTTTAAATTATGAATTCTCTGATTGAATGTATCGACCTTCATAAATATTATGGCCATGACGATATCCAGGTGACCGCCCTGGATGATATCAATATGGACATCAAAGAAGGTGAATTTGTAGCCCTGATGGGTCCTTCCGGTTCAGGGAAGTCAACCCTTTTACATATTATTGCCGGGATTGACAGGCCCTCGAAGGGGATTTGCAAAGTGGCAGGAATCGATATCGCTACCCTCTCGGAAAATGACCTGGCTCAGTGGCGTAATCAATATGTGGGTTTTATCTTTCAGACTTTCAACCTGCTGCCGGTCCTGACTGCTTTTGAAAATGTGGAGCTTCCCCTGCTTCTGACCAAATTAACCGCCCGGGAACGGGAAGAACATGTAAAAACCGCCCTGGATTTAGTGGAGCTGTCTGACCGTGCCGACCATTATCCCCGGCAACTTTCAGGGGGTCAGGAACAAAGAGTGGCTATCGCCAGAGCTATCGTAACCGACCCCTCTTTGATTTTGGCAGATGAACCTACCGGGGATTTGGATGCCCATTCCGCTGAAGAGGTTATGAAGGTCTTGACCCTTCTCAACCAATCCATGAAAAAAACAATTGTCATGGTAACCCATGACCCCCGCTCAGCAAAATATGCCTCCGTTGTCCATCATCTGGATAAAGGGTTCCTGGTCCCATAAATCTATCTTATCCCCCTACCCCCAAATCAGCTGGGCATGCCCAGCCACTACTGGCAGATAGGTCCATGACAAAGGGTTTACCCTAATTCTGCCCCTCTTAGAAACAGAAACCCCTATATCAAAGGAAATGGGGAACTATAAATTCATAAGTTTGTTTACATTTGATGGTATTGTAGCCACCTGATGGCTCTATTTCAGATAAAATACCCTTTATTGGCTAAAATTAAAGGAACATCTCTTTTAATTTTCAGTTTTGCGACCCACTAGGTCGTTTAGTCTTAACCCAACCCCCCTTAAATCAGCTGGGCATGCCCAGCCACTACTGACAGATGGGTCCAGGGATAGGATTTATATTCTGAAAAGGGTGAATTTTAGATTTTCAAATTATCTTGTACCCAATCCTGTTCTTTTCAGTTGGGTACCATATACTTAAGGAAGGAAAATGAGGGGGGATTCAAAAGCTAATCCAGGATTAATAATTCCAATCTTCATGTTTAACTGGTAATCGGTTTAACATTTCCTTATAAAACTTCCATTTAGGCAAGTAAAAATCCATATAAGCTATAAATTTGTCATTATGCCTGCGTTCCAGTAAATGCATCATTTCATGAACAACAATATATTCCAGACAATCCACTGTTTTTTTAGCTAATTCAAGGTTTATCCAAATCCGACCAGCTTCTCTGGTACAGGTTCCCCATTTGGTTTTCATTTTTTTGACTCTAAATTCATCCACTTTAACTTTCAGAGTCTTCTCCCATTGGGTAATCATATCAGGAAGAATAGTTTTCAACTGGGTTCTATACCATTCATCCAGTAAAGCCTGTTTTTGGAGAAGGGTTGAGCCAGGTCTTACATATAGATCAATAGTCCCGTGTTTTAAATCAACTCTCGGAGGTCTATCTATCTCAATTATCCTTAATAAATACCGTTTCCCTTTATAATAATGGCTTTCCCGATTCAGGTATTCTCGTGGAGCATCTCGTTTTTGATTCCGTACTTTTTTCTGCTGTTTTTTTATCCAGCTTAGTTTTGAAATTACATAGATACGAATCATCTCCAAACTCAAATGAGAAGGAGCCGCAATCTTAACCCTGCCATTGGGAGGATAGACACTCAGATGGATATGTTTAATATCTTTCTGTTCCACATCAACAATAATATTTCCTAATTGCAATTCTGCCATTTTAATACTCATGCTGTTCTTTGAGAATGGAGAATATTCTATCCACTTCTTTTCCATCATTCAGGGCTTCAAACAAAAGCCCTTTGATGACTTGTTCTTTTGCCCTGTTTCCACGCCAATCAGCAGGCCGGTTACTCAAAATGGATTTATGAATCTGTAATGCCAATTGTTCATTTTTACCCAAATTATCATATAAAGCCTGTTTAGCTGGGGTATTAATGGTAGCCGGGGTTGATTCATCTTTCCCAGCTTTTAATGTCTCAATAAGTTTCGCTATCTTCTTCAAGTATTCTTCATAATTGATAGCCTTATTTTTACGTTCCTTGATAATCTCGTCCAGAAGAAAAGATATAGCTTCAAAGAAGGCAGGATTAATCAAATGATCCTGCATGATTTTTCTTCTGACGTTATTCTCAATGGTTTCAGCAACAGATTCTTTACTTTCTCTGATACCTTTAGGCATTTGATTAATGACATTTGCAATACCGGATTTTACGATTAGATCCAATAAAGGAGTTTCATCAAAGCAAGATATCTTCCGAGGGTCCTGGGCTTGAATATAATAATCTATTAAATGCCGCATATCAGCTTCATAAGATTTCAGATCCAATGTTTCACCACTGGCAAGCCTTATTTCTTCTCGAAGTTTTAAATAGAAATCCAATTGCTTATTAATCTCAATTATTTCATTCTCGTTATAACCAGCTTCTTTTATTTCATCAGCAATATTGGCATAGGCCCGGATTAGATTTGCGATACCTTTATATAGAGCCGTCCGTTGTAGTTCTCTGGATTTAAGGTCTTCAGGGATTTCTGTATTCCCGCAGAAATACTTGATATATTCAACCGTAGTCTTTGGCTTTTCTACTGGTTCGCATAAGAGAGCTAATTCTTCAATAGCATTATCCAGCCGTTCTCTTCCCTTTTTTAACCGGTCCTGCAAAAGAATATCGCAGTCCTCAGCTTCAAACTCATCATAATCCAGTTCAGAGGTATAAACTGCTACCGCGTTTTCTACTGCTTTAAAGAGGTCTTTATAATCTACGATATACCCAAAAGGTTTATCTTCCCCATCCAACCGGTTGACCCGGCAGATAGCTTGGAAAAGGTTATGGTCTTGCATGGATTTATCAATATAAAGGTAAGTACAACTGGGGGCATCAAATCCTGTCAGTAGTTTATCCACTACGATCAGGAGTCTCATCTGTGATGGGCTGTCTATAAATAATTTTTTAGCTTTATCTTCATATTTTTCAGTATTTTCACCATCCAATAGTTTAATATATGTATTATACTTATATTCTTTTTCAGTCTCAGTATTCTCTCCCGTATCTTCAGTTACAATATCCTTGCTAACAGGGTCATAAGAAGTAATAAGGGCACATTTTCCCTTAAGTTCGGTATTTTGGAATAACTCATAGTATTTGCAGGCTTCATAGATACTATTTGCTACCAGGATAGCATTACCACGTTCGGAACTCAGCCGGGGTTTTACACTAAAATCGTGGACAATATCACAAACCACTTTACCCATCCGGTCTCTGGAACTAAGGACTTTTTGCATTGTCCCCCATTTCTTACGCAGTTCAGCCTTCTGGAAATCATTTAATCCTTTGGTTTTTGTTTCAAACCATTCATCAATCTTTTCCGGGGATGTCAGTACCTGATCAATATCCCTGGCTTCATAAACCAAATCTAAAACGACCTGGTCTTCTACTCCTTCATTGAATTTATAGGTGTGGATATATGTTCCAAATACTTCCAGGCTGGTCTTTTTATCGCTCTTAAGCAAAGGAGTACCAGTAAATCCGACAAAAACAGCCTTCGGCAGGAGTGCTTTCATGGTTTTATGCAGTTTCCCGCTTTGAGTCCGATGGCATTCATCCACAAATAGAAATAATTCACCTACAGCAGGAGAAGGCTGGCTTTTCAGCTGTTTAATAAACTCACTAAAATCATCTATATCCTGCCGACCGAATTTATGGACCAGGGAACACAGAAGCCTGGGTTTAGCTTTACCTAACTGCCTCATCAAATCCCTTCCACTTTGGGTTCGGTAAATTGGTTCCCCGGCATCCCTATACACCCGTTCAATCTGTTTATCTAATTCATCCCGATCCGTAATTATAGCCACTCTGGCATGGGGATTATGTTCTAATATCCAACGGGCCAGATAGACCATCACCAGGCTTTTACCACTTCCCTGAGTATGCCAGATAATACCGCCTTCTTTTCGGTGGACATGTTCCTGGGCTGCTTTAACGCCAAAATATTGATGTACCCGGGGAAGTTTTTTAATTCCCCCATCAAAAAGAACAAAATCATGCATTAATTCAATAAGTCGGTCTTTCCGGCACATCTTCATCAGGTATTTATCCAGTTTTATCTGGCTGTTATCTTCTTCATCTTCCTTCCAGCTCAGATAATACTTTTCCGGAGTCCCAATACTTCCATACCGTAAACCTTCGGTATCATTTCCGGCAAAAATAAACTGGATCGTAGAAAAGAAATCCTCAATAAAATCCGGATGCTGATTGACAATACTTTGCCGGATTCCTTCTCCGATAGACACAATACTTCTCTTTAGTTCCAGTACCCCGATGGCAATCCCATTTACATATAACACTATATCCGGCCGTTTATCCCGCTTTCCATGTACGGTTACTTCCTCGGCAATCCCAAAATCATTCTTTTTTGGTTTTTCCCAGTCAATCAGGTGAACTGTTTCATAGTTTTCCCCAATATCAGGCTTTACTTTTATTCCATACCTTAATAACTGGTAAACGTTTTTATTCTTGTTATAAAGACTTTCCCCATAATTATTGGCAGCTTCTTTTAAACGATAGAGGGCTTTATTAATTAATGTTGCAGAATACCTTCTCCGGTTCAGATATTCCCGAATCAGCCCCTCTTCCAGGTTCTGATTATCTTCCCGGTCTTCCCAATTCCCCAAGTACTTATATTCCAGTTCATCACAAAATAATGAGATAATCCGGTTCTGTGTTTGTCTTTCTCTCTGACCCACTTCATTGAACTCGCCTGTCATTATCCTAGTATTCCCCATTTATTATGGTTTATCTTCTAAAAGCCTGATTTGCCCTGTTAAGAGTTTTTGCATCATTCCCTGCTTAATATCTTTATATTTCTTGAGTTTATTTTCTAATTCCTCGATTTCAGTATCCGCATCAGAAAGCAAATTGGCAATGGCAATTTGTTCAGAAAGGTTTGGAAGACCCACAAAGATATTTTCAAGCGTATCAGAGTTGATTGAATCAAAAGTTGATCCTGTAGAATATTTACTCCATGATTTTTCCATATAAATAAGATAATAATACAGATAATTATTAGGATATGATATTGAACAAACGCCTCTTCCAATACAACCATCAAAATCAGTTTTAGCAACAGTTCCAACTGGTGCACGTACAGACATGATTATATCTCCAGAAAAACAAGTCTTTGTTATTTGTGATGTATAATATTTCTTTATTGTTTTTCTAATTTTCATATCAGCATTTCCCTGTATTAAAGGTAATCCTATCCCTGTGGTGTTATAATATATTGAACTTGGTGATTGTCCCATATTAATTTTCGCAATCTTCCCTAACTCTTGAACTTCCCAATCTTCAGGAATAATACCAACCTCAGTCTTTTTATATTTTGGATTTTTAGGAGCAAACCCTGGCAACCGCTTTTTACCGGTCAGGAGTTCCTGCATGGCACCCTGCTTAATCTGCTTCTTTTTCTCAATAAGCTTTTCAAAAGACTCTATCAGGGCATCAGTATCGGATAACACATTGGCAATGGCTGTTTGTTCTTTTGAATCCTTAGGAAATGCTACTAACAATTCCCTCAAAACTTCCATACCTACAGAGTTTCTTGTAGATCCACTCATAACCTTTATAAATTGTTTTTTTGTATACCTTGAGTCTAGTAAATAAAAAAGCAACTCTTTATTAATAATTTGGGGATCGATTATTCCTAAAGTGGGAGAAATAGTATATATCTCTTTCAAATATTTTAAGTTTACAACTTTACCAATAGAAGCCACCCTTCCTAATGCAAGTAAACCTCTTTCAATTTGATATCTTTTTCTATGGTCTATGTATACCTCACTATTAACCAATCGATATTTATTACCAATAAAATCACCATTACGTCCAAGGTCTCCAATTCCAACAAAAGGAATACCATCAATATACTCTTTGGGAGCTCTATGACTTGGATGGGGATCTATAACATTAGCAACAGATACTAATTTCATCACTTCCCAATCCTCTGGGATAATCCCAATTTCAGTCTTCTTAATACTTTTTCTTATCATTCTATTATCTCTATAAAACTGGTTAATTTTTCTGTATCCAAATTTTTAATTTTTTTTCCTGTTGGAAATAAGACATAAAAGGCATAAGTATATTTTAAGGTTCTCTTATAATCTTCTAATTTACATTTATCACAACAACACTCACTTGATTTTAAGCATTCTTCTTTAGTTGAGATTTTCTTAGCTTCAATAATAATATAGTTATTATCTTTATTTCGACAATGTACAATGATGTCAGGATAAACAGAATATTCTTTATCTATATTTTCTTCTTTATTTTTATTATTTTGGTAATTCCTATAATTCATTAACTTCTTAACATCCAATCCATTTCGATTATATTCACAATCTACATGGTATTCAGGGAACTCGTCTTGAATATAAATGGCCAGATGATGAGTTATAGATCTTTCATTTACATCATTCTCAAGCAGATAACTGTCATTCGTAATTAATCTTTTATAGGCTCGAACTATTTTATCTCTTACTTCCATACAAACCCCATTCTTTCCAAGTGTTTAGAAACCTTTTTCTCCAGCTCTTTCAATTCCAGGGTTAATTCCGGCAAGGGTGTTTCATATCGTTCTGCCAATTCCTTAACACGGGTAGTCAATCGCTGGCTGATTTTATCTATTTCAGAATGGATATCCTTCTCGATTTTCGCCAGCCATTTATCATCAACAACCAAGATTTTTATCTCTTCTGCAGTCAGTTTGGGATATCTGTCTAAAAGTTTTTTATCTAAATCAGCATTTTCCGTTTTTATCTTTTTATTACAATCAGCCAATTTCTCAGTTAATGTCAGATAATGAGTTAATACAGTAATTTCATCCTTAGCCTCATTATCATTTTTGATTTCTTTCAGGCGGGCATTGATATTCCCTTTATTGACTTTTTCCAGTCCAAAGAAATACCCTTCTTCAGTATTTTGTTCTTCTTCTATTTCAGCTATCTGGCTTTCCAGCAATTCAACTTCAGAACCCAAATTTTCCAGTTTTTCGCTTTCCTTATAAAAATAACGGTTAATGACCAGTTCCTTAGGAATTAATTCACAGGTCCAGCCTTTATCTTTCTCTTTCCCCTTATTATCCTTCTCGATGATTCGGCTTATTTCGACTTTCCACCCATCCGCAGAAATAAAATAGCAATCATCCTGCATGGTTTCATTCCAATAATCCATCAGGTACTGGTAGATATCATATCTATCTATCAGGGGTTTATCGGTATAATGGGATAACAGTTCTTCTGATAATTGGGTAATCAATTCTCTTGGCTTGATACCTTTATCAATGCTCTTGAGATTATTTGAGGTTTTCTTTTTCCATTTAGAAAAGAGAGAATCCATGGATTCTTTATAGGCAATAAATTCTGGATATTCATAAATAGTTTGACGGATAACATCTTTATCGACTTTCAAAATACCATAACCAGGCCTATCACTTTTTTTAAAGAGAGCCTTTCTTAATGAGGGGCATACTTCCCAATAAGAATTAAGTTCATCAATATCCCGGCTGGGGATCCCCCCTTGCAGATGGGCTTCTATATCCTGGATATCTTCCGGTTCCTGGGTATCAATATACCGGGGTAGATTCAGATTATATTCGTTTTTCTTAATGTCACTGTAATAAGCCATCCGGCTGAATTTATCTATTTCTATCTGGTTATTAAAAAGATCCACAATCTTATGGATATCCATCTCCCGTAACCGGTTTTTATTCCCGTCTTTCATGAATCCTTTGCTGGCATCAATCATAAAGATACCTTTACGGGATTCAGCATTTTCCTTATCCAGGACAATGATACAGGCAGGAATCCCAGTTCCGTAAAACAAGTTCGGAGGAAGACCTATTATTCCCTTGATATAACCTTTTTTGACCAGTTTTTCCCGGATTTCAGCTTCACTGTTTCCCCGGAATAAGACACCATGGGGAAGAATACAAACCCCTTTCCCTTTGCTTTTTAGAGACCGGATAATATGCAGGAGATAAGCATAATCCCCATTTTTAGCTGGCGGGATGCCAAACTCCTTGAATCTGCCATGACTATCATTTAAGGGATCAACCCCATTCCCCCAGCTTTTATCACTGAAGGGAGGATTAGCAACTACATAATCAAAGGTTTTGAGATTGCCATTATCATCCAGGAATAAGGGATTAGCAAGGGTATTGCCTTGTTTGATTTCTGCCATAGGGTTATCATGTAAAATCATATTCATTTTCGCTAATCCGCTGGTGGCAATATCTTTTTCCTGGCCATAAAGACTAATTTTTTTTCTTGTTTCACTGGCGACTTTCAATAATAAGGACCCGGAACCGCAGGTAGGGTCATAGGCAGTGGTAGAAGCATTCGTATTTTTATCATTAATCCCAATAACTTTAGCAATGATCCGGCTGACTTCTGCCGGAGTATAAAATTGCCCTTTGCTCTTTCCGCTCTCAGTGGCAAAATGCCGCATCAGATACTCATAGGCATCCCCTAAAAGATCATCCCCATCAGCCCGGTTGTTGCTGAAATCTAAAGCTTTATCTTCAAAGATAGCAATCAGGTTGGTCAGCCTGTCCACCATCTCTTTTCCGGAACCAAGTTTAGTCTCATCAGCAAAATCCGGCATTATATTAGATAACCGGTTAGCGTCAACTATTTTGCCAAGAATCCTTTTATTTATATAATCCCCAATATTAGGATTTCCTTTTAATGCCACCATATCCTTAAAACTTGCGCCATTGGGGACAGTGATAGGTGCATACGGTTTGCCTGCGTATTTATCACTGATATATTTAACAAATAATAGGGCAAGGACATAATCCTTATATTGGCTGGCATCCATGCCACCCCGTAATTCATTGCACATTGCCCAGATTGAACTGTATAATTCTGATTTTTTCAGTGCCATCAGATTAATTCATCCTTTCAGTAATTCCTGCCTATGTATAGTTCCTTTTTTTAAAGTAATCCTAATAAAAAAGATTATTTTCCCTATGGCAGGGATTCATTATACCCCCAATTTATCTATTTTGTGCTAATAAATATAATAGTATTTAGAAATGACATAGTAGGTCGTATGTGGTCAAGATTTTAGAGATGTTTCTAGTTTTCTGGGGAGATTAGATGATTCTTTTGACAGCTGTCAAAATGGCAGGGGTTTGGCATGGGAAAGGAATTACCAGCTAGGCACGCCTAGCTGCTACTGACAGATGGGTCCATGGATAGGATTTATATTCTGGGAAGGGTGAATTTTATAGGTAGGGTAATCAAGATTGGGATAAACATCTTGGTTCATTTTTTAGTAGTGGCGACCTATTAGGTCGCAATCCTTTGGATTGATTAGTCTTAACCCTACCCCCCTTAAACCAGCTAGGCACGCCTAGCTGCTACTGACAGAGGGGTCTAGGGAGTCATTTTACCCTTCTTCTGTAGGCAAATTTTGACAGCTGTCAAAATGGCAGGGTTTGGCTATGGGAGAGGAATTAGCAGCTAGGCACGCCTAGCTGCTACGGAAGGATGGGTCTAGGGATAGGATTTATATTCTGAGAATGGTGAATTTTATAGATAAGCTAATCAAGACATCTTTATTCATTAACATAATTACATTTAAGTTCATCTTAATCAATTCTTTTCATTAAGTTACTTTGATTCATTATATTTGAATAAAGATATTTATGTTGATTCAACTATGTAAGTCTCTCTTCTAATTATTTATACATTAAGATAATGTGACCATCAATTATTTCCCTTGTTGGCAATACAGTATGATTAAAATCTCCCTTAAGAGTCTCAAATAAGTCTCTTATAAACCTGATGTTCCCTATATGCCATGAATGTTCAAATGTTCCTAATTCTTCTTTCTGCTCTAATTTTTTAATTTTCTCATTTGAATTGAGTAATCCAAAATATTTTGTACAATCAACATTCACTGCTTTAGTAGGAGCATCATTAGGTAAACCTTCTCTACCTACTCTTGGAGCCATACCCAATCTTTTTGCATTTGATAATTTCAACACTGAATCATATAAATTTGAATAATTTGTTAATCGTACACAATGCCTATATAGGGAATCAGTTGTGCTGTTACCTTGACTAAGAGAACCTGATGAAATATCTGCTCCGATAAAAACAATTTGGCTTACAATCCAAGAATTATTAGCTAAATGGGCATCATCAGCATCATCAAAAGCTTCACGAACAACATAAGCTCCTGTTGAATGGGCTAATATATGAATATTAATTGAACAATCTGGTTTCTGTTGTTCAGCTAATACTCTTATTCCATCCGACACAAGCTTCATAGCAGTTTCTTTAGCATCATGCCTGTCCTCTACATAATTTAATGCTTTATTGTCACTTGGCCAGTCAAAAGAAACAACAGCACCTTTAAAACCAGCCTTATGTAGATCTTCCTTAAGCTGTTTGTGGCGATTCATCATAATCTGTTGATCGTTATTATATCCATGGACAAAGAAGAGAATATCTCCTCTATCAAGATTGTTATCCCTAGAGTCTTGACCCCAAATAGCAGCTTTTCTCAATTCTAAAAACCACTTATTACTTTTTATTGAAGCCTCTGGAGTAGGTAGTTTATCGTCAGGTACCATTAAGTAACTTGATATTCCTGGTTCAGGAATATATTCTTTTTTTCTATTGATTGCTCGTGTACAAATAATAAAATTATCACTCATGAGATCCTCCTATTGAGAATAATTATTAATTCACTCTATACTGGACAACAGCAATAATATATTCCTAAAGATTCTTATTTTCTCCCCTTGTCAGATATTTATATATCATATTATTAAATATTATTCAATGTAATCACTTTCTTTTATGAACCATTGTAACTTTTATCAATGGGAACTTGCTCTTTTACAACAAACTCTCACTAAAATGAAAAGTGTAAAAATCACGAAAATGTAGTTTCTTGTTACCAAGTCGTACTTTTCAGATAAAAGGTCCTGAAAATATAAAGGACTAGAAAATCAGAAATATTTCTAAAAAAGGTAAAACCTATCAGAGGTTGTCCATAGTCTTTCCTTTGGGATGCAATATATTGGGTATAAAGAATAGTTCCTAAAAACCGATATTGATTTTATTAGGGTTAGCTTTTGACAGCACTGTGGGATGGGGGTTGTATATCTATGGTTTTTATTCCAGGCCTGCTTAGCCCCTACTGACAGATGGGGTTTAGGGAGCCATTTTATCCTTATATTAAGTAAGAACCTAACCTGTTTGACAGAAATTGCCAGTGGTGGGAGGGGAAACCATTGAAATGGTTTTGAGTCTTTCGATCCTTGGTATTCCCCGGGCTAAAGCCCGGGGTTAATCCATTGGATAGATGATATGTGAATACCCCTACCCATGGGGAGACAGAAAATCTTTTTGACAGCTGTCAAAATAGCAGGGTTTGGCATGGAAAAGGAATTACCAGCTAGGCACGCCTAGCTGCTACTGACAGATGGGTCCAGGGAACCATTTTATCCCTCTTCTGTAGGCTAATTTTGACACCTGTCAAAGAATAAAAATTATTCTTTGACAGAAACTGTCTAAAAAGACAAGTATTGTCTTTGACCGAAGTGTCAAAATTTGACAGGACGTGTCTAAAAGAAGGGGGCTGTACTTCTACCGGGTAGGTTCGCAATGAACTATCAATTTAGAGAGTTCGGTATTTTTCCGAAGGACATTATATTTGATACGAATTGAGATATCATGAACCTGTTCCAGGGAAAGCTCTTTACTCAGGTAACAATGGATAGTAGCGACCACCGCCTGGCTATTTTTCTGCAGATGGACATGGTGGCAATCCAGGACTTCCTTGATTTCCTCGGCTGACAGGATAATCCTTTTCACCAAATCCCCTTCTTTCCGGGTAATATCTTCAGCTTCTTCAATATCGGCATTCAGGGGTTCCAGATGGGCAGTCACCTTCACCACATCCGGAATAGAATCCCTGATTTGGTTTTCCAACCGGCTTGCCACCTCATGAGCCTCCATAAAACTGAGGTTTTTATCCATTTCCAGGTCAAAATAAACCTGTATTTTAGTCCCGATTCGCAAGGTATTGATATCATGGACCGAGACTTTTAACTCATTGGCAATCAGCCGAACCTTATCCTGGATTTTTTCGGCCTGGTCTTCCATGGGTTCCAAATGAATCAGGATATCCGAGGTGGGATATTCTTTCTGAAGCAGGTCTTCCACTTCGGTCACCCGTCGGTGGGCCTGTTCCAGGGGAATGATCCGGGGGATAAGCAGGTTCATATTAATAAACATCTTCGGCCCGGCTTTCCGGACCCTTAACCCTTCAATATCCGAGATATCCTGCGCCCCCAGGGCCAATTCCCTGATTTTCTGGATTTCTTTCTTATCGGCGGCTGAATCCAAAAGGACATCCACAGTCTTTTTTGCCAGCCGGATACTGATAATCAAAACCCAGACAGCCACAAATACCGCCGCTATGGCATCCGCTTTAGGATACCCATATTTCACACAAAATAACCCGACAATAACTACCAGTGAACTCCAGATATCACTGGAAAAATGCAGGGCATCGGCTTCCAAAGCCTGGCTGTGATATTTTTTGGCAGCTTTCATCAAGACCCGGGACCTGCCAATATCCACCCCCACCGATAAAACCATCACTCCCACGGCCGCCCAATGAAACGCCACGATATCCCCATTCCAAAAAAGCCTCTGGAAAGCTTCCCAGAGAATCCAGCCGCAGGTAATCACCAGAATGCCGACTTCAATAAACCCCGATAAAGATTCCACTTTCTCATGGCCAAAAGGATGGCTCTCATCCGGGGGTTTATCCCCCACCTTCACCGCAAAATAGGTCAATAAGGCAGCCCCCAGATCCAGCAGGGAATGGGCCGCCTCGGCAATGATCCCCAAAGACCCGGTCGCTAACCCGGCCGCCGCTTTCACAGAAGCCAATAAGACAGCTGCAAAAACTGAACTTAACGCAACTGCCTTTTTATGGTTTCCCTGGGCTTCTCTCTCTATTGGATTCATTCAAATTTCTCTTTTGTTTAAAATGGCCCCACAGCTTTAGAAAATGCTAAAACGGCTTAAGATAACGCTAAAGACTGACTTATTTCAGATAAATCAGTTAATTAAAACAAATCTCCCCCTTTTAATCAAATTCTTTCTTCCCCAGTCTCCATTCAAGACATTTTCATGTTTCTGTATTGGACTCTGACCCAGGCTGTAACTATCAGCCTGGGTCTAATTCCGATTCTGAAAGCCTGGCATAAATGAAATGAGGGAAGCCCAATCAACCGGAAGATTCCTCTGGAATGAGTTTTGGGGGTAGTTTAAAAGAAGATTGATATTTATCAGGTTAGCTTCTTATCTGTTTTTTGACAGCTGTCAAAAACCTTCTGTATATCGGCCAGAAAAGGACCCATGGAACACTGTTTTTGAGAGGTGATGGCAATCTCACCCTCATGATACCGAATAAAATCCCTGGAGACCCTCATGGAAAAAACAAATACTCCCCTGACAATTCTCATGAAATTAATTATGATTCCTCATACTAATATAATCAGGTAGAGAAGAATTCTTGATAATTATAAATTTCTTTATTTGAAAAAGAAGATAAATAGGGGATAATAAAAGGCAAATTTACTTTAGAGGGTCTTTCCAGAATAAAATACGTTAATTGATCAGTCTTTTTATATCTGGTAGGAAGGGAGAGCAAATGACAGCTAAAATCCGTTTCACATTAGGACAGGGGGATATTTCTACCCATTGGTACAATTTAAACGCTGATTTTCCGGAACCAATGCCTGCCCCCCTGCATCCCGGGACTAAAAAACCCATTATTCCTGAAGATATGTATCCTATTTTTCCAAAGGGGATTGTTGAACAGGAGATGAGTACTGAAAGATGGATTGAGATTCCTCAGGCTATTCAGGAAATTTATGCCCTATGGAGACCGACCCCATTGCTTCGGGCTGTTCGCCTTGAAAAAGCTTTGGGTACTCCGGCCCATATTTATTATAAATATGAGGGGGTCAGCCCCGCCGGCAGCCATAAACCCAATACCGCCGTTCCCCAGGCTTATTACAATAAATTAGAAGGAATCGAGCGGTTAACGACTGAAACCGGCGCCGGCCAATGGGGAGCATCCCTGGCATTAGCGTGTACTTTATTTGGTTTGAAATGCACCATCTATATGGTAAGAGTGAGTTACCAACAGAAACCCTATCGCCGAATGCTGATGCATACCTGGGGAGGAGAAGTTTTTCCCAGCCCCAGCGATCGGACTGAATTCGGGAAAAAAATCCTTGCCGAAGATCCGGAATGCCCGGGAAGTCTGGGGATTGCCATCAGTGAAGCCGTGGAAGATGCCGTTCATTCCCAGAATACCCGTTATTCCCTGGGCAGTGTGCTGAATCATGTCTGCCACCATCAGACCATCATCGGGCAGGAATCTATCCGACAGATGGAATTAGCCGGAGAAGAACCAGACATTATTTGCGGCTGCGTTGGCGGCGGCAGTAATTTCTCAGGCATCTCTTTCCCCTTCATTCAAAAGAAAATCAAAGAAGGCAAAAAATACCGTATCATTGCAGTCGAACCGGCGGCCTGCCCTACTTTGACCAGCGGCGAACTCCGGTATGACTTCGGAGATACCGCCGGGTTAACTCCTTTATTAATGATGTACACCCTGGGACATGATTTCATGCCCCCCACCATCCATGCCGGCGGATTACGGTATCATGGCATGGCTCCCATGGTCAGCCATGCGATGAAATTAGGATTGATCGAAGCCCAGGCTTATCCCCAGACCCAGGTGTTTGACAGTGCCGCATTATTTGCCCGGTCAGAAGGTGTTGTCCCGGCGCCGGAATCTTCCCATGCCATTTGCTCCGCAGTTACTGAAGCCCGCAAATGCATCGAGACCGGAGAGAAAAAAGTAATCCTCTTCAATTTAAGCGGCCATGGATTGCTGGATTTATCCGCTTATGAAAGTTATTTCACCGGCCATCTGAAAGATTAAGCAAAAGTTAATTGATACTTTTAAAGCCCTATCGGTTTTCTGTTTCTCCGATAGGGCTTTTTTATTTGCCTGAATGACACCTCATCCCTTACAATAAATCGAGGTAGCTAGTAAGACTCCAAACAGGAAGTTAAAGATGATCCCATTATCAGTTGATTTCACCCATATCGAGGAAGTCCTGAATCATCTATTTGATGGGGTCTATATCGTTGACAAAGAACGGAAAATCCTCTTCTGGAATAAAGGCGCTGAAAGAATCACCGGGTATTCGGCCCAGGATGTTGAAGGTAGGTTTTGTTATGACAATATCCTTCAACATATTGATGATAAAGGAACCCGATTATGTGTCTTCGGCTGCCCCTTGCATACAACCCTCAATGATGGACAGTTCCGGGAAGCTGGAATTTATCTGCATCATAAACAGGGTTATCGAGTTCCCATCTCGGTAAGAATCAGTCCTTTAAAAAATAAAGACAATGAAATTATTGGAGCCATTGAAATCTTCTCGGAAAACTTCACCCAGCAAAGCCAGTTAAACCGGATTGAAGAATTAGAGAAAATGGCTTATAAAGACCCCCTGACCCAGTTGGCCAATCGCCGGTTTATCGAAATCACTTTAAAGAGCCGATTACAGGAATTTGATCAATTTAACTGGGGATTTGGCTTAATGATAATCGATATCGACCATTTTAAGGCCATCAATGATAAATATGGGCATGATACCGGGGACGAGGCATTAAAAACCGTAGCCATGACCTTATTAAAATGTTCCCGGGCCTCGGATATTATAGGACGCTGGGGCGGCGATGAATTTTTAGTCATCCTTTCCACCCTGGATTTAGATACCTTAAAAAAGACCGTTCAAAGGTTCCATCATCTGGTCAAAAACTCCACCCTCCAATATGGAAACCTGAACATGAATATCAGTATCTCCTGCGGGGCGGTCCTGGCCCTGAAAGGAGATACCCTGGAAACTTTAATGAAACGGGCCGATGAATACCTTTTCCAAAGTAAACAGGAAGGCCGCACCCGTTTTACCGTAGGGTAACCTCCCTCTCCCCTCTCCTCATTGCATTTGATTCCTTAAAATGTTATCGTAAAAAAATACCCGCTCTCTATCAAATCCAGGAGGAAATGATTATGGAAGAAATCAAACAACCCAGTTCAACCATCCCAAGATTAGGCATGCCGGCGCCCCAGTTTGAGGCCGTTACCACCCATGGAACCCTGAGGCTTTCAGATTTCAAGGGAACCTGGCTGATTCTGTTTTCCCATCCGGCTGATTTCACTCCGGTTTGCACCACTGAATTTATTGGCTTTTCCCAAATTCATCCCGACCTGCAAAAAATGAATTGCGAATTAATGGGACTGAGCATCGACAGTGTTTACTCTCACATTGCCTGGGTCCGAAATATCCAGGAGAAACTGGGAGTCAAAATCACCTTTCCGGTGATTGCTGATTTGAATAAAGAAGTCGCCTCCCTTTATGGGATGGTCATGCCGGGTGAAAGCAAAACCGAAACCTCCCGATGCGTTTTTGTCATTGATGATAAGCAGATCCTGAGAGCTATGATTTATTACCCCCTGACCACCGGCCGGAATATGGATGAGATTCTTCGGCTGATACAAGCCCTTCAGACAACCGATGCCAATGGAGTTGCCACCCCTGCCAATTGGCGGCCGGGTGATAAAGTCATCATTCCTCCCCCGATGACCCAGGAAATGGCCGAAGAACGGGTCAAGACACCCAATGTGGAATGCACCGACTGGTATCTTTGCAAGAAAGAATTGAAATAGAGGAGTCTCCCGAATGGCGTGTATCACACCCGATGGTCAATTAACAACCACTGCTTCAAATCTGCTGAAATTTCTGGCTGAGCCGAAGACTCTGGAAGAGATAAAGACTCCCTTTCCGCGGCCCACTTATATTCTTCGGAGCATGCTCAGAGAATTAGTTCAGGCAGGTTTTATCCTTGAAGAGGGGGATACTTTTTCATTAACTGATAAAGGAAAAGGCAAAATCGGTTAAAATATTTATATCATAATAAATCAAAGGACGGGATTCGTTCCCCCCTATCCCGTCTTTTTTTTATTACATATTTAACCGGAGGCTCCATTTAGATGTTGAACATTTATGATTGCCTGGGTAAAACATTCCAATGCCCCGATTGCGGGCAAAACCATACCCTTCCCATTAAGAAAGTTACTTCTTCTGATAAGGGAATTGAATCTATCGTTTCTTTCCTTCAATCCATCCCAATAGAGGGTAAGTCCCTCTTATTGCTTTGTGATGAAAATACCTGCCAGATTGCGGGAAACCAGCTGGAAACCGAGTTGAAAGCTGAATATAAGGTTGAGAAACTGGTCTTGAAGACTCATGGCTACAGTAAGGTCTATGCGGAAGAATACTATTTTCCTGAAATCAGGACCCATAGCGCTGATAAGGATTTTATTGTTACTGTAGGAACCGGCAGCGTTACCGATATGGGCAAATTCGTCGGCAATGAAACAGGAAAACCAGTCATTGCCTTCCCGACCGCGCCCTCTATGAACGCATACACTTCCGGGGTGGCAGCCTATCTGGCCAATGGGATCAAAATGACCACAGGGGTCAAACCTTGCACTGGAGTCTTGATTGATACCCGAATTAATTCCCAGGCGCCGATGATATTGATCCAATCCGGTTTTGCCGATAGCCTGGCAAAAGCCTTTGCCAATGCTGACTGGAAAATCAACGCTATTCTGACCGGGGAACATTACTGCACCCTGCCCCTGAAAATTACCACCGCTTCGGAAGCCCATTACAAAACTCACGGAGATAAAATCCAGGCCCGGGATGAAGCCACCATCGCCAGCCTGATGGAAGGCCTCACGATGGGAGGATTCTCCATGGTATTAGCTGGAAAATCAGCCCCAGCCTCCGGAGGAGAACATCTGATCAGCCATTCTTTGGATATGTATGCCCACCGGAACAACCGGGAAGTCTATTCTTACCATGGGCTCCAGGTTGGACTGGGAGTTCTTTTCAGCGCTCTTTTATTTGAAAGACTCCAGAATGTCTCTACTCCCCTCCGCCGGACAATCGATTATGATGCTACTATTACCGAGCTTTTTGGGGATGAAAGCCCTAAATTCAAAAAGGCTTTTGCCAACAAAAAAGATAATATCGACACCTTTCTGAATCACTGGGATGAGTTAAAACCCGTGTTCTCCCGGCCTCCCTCTTATCAAGAAATCCTGGGGTACCTGCAGAAAACAGGGTGCCCGACCCGTTTCTCTGAAATTGACGTGGATGAGGCATTAATAGGGTTTGTTACCCAATCTGCCCGTTATATCCGGGATCGTATCACCCTCTTGGATATTGCGGATGAACTGGGAGTCCTGGAAGAAACTTTCCAGGCAACTAAATCTTTCCTCGTCTAGGAAATTTCCTTCAAACAGATTTTCCGCCCCGGGTTGGGACCTCTCTCTCACCCGGGGTTTTCTTATGTCATGGAGTATCGTAAATAATGAAATTAAAGAACTTATCAATACAAATACTGTGGTTATTTTAGACAAAAACCCTCTGATAACTATAAAATAGAATAATTAACATCCTTTTTCACAAAGACCCAAGATTGGTTTTTATGTTTATTAATGAATATTGGTAACCTGAGAGAATCGGAATATTGGCGGCTCAAGTCAGGCCCGCTCCGTTATAACTCCGAATCAAAGAGTCCATCTGATAAGATTAAAGAAGGTCATTTAAAAGAATTACAGGGTTTCAAAGCGAGGAAAAACTTAATTTCCAATGAAAGAATGCCATATAGCTGATAATCCCCTTCCTGATAATCAATCCAGTATCATACTGGCAGGAAACCCCAATGTTGGAAAAAGCGTTATATTCCAACACCTGACAGGCCATTATGTAACCGTTTCCAATTACCCGGGAACGACCGTAGATATCACCACCGGAACGATGGAGGTCGGAGGAAAATCTTATCAGGTAATCGATACTCCCGGCACCTTAAGCCTTATCCCCCGGTCAGAAGATGAAAGAGTCACCCGGGATGTCATTATGTCTCATATCCCCTGGTGCATTATTCAGGTTGGCGACTGTAAAAACCCCCGCCGGACCCTGGATTTGACCCTCCAATTACTGGAAATGGGCCATCCCCTGATTCTGGTTTTAAATATGGGGGATGAAGCTCAGGAAAGGGGTATCATTCCCAATCCTAAAGCGTTGTCGGAGATACTTCGGATTCCGGTGATTCCCACAGTTGCCGTAACCGGACAGGGAATTCCTGCTCTTAAAAAACTGTTGGTAAACCCTTATGTTCCCTGTACCAGCTGTTTTTATTCACCGGATATCGAACAGGCTATCAAGAATATCAGTTCCCTGCTGCCGGAAACCCTTGCCTCCAAACGCCGGATTTCCGTGAAACTCTTATCAGGAGATGCTTCCGTTAAATCCCTTTTTCCGGATGTTTTCACCCAGTCTCTCTCCCTGAATATCGATCAGATAGTGGATGCCCTGCAGGAACATTATTCCAGGCCGCTGGACCTGATATTAATGGAAGAACGCCTGGAACATGTGGAATCTCTCACAAATAAAACATGGACATTTCCTCACCATAAAACCACCACCTGGAACGACACCCTCAGCCGATGGACCTTGCACCCTTTTTGGGGAATGGTAACAGCCTTGATGGTCCTGTACCTGATGTATTTGTTTGTCGGAAGTTTTGCCGCAGGAACTCTGGTAGATTTCTTTGAGAATACCCTGTTCGGGAAATATATCACACCCTTTGTTACCTATTGGGTAAAACATCTGGTACCTGGAGAGTTTATCCAGCAGTTGCTGGTGGGGGAATATGGATTGTTTACCATGGCCATCACTTATGCCCTGGGATTGATATTACCGATCGTTACCGCCTTTTTTCTGTTTTTCGGGATATTGGAAGATTCTGGTTATCTTCCCCGGTTGGCCGTTACCATGGACCGGATTTTCCGAAAGATGGGCTTAAATGGCAAGGCCGTCCTCCCGATGGTTTTAGGATTGGGTTGTGATACCATGGCCACCCTGACCACTCGAATCCTGGAGACAAAAAAGGAAAGAGTTATCACAACGATACTTTTAACCCTGGCCATCCCCTGCTCCGCCCAGTTAGGCGTTATTCTGGGAATGCTGGGAGGAATATCCGGCTGGGGGACTTTGATCTGGTTATTCATCCTGATTTCTTCCATGATCCTGGTGGGTTATTTATCCAGCCGGATTCTGCCTGGAGAGAACTCCAGTTTCATCCTGGAAATACCCCCTTTTAGAATGCCCCAGATATCCAACCTGCTGATTAAGACCCTGGTCCGGTTGGAATGGTATTTAAAAGAGGCGGTGCCGATGTTTGCCCTGGCCACTTTTCTGCTTTTCATCCTCCACTGGTTTGGCATTCTGGAAAACATCGAGAGGTTATCGGAACCCCTGGTCAGCAGCCTGCTCGGACTTCCTAAAGAAACAGCCGAAGCTTTCCTGATTGGATTTCTGCGGCGGGATTATGGCGCTGCCGGCCTGTATAATATTGCCCAGAAAGGGTTAATGACCCATAAACAAATCCTGGTCAGCCTGGTGACCATAACTTTATTTGTTCCCTGTGTCGCCCAATTCCTGGTAAATATAAAAGAAAGGGGATTGAAGGCAGCCCTCTATATCAGCTTGTTTGTCCTGATATTCGCTTTCATGGCGGGTGGATTACTGAATCTGCTCCTGACCTGGCTGCCAATACCCTTATGACCCTGACTCATCCTGAATTGTTAAAATGTCCCTTATGCGGATTCCAATTCAGAAAAGAAGAAGCAGAACAGGCCTGCGTTTCCTGTCCGTTAAAAACAAACTGTGAAGTCATTTGTTGTCCAAATTGCCATTATCAATTTATCATAGACTCAAAGATATTAACCTGGATCCGAAAATTTAAAGAAAGATATTCAACCTCCCATGAAAACAAATCCAAACCCAAATAACAATGAAAATCCCTCAGACAACGATATCAAAAACCTTTATTCGGAACACCGGTTCGAGCATCGGATTGACCATGGACTCTGTCTGATTTGGCATGAATTGGAAAGAGGAAATACTCAGGCAGACCCCATCAAAGAAAAAATGATTGAAGCTATTGATACCAGGGTGTTTGATGAATTAACCCGCTCAGGATTGATTCTGGAAGAAAACAATCTGTTGGAATTCACTGAAACAGGGAAAACGATTGCCGCGGATATTGTCCGAAGGCGAAGGTTGGCAGAACGTCTTTTTGAAGATGTATTGGAAATCCCAAAAGGTGAAGTAGAATCCAGAGCCAATGAATTTGAGCATCTGATAGACCGGCATGTGGAAGAATCCATCTGCATCTTGTTGGGACATCCCAGAGAATGCCCCCATGGGTTTGCCATCCCTCCCGGCAAATGTTGCGCCGATAAAGAAGACCAGTTGGAAAGTATTGTGGCTTCCCTGGACCATTTTGAACCGGGAGAATCGGGCCGGGTCACCTATATCATTACCCGTAACCATCCCCAACTCCATAAATTAATGTCGCTGGGAATTGTCCCGGGAACCCTGATTCATGTCCATCAAGTCTATCCGTCATTTGTCATCAAGGTGGAAGAAACGCAGCTGGCTCTTGAACAGAAAGTCGCGGAAAATATCTACCTGCGCCGCCTGTAACCCGATACCATAAAGTTTGTCTATCCCCACCGGCCAGCAACCGCTAAAGAGGGGTCCTTGATTCTTGATAGCCGAAATCAGCCGAGTTAATCTATAATTTCTAGATTCTCAACTCCGAAAGGATTCCAATCAATGAAGCGGTTTTTATCTGTCATATTGTATTCTTTTTTATTAGCCAGCATCTCATGCGGCGCTTCCCAATTATCCCTGATTCCCATGCCGGCAGAAATCAATCCATCCGAGGGTTCATGCCAGCTTTCTTCCCAATGGAAACTCCAGAATCAAACGAATCATCCGGATGACGATTATGCCCTGGATTTGATCAGCAAGGAAATCCAGACTGATTATCATTGGACCTTGGAGAAGACAGCCCAAAATCAAACTAATACCATTATATTGCGAGAGATAACCCCGAAGCTTGATGATCCCGAACTTTTCAAAACCCAGGGATATCGGCTCCTGCTGGAAAAATCCAATATCATTATCGAAGCACCCACTTCAACCGGCCGGTATTATGGCGTCCAGACTCTCAGGCAGTTGGTCAGAGCTTCAAAAAATGGGAAACTCCCCCGGCTTAAAATCAAAGATTATCCCTCGTTGGAAATTCGGGGTATCTCTGATGATATCAGCCGAGGCCAGGTTTCTACGGTGGAAGATTTTGAGGAAACCATTGAACGGCTGGGATATTTCAAGAAAAATATTTATCAACCTTATATTGAAGATATGTTCAGTTTTACCATTGATCCCAATATCGGAATTGAGAGAGGCGCCATTACTAAAGAAGAAATGGCCCAAATGGTGAAGATTGCCAAAAAAAACCATATTGATCTGTGTCCTGTCTTTGAAACCCTGGGGCATCAAGACCGTTTGCTGAGTCTGCCGAATAATCGGAAATATGCGGAGTTACAGGCTCCGGGAACAAAACCCTGGTCATTTTCTCCGGTGAATGAAGACGCTTTCCGGTTTGTTACCCAGTTGATTGATGAAGTAGCCGTCGCAACCCCCAACCCCTACTTCCATATCGGTGGGGACGAATCCATGGATATCGGAGAAGGCACCAGCAAAGAAACAGTTGAAAAAATCGGGGTAGGCAAAGTACATGCCCAATATTATTCAAAGATCATCCGTTATATCAAAGATAAATATCATCGAGACGTCATGCTGTATGGGGATATGCTTTTAAAACATCCTGATGCGCTGGAAGATATGCCCAAAGATGCCTTCATCGTTGATTGGCACTACTCTCCCCAGTCGGATTATTCAACGGTTCGGATATTAAAAGAAGCAGGTTTTAAGAATATTATTGTCAGTCCGGGAGTCTGGGGTTGGGCTAATTATTACCCCAATTATATTTTCGCTTATAGTAATATCTCTGTTTTCTGCGATACGGCCCGCAAAGAGAAGTGCCGTGGTTCCATCACTTCCTCATGGGGTGATGACGGAGCGGAGAATCTCCGGGAGAATAATTTCCTGGTCTATGCCTATTCAGCGGCGGCGGATTGGGAATCCGCTTCACCCGATTTCAATAGCTTCTGCCAAAGATTCATTCCGGTGAATTATGGTTTCACGTCCCAGGAGATGGCCCGGGCTGAATTGCTTCTCGGGTCAGTGAATCTGCCTTCAACTCCTTATTCGGCCCGGGTGTTTCACATGGCCCCCAAGATCAAAGAATATGATGCGCAGTGGCTTAACCTGATGCAGGGCATTAAAAAAGATATGCTCAATGTCCAAAAGGCCTTGAAAGAAAATCAGAAATACGCCCGGTATCACCAGGACCATTTTAAGGTGATGGATCATATCTCCAAACGTAATATTTACCTGGCTGACACCCAGATACTCACAGATAAAATCGCTAAAATCATGGGAGAGACTCCCTACAACCAACTCCCCCTCGATAAAAAAGTTCAAATAAGGAAAGATTTAAATACTCTGAAAAATGAATTACTGGAAATCCATAGCGAATATGCCGGGTTATGGCTCAAAAAGAATAAAGCGCCCCTGATGTCTTACCAGCTCTCCCGGCTCCAAAAACACCTGGGTGAACTGCAGGATTTCATTGTGAAATCTCAAACAGGTGATTTTAAAAGGGCTCCTAAACCTGATGGATACTGGCTTTGGTATCCTGACGAAAATGCCACCACCAAATCGGAATTGGGAGAGGTCAGCTTCAAGCGGGTCCTTGAATTGAAAGAAACACCCATTTTCGCTGAACTAAAAGCATGGGCCGATGATAAAGCATCCTTTGCCATTAATGGGATCGAGATTATGGGGGTCGGTTATTTTGACCAGCCTAAACTTAAAAATATCAGTGGCAAATTAAAAAAAGGGCCGAATGTCCTGTCTATCAACGGGACAAACCTTTATGGAGCCGCAGGAATTATCTTTGAAATCAATCTGACTTATCCTGATCAATCCAAGGAAACCCTCTATGCCGATTCCAACTGGATGTGTACGCTGAAACCTGAAGAGGGATGGCAGACTGCCCCTCAATTCAGTCCCGACTGGGTCAAGGCCAGCATACTGGGAAAAGGCCCGATTATTCCCTGGGAACATTTAGATTGGTAAGCCTTCACAGAAGCTGAACTCATTAGAGGAGGTAAGGATAATGTTATCCTTGCCTCCTTTTTTTTATCCCCCTTAGCAACTTATTTCTCCTGAAGTTTGTTTAGAGTAATATACATTCATAGCAATTGAAGAGGGATATCATTATGAAGTCTCTGTTGATTGGTTTCAGTTTACTGCTAATAGGCACAATAATATCTCCAGCCGCAAAGGCCCAACAGGGGGTTCCTCTCCAGGCTCCAGAATTTCCAGGCCGGCTTATCTGGCTGAACAGCTCTCCTCAGGCAATTCAGAATCTGAAGGGGAAAGTCATCTTAATCGATTTTTGGGACTATACCTGTGTCAATTGCATTCGAACCCTGCCCTATCTGAAGGAGTGGAATAGACGATATGCAAAAGATGGATTGGTGATTATTGGAGTCCACACCCCGGAATTTGCTTTTGCTAAAAAGAAAGAAAATGTGGAAAAAGCTATCCGGGAGTCAGGCATTACTTATCCTGTCGTCCTGGATAATGATTACCAAATCTGGAGAGCTTATGCCAATCAGTACTGGCCGCGAAAATATCTGATTGATCATCAGGGTCAAATTATTTACGATCATATTGGCGAAGGGGGTTACCAGGAAACAGAAAAGAAAATCCAGGAAACCTTGAAAGTAGCCAATCTTTCGGTAAGACAACCCCAACCCTTTACCATTGAAGGGGATGTGGAAACAGGTGGGGTCTGTTATCCGGTGACCGCTGAGTTGTACTTGGGTTATCAACGGGGGCTCATTGGCAATAAAGAAGGTTTCAATCCGGGTACAACCGTTGATTATTCACCTGCGAATCCATCCAGGGACGGTTACTTTTACCTCTCAGGGAAATGGTTGAATCTTGGTGAAAGCCTTCGATATTCAGGGATCAATACGGGTTTCAAAGATACTCTATCCTTAAAATATCATGCCCTTGGAGTTAATCTTGTGGCAGCCACCGCTATTTCCAAACCTGTTAAAGTATTTGTTCTCCTGAATGGGAAACCAGTTCCCCGGATTTATCAGGGAAAAGATATCCAATCGGATTCGAAGGGAAACAGTTATTTTCAGATTTCAGCTTCAAGAATGTATTGGCTCATCCAGAAACAACCTTATGGGACCTATACTCTTCAACTGATACCCGAATCCGGAGGAGTTGAACTGTTTGCTTTCACTTTTGAATCTTGTGGAAAACCCGATACATCGTTTTGGCCTTCACATAAATAAAAGGATCCAGAACTTAATTTCTATTGGTAGTAACAGGCATCCATTGAGATGATTCTTGAACCCCAAATAAATCCTGATTCAACCGGGCATGTTCCTTGAGGATTCGTTTGATTTCCATAATCACCAGGGGATTTTTCAGGCATCGGTGATCCACCGGGATGATTATCTCTGATTCGGCCCCTTCAATATGGGCGCTTGAATAGGGGACATATCCATCCGTCCAATTCCAGGGTTCATTGTCTTTCACATTCCCTATAATGGAATGATATTTCACTGACTGGCTGATGGGGATTTTATCTAACGCTTTAATCTCCTTGTTATTGGGAGATAAGGCATCCACACTGTTGGGTAATTTTCGTGGAGGGCGTGGACCCAGCAAATCAGGATTTTGCAATAATAACGCCGAATAGGCCTGCACTACATCGGTTGGGAGCTTAACCAGGGTGGCGGCAAATCGTCCGATGGGATTTTCAGTAAAAGAACTACCCCGATGAGGAGTAGCAATAAAAACGACTCGCTTAACAAAGGGCATCGGTTTAAAGAAATAGACTTTGTTGATCAGTTGCAGAGCTTCCTCATCAGCTTGAATGTCTGATACCGGTTTGGGGCTGATGCTATCCCACACATGATTTCCACTCTCCTGAACCATCAGTTTCGCCATCAGACCGCCCATACTGTGCCCAATCAAGACCATCTGGTCAAAAGCAGTATCCGTCCCATAAGGGTCAAAAGTATTTCTTGCCTGGATCAGGGATTCCCTTAATTCGCTGGCAGAATAAATAAAAGGATATCCCGTTGGATAAAGGTAAAAGAAAAACTGGTATTTATCACGAATCGCCGGGTCTCCCCTTAATTCATTAAACACTTGCAGCCAGGCAGCCGGCGTTGACAGCAATCCATGGACCATAACCACGGGAATCTTTCCCCTCTGGTAAGGTTGAAGCATATAAAGCCCACTGATGTTCTGAACCCGGTCAATATGGAAAAAACCCACTAAACTGAGTCGGTCAATTTCCTTACCCCGGTTCAGATAATAACCCAGGGGAGTACTCAGGTCTGATTCCAGAGGGACCTCTATTCCATTGACCTGAGTCTTGGTTAACCGCAGAGGATCATATAATTCCATGACCATATTCTCATCGGGAGAATTCGGGTCGCAGATACTTCCCCTTACCCGGAGGAAAGCAGTCACCGGGAAACTGGGATTAGGCGGGTAATACCGCCGGACACCCTGGTCTGAATATCCGGTGGTACTTTCAGCAATCAAGGGGACTCCCAATCCAAAGGTCTGGTAAGGGTTATCAATGCCTTTCAGCTTAAAATCCGATGCCAGCCGGAAATGGCCGAAATCTTCACCTCCCCACAAAAAACCGTATCTTTCGATTTTGATATTCATCTTACGGTCGGCCAAACTGACTTGCAGCTGGTCATTGAAAAGAGTCCTGAGATTGGAGTATTTGAAACACTTAGCCAACCCATGATTGTATAAATCACAGGCTAATCTAAATCGGGGATCATATTGGTTGGGAAGCTCTCCATAGGTCGTATCAAACAGGTAGAAGTAGGCATACCGAACCGTCCCAATATAATAATCAAAAGCCTGGGAAGGATTTTTAGTTTCCAATTTCTTCCCGGTATAAAAAGACATTTCCGCCAGGGTAAAAATAATATCCCGGTCATGGTCGCTGCAGACTCTTCCATCCAGAGTTTCAATCGCCTCTGAAGGGTCTTTTTTAAATATCTTCTTGACACCGTATTTACGAATCACCTGCCAGGAAAAGTAACTCAGTTCCCGGCTATTCAGGATATTCTCCTGGCTTTGATGATATGAAAAATTAGACTGGACTTCCCTGATAATCACCTTATTTCGGGCGCATCCTGTAAATAAAAAACAGGAAATAATGATAATAAACAGTAAGCCAACCCATTTTCTGGATATTGGGGACAATTGATAAATCATCTGATTATTCTATCAGCAGGTTTCTCTATAATACTATTTATCGAAAGTGAAAGACTCTTTTCCAGCCCATCAGTTCCTGTTGATATAGTCGGTGACCCCTCGGGCGATAGCTTCGGCAATTTCTTTCTGCCCCTTGGGATTTCCGACTAACATCTCATCTTCAGGATTAGACATAAAAGCCGTTTCCATCAGAACTGAAGGGATTTCCGTATGTTTCACCAGATAAAAATTAAAGGAGCTGATGAGTCCGCTGTCCGTCAGGCCGGTAACTTTTCTCAGGCGGTTATGGATAGATTCCGCCAAATCCCGGTTGATAGCATGCCGATAGAGGGTCATTGAACCCTTGGTCGTAATGGGGTCACTGGATTCACCAATCGAATTATTATGGACGCTTAACAAAATATCCGCTCCTGAATCCAGTACTGTTTCACGCCGAATATCCATGGCCAGATTAACATCCTCAGGTTTTACCAGGACGACTTGGGCTCCCCTTTTCCGCAAATCTTTTGCCAGATAATTCACAATGGCAAAATTACAATCCTTTTCCTTCAATCCTGTAGAACCAAGGGCTCCAGAATTATTTCCTCCATGGCCTGAATCCAGAGCAATCATCAATCCCTTCAATGGTGACATGGGATTATCTGAAAGAATGGGTTTTGTTTTGACCCTGAGATGTATAGCCTGACTACCCTCTTCATAGAAGGCGTCATATCCCCAGACGGGAGGTGTCTTGAGTTCCAAATTGATGATCAAATGCCCATCTGCGGCCTGTTGCCAGTCGATATCTTTAATCATTCGCAAGGGAAGCTTATGGGTGATCCAAGTAAGGTTTGAGGTTGCTCCATATAAATGGATTTTCAGGCGAGGTTGGGTCTTATCGGCTTCAAATAAGACAGGGATTTTCCTGTCTGTAGAAAGAATCACTTCATCCCACTTATCCTTTTTCTGGACAGTGCCGGCTCCAATCACCACTGAAGGGAATGGAACCCCCTGAGGTTGCAGCTGAATACTATTCCCGGATATCAAAGCATGCATATCTTTTTCCAACCTAACTCGATAAAGAGAACCGATTTTCCCATCCAGCACGACACAGGTTCCTCCGGGAAGGAACCCCAATTGGGCACCTCCCAGCCGGGCTTCTCCTGTGCCGGCTATCAAATATCCGCCCTCTTCATTGAGCAAACCCACCCGTGGCCACATCTTCACATCCAGAGTGATGGACCCTTGGGTTGATAGAATCGTTTCTCCAAGAGAGTCTTTTACCAGCTGGTATTCGACGGGAGAAGCAGATATATAATCTCCAGGATAAAAGGCGGCTACCCCTGAATAGATCCCCTTTAATCCTCCCGCTTGTTCAGGCGGAAGTTCCACCATGGGAATTTCGTGAGAGTATCCTTTGATATGAGCTGTAACCTTCGCTCCCGGAGTTCCTTTTACTTTCAAATTCAAAGTGTCACCCGGAACCAAAGAATAATCACGGTCTGGTAACAACAGTTCCTTTTCCAGGAGCAGTTTATCTGCTGGACAGCTTTCCAAAGGGGCTTTTCTCTCAATGGTAAAAATCCGGCTGGTTTTCTCCCCAAAGGAATTTATAACATTGAATTCAAAGGTATTCTTGCCGGTCTCCAGAGACAGTATTCCGGCAAAGGCGCCGCTGGGATAAATCCTCAATTCAGTCCCATTCAAGGTCAGCCGGTTGGCAGGCTCAGTCTTACCTCCATAACGGTATTTCGGTAAAGTAGTGGCAAAATCACTCTGATCCGGAATAACAAAATCCAGTGAAGGCCCCTGAGACCATGCAGTGGCCGATATTAAAACCATCAGGAGTATTCCTCTCAATTTCTTTAACATAGAGATATCCTCACGTCCTTTTGTTTTTCTGGATTTTAACACAAGGCTTTCCCTGTCCTATAACTTCTCTTCCTAATATTTATATAACCTGGTTATTTATGAGGTCATTTCAGTAAAAAGGTTTTATAATGGGAATTTAGAGGTTCCTCCTACTAAACAGAAAAGGAGGTGATGAGCTATGTTTAAATCCTTCATCATCCTCATGGTTCTTGTTATGGGACTGTTTGTAATACCCGGCTTTGCGGCTGATTTTCCCCAAAGCGGTTCGCTGGAAGGAACGGTAAGCGATTCCAGCACCGGAGAAACCCTTCAGGGTGTTCAGGTTATTGCATGGGGACTCCCCGGAATGACCAAAACCCTTCTGACCGATACCAGTGGATATTATATCTTCCGCAACCTGCCGCCCGGAGAGGTTCTCGTTTCCTCCTATAAGAATGGGTATTATCCCAGCCATGACACCGTCGAAATTATCAGCAGTCAAACCACCCGCTTGGATTTCCCCCTGCAGCCCATTCCCCTGCCTGAACAAGGAATCATCAATGGAACCATCAGTGATGCTTCAACCGGGAACCCGGTAAATAATGCCAAAATAACAGCCGTTTTTCCGGGTAGATTATCCATCTGCGTAACCAGTGACTCCACAGGCTATTATGAGCTGACGCGCCTGCCGGTTGCCGAAGTGGTTCTCTATGTATTGAAATATGGATATGAATACTCCTGTGATACCGTTCAAACAGTGGCCTCTTCCACTGTTACCCATGATGTGGCATTGGTTCCTCTCTCCATCCCTGAAATCGGGGCTGTGGAAGGAACCGTCACTAATAGTGATACAGGAGACCCTCTTGAGAGAGTGATGATTTATGCCAGTTCCAGCCAGCTGAGTACTGCCCTCTGTGGAATCTCCTGTTATGAAGGAGACATGAAACGATTGACCTTCACTGACAGTTCCGGACACTACCTACTGCCCAGGCTTTACAGTGGAGAATATCTCCTGACAGCCAGCCTGAAGAACTTCGATTCCGAAAGCCAATCCATTGAGATTATCGGGAATTCCACTACCCTGGCTGACTTTAGCCTGACTCCTGAACCCCTGCCTTACGGTTCGGTGACAGGAACCTTAAGCGATGCCAGTACCTCCGAACCGGTTGCCGGCGCTTTTGTTTTTGCCTCAGTGCGTCCCGACCACTGGTATTTGCACATAAAAAACCTGTGGACCCGAACCGATAGCACCGGATTCTATCAGCTGGATAAAGTGCCTTATGGAACTCAAACGATCAAAGCTTTCCAGTTTGGTTATTATCCGGCTGAAAATGAGGTGGAAATCCTGAGCCAGCAGACCACCGCCTGCCTGATGGAGTTGGTACCGATTCCCCTTCCCGCCAAAGGGACGGTTGTGGGAACGGTTTCCGATGCCAGTACCGGGCTTCCTCTGGAAAAAGCCAGGGTGATTATCCCGGGACATCGGGACCTCTCGGTCACTGGACCCTATAACTCTTATAATACCTTTACCGATGCTTCAGGATTCTATGTTCTGGACAGTGTCAGAGTGGGGAATCACATGGTGATATCCTGCATGAGCAGTTACTATCATCAAATCAAGACTGTTATGGTCCTTTCCCACTCTACCAGTACGGTGAATTTTGAACTGGTGCCTTATGAGGTGGATACCACCACCTTGGTGGTAACCGTCAGAGATATCAACACCGGGGAATATCTCGCCAATGCCACCGTATTCCTGCCAGTAATCCCGGAATTAATGCCGGTTACTGAGTGGGATATCAATTGGGGCATCACCAATGGCGCAGGGCAGACGACTATCGCCTCTTTGCTGCCGGGTGAATTATTCCTGGTCGCCGGGAAAGATGGATATGAATCCGTCATTTCCTCCCTAACGATGAATAACAGCAATTTAGAAGTAACTGTTTATCTGAAAGCGACAGATTTGACAGCTGTTGAATATTGGGAAATGTTATAATCCCTTCGGAGGGATTGGAATCCAAATCTAAATAATTAAGACGGACAACCCTTGGGGAAGTCCGTCTTTTTTATGTAGGACCCTTACTGGAGTTCTTCCCAGATATGGGAAGGAACCGAGGTTGCCTCGACAATCTTTACGGTCGAGACATCATCCAAATAGGCATTTCCGCCAGTACCGCTGATATAAAAATCGACATTGAAAGTATCGCCATTTTGAAAGGTTATCGTATCGCTGACCAGTTTCCAGCTGCTGCCGGTCGCTACAGCAGACACGGAATGGTCATACCAACCGAATTCAATCCTTCCACCGGAAGGATAAACCCACCCTTCCACCTTCCAAGTCTCTCCGACCACCGAAGAAGTCTCTCTTCGAACGGCCTCAGCTGGCTGGCTGAAGGTCGCAAAACCATATAAGCTGAACATTCCTCCGGGGGTGTGATTCTGGCTGATAGACTGATTGATAGTCCCGCTGACGGTCGTCCAGCTGTTCCCCTCTTCAAAATCATCGGTGAACTGGGCATATAATGGCGACATAACGGTTAAGGTAAGAATAAGAGCAGTAACAAATCTCAACATCTGACTCCCTCCCTATACTAGATTGGCTTCAATTCTTCCCGTTCATACCCTCTGAAGCTAGCCTTATTATCTATATCCTCAAGTTTTTGTCAATAATATGAAGGCTTAGTTCGTCTATAGTTCCCCTCGGTCTCCTTTTTTCTCCCGGAATTTTCCTCATTTTCTCCCTCATTCCCCGGTTTATCGAATATCTGTCCTATCAATACCGGATTAGGTTTGATGGAAGATTGATTAACTTATGCAAACTATCATATAAGTCTTATTTCATCCCTTTTGAGAGTGATATAATATAATTAATATTCGACATTATTTTAAAATAATAAGATAAGCTCAAGAGGGCAGAGAACCAGAAATTGAGTTATAATCACGGGAAAAATATAACCATTGAAGATTGGAAGGGAAAATAAGGCGATGCCGAAAATCCTTGAAAAATATGAGTTAGCGCCCAAGACCCATTATCTGAAGGTGGAAGCGCCCTTAGTCGCGCGCCATGCCGAAGCCGGACAATTTGTAATAGTCCGAGTCAACGAGACGGGTGAAAGAGTCCCTTTCACCATCGCCGATATAGACAAAGAAGCCGGGACCATCACCCTGGTCGTCCAGGAAGTCGGAAAGACCAGCATTGAAGTCGGAGCCCTGAATCAGGGAGATATGATTCATGACCTGTTGGGTCCCCTGGGAACCGCCTCGGAAGTGGAAAAATTCGGGACAGTCATTCTGATGGGTGGAGGATTTGGAAATGCCGCCATTCATCTGCTGGGGAAAGCCTTGAAAAAAGCTGGAAATAAAATTATCACGATTATTGGAGCCCGGACTAAAGAATTACTGATAATGGAAGAGGAATTAGCCAAAGTCTCAGATGAATTAGTCATTATGACTGATGATGGGTCCTATGGAAGACAAGGTCTGGTAACCCAACCCTTAAAAGAATTTTTAGAATCAGGCCAGGCTATCAACCGAGTAGTTGCAGTCGGCCCTATTCCAATGATGCGGGCAGTCGGTGAAACCACCCGGCCTTTTGGGGTCAAAACCATTGTCAGCCTGAATCCTATCATGGTAGATGGCACCGGGATGTGCGGCGGCTGCCGGGTCACAGTAGCCGGTGAAACTCATTTCGCCTGTACCGATGGCCCTGAATTTGATGCCCATCAGGTCGATTTTAATGAGCTCGTCAAACGAACCCGGATGTATAAACCCCAGGAACAGCATGCTCTGGATGAATGCCGGCTGAATAAAAAAATCAACGAATTATCAAATGAAACCGCCAATGCGGGAGGTAAATAAAGGTGAATCCCCAGGAAAGACTTAAAATCCCGCGCCACGAGGTTCCAGCCCAGGACCCGGATATCCGGCGGAATAATTATGAAGAAGTGGCTATCGGTTTTGATGAAAATACAGCCATTGAAGAAGCCCAGCGGTGCCTTCAATGTAAGAATCCCCTTTGTATGCAAGGCTGTCCGGTCTCCATTAATATCCCGAAATTCATCGCTGAGATTGCCAAAGGGGCCATGGATGAGGCCATCAGGACTATTCGGAACACCAACAGCCTGCCAGCAGTCTGCGGCCGGGTTTGTCCCCAGGAAAGCCAGTGTGAGAAAACCTGTGTTCTGGCCAAAAAAGGCAAATCAGTGGCCATTGGCGCCTTGGAACGGTTTATTGCCGATTATGACCGGAAGAATCAAATTTCCAAGGAAGAAGTTACGGTCAGTTCGACAGGCAAGAAAATCGGCATCATTGGCGCAGGGCCGGCTGGATTGACTGCCGCTGGTTATCTGGCAAAACTGGGGCATCAGGTTACCATCTTTGAAGCCTTCCATGAAGCGGGTGGGGTTTTAATATACGGCATTCCGGAATTCCGTCTCCCCAAAGATATTGTCCGCTCTGAAATCAAAGCCTTGGAAAATCTGGGAGTCGAATATTCCTTTAATACGCTGGTGGGTAGAACCATTACCATCGAAGAATTATTAGCTGACCATTTTTCCGCTTTATTTGTAGCGCCTGGAGCGGGATTGCCGGTCTTTATGCATCTTCCCGGAGAGAACCTCTGCGGAGTCTATTCAGCCAATGAGTTTTTGACACGGGTCAATCTCATGAAGGCGTTTGAATTCCCCAAGGTAGATACTCCGGTTTTCTGCGGAAAACGGATTGCGGTCATTGGCGGCGGAAATACCGCCATGGATGCCGCCAGAACCGCCCTTCGCATGAATCCCGAAGAAGTCTATATCATCTACCGGCGGACTGAAAAAGAAATGCCGGCCCGATTGGAAGAAATACATCATGCCAAAGAAGAGGGAATTAAATTTCTGGAACTGACAAATCCCATCTCTTACGCTGGCAATGATAATGGATGGGTCCAGGAAATGGAATGCATTCGGATGGAACTGGGTGAACCTGATGCGTCCGGACGCCGCCGCCCTGTGGCAGTACCCGGGTCCAATTTCACTCTGCCTGTCGATACGGTGATTGTGGCCATCGGTGCTAAAACCAATGACCTTATCATGAGAACAACCCAGGGACTTGAAACCAGTAAGTGGGGTTATCTGGTGGTTGATCCAGAAACCCAAATGACCACCCGGCCGGGTATCTTTGCCGGTGGAGATATTGCTTCAGCAGAAGCAACCGTTATCTCTGCTATGGGACAGGGACGCCGGGCTGGCAAGGCTATGCATGATTATGTCTTGAACAGGTAAAGGGGTTCACTTCCAGCCAGGCTTAATTATTTACCTGAGCTAGATAATCATAAGCCAATTAATATCAATATTATATAGTTAATGTTAATCAATAAATCCCCCTTATTTAATGGGGGATTTATTTTTTTTAATCCCTGATTCAGCTATACTTAAAATAATATGATTGATATAACCAAGTTGTTTACCGGGATTGATACCACAGGCGATCCCCTTCGATATGGACACAAGACGGGTTCTCAACATGGAAGACCCCATGAGACTGAGACTCAGGACCATCAGGTGCCAAGGTCAGCTGCCCAAAGAAGACCCGTGGTTGTATGGAATATCACCCGAACCTGTAACCTTCATTGCATCCATTGCTATACAGATTCCCATGATGAGCTATATCCGGGAGAACTGACTCTGGAAGAAACCAACGCCATGATAGATAATCTGGCTGACTTTGGGATTCCCGCCCTCCTGCTTTCCGGGGGAGAACCTCTGACTCGGCCGGATTTCTTTTCGATTGCGGAATATGCCAGAAGTAAAGGGCTTCGTCTGACTCTTTCCACGAATGGAACCCTTATTACCCCTGAAACAGCTCAACGAATCAAGGAGACCGGATTTAGTTATGTGGGTATCTCTTTTGATGGCCTGGGAGATATTAATGACCGATTTAGAGGTAAAGCCGGAGCCTTCGAAGAAGCTCTTGCCGGATTAAGAAATTGCCAGTCAGTCAACCAGAAGGTTGGTTTAAGATTTACTCTTACCAGAAGAAATTATGAAGCCCTCCATGATATATTCGATTTCATTGAAAAGGAAGATATCCCCAGAGCCTGTTTCTACCACCTGGTCTATAGCGGCAGAGGCAGCCATCTCTCAAAGGATGACTTAAGCCATGAAGAAACACGGGATGCTTTGGATATTATCTTGGAGAGAACTCTGGACTATGCCAAAAGGGGTCTTCATAAAGATATCCTGACAGTGGATAATCATGTTGACGGAGCTTATCTATATCTGAAATTAAAAGAGATAGACCCTGTTAACGCAGAGAAGGCTTTAAGTTATTTAAAATGGAATGGCGGAGGAGCCAACTCTTCAGGAGTCGGGATTGGGCAGATTGATATGTTTGGCAATGTCCATCCTGACCAATTCTGGCAGGATTTGGAACTGGGGAATGTCAGAGAACGGAACTTTAGTGAAATCTGGCAGGATACCAGCCATCCTATTTTTGCCGGACTGAAAAATCGTTTACCCCTATTAAAAGGAAAATGTGCCAGCTGCCATTGGAAAGATATCTGTGGCGGCAGTTTTAGGGCAAGAGCCTGGAAAGTCTATCAAGACCCTTGGGCACCTGACCCGGCCTGTTATCTGACTGAAGAAGAAATCAATTATCCCCGGGAGGACCTCTCCTGATGTCTTCTCCGGAAAAATCACATCCTCACCACCCTTCCCATTCATCTCCGGGAAACTCTCCTTTAAGACTTGTTTTCTGGGAAACCACCGCAGGATGCAATCTGGAATGTATCCATTGCCGACGACTGGATGTCAGCCATGAATTAATGAAAAATGACCTGTCCACCCAGCAGGCTTTCTTTCTAGTGGATTCTATCTTGGAAGCCGGAAACCCTATCCTGATTCTATCGGGAGGAGAACCACTATACAGGCCTGATATTATTGATATTGCATCTTATGCTGTAAAGCATGGCTTGAATGTGGCTTTGGCTACCAATGGAACCCTGATTGATTCCTTAATGGCCCAGAAAATCGTCAATTCCGGCATTCGAAGAGTCTCTATCAGTATTGATGGCGCCGATGTTTCTACCCATGACCATTTCCGGCAACAGCAAGGTTCTCTGTCTCGAGCCTTGGAGGGGTATCACCAGTTGAAAGCCCTGGGAATGAGCATGCAAATCAACTGTACTCTGACTAAACATAATACCCATCAAAAAGAAACCATTTACCAAATGGCATTGGATCTGGGTGCTGATGCCCTGCATTTCTTCATGCTGGTTCCGGTGGGATGTGGAGTCCAGATAGCGGAAACCAATATGCTCTCGGCTAGTGAATATGAAGCGATATTGAATTGGATCTATGAACGTTCATTGGAGAATAAAATCCAGCTTAAACCTACCTGCGTTCCCCATTATTTGAGAATCAAAAAGCAAAGAGATGCTCAAAAAGGGATATCTTCTTCGGCTCCAACCCAAGGAATGCATTCACTGACAAAAGGTTGCCTGGCAGGGACTTCTGTCTGTTTTATTTCTCATACCGGAGAGGTTTTTCCCTGTGGCTACCTGCCTGTGACTAGCGGAAATATACTTAAAGCTTCATTTAAGGATATATGGAATAACTCTAATATATTCAATCAGTTAAGAGATTCTTCTTTACTGGAAGGGAAATGCGGTATCTGTGAATTTAATAGGGTATGCATGGGCTGCAGGGCAAGGGCTTTCTATACAACAGGCAACTTTATGGCCGAAGAACCCTATTGTGAATATAAGCCTCAAAAGCTCCGTTAAAGAGTATCTCCTCAGCTATCCCTTCTTAAGGGGCTGCTCCAAGGGAAGTGAAAAATAAAATTCCGATCCTTTTCCAACAGTACTATTAAATGTGATTTGACCATGATGGGATTGGACAATATGCTGGGCAATCGATAATCCCAATCCGGTACTGGTTTCTCCCCCGGTGGGTTTCACTCTGGCTTTACCGAATTCCTGGAATAATTTGGGGAAATCCTCCTCGGGGATCCCCTGCCCCTGGTCTTTGACGCAAACTTGAATTGTATCGGCTACCTGAGACACCTGAATATGGATTTCTGTCTCAGGAAAGGAATACTTAATGGCATTGGAAATCAGATTATTAAGGACCTGATGAATCCTGTTGGGGTCCATTTCCAACTCCGGAAGATTTTCCTTAATGGAAACATTCAACTGGATAAATTTAGCGGAGGCCAGAGGGGCGAAAGATTCCACACTGGATTGGATGACTGTTTCAATACGGCTTTTCTGGAACTCCACCTTCAACATCCCAATCTGTAATGAACTTAAGTCCAGCAGGTCATTCAATAAACTCAACATCACCTGGCAATTGCTTAACATTCTCTGCATAACGCCTAGTTGCTGTTCACTCAATGGGCCTAAATATCCATTTTCAAAGAGATTCAGATAGGACATGATGCTGGAGATGGGGTTTCGAATATCATGGGCAGCAATGCCGATAAACCTGGATTTTAATTCATTTAAATCGACTAAATCCTCATACAACCTGCTTTTTTCCACAATCAGCGCCAATTGGCCGGCAATCTGCTGAAAGAGTTCCACATGGACATCCTTATAGGATTCCTTATGGATGCTGGAAAAGAACATGAATCCGATGGGTTTGCCCATGGCAAAAAGAGGACAGGTCAAGTTAGACTTCATTCCCTCCTGGATAATCCTGCAGGTGGAAACCGACTGGGGATTCTGCTGATAGTATTCTTCCAAATCATTGATGATCCGGGGGCAGCCAGAAGAAAGAATCTCCTTTAAACTGCTTCCTTCCAGGGGAGCGGAATAACCGCTTTGTATGACATGGGCCGCCAATTCAGAACGAACCCACCGGGCTTTTACCAAGCTGCCTTCATTTTCCAGGATGGATAAGGAAAGCCGGTCATAGGGAATGATTTCCTTAAATGAATCATAAATCAGGTTTAAAGTGTCTTCTAAGCGAAGACCTGCGTTTACCTGTTCGGTTAATCGGGCCAGGGTATTGATTTCTTTTGTTTTAAGCTCAAAAGCCTTCCCCAGTTCCAAAAGAGACTGACCCAGTTGAGTTATTTCATCTTGGGGCGCCAAGGATACTTCTACAGCAAAATCTCCATTTTTCATTCTCCGGGCGGCATCGGTATATTGCTGAATCCTTGGATCCATCATAAGTCATCCTTTCCCTTAGATTAGCCTATTTTATTAGTCTAGCAGGATTTCATTATTCTATTCAAAAATAAGTAAAAGCCTTCAATAAACCTTCTTTTAATATGCTAGGATAAATTAATTATTTCTTGTAAAGAGAGTGTGAAAGGATTAGTTAAGATGCCTGAAGTAAATGAAATACGGATTGGTATCATCGGAGCGGGTGGAAGAGGATACCTGGCCCATCATGCCAATAAACCCGAGGAAGGCTCTCGGTTGGTAGCTGCGGCCGATAAAATGGATGCCCCCTTAAAGATTTTTAAAGAGAAATTTGGTGAAGATACTTTCGTCACCCATGATTATAAAGCCCTTCTGGCCCGGGAAGATGTGGATGCTGTTTTCATCACAGCTCCTGATTTTCTCCATGAAGAAATGGCAGTGGATGCGTTGAATGCCGGTAAACATGTTTACCTGGAAAAACCCATGGCCATTTCCATTGAAGGGTGCGACCGTATTCTGAAAACTGCTTATGATAAGAAATTAAAGCTGTATCTTGGGCATAATATGCGACACATGCCTTTTGTCCAGAAAATGAAAAAACTGATTGATGATGGAGCTATTGGCCAGGTTAAAGCGGCTTGGTGCCGGCATTTTGTCGGATATGGCGGAGATGCTTATTTTAAAGATTGGCATGCCGATAGTTCTAAATCCACCAGTCTTCTGCTCCAGAAAGGGGCCCATGATATCGATGTCATTCACTGGCTTTGCAACGGGTTTACCAGCCGGGTCAGCGCCATGGGGGGATTGACCCTTTATGACCAGATCACCGACCGTCATTCTCCGGATGAAAGAGGATGCGCCACTTGGAAATGGGAAAACTGGCCGCCCCTTTCCCAAAAAGGGATGAATCCGATTATGGATGTTGAAGATATCAGTATGATGATGATGCGGCTGGATAATGGGATTTTTGCCTCTTATCAACAATGCCACTATACCCCGGATGGCTGGAGGAATTACACCCTCATCGGGACTGAAGGCCGTATTGAGAATTTTGGAGATGCCTCCGGAGATACCGTCATTAAACTCTGGGACCGCCGACACCATTATCAGGACAAGGGGGATGCTGAATTTTACCTCCCCTGCAATCTGGAAGGCCATGGAGGCGGCGATCCCAATATCGTTGCCGAGTTTGTCCGCTACATCAAAGAAGGGGGTAAAATCAAAACCTCCCCTATTGCTGCCCGGATGAGTGTGGCGGCAGGTTATCAGGCAGCCATGTCTATCCGAAGCAACAACACTCCAATGGATATTCCTGCCCTGCCCAAAGAATGGATTGAATATTTCAACAAAGATTTAGAAGCATAATCCTGATTCAGGGTTATAATAAAAACGGGCGGCCTCTTCAGAAGCCGCCCGTTTTATTTATCTGAATGAAGGCTTTACCGATAAGCCCTAACAATCTCTAGAAGTTCATTTTCCTGTTCCAGAATGGATTGAACCAGTTTAATCTGGGTTCTTGCCCGGTCCAGATTCTGGTCCGGCCGAATGGTTTTATAGTAAATATCCCCTGCCAGATAATCTCCCAGAAAACGGATAGCCTGTTCAAAGGTAATAACTTTTCCGGCATCCACCAATCGGTCAATTTCCGCTGTATTCAAGAAAATCCGGGCTTCAGAGAGATAACCTTCCACCAGTCCCCTAAACATATCAGAATGCATATATACTCTGGACAGATTTTTTTCATCTTCCTCAGTGAAAGAGGTTCCGGTTCTGACCATATCCCCAAAATCGTACAGTGCCAGTCCCGGCATCACCGTATCGAGGTCAATGACACAAATCCCTTTGCCGGATTCCGAATCCAACATGACATTGTTAAATTTTGTATCATTATGGGTTACTCTCAGGGGAATTTCGCCTTTTTCATGAGGGCTCATTAAGAGGGAAGCGATTTCTTTATGTTCAAGAATAAAATCAATCTCAGGTCCGGCCATTGAAGCTTTCCGGCAGGCATCTTCTTCCAAGACCTTCAGAAAATCCCTCAGCCGGCTGGGGGTATCATGAAAATGGGGGATGGTTTCCACCAATTGTTCAGCGGGGAAATCTGACAGAAGTTTCTGAAACCGGCCAAAAGCTCTGGAAGCCTCACAAGCCTGTTCAGGCTGATTAAATACATCATAGCTTCGAGTCTTCTCGATAAAGAGCATCACCCGCCAGTAATTTCCCTCATTATCCTGATAAAAATAATGACCCTCCAGAGTCGGTATCAGGGTCATCACTTTTCGGGAAATGTCATTTTCACCTGCCTGCACCAGTTTATTCCGAATATGCCCGGTTACTTTAATAATATTCCCGGTCAATCCCACCGGGTCCTTGAAGATGGCATGGTTGATTCGCTGGAGAATATAGTGAACAGGGGTTCCAGCCTGGTGATAGACCAGAAGGTAGGTATCATTGATATGGCCTGACCCAAAAGGCCGGCCTTCCACTAAATCACCATAAAGACAAAATTGAGCAGCCAGTTTCGCTAGTTTACTGAATTCCATTACCGTTCCCACAGTTTTTCAGGATAGATTCCGGTATTGATAAGTCTTCGGATGCTATTGACTACCATTTCCTTATCTTCAGGATAAGTCACTCCGAACCAGGAATCAGGAGTTTTATTGACTTTGACATCGGCCCGATGGGTTTCAATCAAATGGCTGACCACCGAAGGAATAAAATATTCACTTTTCATTTCCTGTCCATGAGCCTTCAGGAAATCAACAAATTGGGATTCCAGGTGTTTGAAGATAGAGGGAGTGAACCCCCACATATTCATAGAGACAATTTCATCCCCTGTCATTTGTTTAACCGAGTTATCCTCAGAGGTATATTGGGCACCCCGGCCTTCTCGTTCAATTTGGGTATGCTCGACAACTTTAGCCAGATTCCCCTCTTCGTCCAGAGAGCAAACGCCCCGGGAAACGCTCCCAAAATCGGAAAGGGTGTTTCGGAGGGTAAATCCAACCATGGAATAATCGGCTCGGGAACCATCCTGGGCTTTCCTCAGGGCATCCGCCAGTATTTGGAAAGACTGCGCCCCATAATAATCATCCCCATTGATGACTCCAAAAGGTTCCTGGATGGCAGGAGCACCCACCAAAATGGCATGGCCTGTCCCCCAGGGTTTTTTCCGGCCTTCCGGGACGGAGAACCCTTCCGGCAGGCAATCCAGTTCCTGAAAACAATATTCTACCTGGATTTTGCTACTGTATTGGGAACCAATATGTTCACGAAAAGGAGCTTCGATATCTTTGCGGATAATAAAGACTAGTTTTCCAAATCCTGCCCGGATCGCATCAAAAACTGAGTAATCAATAATGGTTTCTCCACCGGGGCCGAATTTATCGAGTTGTTTCAAACCACCATAACGGCTCCCAACACCTGCCGCCAGAATTAAAAGAGTCGGTTTCATACCTCTAACTACCTCAAATAATCATGATTAGTTGTATTACATTGATAAGCAGAATAAATCTTAACATACCCTTATTTCCGAAGGTTATTTTTCATTTTATTTTCATTTGATAAACTCCGAATTCTGGAGAACAGGGAAAAGGGACCCCTAGAGAGGAGGAAACCGATAGGAATTCCAGGAATCAGAATCGTAAAACCATCCCTCCCCGGACTGGAATCAGTTTTTCCTTAAAGGTTAATTTCAGGGATTCTACCGCCGGCAGGCCTGTGCAATGGCAAGGAAATAATCCGGATGGAGAAAAGGTTTGAAGTGCCTCCAGGGTGGAAATCATCCTTTTGGGAGAAGCATGGACAAGATGAAAGCCTCCAATTACTGCCAAAAGAGACTTTTCACCGGATTGTTGAAGGGATTGGCGCAGTATATTCACAATCCCTGAATGGGCACATCCCCCACAGACAATCAGACCCTCTGAAGTCCGAATCCAGAGAGCCTGGTCATCAGGTAATAAATCAGGTTGGGTGCCTTGGGCATCCAGGAAAAAGGGACCCCCCACATCTTCATAGGTGGTCAATCGACTAATCGGACCGGTTACTTGGACATCCTCAGACAATGAGACAGGACCGGAAGACCAGATAATTTGTTTCTGGGGAAACTGTTGCAGTTTTAACTTCAAAGATTCAGGCATCCCAATGGATTTCACCGGTTTACCCGGATGACAACTATAACGGCTCAACAAGGCATCGGGATGAAGAACAATAAAAGCCCTCTGATTGATACCCAGAACACTTTCAAGCCCTCCGGTATGGTCATAATGCCCATGGCTTAAGACAATATAATCCGCTTCTTCCAGAGGAATCTCCAGAACTTTGGCATTATCAAGAATCATGCTTGAAGCGCCTGTATCAAATAGGATTTTTAGACCCTGAGTTTCAATCCACAGGGCCAACCCATGTTCTGATTTCATTTTTGGAATTGCTGAATGATTTTCGACAAGAAGGGTAATAATGGTCTCTTGCATATTATTCCCCCGGACTCTGGGTCTGATGACAGGGACTATTCTGTAAATAATCCTGGCAAGCTTCCGCCAGCGTATGGGCTGCCAGAAGGGCGCAATGTTGGATTTCCTCAGGAAGTCCCTCTAAAGCATCCAGAATATCCTGCTGGCTAATTCTCATGGCAAATGAAAGCGATGCACCTTCTGCCAGACAGGTCATCATACTTCCACAGGCATGGGAAGAACTGCAACCATCGGTTTCAAAGGTAATAGCTTCTATTTTGTTATGGTGTACCAGAATCCAAGCCTCCATAGTATCACCACAAGGACCCGTTATCCGGGCATGGCCATTATAGGTGGAAAGAACACCATTGTTCCGAGGGTTCAAGGCGTGATCCTGGGCAACCAGGGATAAAGGTGATTTGTTTATCTGCTTCATGTTAGCCTCCTTTTGAATCTATAACTTAACACATCATAAGTAATTGATATAAAGAGACAAGCAGGGTTAACTTATCAGGGTTTTTCTGATGGAATAGATTCAAAACAGTCTCGGAGGCCGGCAAGAGTATAGGGTTTCTGGATAAATCCGGATAATCCTTTAGATTTAAACCGAGAAGATATTTCCTGTTCTGTGAATCCACTGGTTAAGATGACTTTGACGTCAGGCCTGATTTTGATGAGTTCATTGTAAGTTTCTTCACCATCCATCTGAGGCATAGTTAAATCCAGCAATACATAGTGAATCTGATTCTGCAGTTTTTGATATATCTGGAGAGCTTCCTCTCCATTGGATGCTGTAAAAACACTATATCCGATTTTCTCCAGCATTAACTTGGCGACAGCTCGAACAGATTCCTCATCATCAACCAGTAAAACAGTCCCTTCAGCCTTCCAATTTTTCTGGGTAGAAGCCAATTTTGCAACTATTTCTTCATCCTTCTCCCCCATAATAGGGAAATAAATAGTAAAAGTGCTGCCTTTTCCCGGAGTACTTAGGATTTTAATCCCCCCATGATGTCCCCTGATAATACCCAGGACCGCTGCCAGACCTAAACCTCTTCCGGTAAATTTAGTTGTAAAGAAGGGGTCAAACAGATGTTCAATGACATGCTCATCCATCCCCAATCCAGTATCAGATACCTGTAAAAAAGTATAAAAACCCTCTTTTAAATCCGCCCGATACATCAACTCATCCAGATAACTCTGATCACAGAATTTCACACCAGTGGTAAGCGAAATATAGCCATTCTGATCCCCTAATGATTCTGAGGCATTAATAATCAAATTCATTACAACCTGGCGAATCTGAGTGGTGTCTCCCTCAATGAGCGGAATAGATTTGTCCAGAAGAAGTTTTAAATCCGCTTTTTTTGATATTGAGGTTTTTAACAGATTAGCCATATCTGAAATCAGGTCGTTGATATTTATCTTCTGGACTAAAAATCTACCTCTTCCGGAATAAGCCAGCATCTGCTGGCAAATATCAGAAGCCTGACGGCCTGCTTTCTCAATTTCAGACAAGTTGCCGCATAAAGGAGAATTGGGTGGTAATTCATGAGCGGCCAGGCTGGCATGGCCCATAATAGCCATCAGAATATTGTTAAAATCATGAGCCATTCCACCGGCAAGGATACCCAGGCTTTCCAGCTTCTGAATATCCCTCATTTTACTATCCAATTGGATACGTGCTTCTTCTGCTTTCTTTTGTTCTGTAATATCCTGGACAATCCCCATAATTTGAGAAATATGCCCCTCAGAATCCCTTTCAACATCCGCTTTAGAATAAACCCATTTAATCTGATTATTTATCATAAGCCGATACTCAATGGCCTTGGGGTTTCCTGCTAAAGCAGATTCCCATTCCTGCCGAACTCTTTGAATATCCTCTGGAAATACTGATTCAAAAAAAGATTCATCCATAAGTTTTTTTTGAGCTAATCCGAATATTTTGTACCATTCGTCTGAACCCACAAATTTTTTATTTCGGACATCATAAGACCAATTTCCAACATGAGCTATGGACTGAGCCCTCATCAACTCTTCTTCCATTCTCTTTTGCTCGGTAATATCATGCAAAATACAATGGGTTCTCATGAATTTTCCCTGAGCATCTCTTTGGATGCGGCCTTCCAATAACACAATGATAAGCTTCCCATCTTTCCGAATCAGCCGTAGTTCACCCTGGGTTTTGCCTTCCTGTAAAAAACAAGAATAAACTTCAGGAAATTTTTCCTGAGTATCCAAAGACCACAACTCGCTAAATTTCTTTCCAAGCAACTCATCAACGGAATAACCCAGCAAATCACAGAGTTTCTGGTTCACGTCAATAAAAATCCCCTTATCATCCAGAGACTGATAGGCGACAGGTGAATGCTCAAATAACTCCCGAAATCGTGTTTCACTTTTTTTCAGCAATTCTTCTGACTGGAAACGTTCGGTAATCTCTCTGGCAATTCCTAATACTCCCAGCAGTTTTTTATCTTCATCGAATATAGGGGTTTTAATGGTCTCCAAAAGGGCATGATGCCCATTACTTGCAAAAGTGACCCATTCTTCATTCACAGAAGGTTTCTGGGCCAATACTGCCCGTTGGTCATGCTGCTGGAAAAACTCAGCCAACTCAGGTTCAAACAAATCATAATCAGTTTTCCCAATCAAATCAGATTCTTTAATCCCGATAAAATCTTCAAATTGGGGATTACCAACCAGATAAACTCCCTGTGGATCTTTCAACCAATCATATCCGGTATGGAATGAATCAGGGTATGAAGACGGGCCCGTTCAGAACGTAAGTTATCCTCCGATAGTTTACGTTCAGTAATATCCAGACAGGTCCCTACCAGCCTGGTAATTTTATTATGTTCATCCGTCTCTGAATAAAATTGAGCATTAATGACTTTAATCGGCCCATACTTGGGATTGGTTCGGTAATCTTTTTTTATTTGCATGACAGATTGGGTAGCCGATATTAAATCATTTTTTAGAATATCCCTGTCTTCGGGATGGATATGTTCAAGGAAATCTGTTTGAGTAGGAAACCCTTCATGGGGGTCCATATTAAATAAACGATACATTTCTCTGGACCAGAATCCTTTTTGGGTAACAGGATCAAGAACCCAACTCCCGATATGGGCCCGTTCCTGGGCTGATTCCAATTCTTTCTGCGTTTCTTTAAGAGTTACAATATCTTGAAAATGAGATTCTATTTCACCCATTAACAATCCGACAATAAAAGTGGCAATAGGGTAAATGACAATGACAGGTAAGGCTATCTGTTCTAATACAAACCAGGAGACACCTCCGGGCAGAGCGATGGTCAGAGCCAACATGAGAATATGGACTAACAATCCAAAAATCCATATCCAATAAATTTTATTAAAGAAAGGAGATTTATGTTTCAAATAATACAGGGCAATCCCACACAAGGCAGATTCACTGATGACACTGACCCCCATTAAGGTACCAGCTCCTCCCAGCCAGATACGATAAGCACCCGCCATTATGGCAGCAATAACAGCGGTTACCGGCCCCCCAGAAAATCCAGCGATAAAAAGAATAATGGACCTGCCATCGAATATAATCCCCGGCATCAGGGTCATGGGAGTCATCATCCCAATGATTGAGACACATCCAAAGAGGAGGCCGGAGACAATACTGAAATAGGGGGTTTTCTTATAAAAATGTCGAAATATTATTCCATAAATAATTGATAAGGTGATCAGCAGGGAGACGTTATGTATCAGAGAAAGAAATATCATCTTTTACCTATCAGGACTCTCATTCCAAAATCATCTCATTTGATTCCTTTTAAAATTTATCACAATCCATCCTATTAAACCTATTCATTATTTAAGGGAACATGATTTATTCACTTGAGTCCATTAGATACCCATAAGCTTATGATTTTTATAGTCCAGAAATATCTAACTGCAATATTTCTAATATTCTAATTTTTTGATAGCTGTCAAAAGATGATGATTATCGTCTATAAAAACAGACCAATTGAAGATGATATAAGCAAGGATATGTCCTTTTTACAGCAAAAAACACAATATAATTCGGATTGATTCTAAGAGGGTTAACAGAAAATAGTTAGGATTAACACTTCAAAATTGATTAAAAAAACAAAAAGCCCCTGAAGAACAATCTCTTCAGGGGCTTAAATATTGGTAATCGCCAAATAAACAGCGGATTAGTATCAATGGCTCCCCGTTTGCACTCCTCTACATAACCGTTCTCTTTCTCCCGCAGTTAACCGAACACCTTCAATATCAACTGGTTATCAAAAAACAGGCTGCCTCTGATGAGGAGGATTGGCATTGAATCGCATTTTTCCATCTCCACTGGATGCCTCAACTCATCACCGTACCATCAGAGCAAACACACCCCAGCCGAGGTATTCACGCGTGTAAGCGGCGTAATGTTCGGGTTCGGAGGTCAATTTAGCACGAACTTCTTTCGCCAACTCGTCGTTGGGATTAGCTTTAAGCCATCGATGCATGGTGAGCCATTTGGCCGCCTC
>DIVR01000037.1 GCA_002428325.1 bacterium UBP4_UBA6127
AATTGAGGATCCTCCGGGGTGGCTTGGACCATCACCGGTTCCAACATTCCCAAAGATTGAAGGCTGAGTTGGAGAGAGTCTAATGACCCCATATCTTTCCTGATTCGGGTCTCCGGGATATGGATAAGGTTGAGTTTGATTTTAAACGTCATGATTGGCTGCCTTCCTTTTTATTAGTCTTGACAGTCAACCACTCTGGCATGGGCTTTTGACAGGGGGGTGTTAAAATCAACTTAGAAAAAAATACTCCCCTTTTAACCTGATGCTTCACAAGGGGAGTTTAATTTATTCTTTTGTAAGGGTTCTATTGTTTGAATAATGGGATTTTCTTCCAGCCGTTTTGAGACTGGGTAAATTCCCTGGCCGTAAAACACCAAATAATGATTTTCTTATTTTTCAGCCAATCCGGTTGTTTAGAAGCTTTTCGATAGAGATTAATTCGGACAGGAGTGGCTCCAGAACCTCTGACCCCAATTAAATCGACAGGAATGCTTAAGGCTGCCGCCAATTGGTCCACAAACCCGGCATTCTCAGCCAACATATCATCTCCTGAATGGAATATCAGGGTATGGCTATCACCCATAACCAGAATGGGGCTGGATTCATCGACTGTTTTGCCTTCCACCTTGGATATCATCAAAGATTCTTGATGCATCTCAGGTTGATTTAAATCTCTGGATAAATCACCCTGGACAGCAAGGATTACAGGGCTCACCTTGAAAGGTCTCTGAGCCTTATACCATTTCTCTTTTTGGATATCTTGAGCCAAAGCCTTGACTGCGACATTCATTCCCTGGGCATTCCAATGGGAATCCTGCCGGCAATAAACAATATTTCCCGAAGTCTCCTGAATGAATAATGGGAATAGATCCAAAACCTGAACACCCTTTTCCTCCAGCTGCCGATAAAACTCTGCCTGAGGATTTTTTTCAACCTTTATACCATCTCCAAACAGTTTATCAGGATAAACTTCCAACTTAGCAGGAACAGGAATAACAATGAGTCTGATACCTGCCTGTTTGAGCTGCTGATTAAAATCCAGGATAGCTACAGAGGCTTCTGATGGACTCGAAAGCGCTGATACCAATGGACCCTTAGTGACATGATTCAGTTCAGATTTCAAGAAAAGAAATCCATCCTGGCCTTGGATAACAGTTTGAGTCTCTGGAGTTTTATTGAGAATATCCTGAGCTTTACTCTGCAAACCGGTTTGGGCAGCTGATACGGAAAAAACTCCTATGCAGGCTAAAAGTAAAAATCCAATCCATACTTTTGTTTTTTTCATTTGATCAATTCCCCCCAACAAGGGTCCTGGAGAGAAATATCAGGGTCATCTAATTCACTTCGATTAAACCCGCCATATTCATCTTCCACAGAACTCCAGTTATTCAAGTTAATATGAATCAGCTGCCCTGTCCGTAAAGACGAAGCCGAAGTCAGTTTTTGGTCACGCATACTCATCAAATAAACCATTGCCTGGGCATTTATTATCTTTATCCCAGGTCCTTTAATATCTATCAGCTGAATTGCCATCACATGGTCTTTATAGGGCACGGCTCCTGGCTGAGGAACGGCTGATACTGATTTAACCCTGGCAGTTACCTTATATGAGTTACCTTCTTCAGGGACAAAGAAGCCACCTGTTTTAGCCGGTGTCGCCGTCTCTTTCACCCTGACCCTATTTGCTGTCTCAGCCGAGTCAGCAGAGGTTATTTTTATATCGATAACAGGATTTCTTGCTTTGGATACAGGGATATCAATAAGTTTCCAATTGCCCGACACCAGTTCTCGACTGGCAAATTCCCAGACAACCACTTTCTTCCCTTCCAACCTGTCATGTCCTTTAGCCAACTCCTGGGCCAGAATTTCCCGGGTGGCATAAGAACCGGCATCATTTCTGACAATAGCATCTACAGGGGCTTTTAAATAATATGATAGATTTTCTACCAATCCAGCTCCCTCACCCCACCCCATAGGCTTTAGAGAATAAATATTGGAAAAACTATCTCCTAAGAACAAAATTTCAGACTGAGAAGAAGGCTTCAATAATCTACCATTCACTTTTACCTGACGCAATTGAACCGTTTCAGGTTGAAAGTACTGGTCATCAGGTTTGAGATTCAACATCATAGCAATATCTCCCAAATTAGTTTGAAAAGATAAAATTTGCCGGGGAGATGAAGATAATTGGGTTTTAACAGGGATCCTGTCCTGGATGACCCGGGACAACTCCTTGGCAGCAAGGTCCATTCCTTCCGGAGTCCAATGAGTATCTGTTTTCAAAAAAGTCTGGATTCCTTTTTTTTTGGCATCCATCAAGACAGGAGCCGGGTCAAAAACAATAACCCCCTGAGATTCCAATGATTTTTTCCATCGAGCATACGACTCATTTTGGAGAGGATGAGAAAATTGGCTTAATCGGCCGGATAATTTCTCCGGATAAATCACCGGTTTGACCGGGACCGGCATCAATATCAACTGAATCCCCCGAGCCGCCAATCTTTTTTTAAACTCAAGGATAGCTAAGAGAGGATCAGGCTGGACATCGGCCACCTGATATCGGAGCCGTTGAAATTCCTGATTCATAAAACCAGAAGCCATGGGATAATCCATATCCGATAAATAATACAACCAGCCATCCTCTCCCACGACCACTTTTTCATTACCGGTCTTTAATTGTTTTGAAAGGATGCTCTGGATGGGAGAGAGAAGTTCTTCCCTAAGCAAAGAATTATTTTCCAGTTGAGTCTCATAAGATTTCAGATGATGGTTCAGTTCACGACTAAAACTGGTCAATTCTCCCAGGGGAGTATCCGCTGGCAATTCTCTTACCCCATCCCAGTTCAGAAACAAATCCAGCGCCTGGGGAGTTTTTAGCTCTTTGATAGTTATTTCATAACCCATTTGCAATAAGGGATACAAGAATATAACCACCAGAAAAAAGCAAACCATTAAATAAGCCAGTTTGGGTGATATCTCCGTTCGGCCAATTTCATTTTTGGCGATTTCTTCTCTTGTAAGGTTAGGTTTTAACATAATTTATTGAATAAATCTCAAAATATAAAATAGATAAATGGATTATAAGACTGGGTTGTTAATATCGCTATGGCCAATATAAAAACACCCAAAATATAACCAATTTTCCAACCATTTATTTGTTTAGTAAAATCCCAGGTTTGGGGAGAAGACCAGACAACCAGCCCCGCCAGCCCTAACGAACCCATATAGTAGGGACTATAAATTAACGAGGACATCAGGGAAGAACCTGTCTTCGGAATTACCAATCCAAACATGGATTTTAAATAAATAATTGCATCGGGAAGGGTTGCCGCCCTAAAAAACACCCAGGTTATCAAAATAACAACAAAAGTGAATCCCATCCTTATGGGAGCTGGAAACCATGACCATAGGCTTCCTTTCCCCTTAAGACGTTCAAGAGATAGCATTCCCCCATGGAGAGAACCCCAAATGGCAAAATTCCAGCTGGCTCCATGCCATAACCCTCCGAGGAACATTACCAGAAACAAGTTCACATAAGTCCTAAGGGTCCCTTTCCTATTTCCACCCAGAGGAATATACAGGTAATCCCTTAGCCAATAAGATAAAGAGAGATGCCAACGCCGCCAAAACTCTGTAATAGACTTAGAATGGTAGGGAGAATCAAAATTCTTGGCAAAAACAAATCCCACCATCAAACCTAAGCCAAGAGCCATATCGGAATAGCCACTGAAATCAAAATAGATTTGGAAGGCATACGCGACAATCCCATACCAAGCATCTACGATATGATTGGCTCCAGCCTTAAAAACAGTATCAGCTATTTTCCCGCAAGGGTTGGCTAAGAGAATCTTCTTCCCCATACCAAGGGCAAAAAAGGCTACCCCTCTGGAAAACTTCTCCATGGTATGAGTTCTGAACACCAATTGGTCAGCTACTTCCTGAAACCGAATAATGGGACCTGCCACCAATTGGGGAAACATCGACACATAACAGGCAAAATCAATAAATTTTCTGATTGCCTTGGCATCTCCCCGATACACATCAATGGCATAACTCATGGATTGGAATGTATAAAAGCTGATGCCCAATGGAAGGATAACTCGAAATAACCCTTGAACCTGCCAGGTTTCAATTCCCATCATAGCAATCAAAACATTATAATTATCCACACTGAAATTAAAATACTTAAAGAATCCCAATAAAGATAAATTGGAACAGATGCTGATTGTTAAGGCTATTTTCTGAAACCGAGCCCTGGGTTTATCCTTTTCTAAAGCTTCAATCGGCTTAGAGAAATCCCACTGTTGAGATACCACCAGACCCGCAACGTAATCTATGGTTGTGGAAGCCAGCATTAACAGAGTAAATATTGGATTCGCCCATCCATAGAAGATATAACTGAAGAGGGTTAATACCAAATGCCTCCATTTAGCTGGAGATGCGTAATAACATAATAATACTAAGGGTAAAAAGAAAAACAGGAATAAATAAGAACTGAAAACCATAGATTAATCCCTGTTTACAGCTGAGAGAGCTGCCTTAGAATTTTTGTTTATCATGAACCATTTTGCATCTTTTAATATGCCGCCAGAATTCATAATAAAGATAACCACTCTCCTGTTTACCAGAAAACTATCCCCTTTTCTTATCAATTCACCAAACAAATTGGTCGCTCCTCCATACCGATAAAACTTATCCGGTAGAACCCCTGATTCATAATAGAAATACTGCGGGATGCTTCCACCTCTAGAACCATACGGAGAATAATCCAGAAAAGAATCTCCTATAAATAATACGGGAGAACCAGAATTCTCATTAATTTGCAACACATTTCCATCTTTACTAAATACTCCTAAAAACGAAACAGCACTATTTGTATCATATTTTTTATTTCCATCCGGCCAAGTATAATCACACTTATATATATCATCCCGAAAGGGAATCATGGTCGTTGAAGCCAGATAGACACGGGGAGATTTATTCTTCCTCATACTATAGCGTTTTATCCGATCAGATAGAATTTGAGCAGTAATCCTTCCGGCTCCCTCTGCCGGATGAGGGTCAATTGTTTGATACCAAAATAACAAAGGATATTTAAATCGGTTTTTTACTAAAGGTGGGACTAAATCAATAGTTTCAACATCATTTTCTAAAAGTATCTTAATAAATTCATGAAGATATGGATTAAATTCCGTATTATTAAAACTTTGAATGAATAAGTCACCAACCACCTCATTCATAGAAGGGACTCTCACGACAATAAAATCAATATTTCTATCACGTAAATATTGGTTATAATCAATCATCGCACTGACAAAATCATAATTAAGATATTCTTCCTTATACAAAGCCCATGATTTTAGTGAAAAATAACTATCACCTATCCATTTAAAATCCTTTTTCTCAATTACTTTTCCATATTCTCTTCGCATATCATTTAGATTGTCATACCATTTTTTAAAATCCCCGCCGTTTTTAGCTAGAAGTTTATTGATTCGATCCAAATCTTTCTGCATTGCCTGTTTTCTTAGTTTTGCCGCTTTTTTTTCCTGGGTTGTTAATTTAGGCTTTTTTGCATCAGCTATAGGTTGAGTCAATGGATTATTTTTGCTTATTCCCACCGGACTTCGAACGATCGGCCCTATTTGGTCAATTCTTGTCCCTTCAGTTAAGTAGTAATAGTCGTATTCCAGGGAATTGATCTGGTCAGCTTGTTGGATTTGGCGAAGGGTTTCAGAAATATCATCAAATAATTCAATTTTAACCATTAATCGTTGACCTGAAGTATAGATACTATCGGTAAGCAGTTTTCTCTTTCTGAAACCCGGGATGACCAGGACTATTTTCTCAGGGATGGAGGAGTCTTGGGATAATATATTTTTCACCTGAAACATGGCGGTATAATTGCAATCAGGGTAATCGGATTTTTCCGGAATGGGTAAGGCGGATGGATTAACGATTATTCCTTCCAAATTGATTGGTTTAGCAGATACCCTGGTAGACCCAAATAAGACTACTAATAATCCAATCAAATAATACAGATTACTATATCTAGCCATTATTAAATAACTCCCCAGACTTCGATCGAATCGACAGGAATACCTACCCCTTTCCTTAAGAGCCAATCCATTTTCAGGTTAATACTGATTGTTTTATTCTCATTAATGACTGGAAATGATACATACATCTCTTTATTTCCTTTTGACCCCATCACTTTAGAAGCAGAACCATACTCCACCTTAGCGATAAGGTCATACCAATGGCCAGTTGTTTTAATTTTCACAAAAATATCCTTACCTGAAATCTTGGAAGGGATTTTTATGATCGGCTTAATTACCGCATTCTTATAAATTTTTGTTGTTACTCCTCCATAATAAAGTACCCAATCATAAGTTCCCTCGGGCTTATTATTTTGCTTTATGGAATTACGGAGTTCCTCGCCAGATAAGACTTTAATAAGTGATGCCCGATGAATGGTTTCCATTGAGTTATCTAAAGTTGCCGGAGAAAATATAAATATACAAACCTTACGATTTTTAAAAAAGTCTTCCTTTTTAAGAGCCATGGTTTTTCCCATCATATTGGCGCCACCCGCCCTTAAAACCCAATTGGGAATTACTCCGGTTTTATAGGCCAAATAATGGGGAATACCGGCTCCCAGATGTCCAGCCGGCCGGTCAATAAATGAATCTCCAATAATAAGGCAGGGCGAGTCATTTTCTTCTGATAACTGCAATCTACTGCTTGAACTATCATATAAGACACAATCAATCAGGGTTGTGCATCGGGAATTAAAATTCGGATTCCCCTTAGGATAAGTAATATTTCGGTTCACATTATAGGAGGCAGCTATCTGTTTAGCCAGACAGAAATTATATCCTCTGGTAAAACCATATCTTTTCAATCGTTCACTTAGGATTGAAGCTATCGTCCAGGCCATTCCATTGGAAGGATGCAAGTCGTCATTTTGATACCAATACATGAGGGGATAGTTGAATCGATCACTTATTGCCGGAGGTAACATGTCGATAACTTCCACATTGGCCTCCAATAAATCTTTATTTAGTTTCAGGAGATATGGATTCAACACATAGTCTTTTTCCTTCATTTCAGGCACAAATAAATCCGAACAAATCTCACCTTTGTAAGGAACCCTGAGAACAATCAAATCAATACCTTTTTTCTTAAGAAACTGATTCAACTGAATAATAGCTTCCACATAATTGGTAGCATGTCCCCATTGGCCATCATAGGCACTGGCAGTGAAGTAACTGTCCCCCACCCATTTTGATTCTTTATTTTTTATCTTTTCATCATATTCTCTACGGAGGGTGGATAAACTGTCATACCATTTCCTAAAATCTCCGCCATTTTTAACCAACAGGCTATTAATATGATCTAAATCCTCTCGGATAGCCTGTTTTCTGAGTTGAACCGCTTTTTCATCCTGCTCTGTAACCGGGAGGTTTATAGCCCTGGATGATGGGGAGAGTAGTTTATTCTTATTATTAACAGGCAATTGAACTATTTTACTTCTTTGATCAGTTCTTTGACCTTCCCAAAGGTAATAATAGTCAAAGTCGAGAGAATTAATCCGGTCAGTTTGTTGGATTTGGCGTAAAGTTTCAGGAATATCATCAAATAATTCAATTTTAACCTTTAATCGTTGACCTGAAGTATAGATACTATCAGTAAGCAGTATTCTCTTTCTGAAACCCGGGATGACCAGGATGATTTTCTCAGGGATGGAGGAGTCTTGGGACAATATATTATCCACCTGAAACATGGCGGTATAATTGCAATCAGGGTAATCGGATTTTTCCGGAATGGGTAAAGAGGATACTTGAAGGATAACTCCCTCAAGAGAAATCACTTTGGATGAACATTTCGAAAAGGATAATATAATGATAAATATTGCAAAAAATATTCTAGACTTAATCAAATTCCCTTACCCTGAAAATTGAGAATAACAAAGCAAGTAATAATACCATATCTACACTAAACACACAGGCGAGAATAGACAACAGATGAATAAATCCAGAGAGAGAATATTCCTGTGCTTTTATATTACTTAACAATCAATCTTTTCAAACAACGCAGCCAATAAAGAGGGTCCAGATAAGGCAAATAGAAGGTATAGAGGGCAGAGTAATATCCTTCCATCAGGGAGGGAAGGATACCATATTTATAACGCCATTGTTTTCCGGAATCATAGGCTGTCTGTGCGGATTCAAAAAGGTTTCTTTTTTTCAATTCCAACGCCAGTTTAAGAAAATACTTCCCCATAATGGAAGGATAAGGATGGTTTTGGCTGTCTTTACTTAACTCCCTTATCATCCAGGAAACCATTCGGTTAAATTCATCCAATAGAAGATTGGTTTTTTTTAGGCTGACTTGCTGATGATGGACCCGATTCTGGGCCATTTTTTCATGCTGGTGGATAAATCTAAACTTTCCAGCCAGCCTGAAACACATTTCATAATCCTGGCAAGTCCTGGAGGTCTCATCAAATAACCCAACGATAGAAAAACATTTCTTAGGAACTAACATGCCGCAAAAAAACAAGGTATTGTTGGGAACCATCTCAAAACGAACACCCAGCTTTGTATTATCAGGAACCACCGGTTTTCTTCTGTGTTTTATGCCGGATAAAAGGTTGGAATTCTCATCAATCAGATCATAATCAGAGTAGATTATAATATCTTTGTCCTGAAGAGCAGAAAGGATTTGGACTTGTTTAGCCGTTTTATCCGGATAAAGGAGGTCATCATGGCTTAACCAGGTAAAATAGTCACCGGCCATTTCCTTAATACCCAGATTTAAAGCAGAAGCAACTCCTCCATTATCTTTCAGGATATACCGAATCTTATTGCCATAGGAAAGGGCCACTTTTTCAGTAGCCCCATCGTCTTTAGAACCATCATTTACAACAATAATTTCAATATTTTTATAAGTCTGGCCCAAAGCGCTATCAATAGCTTGAGCCAGGTAATTAGCTCCATTATATACCGGAATAACGATTGATACTTTAGGATTAAATTCCATTTATTATCGCCTATTTAGCTGTTTATCTATGCCAGACTGTCCGGTTCACATAATCGGTATAACTCAAAATAATACGGACCACTTTTTCAGAGACATTCGGCATACTGTAATCAGAAACCAGCCTCAGGGTTCGCTCTTTTTGCCGGCCTTGCCTGGAGATGACCTCCAGCCCCCGCTGGACATTCTCCCAATTCATCCCGGTCATAATAACTGAAGCTTCTTCCATACCCTCCGGACGTTCATGGGCATCCCGGATATTCAATGCCGGGAAATTTAAGATAGACGATTCTTCGCTAATAGTACCGCTGTCAGATAAGACCGCCCGGGCATTCATCTGGAGTTTTACATAGTCCGAAAATCCCAGGGGTTTTAACAACTCTACATTTTGATGGATTGCCAGTTTTTCAGAATCTATCCGTTTTCGGGTCCGGGGATGGGTGGAAACAATAACCCGTTTACCAAAAGTCTCCCCCAAACCATTCAGGATTTCTACTAACCGTTTAAAATGAGCCGGAGATTCGATATTCTCTTCCCGATGGGAACTGACGACAAAATAATCATTGGGATTCAGTCCCAGATTAGCCAGCACAGAAGAATTTTCAATTTTGGGAAGGTAATAATGCAAGACTTCAAACATAGGGCTGCCAGTTTTAATGACCCGGTCAGGAGATAATCCTTCCCGCAACAGATATTCCCGGGAAATATCACTGTAAGGCATATTAATATCACTGATATGGTCCACAATTTTCCGGTTTATTTCTTCCGGGACCCTTTGATCAAAACAACGATTACCGGCCTCCATGTGGAAAACCGGGATTTTCTTTCGTTTCGCCGCATAGGCTGCCAAGCAGCTGTTGGTATCTCCCAGAACCAACAGGGCATCCGGTTTTACTTCCTGAAGGACCTGGTCCGTCTTCGCAATCACCAATCCACAGGTTTCTGCGGGAGTTTTACCGGCAGCTTCCAGGAAATAATCGGGTTTTCGGATTTCCATATCATCAAAAAATATCTGGTTCAACTCAAAATCATAATTCTGGCCGGTATGAACCAGGATATGCTGCATATAAGTATCCAGGGCCGCCATCACCCGGGATAACCGGATAATCTCAGGGCGTGTCCCTACCACTGTCATTATTTTTAATTTATTCATTATTTTTTAATAACCTCCGAATAATAAGTATCCGGTTTATTAGAATCGAATATTTCACTGGCCCAGAACAATACGAGCATATCTGAAGTCCCAATATTTTCAATTGAATGAGTATATCCCGGAGGAATATCAATGACTCTGAATTCTTTTCCGGAGACCTTATATTCGATCATCTCATCGTTCATAATATGCCGAAAACGAATCAGGGCTTCCCCGTCCAATACCAGGAACTTTTCCGTTTTTGTATCATGAAAATGATTCCCTCGGGTAATCCCCGGCCGGGTTCGGGAAACAAATATCTGTCCCGCTCCCTTTGATTTAACAAATTCCGCCAGTTCGCCCCGAGGGTCAGAGTGGATATGGAGAGGATAAGAAAATTCATCTGTTTCAAGGTAGCTTAAATAGGTGGCATATAACTTATGGATAAGAGGATTTCCCAAATCCGGCAAGGTATTATGCTGACGCATTTCCCTGAAGTGAGTGATAATTGAAGCTAATTCCCCTAAAGTAACCTGATGGGTTACAGGAACCTGCTCATATTTGAAGGTGCCGGGAGAAAGAGGTTTTTCTACTTCCAAGGTAAACTGCCTGACCACATCATCCACATAAACCAAATTCAGTTCTCTGGAAGGATCCGATATTTCGATAGGGATTCCTCTGGCGATATTATGGCAAAAGGTGGCGGTTACGGAATTATAATTAGGCCGGCACCATTTCCCAAAGACGTTGGGCAGCCGATATACAATTCCTTCCCCTTTTGACTGTAAGGCATACTGTTTAAGTTCATCTTCCGCCAGCCGTTTACTGTTCCCATAAGGATTATCCAGCTCAGCTTGAATGGAAGAAGACAGAATCACTCTGACATTTTTCTTTGAATTTAAAAGAATCTCACACAAAGAATGGGTAAATTGGGTATTACCGGCAACAAATTCGGAAGGGTCTTTAGGCCGGTTAATCCCTGCCAGATGAATGATCACCTCGGCCTCATGAATATAGTGGTTTAATTCAGCTTCAGTTGAATCAATATCAAAAGAAAATATTTCATGTTCAGGGTTTCTGCATAAAGCAGAAACTAGGTTTTTTCCGATAAACCCTTTGGCTCCGGTAACCAGAATTCTGGACATTATTGAGAAGACCTCTGAGCTAAAGCTTCTTTAACCACATCCAGCTTCATCAGGATTTCAATCAGTTCTTCGATATCCAGCCGATGGGTGTTATGGGAATTATAATCTTCCTGAGCCGAGATAACTTCTTCCCCCTGGGAAAAGAAAGTATCATAATTTAAGTCCCGGTTATCCGCTGGAATCCGATAATATCCCACCAAATCTTCTGCCCTGGCTTTTTCTTCCCGGGTCAGAAGGGTTTCATATAGTTTTTCCCCATGGCGGGTCCCAATGATTTTGACCGGGTTATCGGCATTAAATATCTTTTTCATGGCATGGGCCAGGACTTCAATGGTTGCCGCCGGAGCTTTTTGAACAAAGACATCTCCCGGCTGGGCATGCTCATAAGCATAAAGGACTAAATCCACGGCATCATCAATGGACATCATAAACCGAGTCATATAGGGGTCCGTGACCGTTAAGGGGACTCCCTCTGTAATCTGCTGAATGAAAAGGGGAATAACCGAACCTCTTGATGCCATAACATTCCCATAACGGGTTCCACACATGATAGTCCCCCGGGAGGCGGCCACACGAGATTTTGCCACCATAAGTTTTTCCATCATGGCTTTGGATATCCCCATGGCATTTATGGGATAAACCGCTTTATCGGTACTGAGAACGATTATTTTCTTCACTCCACTGGTCAAGGCGGCATTCATGACATTTTCAGCTCCCAGGGAATTCGTTCGGAGTGCTTCCAATGGGAAAAACTCACAGGATGGAACCTGTTTTAGGGCTGCCGCATGAAAAACATAATCAACGCCAGACATGGCATCCCGAAGAGAATCATAATTTCTGACATCTCCAATATAAAAAGATAATTTGCGGTTATTATAAAGCTTCCGCATATCATCTTGTTTTTTCTCATCCCGGCTAAATACCCGGATTTCAGTGATATCGGTTTCCAGAAAACGTTTTAAAACCGCATTTCCAAAGGTGCCGGTTCCACCGGTAATCAGTAAGGTTTTGTTTTTAAACATAATGACTCCAGAAGTGTTGATTATTGTTATGGTTGTTCTTAAAGAAGATTATTTCTTTAATTCCAGCTTATTTTTACTGTTATATAATAAATAATTCTAAATATTAAGGATAGTGATATTTAATTACAGGAAAGCTTAAACAATTTCCTATAAAAGTATAATATAAAACCATGACTAGAGTATCCTAATAATATAATGCCTTATAATATATCTCACCTTATGAAATTCATACAAGAAATCAGCCAGCGGTTTTTACCCTCAGGGACCCGAAGCCAACTCATTATTAAGAATATTTTCGGTTCCTTAGGCCTAAAATTAGTCAATATCGCCACCAGTTTTCTGGTTATTCCCATAACCCTCCAATATCTGGATAAAATCAATTATGGGATATGGGTTGCATTAACTTCTTTTATTGCCTGGTTCTTAATTTTGGATATTGGGCTGGGAAATGGGTTGAGGAATAAATTTGCAGAAGCCCGCGCTCATGGTGATTTTGAAAAAACTAAAATATATGTCAGTACAACATATATTTTAATATTGGGTCTGGTTATTGTCCTTCTGGGGGTATTTTCGACCCTGACCTTTTTTATCAATTGGTCCAGTTTTTTAAATATTCCCCAGGAAAGAAATATAGAAATCAGAAACTTAGTCTTAGTTGTTTATCTGATTATGAGCTTTCATTTCTTATTAAAACCCATCAGTATGATATTACTGGCAGATCTGAAAACTTTCCTAAATGACTTTATCAAAACAACCGGGAGTGTCCTTTCTCTGGGAGGTGTTTATTACCTTTCGAAATCGTCCAGCACTTCTTTAGTCAATTATGCAATTATTTATACCAGTATTCCCATTATGGTGATGCTGATTGCCTCCCTATGGTTATTCTGGAAACCCTATAAATACTGCAGACCTTCTTTAAGATTCTTTAATATTGAATATATTCGGCCTCTATTTCTAACCGGATCGATGTTCTTCATTCTGCAAATCTGCGGAATTGTTCTGTTTCAGGCACCCAACTTAGTCATCAGCCATTACATGGGACCCGCCGAAGTAACCGTTTATTCCATTGCCTATAAATACTACTCAACCATATTTATGTTTTACGATATTATCGTAACTCCCTACTGGTCAGGATTCACAGAGGCCTACCAAAAAAGAGACTTTGAATGGATTAGGAATGTTATTAAGAAATTCAATTCCTTATGGTTCTTTATACTCATCATCTTTGGATTGCTTATCTTTATTAATCCCATATTCTTCAAACTTTGGCTGAATAAAAAAATCGTTGTTCCAGTGGGTTTATCACTATCCATCAGCCTCTTTCTGGCTATTTTGCTCAAAATGATGCCATATTTAAGTTTTTTAAATGGCACCACCAAGATAAACATACAGATTTATTATACTATTCTGGAAGTCATTCTGTTTTTACCGGTTTCCCACTTGTTTATTAAGACTTTTAATCTGGGGAGTATCGGTATGGCTTTAACCATGGCGGTATTAACTTTTCCCGGAGTTTTTATCTATCGATGGCAGGTCAATCATGTTCTCAAGAAAGAAAACCCCTTACCATCATAAACAAGAAGCATATAATTCTTCGTACCCTTTAGCCATTACTTTCACATCGTATTTCCAAGCATCTATTAAATTATTCCGGCTTATTATTTCTCTGAGTTTCGGATCAACAACCAATTTCAGAATTGCCTCACAATAAGCCCCCACATTACCGCTTTCCACCAGGAAACCATTTCGGCCTTCGGTCATCACATCGGGAATACCCCCAACTCTAGTCGCAATAATGGGAAGGCCTGAAGCCATAGCTTCCAGGACAGATAAGGGCAGACCTTCATGGAGAGATGAAATCGCAAAAACATCAGACTGGGATAAGATACCCGGAATATCACTGCGTACTCCCATAAAAGTCACTTTATCCTGCAGACCATACATTCTCACTTTAGATTCCAGTTCTTCCCTTAAAACTCCATCACCGACTATCTGCAGGGAGATATCTTGGTTTTTTTCCAAAGCCAATTTAAAAGCATCTATTAATAAATGATGGTTTTTAATATTCCTCAGGCTGCCAATGGCGCATATTTTCAAAGGGTTTGCCTTAAATTCCCTGGGAACCCCTGGGGTATAGAGCCGGACATCGATACCATTATAAATACAAGGTATTCGGGTTGAAGGTAGATGGTATTCAGCTACCAGGGTTTCCCTGATAAAATCAGATATAGCAACCGGGATGAAGTTAAAATAACGGTACATTACCTTCATAAAACACCGGTCTAGCCATCCCAGCTCTTTATCAGCCAGGCTGTGAACTGTATGAACTCTCACTTTAACCCCGGAAAGAACCGCAGGGAGAAAGATATATTTAGCGCTATAAAGATGGGTATGGACGATTTGAGGTTTCTCGTTAAGAAAATACTTGATTAAATGATAAATAACCATCAGATCAAGACCTGGTTTTTTATTGAAAAACTTTATTTTCAAACCCTTTTCCCGGGCCAGCTGTTCATAAATTGACTCCTGGCTTTTATACAATGACACCAGGGTTACATCATATTTATTGCTATCGATAGTATCCGCCAAAGACAAGGCTAGTTTTTCAGCGCCGCCTTCTCCCAAATTAGGTATAACTTGAAAGCATTTTATTTTCTTCAGAGTATTCATCTAGCTCCCTGTCTAGTTTTTCCTGCTTAATAAAATTTTGTGTTCCATTAATTGTTTTTCATCAAATCTCTTTCTAATTAATCTAGCAGGAACTCCCCCCACAATACTATAGGGTTCAACATCCTTAGTCACGACACTGCCTGCAGCAATAATACTGCCTTCACCAACAGTAACACCTCTTAATATCATGGAATTTGCTCCCACCCAGACATCATCTTTAATGACAATATCCTTGTCATTTTCAGGTAATTTTTCATCATCCGTAATGTCCTTCATATACTTACCCAGTATATCCATCCTATGGCCGCCAGTTATCATAAAGACATGTGGACCAAACATGACTTTATTACCAATACATATTTTTGCCCGGGTACACATAAACATAGCATCCATACCAATAGATGTATCATCCCCAATAGATATATTCTTAAATGTAAAATAGCTTCTTCTACCGATATAAACTCTTTTCCCACATTTTTTAAACATTGATTTTATAAAAGGCATTAGGAATAATTTATATATAGCTTTATCCATCAATAAATAGAAAGAATACAGCCATCTCATAAGAGCTCGCATTATCATCCTCCATTAAAAATTCTGATATTCCTGAAACAATCGGTCCATAACGATATCAACAGTATAATAATTTTCGACTTTTTGCCGATTCCAATCAGATAATAGTTTACGTTTGTCTCTATTTTTCAGGGTATTAACAGCCGCGACCATAGCATCCAGATCTTTGACTTTAACCACAATTCCACCCTGGTCTTCAAGCATATCAGGGATAGCGCCCACAGAAGTAGCAATAATGGGAAGCCCTGAAGCCATAGCCTCCAGGATGACATTGGGGAAACCTTCGGTATGAGTTGGAAAAAGGAACAAATCCGCTTCCTGCATATATTCTAAAATTTTCTTTTTAGGCAATTCTCCCGTCACCACGACATTCTCAGGTTTAGGCATCATTCGAATCTCATTCATCAAATGACCTGCCAGTATAAATCTAATATCCGGAAACCTGGCCGCTACTTTTAAAATATCATCACAGCCTTTTTCAATGGTCACATGGCCAGCATATAAAACAGTTTGAAGCATTTCCCTGATTTCTTTTGGGGATGAGAAAATGTTTTGTTTATCAATATAATTAGGAAGAATAATACTTTTCTGATGGCATTTTTCCTCAATATACCGCTGAGACACTTTATTGAGAACCAGTATTTTATCTGCTTTATGGCATATCCATTTAAATATCAAAGCCTGAAAAGAACCTTTTACCTGGTAAGTCACATCACAACGGCAGTGGATAATCAACCTGACACGTTTAAATTTCACAATCAAGGAACAGAGGGCATCCCGCAGGAGTCCTTTACTGGAACAGGAAGTGTTCATATGAACAAGGTCATAAGGGGTCCGGCACATCATTTTATAAGTAGTCTTGAGAATATTCCAGGTTCTGGGAATCTCATCAAGTACCGATACTGTCGTAAACCGGTTAATACGGCTGCCAATCACAGCCGTATTAACAACATCCACCTGATTAGTTTTAGCCAGTTCCGTCTCCAGATAAGTTTTCGTCCAGGTAGCAATACCGCCGGCTGGAGGAGGTAATGGCGATATCAGCAGGATTTTCATTGCAAAGTCTCCCGATACCATTCTACTGCCTGCTCGAGTCCCTTATCCCAGGACCAATCTGGAGAATAACCCAGTAATTCTCTTGCTTTAGTGATATCCGCATTGGAATGCTTAATGTCCCCAGCCCGATCCGGACCAAATACCGGTTTGATATCTTTATCCAGCAATAAGGCTAGTTTCTCATAAAGATCAAGAAGCTCCACCTGACTTCCATAAGCGATATTTAAAACCTCACCGGTAACATTATCCGAAGACAGCATCCCTTTTAAATTGGCCTCAATAACATTCTCAATATAAGTAAAATCCCTGGATTGTTTTCCATCACCGTTAATAACAGGAGCTTCATCATGTAACAGCAATTTCACAAATTTCGGAATAACAGCTGCATAAAAACCATGGGGATCCTGTCTTCTTCCAAAAACGTTAAAATATCTCAATCCTATGGTTTTTAGTCCATATAACTTTGAATAAAGCCTGGCATATTGCTCATCGACCATTTTAGTCAAAGCATAAGGAGAAAGGATATTCCCTTCCACCCCTTCTTTCTTGGGGAGAACCGGGTGGTCACCGTAAACTGAAGAGCTGGAAGCATAAACAAATTTTTTCACTCCATTAATTTTGGAAGCCTCCATCATATTAATCGCACCCCTGATATTGATTTCTTCGTAGATCAAAGGCATTTCAATACTTCTGGGAACAGAGCCCCATGCCGCCTGATGAGAAACATAAGCCACTCCGTCAGTCGCTTTAATGCAGAGGTCCAAATCACGGATATCGCCTTCAATCAGGGTAAAATCAGGATATTTTTCAAAGGGTTCAATATTTTCCCTTTTACCGGTTGAGAAGTTATCCAGACATCTGACCGGATACCCCATAGATAATAGGGCCTCACAGATATTGGAACCAATAAAACCGGCTCCTCCTGTCACTAAAAATATTGATTTATCAGGAAATTTCAAATCTCTATAACCCACAATTAATCCTCCAGTAACAATCCATTTACATAAATTAATAGATTACTAATTCAAATGTTTATACTAACTCCTTATACTTATCCATTAAGGTCTGATAGGCTTTATTTACTCCCAGGCAGGCCTCATAATACTGTCTGCCATTCCTGCCCATCTGTTGCCGAAGAGAGTTATCCCTGTATAATTCCATGAACTTTTGATACAGGTCATCCCCATCCCCGGCTCTCCCAAATAATCCAGTCTTTGTTTCATCTCTCAAAAACACCCCATAATCCTGCGCAGAACAAGCATCCAGACTGGCCAGTATTGGCAACCCCAGCTTGAAATAATCGGTCGTCTTGGAAGGATAATTGGGAATCGTAAAACGTTCATCCAGACTTACTAATCCAATATCACAGGCTTTTGTAAGCTCTTCATAATCCTTACGGGGTATTTGATATATAAAAGATACATTAGACAAATTCATTTCCTGAGCTTGAGTCCCCAGCCGGGTCAATTCAGTTCCCTTACCAACAAACAGTATTTTTACTTTTGGGTCATTTTTCACTCGTTGAGCCAGATTCAACAGGTTTTCCAACCGTTGAGGTTTGCCCATGTTACCCCCGAAAATCATCAGAAAATCATCTTCATGAAAAGAATACTTCTGCCGGATTTCTTTTCTATTATCCTGAAGTTGAGGGGTAATCTTTGCCCAGTTTTTTAATACCAATAATTTGGATTCATCCAGTTTAAAATGCTCCGCCAAATACTTTCGATTACCCGAAGACATGGCCGTAACAATATCTGCAAGTTTTAGCGCTTTGGTATACTTATTCGTCAGGAACCTGATTAATTGTTTATTCTTTATAATTCCCATATCAATCCCGTTTTGAGGAAAGATATCCCAGATAATCAGGATGACTTTACAACCGAATTTTTGTTTCAATTTCCTCATCAGCCAGGGATTGTTCATCATAGGAGTTGATAAGATGACCAGGTCGATTTTCACCTCTCCAATAAGCCTGGATATTTCACGGTAGAAGATAAAAGGGAGTACCATATAGGTGATACCCCGTTCATAGTATTTAATATTATCTTTATAATAATTCCCTGTCCGAATTTTTAATAACTGGACCCCTTCGACCTCTTTGATATGGGTTTTTTGTCGAAGATATCTTTCCAGGATAATTGACACATAAACTTGATGCCCCTGTTCCGCAAATTCCATCACTAACTCTTTTTCAAGGGAGGAATCATTCTTGTTTTCAGAAAATCTGGGCAACAGAAATAAAATATTCATTAAAAAATTCCTTCTTCAAAAAAATCTATTCAAACTTGGAGGGATATTTTATAAAGCCCTCATCTCGGATGAGTATCTTTTAGGTTTCAGCTGGTTGTCTGAGATTTTCTATGTTAGAACCTTCATCAGATTTCTGGGGATATAAAATGATAATGGCCGCACCCATCCCAATGAGTACCCAAAGGTATTTCCCCCGCCATCCATCCAGAAAGATATTCTGAATCAGGTAACAGAATAATGAGGACAAAACCGAGTTGATAATAAATTTATCCGGCAGGTTTAAACGGTTAATTTGCCTCAACCTTCTGAATACAAACCCAATAATACATAAGAATACTATCAGAGTCGGAATACCATTATCAGCGGCAAATGAAATATACATGTTATGGGCCACTTGAACAAATGTCTTATCATCTTTATTACGAACATTGAAAATGTCATATTGAGGCAACAGTAATCCATGATTGCCAATTCCAACCCCTTTGAAGGGATAATGCAGCACCAAATTCGTTCCAGCAGACCAAGTAAGAACTCGGTCGGAACCTAATCTCCAAATGCCATATTTTGCTTCAGAAACCTGCTCTCCCAATCTTCGCTGGACAGCCGGTACAGCCAGAACAGATACTGCCATTACTAGTATCATGATTAGAGCAAAAAACTTATTGTTAATGGATAATCGATCTGTCGTAATCAAATGGAATATTAACAGAAAGAAAAGGCCAATAATCGCTCCCAATGAAAGAGTTAATCCTATTCCCCCTAACAATATCAATAACAAAGGGAATACAACAACCCATTTCCAATTTTTTTTCAGATATAGCAAAGCGCTGAGACCAAAGGCAAATCCGACCGATAACTGGACGGCAAAATAATTAGGGTCCCCATCGGTTCCAGTCTGCCTGTCAATACCTATATTCTGATAAGTGAAGGAACTTAATGAAAAAGGCAACAATCCATATTTCGCCAGAAGAGTAATCAACGCTGCCAAGGTACAGGAAAGAACTATCATCCACCATAATATTTTTAGTTTGTCCCGTGTATTCATCAAACATATCAGGAGAAAAGCAAACCCCATCATTTGATAGATACTTTTCCAATAGATATAACTATGCCCTATGTTAATCCCCAAAACAGCGGACATGGCAATCAGGGCAGCCAATAAGACCATATATTGATAAAGTCTTTTGAGAGGAGGGATTTGGAGAGTACCTAAGAACAGATGAGGTATGCATAAAACAAATAAAAACGCACCCAGCAGAGGAACCGCCGTCATTCCGGGGACCACGACCGCTAAAACACCCAAAGGAATAACAATCACAGTGATATAAAGCATCCATTGAGGATTTTTAATATACCAAGGCAATCCCAGGATAAATAGTATGCCGCCCAGAACAGCTAATATTTGTGAAGGTTTATTGACCCATAAGCAGACCAGGGATACAGCTACACACACCACTATTACAATCAGTGGAATAAATATTTTTCTAAAAAGGGGTTCATTCATTTTTTATATCCATTAACTACCCACTTTGCATGGCTGCTTACTAGGATCCACCCGAACAAATCATCAGAACAGGACTGTGGTCCAATACACACTAATAGTTATTCATATCAGGAGGATTTACTAAGTCTTGAGATTCGGTCTTTAACAGGAAAGCCGGGATCTATCTCCAAAACCTTTTTATAAGCCTTCAGGGCTTCCTGGGGCTGATTCAGTTTCTCATATACAGCTCCCAGATCTCGATAACCATATACATCCACTTTATTTTTCAAGGCGGCTTTGAAGAGAATGACAGCCATAGGATAGTTTTTCTTAACATCACGATGCATCAATCCCAACATATAATAAGGTTCAAACTGGTTCGGAGAAGCCGTGGTACTCTGAGCTAAATATTTTTCAGCCTGAAGCATCCCGGAAGGATTACCGGTTCTGAAATATAAACGAGCCATGGAAAGATTGTAATAATAATTTTCATCATCCAGTAATAACGCCTGTTTGAAAGCATCTTCCGCTTTTTTTAAATTTTTCTTTTCTTCCCATAATCTTCCCAGGTTATACCAGGCATTGGAGTCTTCGGGATGAGAGGCTACAATTTTCAACCAAAATTCCAAAGCTTTATCATTCTTATGTACCAGTGTATAGTTTTTTGCCAGTCCCTGGATGGCTTCCATAGACCGGGGATCCGTCGTATAGACTTTTTGATACATGGAAATGGCTTTTCCCGGCAGTTTCATCTTCTCGTAAATGGAAGCTAATTGTGATAGATAGGCCATATTCCCAGGCTCTTTTTTTAGTTGTCCCAACCACAACTGCTCTGCCTGTTCCCATTGAGTACTCTGGGTATAATGCCAGCTTAAGGCATTGATGTAGCCAATATTATCCGGTTGCAACTCAATCGCTTTTTTTAGATATTTTTCGGCTTTGGGAAAATCTTTCTTTTCGTCCAAGGCTCGTCCTAAAAGGAAGTTCATATCAGAATTTTCAGGGGCTAATTCCAAGCCAAGCCTTAAATTTTCAATTGCCTGATCATATTTTTTCTCCTTAAAATACTGCAGGCCTGACATTCTATATTGAGCAGGGTCCTGGGAACGTAACTGTCGGAGATACCCTGGGGCATAGTAAAGAATACCAATAAATCCCAGCATTAAAACACTCCAGGAGATAATGATATAAAACCAGTCTTTTTTCACTAATAGATTCCGGGTTTGATTTTCAGGCATGGTTATTTTTCCCAATAACAACAATTTATCTTTTGATTCTGTCGGACATGATTTTGAGATATATTATATATTTGGAATATATTATATAGTTGTTATAGTTTATATCCAAATCCAATCAAATCATTGGAATAATACCTCTATTTTTTTACAAGGGAATTAATGAATGCAATATTTCTTCCGTAATCTCATTATTTTTATCACATTAAATCTTACCGGCATTTCTTTCTCACAAAAGATATTGGCCCCACAAGCCCCTGATTATTGGAATATTCAGGTAAAAGAGGATGGAATCTACCGAATCAAATATTCCGACATAACAACTTTGGGGGGCAGTCCTGCCAACTTGGACTTTACCCAAATTCGAGTTTCATACCAGGGACAAGATATCTCTGTTTATACCAACAAAACAGCCGGAAATTGGAAAAATAATGATTACCTGGAATTTTATGGAACAGCCCCTAAAGTTGAAACAGGTGATAAAGACCCTTATACCCGGGAGAATGTGTATCAACTATATATAAATCCGAATAATACCTCCATCCGCTTCAGACAAATAAATGAACAGGCCCACCCCATTTTATTCAATAATAGTTATAAATCGGATATTAGTTCCTTTATGGATACAAAATCCTATTATTACGATGTTTACTTTCGATATAACATTAAGGATATGCAGTATCCCCGAATATGGTACTGGAACCAATTTAAAGCCCCTACCACTTATTTCAACTACTCCATTCAGTTGCCCGGTATCCTGGATTCAAGGCAGGATACCTCTGTAAGCGTAACTTTTAAAGCACTCCTCCAGGGAGAATCCCATCCCCCGGTAAGACCCAATCACCATGCCAGGTTCAATATTAACGGAAATGATATCGGGGAAGCCTGGTGGAACAATCAAACTGAATATGTTTTCAATACGACCTTTCCAGTTTCCTATCTGAATTATAAATTAAATACGGTTGCCATCAACGCCCCCGGTGATATCAAAAGCAATCCCCCCATGGACCAATTCCTTCTGGCAGGATTTGATTTTACCTATCCCAGGAAACTGGAAACCTATCAAAATCAACTCACACTACCCTTGCCACCCTCCCAAGAAACAACTTTTCTGGAGATAAAAGGATTCACATCTCCGGATATCAACATCTGGGATTTGGAAAATGCCGTCAGAATTCTGCCTGCCGTTGTCCCATCACCTGAACAAAAAGACCAATTTAATGCCCGATTTGCAATTTATAGCCAGAAATCTACTCGGCTCTATGCTGCTACCGATAATTCATTCAAATCTCCAGTTTCTATCCATCCCGTCAATAAATCCAATTTAAGAGCCATGGCTCCGGCTGACTATATCATCATTACTTATGACGATTTCACCACCGAGTTGAAACCTCTGGTTCAGTTAAGGCAAAAACAGGGACACACCGTCGCTGTGGTGAAAATTTCTGATATCTATAATGAATTTAATTATGGCCGATTCAGCCCCGAGGCCATCAAGACATTCACTCAATATGCCTGGGACCACTGGGACAAATTGAAGATCAAGAATTTATTCCTGGTAGGCGATGCTAACTGGGATTATTTGGATGTCAAACGCAAAGGGGCCATCAATTATGTCCCAACCACTATATATACTTATTTTGCCAGTGATAATTATTATGGAGTCATGGACACCACCAGCCAGAAACCGGCTTTTGCCATAGGAAGGCTGCCCGCACGGACTCCTGAAGAAGTTAAAGCCTATGTTAACAAGGTTCTGGAATATGAGAATGATACTACAGACCGATTATGGAGTAAGAATGCGGTTCTGGCAGCAGGCTATGAGCCCATGTTTACCACCGATATGAATTCTTTAGCTAAAGAGATCAGTTCTACCTATCAGATAGTCAGCTGTTATGCCCACCCCCTGCCTGAATTTACGGTTGGAACAAGAGACCAAGAAACCAGGGAAGACATCCAGAGAGCATTTCGCCAGGGTGCGGGTATCATGGCTTTTGTTGGGCATGGCTCCCTTGGGTTTTGGGCTGATCGCCAGCTTCTTACCAGTGATGATATTCCCCAGATAAAAAATCCTGGCAGATACCCCTTGGTTCTCAGTATGACTTGTTATACCGGAAGATTTGAGCATGATACTGATACCTATGGCATCTGTGAGTTACTGGTGAAACAACCCGAGGGAGGGGCCATCGCTGCCCTGGGTTCCACCGGAAGGTCTTCTGTTTCCTCTAATTCCAGGATGATGCGGACTATTCTCAAGGCATTAATCAGCCAGAAGGTTCAAACTATTGGAGAAGCTGTTTTTCTTGCCAAACAGGAAATGAATCCCTGGGAAAACGACCAACTCCACAGTTATGTATTATTGGGTGATCCTGCCCTAAAGTTCAAACTTCCCCCCGTTACAGGGTATAATAACCATTAATAATAAAGTGCTGTTAATTTACAGCATCCCCATACTAAATAAAAATGAGACAAGTAGCCCATGAATGATACCCAAGATTTAATGATTCAAATCATCTCCCTGGCCCGAAAAAGGATTTTGATTATCTTTGGTGGAGCCTTACTCTGTGGAATTCTGGCAGCTGTTATCAGCTTAACTCTTCCTGAAGTCTATGAAGCCCAGTCAACCCTGATTATTATGCCCCAGAATTTCCAATCGGACCTGCAACAGGAACAACAATCATTTACGCCTATTACTTACCAGAACCTGCTGATGTCCAAAGATATGGCAAAACAAATCATTGACCGGCTAAAACTGAAAGATACTAAAATCGAACAAATGATGCAGTCTATGAAGACTGAAGTCGTCATGGAAGAACGGGGCTTAAATATGAGGTCTTACAGCCCTATCATCAAATTGATTGCTAAAGGGGATTCTCCCAAACAAGCTGCCTTGATTGCCAATACCTGGGCGGAGTTATTTGTGGAACAAAACGGGATGCTGACCTCCCGGGAATCAGAACTATCCTATGACTTTTTAACCTCCCAATTTACCCAGACCACCACAGCTCTACAGGAAGCGGAATCCCAGATGAGAGCCTTCCGGGACTCCTCCAAACTGGAACTGGTAAAAAGTGAGATGAACAGTAAATTAAGCAAATTGGAAGGGTATCGAGCTAATTTTACTGACATAAAATATGAATTAGACACTAAAACGGCCCAATTGATCCAACTCAGAAAGAAAATCGATGCCCAGGAAGAAAATGGGACCTGGATTGGGATTATCAAAGCAGAAAATCCCGCTGATGAATTCAGCCAACAGACCGCCAGGTTGGCTAAAGTTCAGTTAGACCCTTCGGCAATGTTTCTTCGCAATGAAGTCCTGGAAGCTAAATGGAATTTAATTTCCGCTCAAGAATCGTTAAGAATGTTTCTGGAAAACAACAAAATCGAGATGATCCGGAATATGTTCCAGCAGCGAAATAGAGAATTGGTGGAAGCCCAAATCGAATTAGCCCGAGATGATATCCGGCTAGTATCCTTGGATTCTTCTCTAAGAGTCCTGAATGACCAGCTCAGTAAGGTGGATAAATATATCATTCTGAAGAAGGGGATTACCGATGATGCCCTCTGGAACCGATATAACAGCGGCACCACTACCAATAAAGAAATGGATTCTCTTGCCGGGATGAAGATAGAAACCCAGGAAATCAACCCGGTTTATCAGGGAATGATAAAACAAACAGTGGATATGGAAGTTGAATTTAACACTTTAAAACCTAAACGGGACAGTTTAAGGGAAAAGATTGTTACCACCGACCGAACTGTCAAAGAATTAGATACCCAACTTAATAATGTCGAAATCCGATTACGGCGACTGCAAAGCCAATATACTGTCGCATCCACCAATTACCGCCAATTATTGAATAAATACACGGAAGTTAAAAGTGAAATGCTTTCCACTCAGATGAGTGTGGATATTATCCAATCAAAATTATCCGAAACTCTGAAGACGGTCAATGGAATGAATGATTCAGTTCAGACCTTATTTGCCACTTCTTATGAAGGGGAAATGGAACAGGACCAGCTTGCCAGAAATGTTACCACCTTCAGGTCCACCTTTGATTTGCTTGCCAAAGAAGTAGAAAAGGCCAAAATCGCCAAGGCTAACGAAATTTCTGACCTGAAGATTGCCACCCGGGCAGTTGAACCTCAACAACGTATCAGCCCTAAACGGTCTTTGATTACCCTGACGGCCCTGATTGCAGGATTCATGGTAACCTTCTTCTTCTGTCTAATGCAGGAATTCCTGCTGACACCGACAAGAAAAGAAGAGAAAAAAGCCTAAATATCTTAATCTTTTACGAAATCCATTCAGGCCCTTGTTATTTATGTAACAAGGGCTTTTTTATTGGTTTCTGGCCTTTTATCTAGCTGGCCTTATATGGAATCGATCCCCATACAGAGAATTTATGTATCCTCCCCTCGAAGGAGGGGATAAGAGATGTGGTAGTACTTAGGAAAGACTTAAAACAACCACACCCCAACCCTCTCCTTCGTAAACGATAGGGAAATACTAATAAATCAGCAGGGGGATACCCTGCCATTACTGAAGGTCAGAACCCAGTAGTTGCGACCTACCAGGTCGCAACCTATCAGCTCCCTGGGACAAAAACTAAAAACCAAATCAGCAGGAGGATCCCCCACTGCAGGATGCCTCAAAACACCGAGCTACAAAAATCAGGCATCCTGATTTAATATAGATGGGTATTATGCCTATTAAGGAGCTTTCATGAAAATACTGGTAACCGGCGCCGCCGGATTCATTGGATTCCATACCTCCCTCAAACTCCTGGAGCGAGGGGACGAAGTGATTGGTCTGGATAATCTGAATGATTATTATGACCCGGAATTAAAAAAGGCCCGATTAAATCAATTGAAACCTTTTTCTGGGTTCCATTTTATCAGGGGAGACCTATCCGACCGGGAAGGTCTGGCTGAACTCTTTAGCGCCCAATCCCCGCAACGGGTCATTAACCTGGCCGCTCAGGCAGGAGTCCGGTATTCTATCCAAAATCCTTATGCCTATGTAGAATCCAACCTGGTTGGATTTATTAATATTCTGGAAGAATGCAGGCATCATCGGGTGGAACACCTGGTCTATGCCTCTTCCAGTTCAGTCTATGGCGCTAACAAAAAACAGCCCTTCAGCACATCAGATAGTGTGGATCATCCGGTCAGCCTGTATGCCGCCACCAAGAAAGCCAATGAATTGATGGCCCACACCTATAGTCATTTATATGGTTTACCCACAACAGGATTAAGGTTTTTTACCGTTTATGGCCCCTGGGGCAGGCCCGATATGGCTTTATTTAAGTTTACCAAGGCTATACTTGAAGGCAACCCTATAGATGTCTATAACCATGGGAAAATGAAGCGGGATTTCACCTACATTGATGATATCGTGGAAGGGGTTATTCGAACCCTGGATAATATCCCCCAAGCCCACCCGGACCTGAATGAAAAAGAAACTCTTTCCCCGGCTATCAGTTCTGCCCCCTATCGGGTGTATAATATTGGGAATCAAGAACCTGTAAACTTGTTATACTTCATCGAGATTCTGGAGAATACCCTTGGTAAAAAAGCAGAAAAAAATCTGCTTCCCCTTCAAATGGGTGATGTCCCCGAGACTTTTGCTGACGTGGAGGATTTAATCCATGAGGTTGGTTTTAAACCTTCCACTTCCATAGAAACAGGCATCCGGAATTTTGTTGATTGGTACAGGAAATATTATCAGATATAAGGATTATGAAATGAAAGATACGATTGCCGTCATTGGTTTAGGTTATGTGGGCCTTCCGGTAGCCCTGGCGTTTGCCAAAGAATTTCCCGGGACCCTTGGTTTTGATGTAAACACAAAAAGGATAAGTGAACTGACTCAGGGAATTGACCGAACCGGGGAGACATCCAGAGATGAACTCCTCCAATCCTCCATCCAATGGAGTTGCAATAAAGAAGACCTTAAAAAAGCCACTTTTTTTGTCATTGCAGTCCCTACTCCGGTAGAACAATCCAAACAGCCGGATCTGGGTCCCTTAGCAAGAGCCTCTGAAACCGTAGGACAGGTTCTCCAAAAAGGGTCAGTAGTAGTATATGAATCAACTGTTTATCCGGGTGTAACAGAAGAAATCTGCGGACCTATCCTGGAAAAACATTCCGGCCTGAAACAAGGCATTGATTTTAAACTGGGTTATTCCCCGGAGAGAATCAATCCGGGGGATAAGGAACATACTCTTACCAAAATCACAAAAGTTGTCTCTGGTGAAGATCCTGAGACCCTGGAGAGGGTTGCAAGGACCTATGGGGCTATTATTAAAGCCGGTATCCATAAGGCACCTTCCATTAAAGTCGCTGAAGCTGCTAAAGTCATTGAAAATACCCAGAGAGATTTGAATATCGCCCTGATGAATGAGCTTTCCAAAATATTTGACCTTATGGGCATCAGAACCCGGGATGTTCTGGAAGCTGCTGGAACTAAATGGAACTTTCTCAAGTTTTCACCTGGATTAGTGGGGGGGCATTGTATAGGAGTGGACCCCTATTACCTGACCACGAAGGCTGAACAGCTGGGATACCACCCGGAAGTCATCCTGGCCGGCCGGAAAATCAATGATGGCATGGGAAAATTTATCGCTGAGAAAATGGTTAAATTACTCATTCGCGCTGATGGAATTTCTGTCTGCCGGGCTAAAATCGGGATTCTGGGCCTGACCTTCAAGGAAAATGTATCCGACCTTCGTAACAGCCGAGTTCCTGACATTATCCATGAATTACAGGAATACGGGATTACTCCTCTGGTACATGATTGTTTTGCAACCGCTGAAGAGGCCCATAAAGAGTATGGCGTTACTTTAGCTTCCCTGGATGATTTTAATAATCTGGATGGATTGATTCTTGCGGTCCCCCATCAGCCTTACCTGGAGATGGGAATGGATTCCCTCTATCAAAAACTCTCATCCTCAGGGGTTTTAATCGATGTAAAATCGGTTCTTACCCCCAACCAGATTAAAAAAGGCATTCACTATTTTTCCTTGTAATGTAATCCACTACTGTCCAATAAAAATAAAGGATAAAAAGAAGCCGTCCAGACTTGAGCTGATCAGTGCTTTGAATTCTTAACATACAAAAAGCTAATTCACCCAACGGATTTCCACGATACCTCTATTCGGACTGTCTTTAGGTCTTTCCGGAAGCTTTTCGCCGGGTTTAACCTGAAAACTATTTCTTACTTCAATACGTTATGCCAGAACCCTCCATGTATCGCTATACTGCATGCAGACTGAGGCTGAGGGGGTAAATTTTTACCGGGAGATAGGAATTTCCATAGAAAATATTTGATTTCTGGAGAAAAATCGGCTGGATTTACACAGAAGAGTCGCATTGCTGCGGGTGTAATCTTGGATTCCTTCCAAGATATTAATTCCCCAGGGAGAGATGATTTTTTCACCCCTAATAACCCCATTCAAATCCATGCTTAACAGCAGAATCCGATTCTGGGAATTACAGGCAAGGAGAAAACTTCCATCTTCACTGGAATAAGCTGCTTTTAAATTTTCAAAATCGGGTAATTGGGGCTTTTTCTTCCAAACTACTTGCCCTTCATTATCCACCTTAAAAACCAGAAGATTCCGCATACCGGGCCGGAGAGATTTGCATCCCCCCATAACCAGGTATCCTCCATCAGGACAAGATTTCAGGGAATAAGACTCACTGATTTCTCCCGGAAAATAGGTTTTTTCCCAAAGTGTATCACCTTGTTTGTTAAATTTTACCAGCCAGGCATTCCAGATTCCCGTATCTTTATCAGTCCGGGACCCAGCCATCAGAAAGGTTCCATCTGAATTAGTTATCAGATTGCTGGATTCATCGATTCCTCTGTCCCCGATGACCTTTTCCCAGTTTTTTTCACCCTGGGCATCCAGTTTAAAAATCCAGGCTTCCTGGTTTCCATCTCCGGTAACCCGGGTGTTCCCAGCGCAATAGAACCCCCCATCCCCGGAGGGTTGAATAGCTGAAATATGATTTTTAAAATAATGGGGAAACATCTTTTTCCAAAGCATCTTCCCATCAGGACTGAATTTATAAACAATTCCATTATAGAGATTTCCACCCGCAGGCATTAAAGAGCCTACCAGAAAAATACTCTGGTCCGGCATATGGTATACATTCTGGAATTCAGCCTTCCCTCCCAGAGTATATTCCCTTTCCCATTCTACCTTACCCAGTTTATTGGATTTAGCCAGGATAATCACATCTCCCGCCAGACCCGAATTCGATAAGAGCCCGGCAGAAAGGTATCCATTTCGGATATAACCAACCGATACGATTTCCCGAATATTCTCCGCCATTGAAATTCTACGGGTTAATTGAGATACATTGCTGCCCTCTATGGAATTAATGGCATAAATTGAAATCCCCATCACCAGCAGGATTCCAATACAAACCAGCCAAATATAATTTTTCAGGACATATCTCAACTGTTCTTTCATATTCTTAATATATAAACTCCACAAAAAAAAGAATTTTTCTCAGCAAACAAGAATCCCGAGAATATAATGGATAATATTATACTCTATTTTCAGCTTTTCATCAATTATTAGCGTATTATAAACACTTATATTTCATAAAGTTACATGTTTTTAACCAATCAAGACCACCTTTTCTCATATAGACCTGACTTGGATAAAAAATCCTTATTTCTCCCTTTAACTGATATATAAATCCCCTTAATTTTCCAATAAATCCAAGCAGGTTTTTATCTGAATATACAAGCCAGCTGGTTTTTATTTAATAAAGCTCTTCGACTTAGGGTATAATTTTTTTGCATTTGATACTCTATATCTCATGCCAAATAAAGAAGTTAAGCGGTAATAGATAACATGCTCAGAGGAATACTCAAACATATCAGTTTTCTTTGCTTGGACGGGATAGGCATTATTGCCAGCCTGATTCTGGCCTTATTAACAAAATTTGGGACCTCGGTTCCCCAGGAGAACCTGATTCTCTTTGTTGATTTTTTCTATTTTCTGGTTTTTTTCCATTTAGTATTTTTCACCTTCACCGGGATGTATCGGTTTCGCCAATTAAGTTCCTATGTAGATATTTTGTATCGATGCATCTGGGTGGAGACATTTACCAGCATTTTACTAACCCTGAGTTTTCTATTTATTCATACCTACTATCGGCCAGATATTAATACTTCCCGGGAAGTAATGTTCCGGTTCGGGTTTTTTACATTAATTTTTGTCTGTTTCTGGCGTTGGGCTTATCACTGGTTCAGAATCAAACGAGGTAAGCTGATTAACCGGATTCTGGTGATTGGTATTCCCGAAGAATCCATCATGCTTTCCAAAACCCTTCATACCTATGCCCAGATGGGACATCGGGTAATGGGTTTTATTTTTCCGGGGCAATTGGATAAAACACTCCCCCCAACAGACATCCAGAAAAATCAATTTGCCGTCGTGGGGGACCTGGACTCCCTGGTCGATTATGTACAGGAACACCAGGTGCAGGATATTATTCTGGCCTCCCATCTTCCCTCAGGAGAATTATTAAGTATCATTGATAAATGCCAGCAGACAGGATGCACCCTCTGGGCCTATCCCAGCCTTTATGAAGTCATGATTGGCCGATTGCAAATCCAGGAAATTGCCGGTATCCCCTTGATTGAAATCAACCCTTCTCCCCTGGAAAGCTGGTATGGATTTCTCAAACGAAGCATGGACATTTTGGCAGCCTCCATTGGTTGTGTGATGGCTATTCCCATCCTGATGGTGGTCATTCCCTTAATCAAATCCGATTCACCCGGCCCTGTTTTTTATAGCCAGCAACGGTTAGGGAAAAATGGAAAAGTTTTTCGGCTGACAAAATTCCGGACCATGCGTCAAGATGCAGAAAAGCTGACGGGAGCTGTCCTGGCCCAGGAAAATGATCCACGAATTACCCGGGTAGGCCGATTCATGCGAAAAACCCGATTAGATGAGATTCCCCAACTATGGAATGTTTTAATCGGAGATATGAGCCTGGTGGGACCTCGCCCGGAACGGCCTGAATTAATGAAAAAATTCTCCGTTACTTCACCCCATTTTCATCGGCGGCTAGCTGTCCGACCGGGACTGACCGGGTTAGCCCAAATCCAGGGACGTTATGATTTGGATATTGAGAGCAAGCTTCGTTATGACATGGCTTATATCTATAATGTAAATTTTCTATTAGACCTTAAAATCCTATTTGCGACTATTAAAGTGGTTTTCACCGGCAAAGGGGCTATGTAAGGAATTTATTTTCCTTTCTAGTTCTCTGTTTTTCTTTTTTTCTGAAAGCCAAAAAGCCTGTCTATCTTACCCTGACTTTTTTTAGATTTTATCCGTTTTTTACCAAAGCCGTCTTTCCATTTATCAACTTCTCCGATAGGCCAAAACGCCCGCTTATCTTGTCCTATAGAATAGGGACAAATTTATTAAAAAGAATTAATTACTCTCACGGAAAGATTTTCTGTAAAATAAACAGTAAATTCACTTATGGAAAAAGATACCCAACAAATACCTCATCCCATCATTACCGGGGGAAGCAGAATATTTTTGTTTACCGATATCCTACTGCTGGCCTTTTCCCTGTTATTCAGTTATTTACTGACCCATGATTTTTCACCTTCACAGGAAGCCATTGACCAGTTCATTCATATTCTGCCGTTCTTTTTAGTGATACAGATATTCTTTTTCTTTCTGTTGGGTGTTTACCGAAGCCTCTGGCGGTATTCAGGCCCCAGTGATCTGCTGCTTCTGCTGCAGGGGATTTTCTTTAATCTGGCTTTCTGGAGTTTGGCAGAGATTGGATTAAGAACCTACCTGGTTTCGCCCCGGTTAATTGAACTTTTTAACGCCGGGATGGCCGGGAGCACCCGAATTTTATTCATTGGCTATACCCCGGATCAATTGATGGTGCCTTATTCAGTGGTTGTCCTGAATGCTATTTTAGGATTTTTATTGACCGGTGGGACTCGTATGTTGGGACGGGTATGGGTAGAAATGAAACGCCGGGAAGAAACCCCCAATCCTAAACGGCTGCTGATAATAGGAGCCGGCAACCATAGTGAAGGAGCCCTCCGAGAATTAAAACGAAACCCTTCCCTCCCCTTCCAGCCGGTCGGTATTATCTCGGAAATCCCCAATCGAACCGGATTAAAAATTCATGGGGTAAAAATACTGGGAGAGATCCAGGATATCCCTTCGATTCTGGAAAGAGTCAAAGCAGACGAAATCCTCATTGCCCTTCCTTCCCATTCCGGAAAGCTGATTCGGGATATCATCCGATTGACCGAACCCTTTACAGTTAAAATCAGGACATTGCCTGCCATGGAAGATTTTCTGGAAGGAAAAATCAAAATCAATCAATTCCCGGAAATCAAACCCGAAGACCTTCTGGGAAGAGAACAGGTCGATATTGATACCCGGGCTATTTCGGCTTATTTGGAAAATAAAACCGTTCTTATAACCGGCGCAGGGGGTTCTATCGGCTCCGAATTATGCCGGCAAATCAGCAGTTTTAATCCCGCCAGGCTGGTTCTCCTGGGAGGAGGAGAAAACAGTATTTATGAAATTGAAATTGAGCTAAATCACCGCTTCCCCGGATTACAGACCCTCCCGGTCATATGCAATATCCAGGATAAAATCAGATTAAACCAGATATTCGATAAATATCAGCCCGATGTGGTTTTCCATGCGGCTGCCCATAAACACGTCCCCATGATGGAACTAAACCCGGGGGAAGCTATCAAAAATAATATCGTTGGCACCATTAATGTGGCAGAAGCCGCTCAGGCCGCCGGGACTCAACGTTTTATTTTCATCTCAACCGATAAAGCCATCAGCCCTGCCAATGTAATGGGAGCCTCTAAACGGGCCGCCGAATTGGCTATTGAATCTCTATCCCAAAAAAGCCAGACCCTTTTTGCGATTGTTCGTTTTGGGAATGTCCTGGGAAGCCGGGGAAGCGCTATCCCTCTTTTCCAGCGGCAGATTCTCTGGGGAGGCCCCATCACCGTCACTCACCCGGAAGCAACCCGATTTTTCATGAGCATTCCGGAAGCCGTTAAGCTGGTCATCCAAACCGGGTCTATGGCTGATAAGGGGGGTATTTATTCCCTGGATATGGGGGAGCCGGTCATTATTTCTGAAATTGCCAGGAACCTGGTTTCAATGGCTGGACTGGAACCGGATTCGGATATTGAAATCCGCTATACAGGATTGCGTCCCGGTGAAAAATTAGTCGAGGAATCCGTTACCGCTGGCGAGGGTATCCTTCCGACTCCGTATCCCGGAATATACCAACTTTCCACAGATGCTGTGGATGGAATCCAATTTTTAAAAAAAGTGGATGAATTAAAAGCTTGGATTCAAACCGAACATACAGCCGCTGAGACATTGCAAAAAATCCAAACGCTTATTGAATTGGGAGTTCACCACCCATAAGATTTCCCCTTAGAACAGGGTCTTTTTATTTTATTGTCGAAAAACTCTCCAAGGTAACCCCAAGAAAAGTCCCCTCTTTAAACTGATAGATAATCCCCATTTTTGATCCATTATCAGAAATCCAAAACTATAATCTCCGCCATCCTGGTTTCTCCCAAAGCCCTGATACTCTTTAGCAAAACCAATTCAACTTCAATCTTTGGGTTCCATAGTCTCAATATACCCCCAGTAGAATATGACTTTTTTTTCCCGCAAGTCATAACAGGAAAAGCTCTTGTTCTCTTTTACTTTCCTCAATCGAGTTATCTCTGCCCAGGGTTTTATAGGCTACCTGAAATGGATTGGTGGAAATATAGAGGATAGGATATTGAGACAGTCTGAGGGATATTTATCGATTTTTTTGATAGTAGGAAAAGAATAAATAAATAGGGGCAAATTGGAGGCGGCTTTCGGAGTCGAACCGAACAATAGAGGTTTTGCAGACCTCCGCCTTAACCGCTTGGCTAAGCCGCCTTTAGTGAATCATTTAGAGTATTTTATCTTATTTCAAAAGGGTTCTCAGTGTCAACCGCAAACTCATACAGAAAAGGGGATAATCCAAAGAGGGTTGGAACATCATCGCTGTTCCAACCCTCGTAAAATCAAATTAAGTACAAGGATTACTGACCAGATCCTTCAGCAGGAGCTGGCTCTGTGGGTGCTGGTTCAGCGGGAGCCGCTGGTTCTGCGGGCGGTTGTCCCTCTGCAGGCTGTCCCGGAGCGCCTGGCTCAGCCGGAGGCATCATCATCATATCCTGTCCGGGCTGTGATGCCGGCGGAGGACTGGAGAAATAGCCCAGTTTCTTCATCTGGTTATAGAAAAGGTACACAGCACCGGCCACAATTATGATAGCAATAATGGCTGTTAAAGCCTTTTTCATTCTTTCTTCCCCCCTCTCTTCAAAACGTGGGAATTGTAAATTGATTAAATTAAAGCTTTTCTAACAATATGGTAAGCATACAATAGCCCTTAAATAAAAAGCAAGTGAATTTGAGTTCCAACTTAGGCTTAAGAATCCAAAATCCAGGAAACCCACCTTTTCTCATTTCTAAAAACAGTTTCTGGCAGCCCTTAGCTAAGAGCTCTCTTGACAAGGTTTCAGCCCAATGAGAGAATGAGGACAGCAGCTGAGATAAAGGCTTCGTTGAGGAGGTTTCTATGAAAAAAGTGTTAACCTTATCCAGAGAATTGGGCAGTGGCGGGATTGCCCTGGCCCAATCTTTATCCCGGCAATTAGGATGGAAACTGATTGATAAAGAAGTAATTTCTGAAGTAGCTCAGCTGGCCCAATGTTCTGAAAAAGAGATTGCCAAATTTGACCAGGAAGAATTCGACCGGTTAAAAATGCTCTTTAATGATCTCTCCTTTCCCGTTCCCGGAAGCGGAATGATGTTCCCCTTTGTAGCCGGGGGATATATGGAACCCTACTGGCTCCCGTCCTCAGTAACAGACCCTCTCCTGGTGGATGAATCAAAGTATCTTCAATTGACCAAAACGGTCATTCAAACCCTGGCAGATAAGGGAAATGTCATCATTGTTGGAAGAGGAGGCGCTGTTTTATTGGCAGACAATCCGGATGCCTTTCATCTGAGAGTGGTCGCCCCTATGGATAGACGAATAAAGCAACTCATGGAAGTATCCAGTATCTCGGAAAATGAAGCCAAACAATCCCTTTTAAAACGGGATAAAGCCAGTGCCGATTACCTGAAATATTTCTACCATATGGATTGGAACAATCCCCTTCTCTATCATTTAGTCTTGAATACAGAGAACCTTACCCTGGATAAAGCTGAAGAGATTATTATCCATAGCCTGAAAACCGCCTAGACCTCTGGTTATTGATTCTGCGGGGAGGGTTAATATCTCATGGAAGAACTTGCTAAATGAAAAGTAACTTCATTCACCCCATCAATACTCATGAGGTCTTTTCTAAACCGGTGCATATCCTGTAGACTCATCGTTTCATGGGTATGACGATAAGTAAGGCTTCCCGTCAGGCTTAGATGCCCATGGCAGACAAGGATATCCAGTTTTGCCGATTCCAAGCCTTCTTTGTCCATTTTCCTCTCAGCGGCTCTTAGAATCACTGTATCTAATCCGGCCATCTTAAATCCCCCTTATAGAAACAGTCTCTGATTGGCCCTGCTGACGATTTTGGGCTGCCCATCTAAATCACTATCGAAAGAATCGACAGGACTCCCCTTTCATCCTGCGACTTTTTTGATAACGCCCCTATTGTATTTTTTGAATGAACTAGATGACCCGCTTTCTTTAAAAATAAAATAATGGCGCCTTTTTGTCAACAAAAAAGCTCATGTTAGATAAACAGGTTAACGGATTTGAGAAGAATAAAATGAAGAAAGTAATTCCAAGCTGATTTCATTCAGAGAATCCACCGAAATATCCGCCCGGCTGAAATCCTGATGCCGGGTATAAGGATGGGGAAACGCCACACATTTCATCCCCGCCTCTTTTGAAGACTGCACCCCATAGGAGGTGTCTTCAATAGCGATACATTCTTCCACCGGGACTTTTAATCGGCTGGCTGCCAACTGGTATATTTCCGGATGAGGTTTTCCATGGACCACATCATCCCCTGAAGTCAGTGTCTGAAAATAGGATTCTATTTTTAGGGTTTTCACAATCATCTGGATATCCGCCCGGCAGGAACCAGAGGCTATGCCTATCAGGATTCCAGCGGACTTAAGCCTTTTCAATAAGGGAGTCAGCCCTGGCATCTCGACTGCTTCATTTATCATCAACCCCTGGTAAGCTTTGTTTTTCTGCCCCATAAATTCCTGGATGCCCACCGGGACTCCAAAATTATGTTTCAGATAATCATAATCATCTGCCAGCCTTCGGCCTATCATCGGAATAAAATCTTTTTCCTCTAATTGGATTCCCCACTGGGCCATGACCTGATTAATTGCTTTCATCTGAACCGGCTCACTATCAATAATGACTCCATCCATATCAAAAATAACGGCTTTCACCACAACACAAATTCCTTTCGATGTAACGGCATATTTATTGAATGATTGTTCCATGTTACCATATTCAACTACGGCTGCTGTCAGCCTGGATGTTATTGAATCGTTAAATATGTTTTCCAAGGAGTCTTTTTTCATGAACCCATTTTTAATCATGAGCTACATCATCAAACTGGTTAATCTTTACGAGTTCATTTTAATCGTTAGGATAATTTTGTCCTTCATCCATCATAATCCCTACAACCCGGTCATCCAGTGGATTTTTCGACTGACCGATCCGGTCATGGATTTCATTCGACGATATATTCCCTGCCAAATTGGAATGATAGATTTCTCTCCCATGATAATTATTATTCTTTTGCATCTGATGGTCATCGCCATCCGCAATTTGCTCATCATCCTACTATAACCTCTGCAGACCGCTCCAGATAAGCCTTTCAAGCACTACACCTTTTTCATTACGCTTTTTTGTATCTCATCATGGCGAGATAAGAATAAAATATTTTACATATTTTTTTCATACTATCTTGACAGCCTTTTAATTTATGATACGATTGAGCATAGTAAGGAGGTGATTTCCTTTGGCTGGTGTGACGAAAAAACCTGCTGCGAAAAAACCCGCAGTGAAAAAGGCAGCCCCGAAAAAAGCAGCGGTGAAAAAAGCTGCTGCTCCTAAAAAAGCAGTCGTGAAGAAAGCTGCTCCTAAAAAAGCCGCTCCGAAAAAAGCTGCCGCCAAGAAAGCTGCTCCTAAAAAAGCAGCCGTTAAGAAGTAATTTAGAATTAGACCTTAATGACGTATTTAGTTCTTGCCCTCAAGTGCAAGACCGTCCCAATAGCGATAAATGGGACGGTTTTTTTTCCCTCTGGTTTATCCTGCAGATTCACCCTGGGAATTTATCCTTCAAATCAAGTCAAACAGTTGATTTCAGGCTTGTTTTTCCCCTTTTATATCCCCAAAAACATAAAAATACTCAGGAGAGTATTTCCAGATTTTAACCTCAAAAAAACCTGATTCTACAAACCTGTTTTAGATCCATTATTTTTGTATCCGTCGATAATGGTTTTTTATTTTTTTGATAAGGCAAAATCGGAGGACTGGATAACTGATTTATATCCGAAACAGGGCTATGAAAGATTTTTTGTTTATGGGCAGTGGTTTCTAATCATCGAGAATAATCAATTCCTGGATATGAATATTTCTTTCCCGGTTTCAGCCCCTAATAAAAAAAACTGAGGGGTTGTGCCTCTCAGCTTCAGTTATGCCTCTTAGCTTCAGTTATGCCTCTTATCTTCATTAGATTGATTATCTATACTGAAAATACTTATTCCAGAACATCGTTACAAAAGATGAGCCAGATGAGCAGTTTCATTTTCCGGTATATAGGTTATCAATTCCGGGGTAATTAACTTGGAAAGTTTTTCTTCCGGCAAATCGGAAGTTACCACATACACCAGGTTGTTTTTCTTCCACAGTAACTGGTTTAGATTTCCGGTACTGGCAAACAAATAGGTTTCACCATTGACTCTATGGGGTTTTCCTCTGGGAATTTTCTCATGGGTCCCGGAAATAATCTCAATCGCAATATGATGCTCATCTTCTTTCAATGCCAGGTAAATGCTGGGTTTTCCAGCCAATTCACAATATTTACATCCATGAATTTTAAAATCGGCGGTTTGAAAAGCAGGAAAGGCCACCCGGAAATTTCTCTTATGGGAATCATTAATCCCCTTCACTATCAAGGCCGGGTCTTCCTCCGTAAAATCATATCCCGTCAGCGGCTTGCTGTTATGTTCATAACAATCCCGAGCCGATGCGAATATCCAGTTCTGGGAGAGGTCTTTTTCCACTGGTCGGGGTATCAGAATAGTAACCATGATAACTAAAACCAGGGTCGCAAATGAAAATCCCCAGGCGGAAACAGGTTTATGCTTAAAATAGTTTTTAATAAAAGCCCAGAGAGTCAATCGTTGGGATTCTTTCTCCAGAGCGGCATGAATTCGATTTTTCACCTCGGCAGGTATCGGAGTATGGGAGAGCTTGGATTTTACTAAGCTCTTACTGTATCCTTCAAATTTCACCCGAGCCTGACATTCTTCACAAGTCTCGTAATGGTCCCGTAACTCCATATACAACTCAGGAGCGACTTCGTTATCCAGCCAGGCGCTGATATGTTCACTGGCGGTTTTACAATTCATGAGTAACCCTCTTATTCATTTGCCACCTTGATATAACCTTCCTGCCGGGCATAATCCAACAGGTAAGACTGCAACATTTTCCGTCCTCTGGAGATACGGGAACGGACCGTTCCCGTAGGACATCCCATAATCTCTGATATTTCCTGATAAGATAACTCTTCCAAATCACATAAAATTACGGCGGTACGGAATTCCTCCGGAATTTTTTCCAGCGCTTCCACCACTTCATCACCCAACATTTTTCCAAAAATGTCGTTTTGAACAGCCCTCAACATCTCACTGGAATTATTTTTGGCGACCCTTTCAAAGTAAGGCTCGATTTCATCATACCCAACTTTTCTGGGTTCACTGACTTTTTTCCGGTATTGGTTAATAAATGTGTTTCTTAATATCTTCAACAACCAGGCGCGCAGATTGGTTCCCTTCTGAAATTGGTAATAAAACCGAAAAGCGCGAAGAATGGTATCCTGAACCAGGTCTGCGGCATCATCAGGGTTTCGGGTAAATCGAAGGCCCATATGATAAAGAAGATCCATATAAGGTTGGATAGAAGCCTCAAACTCTTCCCGGGAGTTCCCCTGGTCATCACCATCGCCGGTATCCACAGGAGCCATAATTGATAATAAGACCGGAAATCCGCTTAATATTCCCAAACTCAACCAAAATCCTGTATTTATAAAGTTCAACATTCTTATTTGCCCAATCTATATAGAAGATTGATTCATTTTATACTATCCCCTCATTGATGACAATGAATGCTGTTATCCTGAATCATGAGGAACCTATAGTAATACCCGGACATGCTTCGGAAACCCGGATACGGTTTCATTCTGAAAAACCGAATGGATTTTTGCCCTGAAACTTGCGATTTTTGCCGCCCTATAATAGGATTAATTATCTAAAGAGGCTTGACCCCCTCTTTTCAAGAGCAATGGCAGGAGTATTTCATGTTAAAAATCCATAACCAGAATTTATCAGAAGAAAGACATCACGTGGTCAGTGCCCTGGTGGAGAATCACCCTGGTGTCCTGGCAAAAATTGCCGGTTTGTTTTCTGCCCGTGGTTTCAATATTGACAGCCTGACGGTTGGTATTACTGAAGATCCGACCGTATCCCGAATGACAATTGTGGTCAGGGGAGATGACCGCATTCTGGAACAGGTCACTAAACAGCTGGATCGGCTTCCAATCGTTATCGAAGTCCGTGATTTCGTGGGAGAAGATTTTGTAGACCGGGAACTATTACTGGTAAAAGTCTCTGCCAACAGCAAATCTCGGCCGGAAATCATCCAGATGATTGAAATATTCCGAGCCCGTATCGTGGATGTCAGCCTTTTATCTCTTACCGTGGAGCTTACCGGTGATCAGGATAAACTGAAGGCTTTCCTGGACTTACTGCGTCCATTTGGAATTCAGGAAATAGCCCGTACCGGGCTGGTCGCCATGAGCCGCGGCCCTTTAAAAAACAACACGGATAAATAGTTGTTTTATCGGTGTTTTAGCCCTTAATTTGCATTTTAACGGGGGTTGTTCTATTCTTGATAGTTACAAGCTTTTCCCTCGATTAATATTAAATCTCTTGGAGGATTTCCATGTTAAAAGTTTATTATGATAATGAAGCAGATTTAAATATCTTGAAAGGTAAAACCATTGCTATCGTAGGTTACGGGTCCCAGGGACATGCCCAGGGCCAGAACCTTCGTGACAGCGGAGTCAATGTTATCATTGCCGAAATGGAAGGCAATGAAAATTTCGAATTAGCAAAACAGCACGGATTTACCCCGATGAGCGCCAGTGAAGCCGCCAAAAAAGCTGACATCATCCAGATCCTGGTTCCAGACGAAGTTCAGCCTATCGTTTACGAAAAAGAAATCAAACCTTACTTGACCGCTGGCAAAGCCTTGGTATTCTCCCATGGTTTCAACATTCATTTTGGCCAGATTGTCCCTCCCAAAGATGTGGATGTTTATATGGTGGCCCCGAAAGGTCCCGGCCATCTAGTCCGCAGTGTTTACCTGGAAGGAAAAGGCGTTCCGGCTCTGGTTGCCATTTATCAGGATGCTTCCGGTAAAGCTATGCAGCTGGCCTTGGCTCACGCTAAAGGGGTGGGTGCCACTCGCGCAGGTGTTATTGAAACCACTTTCAAAGATGAGACTGAAACCGACCTTTTTGGTGAACAGGCTGTTCTCTGCGGGGGTGTCAGTGAACTGATCAAAGCCGGCTTTGATACCCTGGTGGAAGCCGGGTATGATCCTGAAATGGCTTATTTTGAATGCTGCCATGAACTGAAACTGATTGTCGACCTTATTTACAAGGGCGGCTTAAGCTATATGCGGTATTCCATCAGCAATACCGCTGAATATGGCGATTATTCCCGCGGTCCCCGGGTTATCACCGATGAGACCCGTAAGGAAATGAAGAAAATCCTTAAAGAAATCCAGTCGGGTGAATTTGCCCGGGAATGGATTTTAGAAAACACAGCCAAACGTCCGACTTTCAATGCCTCTCGTCGGGCTGGCGCTGATACCCAATTGGAGAAAACAGGTGCTGAGCTTCGCAAAATGATGAGCTGGCTCCAGGATAAATCCAGTAAATAATCTCCAGATTCTTTTAATATTTAAAGGGTATCCGGCTTAACGCCGGATACCCTTTTTTCGTTTTTATCCCCAGGGGGGGTTGATTTATTATTTTTTTAGCCTAAAATAGAAATTAGTGATACAATGATAACCCGAATTGAAATTAGAGGGATTCAACGTATAAGGTGAACAGAATCTTGCGGAAAAATAGTAGAATCCCGGCAATTGGATGTAACTGGACTGTGGAAACTGGAACCCAAAACTCAAGTGGGCGCCCATTCTGCAACCGGTCGTGGAGTGATAAGAAGGCTTGGGTAAAGCCGACTTATGAAGAATTGGAGTTTTTTTCTTCGTACCAGACGGATATAAAAATGTACACAGAATCCATATACGCAGTCATATTTTGCTGGATATGTTTAATCTCGGCATCAGGGTGTTTTTCCATCCACTGGTTTATTAATTCCAGCAGATTCCATATCTGCGTTTTTTCTCCCACGGCAGCTGTTGCAAAAAAATGGACTTTCATGAACCCAAGCCCCCTTTCAGGGTTGGCATTGAAAACCTTAGGGCTGATTCTATCCCAAGACAGCTTTTTTTTCAATGAAAACCCGATTTTAAACGTCTTAGACATTTTTCGAAAAATTCCATCCACCCGAGCGCCGGCCTCCGCAACTCTTTATATACCTGTTTAACGAATCCTCTATCAGGAGTTCCTGGATCCTTGTTATCCTGAACAGAATCAGGGTATGGGTTATCGGATTCAGTTATTGGAATTATCTATAGAAAGAGGAGAAGGACCTATGTCATTAACCAATATTTGGTTGATTGCGGTAGCTCTCATTGATGTAGCCGCCGTGATATTTGTTGTTTTCTACCTTTTCCGGAGAATGAGTTCGGAAGGGAAAATCAAATCTGCCCAGAAAATGGCAGACCAGATTATTCTTGAATCGGAAAAGGAATCCGAAGTAAAGCAAAAAACGGTTATCCTGCAAGCTAAAGAAAAAATCCTCGAAGAAAAATCTAAATTTGAACGGGATTGCAACGAGAGGATGTCTAAAATTTCATCTATCGAGCGACGGGCTGCCGATAAAGAAAGTTTAATGTCCCGGAAGCTTGAACAGGTCGAAAAAAAGGATAAAGATTTAGGGGAACGAGAAAAAGAACTCAGTAAAAAAGAACAAAAGATTTCTGAAAAAGAACAGCGTCTTACTCTTACCTTGGAAGAACAGAAGCAAAAACTCCAGCAGATTTCCGGCATGACGGCTGAACAAGCAAAGAAGGAATTGCTGACAGCCTTGGAAGAAGATTTAAAAGTTGATGCCGCCATGTTGATTCGCAATATGGAAAACGAAGCGAAGGAATCAGGGGATAAGAAAGCCCGCCATATTGTACTGACGGCACTGCAGCGTTGCGCCTCTGACCATACCTCAGAAGTCTCAGTCTCCAGTGTCCAATTACCCTCAGAAGAAGTCAAAGGCAAGATTATTGGCCGTGAAGGACGTAATATTCGAGCCTTGGAAGCTGCCACAGGGGTTACTTTTATTATTGATGACACTCCCGAGACCATTGTTATATCAGGATTCGATCCTTTGCGCCGGGAAATTGCCAGAGTCTCCCTGGAAAGGCTTCTAGCCGACGGCCGCGTCCATCCAGCCAGAATTGAGGAAGTGGTTGCCAAGACTCGCAAAGAAATCCTGGAATTCACCAAAGAAGCCGGCAAACAGGCTGCATTGGATGTGGGAGTCCATGGATTACACCCGGAATTAACAGCTATCTTAGGAAGGCTTCATTTCCGGACCAGTTTTGGGCAGAATGTCCTGAACCATGCCAAGGAAGTTTCCTGGATTGCTGAAAGCATTGCCTCCGAACTGGGTTTTGATACCAATTTAGTGAAACGCGCCGCCTTACTGCATGATGTCGGCAAAGCTGTGGACCACGAAATAGAAGGGCCCCATGCCTTAATTGGGGCTGAATTAGCCAAGAAATACCGGGAACGGCCAGAAGTGGTTGCCGCAATTGGCGGACACCATGGAGAAGTTACGGACCAGAGCATTGAAGCGGTCATTGTCCAGGCAGCAGACGCAATTTCCGGAGCCCGTCCAGGAGCTCGCCGTGATTCCATTGAAGGTTATATCAAACGTTTGGAGAAACTGGAAGAAATAGCGGATTCTTTCCAGGGCGTTTCCAAAGCCTTTGCCATGCAGGCCGGCCGTGAGCTTCGGGTTATCGTTGAACCGGAAGGCATTGATGATAATGGGGCCTTGCAATTAGCCAGAAATATCGCCAAACGCATTGAAGGCGAAGTAAAATATCCTGGTATGATCAAAGTTACTGTGGTTCGGGAAACCCGAGCCATAGAATATGCCATGTAGGAATCGATAAACGTGAAGATATTATTTGTGGGAGACATTTTTGGACGTTCCGGAAGACGGGCAGTGGAAGAATGTCTCCCTTCCATTTTAGAAGAACATCAGGTTGATTTTTGTGTTGCCAATGGAGAGAATGCGGCGGCCGGAAAAGGATTGACTCCCGATATTGCCGAGCAGCTATTTTCTCTGGGGATTGATGTCATCACCGGAGGAAACCATATCTGGCATCACAAAGAGATCATCCCCCTGTTGGAAACTGAAACCAGGATTCTCCGTCCGATTAATTTTCCCGAAGCTGTTCCCGGCAAGGGTTGGGGTCTTTATAAATCAACCCGTACCGGTGATTTAGTCGGGGTCATTTCTGCCATGGGCAGGATATTCCTGAGAGAACTGGATAATCCTTTCCATGTCATTGAGAAAATCCTTCCCGTAATACAGCAAAAGACTCCCATTATTCTGGTAGATTTCCATGCAGAGGCCACATCCGAGAAGGTAGCCATGGGATGGTTCCTGGATGGGAAAGTCAGCGCCTGTATCGGGACCCATACCCATATTCCGACTGCCGACGAAAAAATTCTTCCCCAGGGGACAGCCTATTTGACCGACAGCGGCATGACCGGTCCTTATGATTCGGTCATCGGCGTCCGCAAAGAAATCATCCTGGAAATGTTTCTGACTCAGATGCCGGTCCGCCATGAAGTCGCCAGCGGAGATACCCAATTTCATAGTGTCCTCATTGAAGTGGATAATAAAACCGGCAAGGCCACCGGGATATTCCGCATCCGTCGTGATTTAAAAGATTAATTCCAATTTCTATCCAGCCAAAAACAGGTATTTCGGTTTATAATTTTCATCATGGAGAAAAAATCTAAACAGTCTTCCCGTACCCGAACCCGGCAGGCTCCGATTCTGGCAACCCCGGAATCGGCAGGGTTATCTTTTACCCCATCGCCGGAACTCTCCAGAGCTGTCCTTACCGTAACGGACCTGACCGATAAAATCAAAGACCAATTGGAAACAGGGTTTCCGGATATCTGGGTGGAAGGTGAAGTCAGTAATTTCAAAGTTTCCGGCAATGGGCATGCCTTCTTCAGCTTGAAAGATGAAAAATCAGTCATCCGGTCAGTGATATGGGCCAATGTCTTTCGTATGATGAGGCTACAGATGAAAGAAGGCCTGAAGGTTATGTCCCATGGGAGACTCAGTGTTTATGGTCCCAGCGGCGATTATAGGCTGGTTATTGACCGGATTGAGATATCCGGGCTGGGTGTGCTTCAACAGCAATTTGAAGAGTTAAAACGAAAACTCCAGGCAGAAGGCCTTTTTGACAGTTCACGAAAGAAACCCCTGCCCCTGCTTCCTAAACGTATTGGTATTGTTACTTCCCCCACAGGAGCGGCATTACAGGATATATTCAATATCTTATTTCGCCGATTCCCCAATATGCAGGCAGTCATTGCCCCCGCCCAGGTTCAAGGGACAGCGGCCGCCGGCCAGATTGCCGAGGGAATCCGGATGTTGAATCTATTGACCCCGGAAGTCGATGTTATTCTGGTGGCACGAGGGGGCGGTTCCCTGGAAGATCTCTGGCCTTTTAATGAAGAGATAGTGGCCAGAGCGGTGGCAGAATCCAAAATTCCCATCGTATCAGGTGTAGGCCATGAGGTAGATACCACTATCTGCGATTATGCGGCAGATGTTCGAGCGCCCACTCCCTCTGGAGCCGCTGAAATTGTCGTTCGGAAGAAGAGTGAATTTGAATCTGAGTTATCGGGATATCGGGACAGCCTGCTGACTGAAATTGAACACAAGCTGAAAAGCCTTCGCCAGGATTGGGAAGAACAGGTCCGGCGTCCCTCCTTCAGGCAGCCGGAAAGGCTCTTGGATGCCCGCCGCCAAAAAGTGAATGACCTGGATGAATCCTCCAGACGGAGTATCCGGCATCGATTTGAAATGAGCCAGGCGGTCAATAAACAACTCTATACCGTCTTGCAAAAACATTCTCCTGAAAATAAGCTGAGACTCTGGAAAGAGAAACTGCATCAGCTGGCTGAAAAAAATTATACTCTGGTTCATACCCGGATTCGAATATCCCAATCTGAATGGGAGAACCGGAACCAACAGTTATTTACTAATTCTCCAGCCAGAAAAATTCCCCAATTATCCCGACAGGTCCAATATGTTGCCCGCCAGTTAACGGACCGGACCCTGACCCAATGGAATCGGTATCAACAGATGTTTTCGGCTCACTTGGGAAAACTTAATGCCCTCAGTCCCCTGGCTATACTGGAAAGAGGCTACTCCATTGTATCCATCGATAAAGAGGGCCGAATTCTTCGAAAAGCATCAGAAACCCGATTAGGAGAAATCCTTTCGATTCGTTTACATCAAGGTAATATAAAAGCCCAAGTCACCCAGATCGATCCTGAGGAGGATTCCCATGGCTGAACCTATTAAAAAAACACCCAAATCCTTTGAAGAAGCAATCAAACGGTTGGAAGAGATTGTCGAGCAGCTGGAATCACCAGAATTACCCCTGGAAAAATCCATTGAACTGTTTGAAGAAGGCATGCGTCTCTCTCAATTCTGTAATACGAAACTCAATGAGGCAGAAAAGAAAATCACTCAACTGGTCAAAAAGCCAGGGGGTAAAATTGAAGAAGTCCCCATGGAAAATGAATCCGCTGATACCAGTACCACGAATCAGGAAGAAATTCCCCTTTAGAGGCTGGGTCTTTTTCCCCAATGAGGTTTTTTAAATGAACATTAAGGATTATTTTGCCGTAAAATCCCAAACCATAGAAACATCCCTGGCACATTGGCTCCCTTCAGGAGAAAGCAGGCTGGCCCAGGCTATGCGGTATTCCGTAATGGCCGGGGGGAAAAGGATTCGTCCAATATTGGCTCTGGCTACTGCAGAAATGCTGGAAGGGAAACAGGAGGATGTACTCCCAGGTGCCTGCGCCCTGGAATTCATCCATAACTATTCCCTGATTCATGATGACCTGCCTTGTATGGATAATGATGATTTCCGAAGGGGAAGGCCGACCACCCATAAACAATTTGGAGAAAAAACAGCTATCCTGGCGGGGAATGCCCTGATAATCGAGTCCTTTCGTCTGCTGGGACAGTTTGCCCAGGATTCCAACCTGCCGGATGCCTCTAAAATTCACATTATCACTCAGATTGCCCAGGCTAGTGGAATGCAGGGCATGATAGCAGGACAAGTCAGCGATTTGGAATCGGAAATGCAGGATATCAGCGCTGAAAGGATGGCTTATATTCATTCCCATAAAACCGGAGCCCTTATCAGGGCAGCTGTCCTGGTGGGCGCTTATGCTTCTAATGCCGATGACAACCAGGTTTCCCATCTCCGGGACTATGCGGAAAAACTGGGACTGATGTTCCAGGTAACAGATGATATCCTTGATATTGAAGGGTCTGAAGAAAAAAGAGGTAAAAAAATCGGCGGCGACGTGGAATTAGGAAAAGCCACTTATCCCCGAATCCATGGAATGGAGAAAGCTAAAAAACTGGTCAGCGATTTAATGCTTGGATGCCAGGCTGATTTGGCTGTCTTTGGCGAAAAGGCTTCCATTTTGATTGCTATTTCTGATTATGTCGGCACCCGTAAAGCGTAATTATCCATCTGGAATAATATTAGGGTTCCATAAAAAATAGAATCTTAATGGGTTTTTTACCAAAGAACAGATAATTCATTCTCCTACCTTCTTCACCCCAGCCTTCTTCTCAGAGTTTCGCTTTATCGGGAAAGGCCCCCTTTACCGGTTCAACCTGGCCTTTTGACAGCTGTCAAAATATCATTCTATTGATAAATAAGGGGTTATAAGTATAGGTAATTTTCCAACTCCTTACTAAAAAGGAAAAATATCTGGGATAAATGGGTATAGTTCAAACGATTCCCAATTCACTGGAATTTGAGAGAAAATTTCAGAAGATGTCAGGGAGACCCTGTATACCCAGAGTCCCCCTTGATAGTTAATCTTTCTTTTCGACAATATAAACCGGCATTGGCTTTTCCCAACTCACTTCGACTTTGCCAATGGTCTTCATCGGAACCGGAACTCCATCGGTGTTCCGGACATAGACATCCATTAACAAAACAGGACTTCCGGTAGAATCCATGACCCCTTCCAACTTGGAAATAGCATTAGCGGGTGTGGGAGTCAGGGCTCGTTGGACATCTGGCTTGAAAAGCAGTGCCAGCAATAAGACAGCAATCACGGTTAAAATAACTTTGGTATAACGATCTGTTTTGATACCCATGGTCCTTTTACCTCCTGAAAAGATTTCTAGCTAGGATTTAAGTTCTGGAGCGAATCCAAAGATTCATCTCCTGATACAGTAGATATCCCTGTTATATATTATTATTCTAAAACCGGGTTGAGGACATTCCCCTGATTTTTAATTTTAAATCATTGGGACTTTCGGCCGCTGCCATGGCATCATCCAGGGTGATTTGCTTTTCCATATAGAGCTTATAAAGATGCTGGTCAAAGGTTTGCATATTCTCCTGAGTACCAGCGGAAATAGTTGTCCTGATAGGACTTAACTCCCCTTTTCGCAGCAAATCAGATATCCGGGATGAATTAATCATGATTTCCACCGCGGGGACTCGGCCAGTCCCATCAGCCCTTCTTAAAAGCCTTTGGGAAACAACACCCAACAGATTATTAGCCAGGCTCTGGTATATTCGGGGATGTTCATCCTGCGGGAAAAATTGCATGATCCGTTCAATGGTCTGATTGGCATTGGTCGAATGGAGGGTGGAAAGGACCAGATGCCCTGTCTCAGCAAAATCGATAGCCGCCGTTACCGTTTCCGGGTCTCTCATCTCTCCAATCAGGATAACATCGGGTGCCTGCCGGAGGGCGCTGCGAAGCGCCTTGGCAAAACTGTGGGTATCAGTACCCACTTCTCTCTGGCTGATAATGCTCTTTTCATTTTTATGGACAAACTCAATAGGGTCTTCAATCGTTACCACATGCCCTGTTTTATTCAGATTCCGGTGATGGATCATAGCCGCCAGGGTGGTGGATTTTCCCGAACCGGTGGCCCCTGTCACCAAAATCAGCCCCCTGGATTCCAGGATGATATCATTTAACACCGGGGGAAGCAAAAGTTCTTCCACTGTGGGAATCTTGGACTCAACCCGCCTGAAGACAAAAGCAATAGAACCCCGCTGCCGATAAATATTCCCTCGGAATCTTCCAATCTGGGGAATCGAATACGCTAGATTGACCTCAGGGTCGATTTCCATCTGTTTTTTCTGTTCATCCGTTAAAAAGGAGTAAACCAGCTGCTCAGTGTCAATCGGTTTTAATGACTGATCACTTAAAAAGATTCCCTGCCCGGATACTTTTATCATGGGAGGGCTGCCTACCACACAAAAAAGGTCAGAACCCTTCTGATCACAAAGGATTCGTAATAAGGTATCAATATTCAGTTCCATAACTAAACAGAATATCCGAAATTTTGTTTTAAAGCAAGCTATTTCAGGAGTTTGTTGCTATATAAAAACTTACCTTTTCTCCTCTAATATTTCCCCTTCCCCCATCAGGTATCTTCCCTGGAAAAGGACCCAGGCTGATGGCTACAGCCTGGGTCTCCCTCCGAAAGGAGAAAAGGAAGGGACAGAGAAAAGCTGGAAGTTGACAGTGATCCTGAAGTCTGATTAGATAAGGGTAACCTATTCAGGGAAGGAATTATCCGGAAATGAGACAAAAAATAAACAGAAAAACTCAAAAACCCTCATGGAAAAGCCTCTTAGGGATACTTACCGCTTTCCTGATTGGAGTCAATGGACTGGCTTGGGAGATGGAACCCATCATTTTTTGCCAGGCTACGGGAAATCAGGCCTTTGTCCGGATGGTTCAGGATGATAAAGATGGAGTGTATCTTGCCTGGCAGGATAAACGAAATGGAAATATGGATATATATGCCCAGTACTATTCCCATGGAGATAAAGAACGATGGGGAAAAGATGGGGTTCCTGTCTGTATTGACCCTCAGCGTCAACAATATCCTTTAATAATCCCAGGAGACCAAGGGTCGCTTCTGATACTATGGCAGGACAGCCGAAGTGGGGATAATGCCCTTTACATGCAAAAACTATCTGTCGATGGAAAGCCTTTATGGCCCATTAACGGAAAATTAACGGCAAAAGTCAGGGTTCCCATCACCTATCCAGCCATCACAGAGGATGGACAGGGAGGAATTGTTTTTATCTGGCAGGATGGACAGGGTAGCCAGTCTGGCATTTATGCCATGAGGGTCGCTGCCGATGGAACCCACCCCTGGGGGAAAACACCCTTGTGGATCGGACCAACAGGCCCTGAATCAGGCAAACCCTGTATCATCAATGATACCCAGGGTGGAGTCATAATCATCTGGCAATATCGAACAGAAGAATTAAATCAAATAAGAGCCCAGAAATTAACCTCTCAGGGTAAACTTGGCTGGGGGGGCGGCGGACTTATTATTAAGGATATATTTAATGAAATTGCCGAAATCCAAGCCCTCTCCGATGGCCAGGGTGGGGTTATCCTTACCTGGGAAGATGCCACCAATTTTTATTATGGGGTATATGCCCAAAGGCTGAGTTCTGAGGGGAAATATCTCTGGAACCCTAAAGGTGTCTTAGTAGGGTCAGACCCGGAATTACTCTATGCCCCCCAGGTAATCTCGGATTCCCGGGGCGGCATCATCATGATATGGCAAATGGAAGACCTCCAGAAAATCAATAATCGATTATATGCCCAAAGAGTGGATTCTAAGGGTAATACTATCTGGCAGAAGAACGGAGTTACCGTTTGCCAACTGTCAAAACTCGATATTCTCAACCCCCTGATGAAACCGGATGGCCAGGGGGGTGTTTTAATAATCTGGAATGACAGCCGAATGGGAATCAATGATATTTACATCCAACGGCTAGATTCCAAAGGGAAACCGGCTTGGGAATCAAATGGGAGAGTCCTCTGCAATGCTCCTTCCCACCAGATGTATCCCCAAATAGCAATCACATCCAGACAGGAGGCCTACATGGCATGGTGGGACCTCAGGAGCCAGAAGGATATGAATATTATCGGAGCTTGGATCAACCTGAGCAATTCGGCGGGTTCCGGCAATCTTGGAGATAAATCTGCAGCAACCCAACCCTGATAAATCCATAGGAGAGGATTGCCTCTCCCTTCGGCTGATGGTAAAATGTCGTTGATTGTAATAACACCAGTTTACCCGAAAAAGAGGTTGCTTCATGTCCAGATTATTCCAAAAGATGATTCTCTTGCTTTGCTTGATTCTTACCTGGGGTTTTGTTCATGCCCAGGATATTAATTCAAAAGATGGTATTCTTCTAAAATTAAAATCCAAGCCGGGCAAGGTATGTAATTCCAGGATGATGATGATAGGAAATGGAATGCTCTCCTTATCACTCAAAAATTCTGAGAATACTGAAAAGCCCTTTTCTATAGAGACCAGCCTTCCCGTTGATTTTAGTCTCGAAATGTATTTTACCGAAACCACCCAAAATGTAGATGAAAATGGGAATATCTCTCTGGATGTCGTTCTCACTACTATGAATATGAATCTCGGAATAATGAGCCAGTCTTTCAACATGCAATGGAATGGACAGGAGATGCAGGTCCTGATGAACAATCAGCCGATGGTCCAACATGGGATGGACACTGTTTTGCAGGATAAGCTCAAAGGATTGAATAAACCTATTCAAATGGTTATCAGCCCCAGAGGAAAACTCCTGAGCATAAAAAATCCTTACCTGGATGATGAATCTTTGAAAGATAATCCCTTTGCTAAAATGATGCGACCTTTTATTGAAAACCAGTCATCTCCCTTATATCCCGAGAATCCCATTCAGCCTGGAGACAGTTGGAGTGTGACCACCCGATTTAACCTGCCGGAAGGGTTTGAAAATTATCTTCATTTCTCCAAACCCCTGGAATTCATAACGGAATATCAGGCAGAAAAGGTTACATATGAAAAAGGCGGTAAACTGCTAACCCTTACCCAGAAATCTAATAATAACTTTTCCAATGCGACCATCCATTTTGGAAAAATACCCATGCCTTCCGATGCGAAGGACTCGGCTTTTTCCAACCTCTTTGAAAATATTTCAATTCTTCTGAATGAAGCCGTTTTTAAACAGGATGGTGAAATGAAAATCAATGTATCTAATGGGAATATTGTTAACGCTCAATCAGAAAATATCATCAATATTGCCGTCGCGGTGAACCTCAAAAAACAGGATAATAATATGCCGGAAATAAAACTGAAAGGGTCGTTAAAACTATTCACCAAAATTGAAAATATTTAGTATTGGGATGAAAACCATCCTGAAGCCTGTCCATGATATCCAGGGCAGGCTTTTTTTTAAGATTTCGTTTACTCTGCTACGGTATAGGCAATGGATGTCACATGGCTGTTGACCCGTTTGAGATGGGTCAGGATATCCAGGTGGATTTCACTGGTTTCAATGGATTCTTTCAGGCCTTTTTGCAACCGTTCAATATGGGCCTGTCGAAGGCTTCTTTCCAGTTGGGATATTTCCTGTTTATGTTCAATGACTTTTCTGGCCAAATCAGAGTCCTGGGTGGCATAGGCAGTCACTACCATTTCAAAATTATCGAGCACCTGTTTATGAAGCTGTTGAATCTCTCTCCAGCCGGCCTCCGAAAAGTGTACCCCCAGCCGAAGCCTTTTCATGGCCAGATCCATCAGGTTCTTATCGATGATATCCCCAATATTTTCCAGGTTCATCACCACAGAAAGGACCATTATCTGCCGCCGGGATTGTTCAGGAGTCAGATGACGGATAGGCATCATATCGGTAATATAGATTTTGATGGAATGCTCCAGATAATCCAGCTTATCATCTTCCTTGGAGATATCCCGAATAAGAAGCTCATCACTTTTTTCAAAAGCATGAATGGTATTCCCCAACATCTTTTCAGAAATATCCATCATTCGAAGCGATTCCCGGACCGATTCACCCAAGGCCAGAGTGGGATTGGATAATAGATTCTCATCCAGATATTTTGCTTTAAATATCCCATCCCCGGTATCCTGGTCATGAATCATGCTTCGGGTTAATCGGGCCAGTACTCCGGTAAAAGGTAAGAACAAAGTGGCAATCAAGACATTATATAAAGTATGGGCATTGGCTATCTGACGGGCAATATCTCCCCCCGTCCCCCATCTTATCAACTCGGCATACTTCGCCATAAAGGGATATATCAGCAGAACCCCGGCCGTTTTTACAATCACATTGACAGTCGCAATCCGCTTGGCATCCGGGGATGTTCCCATTGCGGTTATCATTGCCGTGGCACAGGTACCGACATTGGCGCCTAAAATGATAGGCATTGCCTCCGGCAGGGTGATAATCTGGTTCATCGATAAGGCAATAGCAATCCCGATAGTCACAGCGCTGGAATGAACCAATGCCGTGAAAGCAGCCGCCAAGATAATCCCATAAAGAGGAGCCTTGGACAGAGCAGAAAGGACCTGTTGAAATAATTCATTTTGCCCCAGAGGCTTGAAAGACTGAGACATTAACTGGATGGAGAAAAAGATAAATCCAATGCCAAGAATAAAATTACCAATAAACTGGACAGATTGCCCCCGGCTGGTAAATTTGCATATCAACCCGATAGCCACCAACAGAAGAGCATAATCAAAGACCCTGAAGGCAATCAACTGGACCGTAAAGGTCCCCCCGATATCAGCCCCCAGAATCACCCCGATACTCTGCCGAAGAGTCATCACCCCGGCATTCACAAAGGTCACTAATATAACTGAAGTAACCGTACTGCTTTGGACCAGAGCCGTAACGCCCATCCCGGCCAAGGCACCCTTCAGGGGGTTGGAAGTAAAGGTGGAGAGAAAATGTCGAAATTTACCGCTGGCAAAACCCTGGAGTTCGTCACCGACCAGTTCCACTCCAAATAGCAAAAGGCAGATTCCTGCGATAAGATTTATTAATGCGAATTGATCCATGGTTGATTTTGTGTAAACCAATAATTATATTACAAATCTACTCCTTTCCCTAATATATTGCAAAACATCACTCCAAAAGAGAATCAAAAACTGGTTCAATTCACTCAACTGCTTTATAATCATCTTTTTCAAGGGGATCAATATTCATGGTACCATCCATAGAACATTATGATATTACAATAATCGGGGGAGGTCCGGCAGGTTATGTGGGTGCCATCCAGGCAGCTCATTTGGGAAAGAAGGTTTGTCTGATAGAGAAAGACCGTCCGGGGGGAACTTGCCTCTGGCGGGGATGTATTCCCAGCAAAGCCTTGCTTGCCAGCTCTGAGACCCTGCAGAGGGTCAAGAATGCTACAGCTTTTGGGATTCACATCGAGGGAACCATTACTCTTGATTTCCCGGTAATCATGAAAAGAAAAGATTCGATTTTAAATATTCTGGGAACCGGTATCCTCTCGCTGTTGAAAAGCAATAAAGTCTGCCTTATCCAGGGCGAAGCATCACTAAAAAACAGCCGGACTCTGGAAATCCATATCCAGAATCAAGCAGATCAAATACTGACATCAGACAATATTTTGATTGCCACCGGGTCCAGGCCCTCCGATATTCCAGGACTTCCTTTTGATGGAACCAAGATTATTTCTACTGACCATGTTTTTTCGCTGGATAAATTACCTTCTTCGATGATTATACTGGGAGCAGGATATAGTGGCTGTGAAATGGCTTTTGCTTTCTCGGAACTGGGAGTGGATGTTACCTTGGTAGAGATGATGCCTCGGATTTTACCAGGAGCAGATAAAGAAATCGCAGACCTCTTAAGCCGACAATTCCGAAAACATAAAGTCAAAATACTGACTGATACCAAAATACTTTCCGCAGATTTGAGAGATGACCCTCCGGTTACTGTCCACCTGAACCGGGGAGAACCTCTTCGAGCCGATAAGCTCTTGATAACAGTTGGAAGAAGTATTAATTCCAGGGGGTTAGGACTGGATAAGGCAGAAGTCATGCTGGGAACCAGGGGAGAAATACTGGTAAATGAGAAGATGGAAACCAATATCCCGGGTATTTATGCAGCCGGCGATGCAACCGGTAAGCTGATGCTGGCTCATGTAGCCTCCAGGCAGGCTGTTGTTGCTATTCACAATATGACTGGGACTCCCGACCGGATGGATTATTCCGGTATCCCTTCCTGCACCTTCACGCATCCTCCGGTTGCCAGTGTCGGTCTTACTGAAGAGCAATGTCTTCAGCAGGGACTGGATTATGCTGTAGGAAAATTTTCTTTTCGTTCACTGGGAGCCGCTCAGGTCAAAGGAGAACTCGATGGCATGGTCAAGTTGATTTCGGATAAAAGCTCAGATAAACTGCTGGGATTCCATATAATCGGGCCAGGGGCCACTGAAATGATTAGCGAAGGAACCTTAGCATTACAAAAAGGACTGTCTGCCCAAGAATTTGCCTCTGCTGTCAGGGCCCATCCCAGTCTTCCGGAAGCTATCTCGGAGGCGGCTGAGAATATCTTTGGGATATCTATTCATACCCCTCCTGGTCAAAGGTAACAAAAGAACAAATGTCTCTGAACAGAGAATATCTTCTGACTGGTTCATATTCACTGGCCAGGATTGTCTTCCTTAAACATTTTAATATTGCCGGAATGAAAACCCGGGATGTGGATGATAAGGAGATATCGGCCTACCCTGTTAACAGTTTTCTGACTGCCCAGCATCCTCTGGGTTTTGCCAGTTCTATCAGGGTTAGGATAGAAGAATCGAAGGGAGATAGGCTTCATATCCAGATAAGGGTCTCATTGCTTGCCCTGGAAATCTTCAGTATCACTTTACTGGCGGCCATAATTGCTTTCCTCTGCATGGTAGCTCATTTTATTTTGCAGATTGAATGGAACCGGATGTTTGCTTATACATGGATGATTAACAGTATGGCTGGGCTGGGGATATTCCTCCTGTACTACCTCATCAGGATATCTATCAGACGGCATCTGGACCTTATCAGGGATGAAATAAAAAGCCTCCTACAGGAATAACTTCCTATAGGAGGCTTGATGATATCTTTCTTATTTTCTAATGGATGTATGAAACGGTTCTATTCTTCCTTTAACAGTAGTGCAACCACAATCGCGATTACACCCCCAATAATTAAGAAGGGAGAAACCATTCCTGCCCAGTTCTGCCCATAAGGATCTACTAAACCTAACACTAGAAATCCTAAGGCAAAACCAGACAATCCTGCGGTAAAGATGACTTTTTTGACCAACATCCGGTCATATTTACCGACTGATTTACTATTTTGATTCTGATTCGACTGGTTTGGCTGCAGAGGCTTTTTTTCCACCGGATTTATCCTCTTTTTTCTCTTTGATAACTTTTTCCGGGGCGTCCACCAATTCCAGGATGGCTTTCATGGCAGCATCCCCCGGACGGAACCCTAATTTAATAACCCGGGTATAACCGCCCTGTCGGTTGGTATACCGTGGGGCAATTTCATCAAACAGTCTTTTCAGGACAGTCTTATTCTGAACACTGATTGCAACCAACCGTCGGTGATGAAGGTCATTATTCTTGGCATGGGTAATCAGTTTTTCAGCAATCGGTTTCAGCACCTTAGCTTTCGTTTCAGTGGTGACGATCCGGTCATGTTCGAACAAGGCAGTGACCATGTTGCGAAACAAGGACACACGATGAGCCGTCTTCCGACCCAGTTTTTTTCCTGCTACACGATGTCGCATAAATCAATCTAACCTCTTTATCATAATCTATTATCCGAACAAACTGGATAACGGGCTTGATAATGCTATTCAGCACCATCTATTTCGTCTTCGGTATCCGGTTTGACCGGTTTTCCGCCGACGATCTTCATACCCAGTGACATATCCATTTTTTCAAGTATTTCTTTAATTTCATTTAAAGACTTTTTACCAAAATTCCGGAATTTCAGGAGTTCATCTTCCTTGTAAGTAATCAGTTCACGGATAGTTTTGATATTCGCTGCTTTCAAACAGTTATAAGCACGAACCGAAAGTTCTAATTCTTCAATGCTTCGGTCCAGCGTCTTATCATGTTGTTCAACGGGGGCTGATGGAGCAACAGTGTTTTCTGCTTCAACGGGGGCTTCGGTATTCGTGCTTTCCAATTGAGCAAACACCCCAAAATGTTTCAAGAGAATCTTGGCCGCATCCACCAAAGCATCCTGAGGAGTCACTGAACCATTGGTCCAGAGTTCCAAAGTAAGTTTCTCATAATCCGTACGCTGTCCAACACGGGTGTTTTCAACATTGTATTTCACTCGGCGAACAGGAGAAAAAATTGCATCCATGGGAATGACCCCAATAGGCTGATTCAATTTTTTATTCTCATCGGCCGGAATATAGCCTCGTCCGCGACCAATGGCAACTTCCATCCGAAGATGAGAACCGGCACTTAATGTCGCCAGTACTAATTCCGGATTAAAGATTTTAACCATACTATTTGGTTCAAAATCCGCCGCCGTCACGACACCTTCCCTCTCCACATCCAGCACCAAAGTTTGAGGTTCTTCCACCAGGGACCGAACCACCAGGGACTTCAGGTTGATAATCACATCCATCGTATCCTCAGCTACGCCATTGATAGAGGATGTTTCATGGAGAACACCATCAATTTTAACTGAGACGACTGCATCTCCATATATTGAGGAAAGCAGGACTCTCCTGAGGGCATTTCCAATGGTAACGCCATAACCTTTTTCCAATGCCTGGAAAATCATTTTCCCATAATCATTGGTCAGGCTCTGCTCATCCCATTGGTATTGATCGGGAATAAGGAATCGCATTGTATCCATAGTATAATGATCTCCTTTAGTCTCGTGTCACGCCGTTTAGTTAATAAAACAAACCAATAACGAGTCGCCGTTAAACTGCGTAACACCTATTTGGAGTAGAACTCGACGACCAACTGTTCCTGGCATTCCACCGGGATACCATCCCGAGTCGGCATACCCAAAACAGAACCCTGGAATTTTTCAACATCCCGGGTTATCCAGTTAACAAGTTCCTGGCTTAAAGCTGTTTCAATTGCCTGGGTAATGGCCGGAATCTTTCGGCTCTTTTCATTCACCGAAACCACCTGACCCGGTTTGACCAGATAAGAGGGAATATTCACTTTCCGATCATTTACATTGAAATGGCCATGCAACACCAGTTGCCGAGCCTCTGAACGAGAATTGGCAAAACCCATCCGATAAACCACATTGTCTAAACGGGTTTCCAGTAAGGCTAACAGATTAGAACCTGTTATGCCCCGCATCCGGTTGGCTTTTTCAAAATAGCGTCGGAACGGTTTTTCCAATACGCCGTAAATGACTTTAATTTTTTGTTTTTCTCGCAAATGGATACGGTAATCGGTAGGTTTCACACGACCGCGTCCATGCTGACCAGGGGCATAACTACGCCGGGTCAGTGCACATTTATCAGTATTACATCGGGTGCCTTTTAAAAACAGTTTAACGCCTTCACGTCGGCACATCCGACAATCGGGACCTTTCTCTCTAGCCACGAGAATCCTCCAAAGTATTTACCAAACTTTTTAGACTCGTCTCCGCTTGGGGGGTCTGCACCCGTTATGCGGAATAGGAGTCACATCTTTAATTAAACAAATATCTAAGCCGGCAGCCTGAATGGCACGAATGGCGGATTCACGTCCGGCACCCGGTCCTTTTACAAAGACTTCGACTTCTCTTAAACCCATGTCCATGGCCTTCTTGGCCGCAGATTCTGCGGTCATCTGGGCGGCAAATGGGGTACTCTTACGAGAACCTTTAAAGCCTTGCCCGCCAGCGGAGGCCCAAACCAGGGTATTACCTTTTGGATCACTGATGGTCACAATGGTATTATTGAAGGTGGCTTGAACATGCACGACACCTTTACTGATACCAAGAGACCCCTTCTTTTTAGTTTTCTTTTCCATATTGATTAACCTCTTAATACGCTAATAACTTGTTAAGCTTTAGCTCTCGTTACGCCAACAGTCTTACGTGGACCTTTCCGGGTTCGGGAATTCGTATGAGTTCTCTGTCCCCGGACAGGCAGGCCACGACGATGACGTAGCCCACGCCAGCAACCAGTTTCCATATATCGTTTGATATTCTGGGCAACTCCGCGGCGTAAATCACCTTCAACCTGATAGTCACGTGCAATCAGGGCATTCACTTTATTAACCTCTTCACCCGTCAGGTCTTTGACCCGTGTATCGGGATCAATATTGGCTTTCTTGAGTATCTCAAGCGCCAAGGTCCGCCCAATACCATAGACGTAGGTGAGGGAAATAAAGACTTTTTTATCGCGTGGGATATCAATACCTGCTATGCGTGCCATAGTTCCTCTTATCCTTGTCTCTGCTTATGTCTCGGATTTTCACAAATCACACGGACTTTACCGTGCCTTCGTATGATTCTGCATTTTTCACATCGTTTTTTGATGGAAGATTTAACTTTCATTTGCATTGACCCTTATTTTTTTATTTGGAATTGCGCTTATTTATTGCGGTAAATAATGCGACCCCGGCTTAAATCATAGGGGGATAACTGGATTTTTACTTTGTCTCCTGGAAGAATTCGAATAAAATGCATTCTCATTTTTCCAGAAACATAAGCCAGCACCTTGTGTCCGTTTTCCAGTTCGACGCGGAACATTGCATTAGGTAACGGCTCCACTACGGTGCCTTCCACTTCAATAACATCTTCTTTAGCCATAATAGTCTACGGTTAGTAGATTCGTCCTCCCTATGGACAATTTCATGATTTTGACCTTGTTAAAACTACGGGTCCATTCCGGGTTACAGCTATGGTATGCTCGAAATGAGCTGCCGGCTTTCCATCCTGCATGACCACTGTCCAATCATCCTCCAGGATGTCAACTTCAGGCCGACCCATTCCAACCATAGGCTCAATCGCCAGAACCATACCCTCCAAAAGCCGAGGCCCTTTTCCAGGATTCCCATAATTGGGAACTGGCGGCTCCTCATGCATGGAGCGTCCAATCCCATGACCAATAAACTCACGGATCACAGAAAAACCATTTTGCTCCACATACTTCTGAACGGCATTGGAAATATCACCAATACGATTTCCAATTACAGCCTGAACGATTCCAAGGTTCAGGGACTCTTCAGTCACACGAACCAGTTTCCTGATATCTTCAGGAACATCCCCATTTCCAGCTATCACAGTCACTGCCGAATCAGCATAAAACCCATCTTTTTCAATGGTTACATCAACACTGACTAAATCTCCGTCCCGAATAATCTTCCGGTCAGATGGTATCCCGTGGACGACTTCCTCATTTAAGGAAACACAAATATGCCCAGGGTACCCGTGATAACCCAAATCGGCAGAACGCACTCCTTTTTGCCGCATCAAATCAGCCGCTAAATGATCCAGCTCGAGTGTTGTTACGCCGGGAGATATCTTTATTTTAAGATTCTGCAATATCTCGGAGACAACAATCCCCGCTTGCCGAATCTTATCAATTTCTTTTACAGACTTGAGATCTATCATTATACCACTATTTTCTCAAGCTATCCAATTCTTTCGTCACCAGACTAAAAACCTGAGTTTTCGGCTGGTCGCCATTAACGGTAAATAAGAGTCCCTTGCGGGAATAATATTCCAGTAATGGCCGGGTCTTGTTCTCATATTCCACAAAACGTTTTCGAACGGTAGCTTCCGTATCATCGTCCCGTTGAATCAGCTTCCCCCCACAAGAATCACAAATACCTTCCACTTTAGGAGGCTGTCCGACCAGATTAAAAACCTTTCCACAGGCCAAACAGGTTCTGCGATTAGTCAATCTTCCGACTAATGTATTTTCACCGACTTCGAGATAAATTGCCCGGTCAATGACCTTCCCCTGTTCAGTAAGGATTTTGTCCAACGCTTCCGCCTGAACTATAGTCCGGGGAACTCCATCCAGAATAAATCCGTTAGAACATCGATCAGAAGCCAACTCTTTTCCCAAGATCCTTAAAATCAAATCTTCAGGAACCAGCATTCCCTTATCCATATAAGGTTTGGCTTCAAGGCCTAACTCTGTTCCCTCGGATATTTCTTTCCGAAGGATATTCCCAGTGGATACATGGGCCAATTTATAATTTTCAATGATAATTTCAGCTTGAACCCCTTTTCCAGAACCCGGGGCACCTAATAAAATCAAATTCACGTTACAGGTTCCTTTCGATAATCCTCAACCAGGACCATCCCCCTTCAGGGAAAAGGCTAAGTTGACTGGACCCTTTTGTTTACTGATTCAGTAAAAGGACCCAAATATTATTCTTACCAGCTGCCTCGACCTTTGAGAGGCCGTTTCGGCACAAAGCCTTCGTAATGTCTCATAATCAGGTGAGATTCAACCTGTTTCATGGTATCTAAAGCCACACCGACCACAATGATCAAACCCGTTCCACCCAGGAAGCTTGATATTACGTAAGGAGTTCCTAGTATGATGGTTACTGCTTCGGGGATGATAGCTACCAGGGCCAAAGCAATAGCTCCTGGTAAAGTGATCCGAGTCAGAATCCTATCAATCAGGTCTGAAGTAGGCCTTCCAGGACGAACTCCCGGGACAAAAGCTCCATACTTCTTCAGGTTATCTGCTACATCCACCGGGTTAAAGGTTACGGCCGTATAAAAATAGCAGAAAAATACCGTGAGTAAGACATACATGACATTGTAAGGATTAAACATTTTAAGGACAAAAAGCAGTTTAACAGAGGCATACCCATCTGGGACAAAGGCATTCCATAAACTCATTCGATCCGTATAGGGATTGAAAAAATCCCTGAAAAAATTGGCGAGGGAAGAACCTTGTCCGCCCACCAATCCAGCTATCGTGCTGGGGAACATCAATATGGATGATGCAAAAATGATGGGAATAACACCCGCATGATTAATCTTTAAGGGTAAAAAAGTGCCTTGCCCGCCTATTATCTTGCGGCCAACCACCCTCTGTGCATGTTGAATCGTCAGTTTACGTTGACCCTGAGTTAACAGGACAACGGCCGCTGATACCAGGATGAATAATGCAATAATAACAACCACTGAAAACACATTCATCTGCCCAAGACGTATTTCCTGGAACATCACTTGGACAGCCATCGGCATTCGGGCCACAATCCCGGCAAAAATCAGCAGTGAAATACCATTTCCAATGCCGCGTTCAGTGATTTGCTCACCCAGCCACATTAAAAATGCGGTACCGGCTGTTACTGTCAACATAAACATAAACCGGAAACTATAGCCTGGGGTGATAACAACGCCTCCGCCCATGCTTTCAGCATAAATAGCAAGGCCGTAAGCCTGGAAGGCGGTTAAAATAATCGTTCCATACCGTGTATATCGGGTTATTACTTTCCGTCCCTGTTCGCCTTCCTTAGAAAGGCGTTCCAGATAAGGGATCACTACCGCCAGCAATTGCAAAATAATCGATGCCGAAATATAAGGCATGATCCCTAGTGCAAATACTGTCAACTGTTTGAAGGCACCGCCGGAAAACATATCTATTAATCCAAAAAGACTGCCTCCGCCCGTTTCAGCCATCTGCTTGATTGCAGCGGTATTGATACCGGGGACCGGGACATGTGCGCCCAGCCGGAAAACAATTAAGAATAGGATCGTGTAACCGATCCGCTTCCGCAAGTCGGGAATATTGAGGATGCTCTGAAAGGCTTTAATCATGATTCCTCTCGGTCTGTTTCAGTCAATGGTTAGGATTGAGCTGTCCGAACCTCGGCGGTTCCACCAAGTTCAACAATCTTTTGGCGAGCCGACTCCGAGAAAGCGTCCGCTACGACATTTACTTTCTGAGTAAATTCACCCTTAGCAAGGATTTTAGTCTTGCAGTTGATATGTTTTATCAACCCGGCATTGTAAAGGGCTTCATTATCAATTTTGTCTGCCTGGACTCTCTTGAGGTCCTGGAGATTCACAATTTCATAGGTGAAATGCTGAAAAGGCGTATTATGGAACCCTCGTTTGGGTAACCGTCGAACCTTTGGCATCTGACCGCCTTCATAACCAACCCGGTTATGGGCGCCTGAACGGGCGGTTAAACCCTTGCCACCACGGCAAGAGGTTTTTCCGTGTCCGCTTCCGGTACCACGACCTACCCGTTTGCGTTTCTTTTTAGAACCTTCTGTTATCTCAATTTCATGCAGTTTCATAGTCTCTTTACCACTTAAAAAGTTTCGGATGATTATACAACATGTTGCAATAATTCCAAACCTGATTTTTCAGGGCTGGTAATTAATTGGCAGCGCGTAGAGCAGCAATCACTGCTGGATCCTTGAGTTTCTTCAAGGCATCAATAGTGGCAGCCACTACGTTAACGGCCGTGTCTGACCCCAGTGATTTGCCAACAATATCATGAATGCCGGCCATTTCGACAACCGGTCGCATGGTTAAACCGGTCCGGATACCCGATCCTTCAGGTGCCGGCCGTAAAAGGACTTTTGCCCCATCATGCATCCCAATAATATCATGGGTGATGGTTTTCCCATTTAGCGGAATGGTGAAAAGATTCTTCTTGGCATCATCAGTGCCTTTTCGAATCGCTTCAGACACTTCACGTGCTTTCCCATATCCGACACCCAGTTTCCCCTGCCCGTCACCCACAACCACAATGGCAGTAAAACTGAATCGGCGACCACCCTTGACAACCTTGGCTACCCGGTTTACCCGGACCACTCGCTCCTGAAGTTTATACTCTTCAGCGTGGGCTGTCATTTCCTTAATTTCAGTTACTTTTAATTTGTCATTCTGATTTTGATTCATCATTGTCCAACCTAGAATTGTAACCCCGCCTGTCTGGCGGCATCAGCGATGGTTTTTACCACGCCATGATATTGATATCCGGCACGGTCAAATACAACTTTTTCAATATTTTGAGTCTTGGCAATTTCTGCGATTTTTTTACCCACGGTAGCAGCGCCTTCTTTATTGGCTGCATAATCCTTAAGGTCTTTAGTGACGGTGCTGGCCGAGGCCAGAGTCACGCTGTTGACATCATCGATCAACTGTACATAAATGTTACGGTTGCTGATAAATACGCATAAACGTGGACGTTCATTTGTCCCGGTGATTTTTTTTCGGGACCTGACTTGCCGGCGTTTGCGCCCAATTAACTTTTTAATAACCATATTCGTACCCTACTGGAAAGCTCCTTTGCTAGAGTTCGTTAAGCCGTCGTCTTGCCGACTTTCCTGCGAATGTGTTCATCTGTATAACGGATCCCCTTACCCTGGTAAGGTTCCGGTAATCTGATTTTTCGGATATTGGCGGCCACTTCTCCGACGAGTTGCTTGTCGAAGCCGGAAATCTTGATCCGGGACACTTTATCCTTGGTCTGTTCTAATTCAACAGTGATTCCGTCAGGAACTGGAAACAACACTGGATGTGAAAGACCCACTTGAATATTGATTTTGTTACCTTCCATTGAAGCACGGTATCCCGTCCCCACGACATCCAGGCTCTTACGGTAGCCTTCGGTGACACCGATAACCATATTGTTGATCAGTGCCCGAGAAAGGCCATGCAAGCTTCGGAGCTGGCTCTCATCTGTGGTGCGTTTTACATGAACCTTGTTATCGTCGATCTCAACGGAAATACCTTCCGGTAAATCATACTTCAAGGTTCCTAACGGTCCGTTTACTTCAACCGTATTTTCCTTAATTTGAACTTTGACCTTATTCGGCAAAGTTACTGGCAGACGTCCAATTCGTGACATATTTATTCCCTACCACTCAATTACCAAATTTTGCACAGCAATTCGCCGCCGACCTTCTGGAGACGAGCTTCCTGATCGGTCATGACACCCCTTGATGTTGAAAGGATGGCAATTCCCAGACCATTCATGATTTTGGGGATCCGATTCGCTGGGACATATATCCGCAACGAAGATTTACTGATCCGTTCCATTCCTCCAATGATCCGTTCCCTGCTGGGTCCATATTTCATATAAATCCGGATAATACCCTGTTTCCGGCTTCGGACCAGTTTATAGTTTTTGATAAAGCCCTGGTCTCGCAGTATCCGGGCAAGTTCCAGCTTCATCCGGGAACTGGGAATATCGACCTTCTCATGATAAACCATATTCGCATTGCGAATACGAGTCAGCATATCGGCAATAGGATCCGTTACGACCATATTCATTAACCCTTATAATCTTTCTTTTGAATTTACCAGCTGGACTTTGTGACGCCGGGGATTTTTCCCTGTCGTGCTAAATCTCGGAAACAAATTCGACACATATCAAATTTCCGATAATAGGCACGCCGACGACCGCAAAGGGGGCAGCGGTGGTATTTTCTGACTTGGAATTTTGGTGTTCTTAATGCACGTAATATTTGAGATTTCTTTGCCACAGTTTACTCCTATGATGTAAAAGGAAACCCTAACCCCTTAAGCAGATCCCTGGACTTATCATCCGAACCGCCGGATACGCAAAGGGTAATGTTCATTCCCGTTGTCTGGACCATGGCATCCACGTTAATTTCCGGGAAAATCATCTGTTCCTTGATGCCGAAGGTATAATTGCCAGCTCCATCAAAGGATTTTGGCGATAAACCCCGGAAGTCCTTGATTCGCGGTAAGGCAATGTTAATCAATCGATCAAGAAACTCATACATATTCATCCCGCGAAGCGTTACCATGCAGCCGATAGGCATCCCATCACGAATCTTAAAATTCGCAATAGATTTTTTTGCCCGGGTGATAACAGGTCTTTGACCGGTTATCTGGCCAAGTTCCCTGGCGGCGGCATCCAAGATTTTGATATCCTTGGCACCTTCGCCACAACCGATATTGATAACTATCTTTGTGAGTGTGGGAACCTGCATTCGGTTTTTCAACTCATATTTCTTCATGATATCGCCGGCGACCTTTTCTTGGTAAAGCTTGTTGAGTCGCGGCAAATATCCTTCAGGCCGTCCTTTAGTTTTATCTTCAGGAGCCTTAGCAGTTTCCTGCTGTTCTTTCTTGTCTGTTTGAGATTTCTCTCTTCTGTTTTTTTTATCTGTCTCTGCCATAATCTTCGTGTCTTTGCTTTCAGTGGAATAGTGGTAATTTTATCCCGCTCATTGGACAGGTAGGCGTCTATCCGTTAAGCAGACTGAGTTCCCAGGGTCTCGCCGCATTTGACGCAGACTCGGGCTTTCTTTCCGGCTTCAATTTCATGGGAACGGGTCCGTCGCCCGGCACCGCATTTTTCACAATACAATGCGACATTAGCGACCCGAATCGGAGCTTCCTGCTCGATAATTCCGCCTTTCGGGTTGTTCTGGGTCGGGCGGCTGTGCTTCTTCACGAAGTTGACCCGCTCGACTATCACCCGGTCCTTGATCGGAAGCACTCTCAGGATTTTCCCTTTTTTACCCCGGTCCTTACCCTTTAAAACTATAACCAGATCGCCTTTGCGTAAACGTATTTTATATCGGGTTTTCGTGTTGACCATTTGAGCCATCCTTTATAAGACCTCTGGGGCCAGGGATATTATCTTGGTGAATTTTTTATCGCGGAGCTCACGAGCCACTGGCCCGAAAATACGAGTTCCTTTAGGTTCTCCCTGGTCTGTAATAATGACCGCTGAATTACGGTCAAATCGGATGCGTGAACCATCTGGACGACGGAATTCTTTCCGGGTCCGCACAACGACGGCTTTCACCACATCGCCTTTTTTCACCATTCCCTCAGGAATGGCATCCTTGACCGCCACCACAATCACATCACCGACTCGAGCATACCGAACTCGGGAATGTCCCAGAATTCGAATGCACCGAATCCGCCGGGCACCGGTATTATCCGCTACATCTAGATTTGTTCCAACGCTGATCACGGCTGTAACCTCTCTATTATTTTTCCTGTGAGACTCGACTGTGTGCCAAGATTTGTTTCACCCGCCACCGCTTGGTTTTGGAGAGTGGCCGGGTTTCTATTATTGTAACAGTATCCCCGACTCGGGTCTCATTTTTCTCATCATGCACATGGACATTTTTCAACCGGCGTATCCGTTTCTTATAGATCGGATGCACCTGGACTTTTTCGAGGGCCACAATGGCCGTCTTGTCCTGTTTACACCGGATTACAACTCCGGTTTCAATTTTGCGATGACCTTTGGTATCCATAGGCTGTCTCTAATTCCTTCTATGACTTGTCAGTAGCTTTCTTCGCGTTAAGCAGTGTGAAGATTCGAGCTACATCTTTCCGTTTTGTTCGAATTAAATTTACGTTGTCTAACTGGCCGATTGCCTTTTGCATCCGGAGTTTGGAAATCTCGTCCTGAGTATCCTGTAAGAGTTTTTCCAAATCTTCCTGGTTGATTTGATTCAGTTCATTTTTCTTCATGGCTTACTGTCTTCCTACTAACAGTTTTGTTTTAAATGGCAATTTATGTGATGCCAGACGGACGGCTTCTTTGGCTTGTTCTTCCGTAATACCTTCCAACTCGAAAAGGATTCTCCCGGGTTTGACAACAGCTACCCAGTATTCCGGGTTTCCTTTGCCTTTACCCATTCGGGTTTCAGCCGGTTTTACGGTCAAAGGTTTATCCGGGAAAACCCGGATCCAGAGTTTCCCACCTCGTTTAACAAAACGGGTAAGAGTCACACGAACTGCTTCAATCTGATAATTGTAGAGCCATCCGCATTCAATTGCCTGTAATCCATAGGTTCCAAAACTGATAGTGGAACCCCGGGAAGCAACCCCTCGCATCCGGCCTTTTTGCATTTTTCTGAATTTTACACGTTTCGGTAACAGCATCGTTCAATTCCTTCTACTGATTGCGGGAATTATTGGCCATCGGAGCCACGGTTTCATCTTGGCGTTTGATGACTTCACCCTTGAAGATCCAGGTTTTTACGCCGATAGTCCCGTAAGTTGTATAGGCTATCGCAAAACCGTAATCAATCTTGGCACGAATGGTATGGAGAGGAACTCGCCCTTCCCGGTACCACTCATACCGAGACATTTCAGCTCCGTCCAATCGACCCGACACCGCCACCTTGATGCCTTTTGCATCCAGGCGCATGGATGTCGTTACGGCTTTCTTCATGGCACGGCGGAATCCGACACGTTTTTCCAGTGCTGCCGCCACGCTTTCAGCCACAAGTTGCGCATCCAACTCTGGCTTCTTAATCTCGACAATATTGATGAAGACCCGCTGGCCGGTCCGTTTTTCCATATCTTTTCTAAGTTTTTCAATCTCACTTCCCTTACGACCGATGACAATTCCCGGTCGGGCGGTATGAATGCTGATGCGTGCCCGATTCGGTGTTCTCTCGATCTCAATGCGGGAAATACCAGCCTGGTAGAGCCGTTTTTTCAGATACTTGCGAATAGCCAGGTCTTCATGAAGATTTTTGGCATATTCTTTCTCGGAAAACCAGCGTGAACTCCAGGTTTCAACAGTTCCTAACCGGAACCCTATCGGATGTGTTTTCTGACCCATGCGACTGTTTAATCCTTCTGCCTAAACATTAGTTGGAGTTATTTCTCCTCCAAGACGACGGTGAAATGGCTGAGAGGCTTGAGAATCCGGCCGGCTCTTCCCATGGCTTTGGGTTGAAACCGACGCAAATGAGGCCCCTTTCCGATTCGAAGCTCTTTAACATACAGCCGTTTAGCATCGACATTTTTATCGACATTCTGAGCGTTGGCTACGGCCGACTTGATTAATTTTTCAATTATCCGAGCCGGTTTATTGGGCATAAACGCCAGATTATTTAGGGCTTCGTTAACATATTTTTTCTGCACGAGATCAATGACCCGTACTGATTTCTGAGCCGAAACTCTCACATATCTTGCAGTTGCCTGATACATAAAATATTCCTATCTTGCCGCTTTATTATTTGAGCGCCGTCGATTTTTCAGTATGACCACTATGAGAACGGAAGGTCCGGGTCGGTGAAAATTCACCCAGTTTATGCCCTACCATGTTCTCGGTCACATATACGGCTATAAATTTCTTTCCGTTATGAACGGCAAAGGTATACCCAACCATTCGGGGAGTAATAGTCGACCGCCGAGACCAGGTCTTAATCAGAGACCGGTCACCGGTCTTGTCGGCCTTATCCAGTTTTTTCATAAGCTTCTGGTCCACAAAAGGACCTTTTTTCAACGAACGACCCATGTCTTCCTACCTTATATCCTCGAATTTATTTTCGACGTTTAATGATATATTTTGAAGTTGTCTTATTCTTACGGGTTTTAAATCCCTTGGTCTTCCAACCCCAGGGTGAACAGGGGTGACGGCCACCGGAGGTCTTGCCTTCACCACCACCCATCGGGTGATCCACCGGGTTCATTGCAACACCACGGACGGAGGGATAGATTCCCATCCAACGTTTTCGACCGGCTTTACCAATCGAAATGTTACCATGCTCGGCATTCCCAAGCTGTCCAATAGTGGCCCGGCATTCCAGAAGGAATTTCCGAAGTTCGCCGGAAGGAAGCTTGATCTGAGCATAGGAGCCTTCTTTTCCGACTAACACAGCGCTGTTTCCGGCACTGCGGACCATCTGTCCGCCTTTACCGGGACGAATTTCCAGGTTGTGGAGAGTAGTACCTGTCGGGATTTCCTTCAAAGGAAGGGAATTGCCAACAGCAATCTCTATCCCGGAACCGGACAGCACTTTATCATTTAATTTTAAACCTTCGGGGCACAGAATGTAACGTTTTTCGCCATCGGGATAATTAATGAGGGCGATGCGCACGGACCGATTCGGATCATAATCAATCGCTGAAACAATACCCACGATCCCATCTTTGTTCCGCTTAAAATCGATGACACGATACGTCTGCTTATGGCCGCCGCCGATATGGCGGGTGCAGATACGGCCCTTATTGTTTCGGCCACCGGTTTTCGGAAGTGGTTTCAGCAGGTTCGGAGAAGGAACGCCGTCTCCGACTTTTTTGAAAACCAGTGTAGTCCGCCAACGAAGGCCTGGTGTTGTTGGATTATATCGTTTGATCATAGTCTATCTCTCTGTTTATACGAATTCGATTTTCTCGCCCTTTTTAAGGGTTACAAACGCTTTCTTGTAATCCTGAGTTTTGCCAATCCGGCCTCTGACACGACGCGGTTTTCCTTTGACCAGAATGGTATTGACTCGAACAACTTTTACTTTAAAAGCTTCTTCAATCGCTTTACGAACCTGAATTTTATTGGCATTCCGGTTAACGATAAAAGTATATTGATTAAATTTTTCCGTCAGTTCCAGGCTCTTTTCAGTCTGATAAGGCCTGATGATGATGTCTTTCAGCAACATACGACTTCCCTGCTATTCATTGAGAGATTCTTCGACCTTGCTAAGGGCGGACTTCTCAAAGATAACCTTTTGGAACCGCAGCAGGTCGTAAGTATTGATGTTGTTCGCCACGCATAATTTTACGAACGGAATATTACGGGCGGACTTGATAAAATTCTCGTTTGCAGTATCCATCACAATCAGGGCTGTATGGGTTATTTCCAACTTATCCATCAGCTCTATCATCGGCTTGGTCTTGGCTTCCTGGACATCAAAAGAGTCCACAACAACTATTCCGCCATCCCGTAACCGTTCAATCAATGCACTGCGAAGTGCCAATTGTTTTTTCTTACGGGTAAGTTTTTGATTGTAACTGCGCGGTTTAGGACCGAACACAGAACCACCGCCAACCCAGACAGGTGAACGAGTAGACCCTGAACGGGCATTCCCAGTACCTTTCTGTCGCCATGGTTTCTTACCACCGCCGCGGACTTCATCCCGACGTTTGGTGCAGGCAGTTCCCTGGCGTTTATTAGCCATTAAAGCAATGACAACTTCCTGCATGACGGCCTGATTGGGTTCCATAGAATAAAAGTTATCGTTTAATTCCATTTCACCGGCCGAATTACCATTGATATTAAGTAAGGTTATCTTCGCCATAGGTCATCAATTCTTCGCTATTTCTTTTTGGATTTCACAGCTTTTTTAACTTCGACAATTCCGGTTGTTGACCCCGGGATTGCTCCTTCGACCAGGATAAGATTCCTGTCGATATCGACCTTTCGGATTACCAAGCTCTGAACGGTCATATTCGTATTGCCGTAATGACCGGGAAGGGCCTTTCCTTTGATAATTCGGGAGGGGGTTGCGCTAGCACCCGTGCCACCCGGACGACGATGCATCATTGAACCGTGAGACATTGGCTGGCCAGCCCAACCATGCCGTTTCACACCCCCGGCAAATCCACGGCCTTTAATCACGCCGGTAACGTCAACTTTTTCGCCTTCTTTGAAAAAATCGCAGGTGATTTTCTGTCCGACTTCCAGTTGCACATCTAAACCAGTTCTGAATTCCTTGAAATGAGAGATTGGAAGACTCTCCAACCCTGCTTTTTTCAGGTGTCCTTTAATCGGCAGATTCTGTTTCACATGGTTGCCTGTTCGTTTCAGGCAAAACCCAAGCTGCACAGCTTCATAACCGTCGGTCTCGACGTTCTTTTTCTGGACGACATAACCCGGCCCTACTTCAATGACAGTCACCGGGATGACTTCACCCGTTTCGGTGAAAATCTGTGTCATTCCTATTTTTTTACCTAATAAACCGGTTAACATAGTCAGCTCCATACATTTTCGCTCGATCGCTAAATCTTGATTTCAACATGGATGCCCGAGGGCAAATCCAGCTGGGTCAGGGCATCCAACGTTTTCTGAGTCGGATTGAGAATATCCAACAGCCGTAAATGCGTTCGCATTTCGAACTGTTCCCTGGATTTCTTATCGGTATGAGGAGACCGAAGGACCGTGTACCAATTGATCTTGGTCGGTAACGGTACCGGACCGGAGATTGTAGCGCCTGTACTTAAGACAGTTTCAACAATCTGTTTGGCTGATTTGTCCAACAGCCGATAATCAAATGCTTTTAAACGGATACGGATTTTTTGCGTTTGCATAAT
>DIVR01000034.1 GCA_002428325.1 bacterium UBP4_UBA6127
AAGCACAGCAATGTGTTTAGCTGACCGGTACTAATCCCTCGTGAGGCTTGACCATATTATTTGATCTAGCTTAAAAAATCGGTAAAGCGCCAAGTATAGAAATAAACGTTCTTTTTACTCGTATTCGATTTCAAGTTTTCTCGGTGACCATGTCGGTGGTGAAACACCCGTTCCCATCCCGAACACGGAAGTTAAGACCACTGGAGCCGATGATAGTGCCTGGGGGACTGGGTGTGAAAGTAGGTAGTTGCCGAGATTAAATATAGAAACCCGATAGATCTTGTGATGATCTATCGGGTTTTTTTATTGTTTAAAAAAATAGGGTTCAAAAGATGAATAGCCGAAAAAAGAGGTAGTAAGTTCAGGAATTTCTCTGGCAGGAATACTGGTGATGAACTGGGATAGAGACGATTAGTAAAAATACAAAGTCAAACTACCCATTATATCCTCCGAATCCCCACAGATGCCAAGCTTCTTGCAGCAAACGAAATCAACTATTCAAACCAGCCTGGACCATTTCCTTGATTTTTCTGATATCAAGTTTCCCGGTGGGGGTTTTGGGAAGGGAGTCCCAGAATTCCACCTGACGTGGAATTTTATATTCTGCCAAGTAAGACCGGCAGAATTTTTTAATATCCTGTTGAGAGAGGTTTTTTCCCTCTTTACAAACAATAAGAGCCTTGGGGATTTCACCCCGGAGAGGGTCATAAGCTGGGACACAGATAGCTTCCAGGATATCCGGATGCAGGGAAAGAACATTATCAATTTCCTGGGGAGATACTTTCAGCCCTGCAACTTTCATCATTCCCTGCCGGCGATAGACAAAATAGAAAAATCCATTTTCATCTTTTTTAAAAAGGTCTCCGGTATGATACCAGCCCTCTTTAAAAGAATGATTGTTTTCCTCTTCATTCTGAAAATAACTGGAGATAACCCCGGGTCCTCGTACTGCCAATTCACCGATTTCATCCGGGGAACAATTTATTCCCTTCTCATCTACAACTTTAGCTTCATAATATTTTACCGGTAATCCCACTGAACCCAATGGGGATGGAGGTTCCGTTTTGGAGCATAAGGCGATTCCAGCGGTTTCGGTACTACCCCATACCGGGACATACTGGCTGTTAAAAATAGTAAATTTGTCTTTAATCCGCCGAGTCAGTCCTTCTGTTGAGTGCATTCCTCCTGCTTCCAGGATTCTGAGGTGAGAAAAATCAAAATCATCTCCATCTTCTTCCAAAAGGGTTACCAGCATATTCATCAGGCTGGGAACGGCCATAAAAACAGTTACTTTATAATCACTAAGGGCTTTAGCCACTGATCGTGGGGATGTTTGATTCAACAAAACCATCGCTCCCCCCAGGTAAACAGGCCGGCACCAGAGTTCATGGGGATGCCCATAAACAGGAAAGAGTGACATTAAGATATCTTCTGAATCCATTTCCAAAGTTTCCACCGACCCGCGGGTATTCCAATATAAAACAGATCCCGTAGTAAGGGCCGCTTTAGGAGTGCCGGTAGTGCCTGAAGTAAAGTTCAAATATACCGGGTCTTCCGGTTCTGCCAATAAGTGGGGGGTACCCATTGAGCTCTGCGACAGCATTTCGGTCCATTGATTACCTGAATCATCCAGTATAACCCTCTGTTCAGAAGTAAACCATTTATCCAAGATATCCAGATAGGCTTTCCAATGCTCATCTTGGCCAAACAGAAAGGTCGGATGGGTCAATTGCAAGACAAATTCCATTTCCTGATGGGGAATCCGGTAATTCAAAGGGGTCAAAATAAAGCCTGAAATAGAACAAGCCAATGAAATTATCACAAATTCAGGGGTTTTGTCGCAAAGAATCCCAATTCGGTCACCTTTTTTCAATCCCTTGGATATGAGATAATTTGAGACCTGGTTAGCGTTCTGACTTAATTCACGATAGGTTAAATTATAATATGATGAATAGACGGCAATTTGATCAGGTCTATTCCTGGCATGGTTATACAGTATCTCACTCCAACTTTGGATATCTTTCATTTACAAGGTATTCCTTCATCCCAATTTAATTAAAAAAGAAGATTTATATTACTTAATTTAAGGGCAAAACTCAAGTTCTGACAAGTAATTATTGTCCCATTCCCTCTATTTCTATCTTCTGCCTCTGTCATTCCGGATGGAAGGTATCTGGCTTTCGAATCATAATTATACTCAATAATACCTAATATGTAGAAAATAACCTTATACAATTTAAAGGTAAAACAAGCATATTAAATATATTTTAAAATGGTATTGACTAGATATATAGCTTTAATAATAATCTGATAAAGCGAATTAACATTGCATTCGGAGGAAGGAGGTGAAAAGAGAATGAAAAGAAATGAGAAATGCAATGAGAGAGAATATTTGGAAGAAGACCATTTTACGTTGAAAGGAAAGACAATGACAATGAGGAGAATACTATTACTATTAACCCTGGTTTTCTGTATCAGCCTATGTTCGGTTAATTCACATGCTACATTAACTCAAGTCTGGCGATATGATGCAGAAGCAGGAAACCTGATTGATACGACTTTTATTTCCAGAGGAATGTGTTATAACCCAAACACAGACCATGTATTGGTGGCAAAGACCACTCCGGCGATCTCGATATTCAATGCATCCGATGGTACATCTCTGGGTAATATGAATGTTACCGGGGTTACTGGAGGAACGATTGTTCTGGGGAAAATCCGAGCGGCATCCAATGGGATGATATGGGGAGCAAGTGTATCGACCAATACCAAAACCGGTGCTTTGAGGATATACCGTTGGGCAGATGAAGCTTCAGCGCCTATGGAGATATATCATAACCTGGCCTCTGACAGCACAAGTGGAGATGGTATTGCCATAGGACCGGCAATGCCTGCCGCTAGTGTGGGAGCAGGAACGACCCTTCGTCTGGGTGATTACTGGGCATTGACCTATAATGGTAACTCGATAGTTAATTTCTATTTCCAGATTCAGGGAAACCATGTTTCTGTCCAGAATCTTGTGTATCAAATGACCTCATATGATACAGGGTATTCCATTAGCAATATTACCAAGATTACAGCGACAGGAGTCACGGGTTCTGTCATCCGTGGAATAGCTGTTGATGAAGATGGTTATATATATCTGACCAACAATGGGACTGTCGGCCGTGTTACCTCCGATGGTTCAGGATTGGAAGTCTTTGCGGATGCCATCAGCAACAGCAGTTTTATGTTGGGTTCTCCCGGGATTGGATATGTCAAAATCAATGGCAAGAAATACCTGGGTGGGTTGAATCCCCGTTCAGTCATTGGTGGTAATGACGGGTATCGGGAAGGATTCCTGGCAGATGTGACCAATGGCGCACAGCGGGCCTCGGTGATTGATTTCACACCCGTACGGCCGGTGTTGACTTCTATGGTATTACCCGGTTACCGGAATACTAACGGAACAGGTGATTTTGCCGGTAATTCTTCGGGGAAACTTTTCTATTTAATTACCAACAATTATCTGGGATGTTTTACCCTGGCATCATCTACCACAAAATACTGGGATAATGGCAGTGCTGATGGTCGCTGGGCCAATCCTACCAACTGGAGTCCGGATGGAGTTCCCACTGGAATGGATGATGTTTACCTGGATAATACTTATGTCGGAGGCAACTATACGGTTACGATTGATGATAATACAACTAAATCAGTCAAAACCCTCTCGATTGGAGATTCAGTATCAGGGAACAATATTACCCTGTTGATTACGACCACTGCCTCCATTTACTCTACCTCCATTATATTAAATATTGCCGGTTCAATGGACAGTACCGTAGATTTGACCGTCAATAATGGTGGTAAACTAGTCAATCAGGGCCGGCTCAGCCCTGTGGTGATGAATAATTCCGGCTGGAATACAGCGGAATTTAAGAATGGCGGATACTGTCACCATTCAACCGCCCAATCTTTTACCAGTCCCTTCCCGGCTTTAGGTTCAGCCATGGGAGGTACCATCTGGGGACCTGATGCCACCTTGGAGGTGGAAGCTCCCGGTACAGGCGGTTTTGCCCTGTCGCTTTCCAATAGGACATATGGCAACCTGGTATTATCAGGTGTTGCCGGCCGGAATTATACCGGTACGGGTGGCATGCCTTTTACCATTCAAGGGAACTTGCAGATTAATTCCAATGTTTCGACCAATATCACCATGACCGGACAGTGGATACTGCAGAAGAACTTGATTCAGAATGGGCTCTATGCAAATTTAGGGACTTCCTCTACCGGAGGGCTGGTATTGGGAGGCCTTTCTCAGCAGACTGTCAGCGGGTCTGGTGGTACATTGAGCATCCCTACCTGCAATATCAACAATGCCAATGGAGTTGTCCTGCAGAAGGATGTCAATGTTAATAACCTCCTGTTGAACAGTGGAAATGTCTATACTGGCAGCAATAACCTGATTCTGGGTTCCAGCGGCAATGCTGGTGCATTGAGTTGGACTTCGGGAAATGTGGTTGGAAATCTTGTCCGTGGAATTCCTGCTTCAACAGGTTCCTACAGTTTACCTATTGGTGATGGAACCCATGATAATTCAGCGGCAGTTAATTTTACAGTCGCTCCCACAGCCGGAGTCATAACGGCTAAATTTGTGGCTTCGAATCCAGGCAGTAGTGGATTACCTTTATCGGATACTGATGCCTTAAGCGTTACTTATGTGGCACCAGAAGGATACTGGTCAATGGGTGGAATCACAGGCGGGACCTATGACCTAACCCTCAATGCCAATGGTTTAAGCTTGGGCGATATCTCCAGCCGAAGCCAAGTTCGTATCCTGAAGAGGGCTAATAGTGGATCCTCCTGGACTCTTGATGGGACTCCTGGCACCAACAGCGGGACCACGATTGTCCGGACCGGATTAACGGGATTCTCGGAATTTGGTATTGGCGGCAGTTCTTCTGTTCCGGTGGAACTCTCTGATTTCTCCACTGAATAAGAATTGATGGCTGTTGATTTTATCTTCATGAAGGCTGAGTTCCCCATTTATGGGGACTCAGCCTTTTTCTTTTGAATAAGCCTTATTTGGGTAAGCTCATTACTATTTTGACAGCTGTCAAAATATCAGAGTATTGAATTTATTGATGATAGGCTTTTGGTGTCCTGATAAAGGGTCTATTCAAACAAGGCTTTCACATCTTCTTTCAGGATCAGGATGAGGGTCAGGACTCCCAGGACAGTGCCGAAGGGCATAAAGATACATTCGATACCGGCGATGACCATACAGAAGGTATATCTGGTTTTACGGGAGAGATATTTGCCGGCAGCAATCATACATCCACCCAGGGTCCATCCTCCCAGGATAAAGACCAGGGCAAAAAGGGTAAAGATGATACCCATCATCATCGTGAATGGAGCTTCATTGGGTTTTATATCCATGAATGCTGGTTTGAATATCATTAGCAATCCAATGGATAGATGGATAAGCGGGAAGCAGGCAAAAAGAATCACCATTCCCCCAACCACATAATGGAATACCGATAAGAGTCTCAGATAATCTTCATTTTTATTCATAAGGATATGATTTCCCTCCTGCCGGGGTTTGATTGCTTCCTCGAATTATATAAGCAATCCTTATTAATATCAATAAGACAAAGGGTTATGGATTATAAGCCCTTCTAAAAGGGATTTGGGTCCTGTCAAAAGGTTTATAATTTTGGATGCTGCCGACTCGGGCCAGCCGGAAATACTGATGGAGGACTTTGCCGCCACAATCCTCAAAATACTCAGTTCCATATCCCACCCCTCTGGAATTGGAGGAGAAATATTTGAATCCGGTGATCTTGTTATCCGAATCCCGTTTCCATTCAATGAAAATGACCGAATGTCCCGATTTATTATTCCGTGAATAATCCAAATAATCACCGGCTTGGGCATCTTCGAGGTTCTCGATTTTCGTTCCCAGCCCATAGGCTTCAATCCCATATTGAGGGGAATCCCCTTTTCCTTCGATATACCAGAGTTGGAGGAGATTAAACAGGTCATGGAACCCCATCCCATTATAATTATCAGGGTCCAGCCCTTTCTGGATATTCCGAAGAGCCATGGCTCTGTAGAAAATTTCAAAGGTCAACCCGCAACAATAAGAACACCGGGTCCAGCTGGGATGGGCTTTTGCTACCACTCTTCCCTGATACCAGAGGTCCTGGGTAACTCCATTATATAGGTCATATTCCAGGGGTTTGCATCGGTAGGGGTAAGACCCATCGGTGGGGTAACAACGGATGATTGCCAGGACATAAGGATTCAGAGAGCCTTCTTCATTATCCTGCACTGTTCCCAGTTGGGCGATATTTTTATCGACGGGGGTGAAATTCCGGCCATCCACCGGATAACGCTGTTGACGGAACCAGGCATTGCTTCGTTTGGTCCGGTCGGGTGTGGTGGCGCAACCACTTAACATAAATATCATTCCGAGAATTGCTATAACTTGAATCCATCTTGCTAAGGCTGAGTTGGACATTATTAATCCTCCAATAATAAAAACGATTCCCATTTTCTGCCTATCAGTCCCTCTCTGTCAACTTGGGTTATGCCGTTTTGGGAAGGGAGATGGAAGGGAGCCAGACCCAGGCTGAAGGTTACAGCCTGGGTCTGGCTCCCAATGAAAGCGAATATCGGGCAGGGGTGAACAGGAAGGGATAAATAAGGTAGAATACTGATAATTCGTAAGTAAGCAGGATGAAAAATGAAAAACAAAGCTAGAGTGTATAAGTTTCAGGGTTTCAGCCGGGAGACCCTGGATTATCTCCAATGGGCAGGAGTCAGTAATAAGGCCTGGTATGAATCCCATCGGGAGGAATTTAAACAGTCAGTCCTGGAACCCTTTAAGGAGCTGGTAGAAGATTTAGGGCCTGGAATGCTGGAAATTGATTCCCAGTTTGAGGTTACGCCCAAAGTGGATAAAACCATTTCCAGAATATATCGGGATACCCGGTTTTCCAAGAATAAATCTCCTTATCGAAGCAATATGTGGCTGACTTTTAAAGTCCCTGTGATTGATTGGAAAATATCTCCCGCTTATTATTTTGAGATCAACCCTGAATCTTATAGTTTTGGGATGGGGTATTATGAGGCCAGCCGTGAATGTATGGATTTATTCCGGAAGAAGATAACTGGCAAACCCGCTGAATTCCAGAAAGCCATTGCTTTTTTTACCTCGAAATCGGCTTTCACCCTGGGGGGAGAGGATTATAAAAGGATAGAGATTCCTCCTATTCCAGAGGCGTTGGTTCCCTGGTATCAGAAAAAGAGTTTTTATCTGTCGCAGGTCCATCCGGTGGATGAGATATTATTCAGCAGTAAACTGGTTTCCCGGCTGGAATCAGAATTTATCAAGTTATCACCTTTATATCATTATCTGCAGGATTTGGTAAGATAATATCCCCTATTACGGCTGGTAACTATAAATAAGGACCCCAAGCCCCCTCCCTTTTCTCGGAGAAGAGGATACTCTTTTTACTATTGAAAGAGTAAGGATACGGAATAGGTATAATAATTTTTCCGTAAGAATTAATTGGAGAGTAATGATAGTATTTTAGTTATTTATGAGGAAATATATGGAAATGAATAAAGAGGTTAAAAGGGTAGGGCTATTAACCGGAGCTAAAAATCTTAGCTGGTTATGGCTTTTGATTGCTGTATTGGTTTTCTTTTCGCATGTCAGGGGGATTGGCCCTTTTATTGTGGATGACAGTTTTATTACCTTTCGATATGCCAGGAATTTGAGCCAGGGGTATGGATTCGTCTATAACCCCGGAGGACCCCCTACCGAAGGTTTTACCAGTCCCCTCTGGATGGTGACCCTGACGCTTCCTTATTTATTACATCTGTCTCCTGAACTCTCAGCCCGATATTTGGGAATATTTTTCATTCTCCTGACTCTGGGATTAAGTTACCTGATTATGAGGAAACTGTTACCGGAGGCTATCCGGGAGAGTCAGCCCTGGTTGCCGGGAGGGATGGTATTAGCTTTAGCGGCTATGCCGGCCACTGCCGTGCATGCTATTTCCGGGATGGAGACAGCCCTTTATACCTTTCTGATAACCTTCTATTTTTACCGATTGATTATTTATCTGAAACAACCCAGCCGTAGAGAGGCCTTATTTCTGGCTCTCTCCGGGTTCCTCGTAGGATTGACCCGGCCGGAAGGCAACCTGATACCTTTCTTGTCCATTGGAATGGCTTTTTTCTTTCTTTCCAAAAAAGACAATATCGAATTGATGAAAATGGTCTTTGTGGGATATGTGTTGCCAGGAGTGATTTATTTTACGGCCCGATATGCTTATTTTGGCCTGATGTTTCCCCTTCCATATTATGTGAAATTAGGGAATATGTATCTTTTTGCCGGACGGCTGTTTATGATACTTTACCTGTCTGATTTCTTTCTGACAGGCGGGTTCATGGCTGTTTTCTCGGCTAATAAACTGACCAAACAACTGATTCCTCTTTGGGTGGCCGTGATTGGGTTTGTCCTCTTTTTCTTTTTCCCGATGCATGTGATGGGATATGAAGGAAGGTTTATTTATCCGGCGATGCCGATGCTCTATTGCCTGGTTTACCTGGGATGCCTGAGTTTTACTGAAGGATTGATTGCCCAGAGTAAACTCCTGAGTCATCCCCAAGCTGCCCGAATATTTGGAATATCAGTCGCGATGGTCCCCATTATCCTTTTAATGCTGGCTTATCCTAAAATCCAGCATAATAAAATCGAGGAATACCAGGGAATGCTCAATGCTCATATTCAATTAGGGAAAGATTTAAGGGGGTTTCCCTGTGATAATCCCAGACAAATGCATGTGGCAATGGGAGATGCCGGAGCGGTTCCTTATTTCTCTGACTGGAATACCCTGGATATTATCGGGTTGAATAATAAAGAAATGGCTATTAATAAAAATGATGAGTCCAAAGCTGAAGCTATCCTGAAAACCAATCCTGATCTGCTTATCCTGGTTTCTAACAGTTATAAGAAATTTTCTTCGCCGGTTCAAATCGATAATGCTGTTTATCGGCATATGATCAAGGATTCTAACTATAAATTAGCCAGAATTTACCAGTTTCAAAAGGATTACCATTACCTTTGGGTGATGCCTAAAAAAGAGACCCCTCTTTATCACTATTTCTTTGATTCCCCAGGAGAAAAACCTTTTTTGAATTAAAATCAGGTAAGGGTATTTGATTTAATATTGATAGCTCTATCTTCAGAATCATTCTTAAAATGTAGGGGTAGGGGAGGATCCATCATCTCTCCCGAATTTACCTTTTGTCCTTTTGACAGCTGTCAAAAGAGCTTAACTGACCCTTCCCAAAGAACATCTAACCTTAATTATTAAGGCATTCTGGAATAAAATCCCTATCGGTCTCCTCCCCATGATTACCCTGGCGTTCCTATCCCCCAGCTCCTAGATATTTTGACAGCTGTCAAAAAGATAATCTTCTCACATTAAGAACCATTCCTGATTTCTCTTCTAAATATCTTATCTATTGGGTAAACAAAATCAAACGGGTTTAGAGTCTTGCTGGGTATTATAGACGAAATAAAATTAACAGGTGGTAAATTGAATTTAATTAAAAATACAATCTGAATAGGGGTACTGTAGGATTTTATAGAAAAGTATCTATAAATAATGTCAATCGAATATAATATTGAATTATTGATAATTTGATGTTAATAGGATTCCAATGAAACCCAATAATTATATTAGAAATTCTATTGGTTATCTCAATTTCATGAACTATGGAATAAATGACAATCAGGCTAAATGGTGATGAATAAAATGTTTATATTAATGTTGTTTTTATTTCCTCTGGGACTATTATGTTTTTGGTTTTTATTTACTTCCGACGATACCCAAACAGACTTTTTAACGAAAAAGCCGTTGTAGAAAAGAAAGGCGGGCCATTAAAGCGAGCCTGCAAAGATATCCGGATAATGGGGAGAAAACAGAAATGAAAAAGTTAAATATTAATCTGGCAGTAATTGGATTGATTCTTTTTATAGGATTAGTTCTCACAGCATATACACCCAACTGGGTCATTCTTAAATATGGAATTCTAACGGTAATATTTGGGATTTATTTATTGTTAGTTCCTGTAAGTTTAATAACAGGTACAGTTTGTTTTGCAAGAAGTCTGATCAAAGACCATCAGTTAAGATGGGGATATTTTAGCTCCTTTGGCATCATATTGGCGGTAACACTCCTTATCTTGGTGGTAGGTACCCCAATATATAATTCAATCTTACTGATTCAATTCGAGAATCATTTTGCTCAATATGTTGAAACACAGCGTAATATTGAAACGGGCCACTTGGATTCTTTTGAAGTCTCTTCTAATACTACAGATAGAAATTACTTTTTAATTCCTTCGAAACAAATGAAGTTACAGGCTCATTCAATTAATGTTATAAAAAAAGAAAATGGTCAGCTTGAGATTGATTATTCAGTCAATGGCATATTCACCCTACCCCGGCAGGGTTTTATGTATTTGTCTGATAATAAACCGGATAATAATAGTTATTATGCAAAGAAAATAAAGAATCATTGGTATAGGTATAATCGTTGAGGAATGGAGTTGTCCCTTCTGAATAGCTCCGAAATATTCACCTGTTATATATGATGGTATGATGGCTGGAACAATACGAATGAGGTAATATTTTATGAATTTGTTTGCTTATAAAATTAGAATTAATAAAACGGATATATCCTTAAAACAAATTATATATGGGTGGATTATATTGAATTTAATAAACTTATGTATTCCTTTATATCTGGTTTGGATAAGTCCAGCCAGTCCAATCGGCATAGTATATTATGGAATATTAAGCTTTCAACTCCTTCTTCTTCCTATGAGTGGATTGTTATTTTTATATCTGTTTGTGAAGGGTATATTTTCTTCAAAGCAATATTTCAATCAGTCTGTTATTTGGTTAATGGTTGGTATTTTATCCGCTATTGCGATTATAGTTACCCAGGAGCAATTATTATGATTATTTAAAAATACTTCATTTTAATAGTCACCATGTTGCTTATGAAGAAGCTGTGAAGAAAGTTAGTAAAAGAGTATCAGAACAGGGGCAAGATTATCAGGAATATGATAAAGGACGCTATATTGCCAATGCTCCGTTATCAACCTTTTCTTTGGGGACTGGAAAAAATATTCAATTAATAAGTGTATCTTTCCATAAGAATGGAAGTGGCCCTCTTATTAGGGGTGGAATTATCTATTTTGAAAATGATAGTCAATCTGTAAGAAAATGGCATTATCAAAAAACAGAATGGGGAGAAACCCTATTAATAACAGAGTTTAATAAAGGTAAATATTATAAAAAGATAAGACCTCATTGGTATCTTTATACATGTAAATGAAGGTAATAATTAGTCTTGGGGGACCATTATTTATGATAGACAAAAAGAGAATATTATCAATACGAATTATCTATTCAGCCATTATTCTGAGTTTACTGATATTGATGGTTTATCTGATTACCCCTAAAAAAGAACAAATAAGGGCCCATGATACAAGACAAAAACATTCCGAAATATATAAAGCGGCCGATAGTGTTTTTAGTTATTACACCATTAACAGAAGACTTCCAGAAAATTTAGAAGATATAATCAAAAATGATTCTAGTAGCAGAACCGCATTACGAGATCCCTGGAATCAAGAAGAATACTTGGAATATAAATATGAAGATAAAACCACATTTACTCTGATTTCATGTGGGCCGGATAAAAAGAGAAGTATCGACGCCCCCGATTTTTATGATGATGTAACCTATAGAGTGGATTATTTCTCAACAAGCACAACGATTCCTTGCGATATAACCCTTACTCTTTCTATTAAATCTGAATATGTGATTGATTTTGAACCACCTTCAATTTTTCAAAAAGATTTGGGAGGAGACCCGGAAAACTAAAATCTCCCTTAAATTCTCCTGCTCATTGTCCAGCTATATCAATCATCAAAAAGAATGAAGGGACAGGAAATCCGGAGATTGTTTTCAGTAAACATGAAATGTTTATTTTCCCATGGAAGGGGTCTAATTAATTGATACAATCTCTTATTAGAAATCTCATATATACAGAAAGAGAATTATGTCTCATTGGTATAAATGGATGAAACCCAAAATATAATGCCTATATTTGACGTAAAAGTATAGAACCGGAAAGAAGAGCAGAATGATGGCAGATAAGAAAAAACATATTATAGTGACTTTTATGATAACTACCTGTGTTTATGCCCTCATATTGGGGGGTATTTTAGTTAATTACGGGGTTACCCGAGAAGGTAATTTTATTTCATATAAAAATAAGTGGCATAGTACCTTTTGTAAATTAGGTCATTCTACAGATGCAAAAATACCGGATACAGAATTGATCGATAAAGAAATAGCCAAATTTAATACAGGTGAACATCTCAGGATATTATTGAAATTTCAGGCAGATGATGAATTACTTTTAGTTACTGAACATGATTTATTAGGGTTAACCTGCTTCTATAGGGATTTTAGGGAAGAGTTATCCAACAAAACTTATACTGATCAGATATCAAATGATTTCTTTTATCCCCATTCGTATTGAGGTTGCGAGGTCCACTTTTATATATCGATTGGTCTTGTGGAATCAGAAGGTAATACATGAGTAAACAATTATCTATATATCAATTAATAGTTATTTCATTCTTTGTTACTACTTTTGTTTATTTATTAATTTTAGGGTTTAATTTATTATCATTTGGATTATTTCGAGAGAGCCGCTATATAAGGGTAAAAAATGATTGGATGACTAAATGCATTTTATCAACAACTATTTGTAATTCTGAACATATTTTACCTTTAGATGATTTATTGATAGAAATTAATAAATTTTCATTAAGAAATAATTTATCTAAAGACGAATATATTTTAACAAATAATTATGTTCTGCTAATAACAGAAAATAAAAAACTAGGGATCGTATGTTTCTATTATGAACCAGATAAAACAAAGAAAATATATCCCACGGTTATATTAAAAGATTTCTTTTATCCCCATTCGTATTGAGGTTGCCAGGATATGTCTACTAAAATGAACATCACTGTAAAACAAATAATTGTCGTTGCTATAACCACTGTATTTACCTGTTTGTTATGGACCCTTTTATTTTGGGGTTATGAAAATTATAAAACTAGCCAAAGAGACAGAGATGTTAGAGAGATTAATAAATCAGCGATGGCTT
>DIVR01000041.1 GCA_002428325.1 bacterium UBP4_UBA6127
GACCTTCCGGCGGCTGTCTCCCTGAGAAATACCTGGATACCCCCATTGATTATGAAACCCTTACCAAGCTGGGAGCCATGATGGGTTCCGGCGGGTTGATTGTCATGGATGAAGATTCCTGTATGGTGAATGTGGCCCGGTTCTTCCTGGAATTTGTAGTAGATGAATCTTGTGGTAAATGTCCTCCCTGCCGGGTAGGTACCCGTCAGATGCATGCTATTTTAGAGCGTATTTGCAACGGGCAGGGCAAGATGGACGATTTGGAAAAACTGGAAGAATTGGCCAATATGTGCCGGGAAGCCAGCCTTTGTGGATTGGGACAGACAGCTCCCAACCCGGTGTTAAGCACCTTGAGGCATTTCCGGGATGAATATGTTGCCCATATCCAGGAAAAACGGTGTCCGGCCAAAGTCTGCAAAGCCTTATTAGAGTTCCGTATCAATGAAGAAAAATGCGTAGGTTGCAGCCTTTGTTCCCGTGCCTGTCCGACCAACACCATCTTTAAACGGACTGATGCCAAGAAATATTACATTGTCGAAGAGAAATGCATCCGATGCGGTGCCTGTTTAGATGCCTGTAAATTTGATTCGGTGTATAAATTGACAGGACCGGATGCCAAACTTGCGGAGGTGGTGGAGAATGCCTAAGAACGATACCTCGCCTGAAATCAAGCTGACCATAAATAGCAAAGAATGCTCGGGGCATGAGGGCCAGACCATCCTTGAGATTGCCAATGATAATGGCGTCTATATCCCGACTCTTTGCTACCTGAAATCCCTCACCCCGATGGGGTCCTGCCGAATGTGTGTGGTGGAAGTGGAAGGAATGCGTAAACCCGTGACCTCCTGCACCACTCCGGCAGCCAACGGGATGGTGGTACATAGTAATACCGAGAAACTCCAGACGATGCGGCGGATGATCCTGGAACTTCTCTTCTCTGAAAGGAACCATTTCTGCCCCTTCTGTGAGATGTCGGGCGGTGATTGCGAACTTCAGAATAAAGCCTATGAAAACAAGATGGACCATATCCGGTACCCGTATTTATTTCCGGATTTATCAGTGGACAGTTCCCATCCTTATTTTGTCCTTGACCATAACCGGTGCATTCTCTGCGCCCGGTGTGTCCGTTATTGCGATGAAGTGGAAGGGGTGCATACCCTGGATTTAGGATTCCGGGGACATAATGCCATGGTGGTTGTCGATTTAAATCAACCTTTTAGTGAATCGAGTTGCACTTCCTGCGGCGGTTGTGTTCAAGCCTGTCCGACCGGTGCCCTCTTTAACAAGCTCAGTTCTTTCCGGGGTAAGACCAAGGACTGCCAGATGACCCCAAGCATTTGCCAGCAATGCTCTCTCGGCTGCGGCATCGAAGTTTATACCCGAGGAAATCACCTGGTCAACATTGACGGAGATGAATCTTCAAAGGTAAACCATGGACATCTGTGCAACAAGGGCCGATATGAACCCCTCTTAAACCATAAATCCCGGATTCTTCGTCCGGCGGTGGTCCATCAGGGCGCCTCCATTGAATTTTCCTGGGATAAGGCGTTGGACCATATTTCATATCGCCTTAAACGGCTGAAAGCCAAAGATCCCAATTCGATTTATGCATATATTTCCCCGAAGATGACCAATGAAGCTATCTTCAGTTTCATGCATTTCTTCCGGAATATTATTGGAACCTCCAATGCGTATCTGTTTGGGAGTTACCAGTATAATACCTTTGCTCAGGCTTTAAACAAACCCAATACCGAGTATTCGGTGTTGAACATGGAATCAGATATGAGCCGGCTGGATGATTCTGATTGCATCATCCTGATGGGAGCCGATCCCGGCAAGACTCATAAGGTTCTAGCCTCCCGGGTGCGGTCCCGGATTCGCCAACAGAAGGCTAAACTTATTATCATTAATGACAATAAGTCTCAGCTGGATGATATGGCGGATATTCATGTGACCCTCCATACCGGAACCGATGGGACCCTTTTGAATTCCCTGATTTCCCTGGATTTGACTTCTCCCTCATCGAAACAGCAGGTTGAACTGCCGTATTCGCTTCGGGAAGAATTTAACCAATACACCCCTGAATATGCTGAAAAGGTAACCGGGATTTCCTGGGATAAGATTGTTCAAATATCCAAGATGATTTCCCGCGCCAAAGATCCGGTCTTTGTTTTCGGCCGAGGATTGGCAAAACAGAATAATCCCCAGCTTTTCCAGACGCTGATTAATTTTATTCGCCAGGTTGGCCGGATTCAGAATGGAAAACTGCCCATTCTGGGCCTTCGCCACGGAGCTAATGCCCGGGGTGCTTTTGAAATTGATATGATGATGCGGCAGGAAATCGGCGGAGCTCCCGAAGATTTCTCCGTCCGTCTCCTGGAAAAAGTGAATGCCGAAGATGCTAAATTCCTGTTCCTGGCCTTGGGTGATGATGAATTACCCTTCCTGGATAAGGATATCCAGAAAATGGGCCAGATGGATTTCCTGGTAGTTCAGTCCAGCTATCCCAGTGATGCCTTGAATCATGCGGAAGTTATCCTGCCCAGCCCTGTCTGGTATGAAAAGACCGGGACTATGGGCAATGCCCTGGGACAGAAACAGGCCTTAACCCCTGTCTTTGAACCCCAGAATCAGATTCCCCAGGAATGGGAAGTGTTTGCGGAACTCGCCAAACGGTTTACGGGGGATAAATCCACTTTAAGCATTGAACAGACCCAGGCAAAACTGGAAGAAATTCAGACTGCTTACCGGGCAAAATTTGCTCCGGTCAATGTGGATGCCATTCCATTCCAATGCGTCTCATTCCCGGAAACGGAGGAAGGAAGATAAATTATGGCCGCGAAGGTTAAAGTCGCTACCGTCTGGCTGGGAGGTTGTTCGGGCTGTCATATGTCCTTTTTGGACTTGGATGAAAGGCTCGTTGAACTGGCTGGATTGATTGAAATTGTTGCCAGTCCCATTGTCGATGTTAAAGAAATCCCTCCTGTGGATGTCGGCATTGTCGAAGGGGCTGTCTGTAATAAAGAGAATGAAGAAGTGCTTCTGCATATGCGGAAGCAGTGTAAAATCCTGGTGGCTATCGGGGATTGCGCCGCTTATGCCGGGGTTCCCGCCATGCGGAATCAGTTTAAGCGGGAAGATGTCCTGGATCGGGCGTATGTGGATGCTGAATCCACCCTGATTGGGGAAATTCCCCATTCTGCCGAAGTGCCGGAACTGATGAAAAAAGTTAAGGCCATTAAAGATGTGGTTAAAGTGGATGCTTATATTCCCGGATGTCCTCCCAGCGCCGATGATATTTATTATGCTCTGACTGAATTGCTGGCAGGCCGTATCCCGGAATGGCCGGAAGGCATGCTCCACTTTGATTAAAAATAAGGAGAAAGGCCATCATGAGTAATACCATTACCATAAATCCAGTGACCCGAATCGAGGGCCACGCTAAAATTACCATCCATCTGGATGAACAGAAAAAAGTCCGGGATGCCCGGTTCCATGTGGTGGAATTCCGCGGGTTTGAAAAATTCTGCGAAGGCCGCCATTTCTCAGAGATGCCGGCTATTACGGCTCGAATCTGCGGCATTTGCCCGGTCAGCCATTTACTGGCATCCTCCAAAGCCGGAGATGCCATCCTGGGAGTGGAAATCCCCCAGACGGCCCGGATGCTGCGGGAATTAATGCATATGGGACAGTTGGTCCAGTCCCATGCCTTGAGTTTCTTCCATCTTTCAGCGCCGGATATGCTGTTGGGATGGGATTCTGATCCGGCCACCCGAAATATCATGGGCTTGATTGAAAAAGACCCGGCTACTGCCATAAAAGGTGTAAAACTCCGTAAATTCGGGCAGGAAGTCATTAAGGCCGTTGCCGGTAAGAAAATCCATCCGGAATTCACCATTGCCGGCGGGGTCAATAAACCCCTGGACCCGGTGCTTCGGGACCAGCTCCTGAAGGGGATTCCGGAAGCTTTGGAAATCACCCAGTTTGCCATTGAACTCCTGAAGAATTATATGAAAGACAATAAGGAGATGGTGGATACCTTTGCCAATTTCAACTCCAATTTCATGGGGTTGGTAACCTCTGACGGCGGGTTGGAACATTATGACGGCAAACTCCGGATTGTGGATACTGCCGGGCAGGTCCTGGTGGACCAGGTGGACCCATCCAAATATCTGGATATTATTGCGGAAGCGACCGAGGACTGGTCTTACCTAAAATTCCCCTTCTTCAAGGATAAAGGTTATCCTGAGGGAGGATATCGGGTCGGTCCTCTGGCGCGATTGAATGCTGTCGATAAGATTGGGACTCCCCTGGCTCAGAAGGAATGGGAACATTGGGATTCCATGAATGGCGGAACCCAGCATTCTTCTTTCTATTACCATTATGCCCGGTTGATTGAAGCTCTCTTCGGCTTGGAAAAAATCCAGATGCTGCTTTCGAGTGAAGATATCCTGGGCCAGAATATTGTGGCCTCGGGTTTCCCGAAAAACGAAGAAGGGGTCGGTTGCATTGAAGCCCCCCGCGGTACTCTTTTCCACCATTACTGGGTCGATAAAGCCGGTCGAATCGAGAAAGTCAACCTGATTGTGGCCACCGGCCATAATAACCTGGCGATGAATGCCGCTGTTAAAGCGATTGCTGAACAGTATGTGGATGGAGAAAATGTTAAGGAAGGCATGCTCAATCGGGTGGAAGCCGCTATCCGCTGCTATGACCCCTGCCTTTCCTGTTCCACCCATGCCATCGGCCAGATGCCCATGGAAGTCAGTATCAAAAATTCTGATGGGGAAACCGTTAAAAAATTAAACAGAGACTAATTGAGATAATTTTCTGAGTGAATTAAAAAGCCCGCCGGCTCTTCACCAAGCCGGCGGGCTTTTTTTTGTTTATTACTTTTCCCTTGCATAAAGAGACTATAGGAATACGATGGTTTTCAATTTCTGAATGAAATTCACCTAAGGATTATAGACAAAACATATTCATATAAATATAATACGTTCTAATAGTCTATCTGTAAATAAGAAGGGTTTGATGGTGGTTAAATTTCATGATGCGCCATTTGATGATGCGACTCAAGTAAAGTTGGAAATATTTCGCAGGTATTTACAAGTATGGATTTCTATCTTTATGAGATTGGGAGTAAAGCAAATATGTATATATGACTTTTTTGCTGGTCCTGGGTATGATTCAGAAGGAAACCCAGGTTCTCCTGTTATGATAGTGGAGGAAGTTAAAAAAGCCTGTGTTCATTTGAAACAGAACCTTATAGAAAACAATATATATATGGTTTTTAATGATGTTGATAAATATTACTATTCCAAGTTGCAAGAAAATATTAGTTCAAAAACCTGTAGCAAAAAATGTTGCAGAGTGGAATTTCTTAATTTATCTTTTGAAAAGGCACTTGAATTAAAGTTGCCAGAGATTAGGAACAATAAAACTGCCAATTTAATTATTTTAGATCAATTTGGGGTGAAGCATATTACACCAGATATTGTGAGGATATTAGCTGATTGTGAGAAAACAGATATTCTTTTTTTTATTTCTTCATCATTTATTAGAAGATTTTATTCCCAACCTGAAATAAAAAAATATTTTAATGTTGATGAAAATTTCTTACATAAAACCAGTCCTAAAACAATTCATCGTGATATATGTGGCTATTATAAAGATCAATTGAAAGACATTGGATATAACATGGTTCCTTTTTCAATTAAAAAAGGGAGTAATGTGTATGGTGTAATATTTGGTTCAAGCCATATTCTGGGTTTGGATAGATTTATTGATTTATGTTGGAATATTGATCCTCAAGGGGGAGAAGCTAACTACAATATAGATAATACGATTAGTTATGATGAAAATGTATTGCCTAGCTTTGAAGATGGTAAGATAAGTTTATTTCAGAAACAGTTGTTGGAATTTATACAAAGTGATAAACCTGATAATCATATGCTATATAAATACTGTCTTTTATGCGGAATTGCCCCTCGTATAATGTGCCCACAATTAAAGCAATTACAAAAAGAAAAAGAGATAACGGTATGGGATATAAATAAGAACCAGCCAGCCCGGAAAAATTCTTTCTATCTGAGTTATGATAACTATCGTAACAAACAACCTGTAGTCAGATATTACAGAGGAGAAACCCATGGGCATAAGTAAAATTGAATGGACTGAAGCTACTTGGAATCCGGTGACCGGATGCACTAAGGTTAGTTCTGGATGTCTCAATTGTTATGCGGAGCGAATGGCGAAGCGTCTTCAGGCCATGGGACATCCCAGTTATTTAAATGGGTTTGATATTACCTGCCATGAACACCTTCTGGAATTACCATTAACCTGGCGAAAACCTAAAATGATTTTCGTTAATTCAATGAGTGATTTATTCCATGAATCTATACCCGATGAATTTATTATTAAAGTATTCCAGGTTATGAACCAGGCCCATTGGCATACTTTCCAGGTCTTAACTAAAAGAGCCGAAAGGTTGCAAGAATTATCTGCGGTTCTACCCTGGACTCGGAATATATGGATGGGTGTGACGGTTGAAAATCAAAGGTATGTTAACCGAATCAATAATCTGAAGGAATCTGCAGCCTTCACCAAGTTTATTTCTATGGAACCCTTAATCGGTCCCATAGAAGATTTAGATCTCAGAGGGATTGACTGGGTCATAGTGGGAGGAGAATCCGGTCCGGGTTCCAGACCTATGGATAAACAGTGGGTGCTGGATATTCAGACTCAATGTGAGTTCGATAAGGCCGCATTTTTCTTTAAGCAATGGGGTGGAGTCAATAAGAAAAAAGCAGGCCGATTACTCCAGGGGAAAACCTGGGATGCAATGCCCAAACGGCTTGCTTTTGAGATGGGTTAATAGAATTATAAATCTTTGAACAAAGATACTCTGCTTGATTAGTGGTTCAGTTATTCTGTCCTTCTTTTAGCTTTCAGTGGCCAGATCAGCTCATTCCCTTTTCTTTCTAATGCTATAATTATCGCCATGAAAACTGATAAAAAGATAAGAGTGATTGGATATGGAAATCCGACCCGGCGGGATGATCGGGTGGGGTGGTATGTTGTGGAAAAGCTGCAAGCGAAGCTGGGATATGAATCCCCGGTGGAATTACAAACGGTCCATCAGCTGGAAATAGAGTTGGCTGATGAGATATCCCATGATGAATTAGTGATTTTTGTGGATGCCCATGTCAGCGAAGAAGAAGACTGGAAACGAATCACTCCCTTAGAACCCGGATATGAGATGGGGGTGGTAACCCATCACCTGACTCCCACCAGCCTGATAGGCTTAACCAAAGCCCTTTATAATAAAGAACCCCAGGGAATCCTCTTTTCCGTCAAAGGCACTGATTTTAATTTCGGGGAAAACCTCTCCCCCCAAACCCAGAAATATGCCGATGAAGTGATTGAAGATATCCTGAAATATATTGGGAAGTAATCAGTTTATTTCTTTTGAGCCAGATAGAGGACACAAAGATAGGGCCGGGTAATATAGCCCCCCTGTTTATTAATGATATGGATGATTTCTCCATCTGCCCATTGCCGGGTTTTTTGATCTAAGCTCAGGTATCCATTTCCGGTTTTGATAAACCCCAGATACTCTTCAGCGGTATAATTCTGGCTCCAGGGGAATCTGTATACCCGGGGAGGATTGAAATATCCGCTTTCATTGATTTCCGTGATATTTTGTTCGATAGAAATATCCGCTTCTTCTTTTGTTTGCAGATAGAATAGCATCAGGTTCTTCTGCCTCATATAGTCCAGCAATGCCTTATCTACCGGTGAATACTTGGTCAGATACATATTCCAATAGAGACCCAAATACCCTCCCGGTTTGAGAGTATGAGCGCATATCTCAAACCCTTTAGGTTTGGGGACCCAGTGGAAGGATTGAGCTGAAAAAGCAAAATCAAATTTCTCTTTTGGCGCCTCCCATTCCTCAAATCGGCTGAGAGTATATTGGACTCTCTTAGTAGGGCTGAATTTCTCCATCCCTGCGGCGGCCAGGTTAGCACCCGGTTCAATGCAATGCAGATTGAAACCTCTGTTCACAAACGGCAGGGTAGCTTTGCCGCTGCCAGCGCCAATTTCCAGTAATTCCGAACCTGGCTGGAGTTGAGTCTTTTCCAGGATACAGTCAATCAGCTTTTCCGGATATCCTGGCCGATATGGGTCATAATAGTCAGCGGATTCATCAAATCGTTTGCTCTGTTCTTTCCAGAAATCATTATTATCTGCCAAGGGGATTGGCTCCTTTAGAATGATAGTGGTATGAGAGCCGGTCTGAGAGGCTCCGGTACCACTCCCTGAACACTATTAAAATGGGTGGTAATAAAAAGGGGAAATCCAATGAAATTTAAGATTCCCCCTGATTGAATAGAAGAGGCCAAAAAGTTATTTGGCCGGTATCGGGTGGAGATAAAAATCTCTCCATTTTTTAGCTTCATCCCACATAATGGGCGAATTCTCATGGTCAGCCAGCGGGTCCGGGACCAATTTTCTGTGAATCCCCTGCGGAATCCGGTTATAGTCCACAATCCCGCAAAGGGGAGGGCAGGTTCGGTCCTGCAACCCGATGGTAATCAGGATGGGGCATTTGACTGTTTGAATCAGGTTGGCGGCATCGATATAATTCATGATCCGTTTAACGGTTTCTCCTGAAACAGGGTCCTTCATATTATCGCCGAACCCCCTGGCAAACATGGCCCAGTTGGTATAATCGGGAATATCGCTGAGGTAAGGGACTCGGGCAACAGCGCAGGATATCCGGGAATCCAGTCCTGCCACTGCAATGGTGAAAGCGCCGCCCTGGCTGGAACCTTCCACTCCGATATAGGATGGGTTCACTTCCGGCCGGGACGCCAGGAAATCGATTCCTCTCAGGCAGTCCAGATAGGCCAGCCGGTAATAGTAAGTTTCAGGATCTTTTATATTCCACAGGTGATGTTGTTTAGGCAATGCAAAGTAAGTGCTGCTGGCGCCATGACCTCTGGGGTTAAGTCCCAGGGTGATATAACCCTCGGCGGTCCAATCTATTGGCCCCTGTCCTCCACCATACCCCGGTGTCCATTGGACAGCTGGGTATTTTTTAGTTGCGGAAGGAGAAGCAAAAGTGTCGGCATCTTTGGGAACCATATACCAGGCTACTATGGTGACATTGCCAATTGAGGGCAGAAGGATTTTATAACAATTTCCGGTAGCCGAGTTCTTTTCCGAATAAGGTTCTATCACCGGTTTCATGGGAACCTTAGCTAACTCAGCTTTTCCCTTGTTCCAGTAAGCATCAAAATCAGCCGGTCTTTGGGTGGCCGGGTTTCCTTTATATTCCCAGAGGGATTTGCCCTGGGTATGCCAAACTCTCCATTCAGCCAGCCATTTGGGGACTCCGGGAGTTAACTCATAAACCTTTACACAAATCAATTCTTCCTTGTTCCGATGGGGAACAACCTGGTTAATAGCTTCGGAAGCAGGGTATTGCTTATCCAGCAGGAGATTCTCCGGGTCTGTTAATGGGAAGACTTTAACTTGGAGGATTTTACTGGTGTCTTCTGCATAGCTGCTGGGATAGGCTTTGAAGACCGCCTCACTTCCATCCAATCCCGGGTTGAACTGGAAATCCATGGGACGTAGGATTCTGGCCTGAGAGAAGGCCAGGACTAAAGTGAAAACTAAACTGAATAATAATTGGGTTTTGATAGATTTGAATGTTTTCATAATGCTGAAATTATACCTTAGTTCGCTTATTTTTCTACAGTCTCAGATAAACTGGAGGGGAATGGATGTGTTAAACTATCAGGAATTATGCATGAAGTCTCAGTGATTGAAGAAATTGTCGAAGCCCTGCGAGGAGAGATGTTGAAATATCCCCATTCCCGGCTCCAGTCAGTCTCCCTGAAGATCGGTAAACTCAGACAGTTTGTGCCTGAGATGATGGAATTCAGTTATGGAGTTTCCATTCAGGATGACCCTGTCCTGGGAGGGTCTCGATTAGTCATTGAGGAAATCCCTATCACCCTCCATTGTCGTGATTGCGGCAAGATATCCCAGGTGGAAGATTATGATTTTCACTGTCCCCAATGCGGATCAGCGCAGGTGGATATGCCTACGGGTAATGAACTTCTGCTGGATGCTCTGGAAATAACCGAACCAGCTGAAATTAGAGGATAGAAATTATCATGGAAGTTAAAATCGTAAAAAGGCTCCTGAAAGCCAATGATGAATGGGCCTCACGAGTCCGGGAATACCTGAAAGAAAAAAATGTCTATGCGGTGAATTTCATCTCTTCTCCGGGTTCGGGTAAGACCACCCTGTTGGAAGCCACGTCCGAAGCCTTAAAAAAAGAGTTCAGTTTGATGGTCCTGGAAGGGGATATTGCCACCACCCGGGATGCTGACAGAATCTCTAAACATGGAGTGCCTGCCGTCCAGCTGCTGACCGAAGGGTCCTGCCACCTGGATGCCAGCCTGATTTTCCGGGCCCTGGAAGCCAATCCCCTGGAGGCCGTGGATTTCCTTTTTATTGAGAATGTGGGGAATCTGGTCTGTCCTTCTGAATATGATTTGGGAGAGGCTGCCAAGGTTGCCCTGCTTTCGGTCCCTGAAGGGGATGATAAAGTCCTTAAATATCCCAAACTTTTCCGGGAAGCCCAATGTGTCATCCTTAATAAAATCGATTTAGTGGATTATATGGATTTCAAGAAAGAACTCTTTTATGAGGATATGTCCAAGCTCAACCCCCATGCCACCATATTGGAGGTCTCCTGCCGAACCGGAGAAGGGTTGGAGGCCTGGTACCAATGGTTGAAGCAAAAGGTGGGTAAATAACGGTCCTCTTAGGAAATTCTGGAAGGTAAAAGCATTGAATTTATAGGGTTCAGGAGGCTCTGCTCACTGAAACACCCCCATGTTACAATAGGCTTAAGGTGACCTATTATGAATCTCAGAGAAAAAATCAGGCTGAATCGAGAAGAAATACTAAAGCTCTCCATGCAATATGGGGCCAGAGAAATTCAATTAATCGGTTCTGTCGCCCGGGGAGGTGACACCCCCCAGAGTGATATAGATTTCCTGGTTGATTTTGAGCCGGGACGAAGCCTGTTGGATCATGCCCAACTGATGATAGCCTTGGAACAATTACTTCAATGTAAAGTTGAGATTGCTTCCAAAAAAGGATTAAAGACTGAGTATCGGGATAAAATCCTTAGGGAGGCTATTCCCTTGTGAGAAGGGATATTGATTATCTTCAGGATATTCTTACGGCTATTTCAGCCATTGAACGATATACTCTCCCCAGTTCCGATCCTCTCAACCAGAATGAATTATTAACGGTGTGGTATAAATATCATTTGCAATTAATTGGAGAATCAGCTTCTAAATTATCCCCTGCTTTTAGAAATAGCCATCCCCAGACTCCATGGGATTCCATTATTGGCATGCGAAAAATACTTATTCATGAACATTTTGGGATCAATATGGATGAAGTAACAGCTGTGATTAAGAAAGACTTGCCTGTTCTAAAACTTCAGATTTTAGAATATTCAGAGGGATAGAGTTACAATCCCAGGAACTGGATGGCGATTCCGCAGAGAAAAACCGTAAACCCTGCCAAAGCATGGGTATATCGTTCCAATTTGCCAAAAGGAAGGATATTGAGGCCTTTCAAAGCCAGGAAGATGACAGCCAGCATCGTGCTGATGGTAACCAGGGAAAATATCCCCGTTACAAAAACCAATCCCCACCAGCTGTGCCGGGCTGCCGGATACATGAAAAGGGGTATCAAAGGTTCACAGGGCCCAAAGAGAAAGACGGTAAATAAAATCCAGGGTGTCATGGAAACCTTTTTCCCTTCAGGGGTGTGGAGATGCAGATGTTCTTCCTGATGGGTATGTTGATGAACATGAGGGTCTTCTCCATGGGAATGAATGTGAGTATGGGGTTTATTCCGATACGCCCGGTTGATGCCCCAGGCAAAATAAACCAACCCAAACATAATCAATGCCCAACCCGCCAGATTCCCCCTGAAATTCTCAAATCCGTTAAGTTTCTGAACAGCCAATCCCAATGCCAACCCCAACATTCCTAATACAATAGAACTCCCTACATGGCCCAGTCCGCAGAGAATGGTAATCCAGAAGGTTTTCCGCTGAGTCCATTTTCCGGCTTTTGCCATGACAATAAACGGGATATAATGGTCAGGACCGGCTATGGTGTGGATGAATCCCACCGAGGTTGCGGTCAACGATAGAAAGAGAATATCAGTTTCCATTGAGGGGTTCCTTTAGTTTAATAGATATTATTCTAATATAGTCTTGATAAACTTAACACTTTTAAGATGATAAAGGGTTCCAGATAAGGTTAATTCTCAATTTATGGAGGATCATGGGCATGTTTTCACTGATTAATATCTTCAAAGCTTTTGCGGGAATTTGTAATACCCCTCCCTTGGTCAATGATGAATGGAAAGTGGTTGAGGGGAAGTTGATTGTCTCTCAGGATGGGCTTAAAAAGGTGGATAAACCGGGAGCCGCTGTCTATATGGCAGGGAATCAACTGCAACGACCTGTTCTCCTGATTAAAACCAAAGAAGGCAATTTCCGGGCTTATGCCAGCGCCTGCACCCACATGGGTCGAAAACTGGATTACCTGCTGGAGGAAAATAAGCTTCGCTGCTGCAGTGTCAATCATTCCTCCTTTGATTTGGATGGGAATAAATTGACGGGTCCGGCGAAAGGGAATATCACAGAATTTCGAGTGGAGAGGGAAGGAACGGATTTAATTATCAAGATTACTCAATAAATCAGCTTAAATAAATAACTTATTCTTTATTATCTGACCGATATTCTTTCTCGGTAATAAACTTCCCGCCGGTGATTTCCTTGTTTTTAATATTCCGAAATCTATCCAGTTCAAGCCGGAATGGCATTCGACAGAAACATTGGGTTCCCATGGCCTCTTTCTGGACGAAATAAGCACCCTTATCGGATTGAGATACTTCAGAAAGGGTGTTGATCCTGACTTTAAGTTTCTCCCCGCATTTATGGCATTGGATATAGACATAGAAAGCATCCGGGGGAGAACTAAACATGTTTTTTAATATAGTTTTTATGAAACCCATGATTTAACCATTATCAATTCACAGAATGCAGATGTCAATTCTATTTAGGGGGGAATAAAGAATCAGGTGCCTGATTCTTCCTCAAACACCTGATGTTAGGTACGCGCATCTTTATTGGGAAAAGCTTAGAAATTATCCCTTGGAGCAAGCACTCTGGCCACCGCAACCGCTGCTGAAAGTTTAATCAGGTCTCCGGCGATAAAAGGCAGGCTTCCCATGGCAAAAAGGGCCAGGGGAGAATGAATACCGGTTGCCAGGCTCAGGCCCAGCATTCCCATCCCATGAATAAATATAAAATTAGCTGCCAGCATCAGGAATAATAATCCCGGCATTCTTCGGGCAGAACTGAATTGGTCAGTAAAATATCCCACCGTGAAAGAGGCAAAGATAAATCCAATCAGGTATCCACCGGTCGGCCCGGCAAATACAGACCATCCTCCCGATTGGGTGAACCAGGGAAGCCCCATTCCTCCCAATAAGAGGTAAATCAAAGTAGAGGCGGCGCCGGTATCCGCTCCCAGTAATAATCCCACCAGCAGGATACTGAAAGTCTGGCCGGTCAGAGGCACGGGAGTCCAGAGAAGATAAACCTTCATCAGGGATGAAAGCCCAATGACTAAAGCTCCTCCCAGGCTTAAAAAGAGTTTGGTTGTCAGGCTGGAATTCTTTCTCCAATGAAACGCCTGCCATTTTAAAGTTTCAATTTGAGTTGTAAAAGTGGATGTGGACAATGGAATACCCCTCCCAGATAGTATTCATATATTTTATGGATAATACCCTCAACTGGCAACCCGTAGGTATTAGGGAAATAAAGAAAGCCCCCGATTCTTGCAGATGAAAATCGGGGGCTATATATATTATTGCAGAGGGGGATTAGGATTATTATCTGATTCAGGTTTCTCTGGGGGTGATTGAGGCTCAGACTCCGGAGAAGTTTCAGAGGGTGTCTTCTCTTCCTGGACCGGGGACCCCTGGGGTTCATCCGGTGCTGGGGTGGTATCCTCAGCGGTTTCTGCGGCAGGGGTGGCCTGTGGGGTCTTTGCCTCTGGGGCCGGTGCCGAAGGCGGGGTATAACTCACATAAGGCCTGAATTCAGGAGGCAGTGGGTTCGTATCTTTTTTTCTGTTAAAACAGACAGCCAATACTGCGCCAAATCCACCTAAGACTAACAGGGGAATAACGACCCAGCCTACGATGGGAATAAAACTGACAAGAATCATGATTATGATCCCGATCAGGGTCTTTTTAAAGAAAGCACCTTGTGCCCATTGATACTTCTCCGCCAGGATTTCACCCAGCCATAAGCCCATGGTGGCATACCCTCCAATACAGGCTAATAAAAAGAGGATCCAGAGAACAGGAATAAAGGGGATTCCTAAACAGCTGATTGCCAAAGCGAATGTAAGGGGAATAATTAACAGCATGCCAAGCAAACCAAATCCAAAGGCGGCTCCCGTATTGACCTGCAGGTAACGGCAGGACTGTTTGATCTTATCAGGCGCCAAAAGAATCAGGATGACTAACAGGGCCAGCAACAGCATTTTGAAAAGGATGAAAGGCAGCAGCCATCCGATATTAAATAAATGATTATTGGGAAAGTGAAAGTTTCTCTCTTTGGGCATAAACAGCTTGCCACCCAAAGGCACACTGACATTGACTCTCTCCCCTTTGATTTGGGCCGAAGGGTCAATTTGAAGTTTTCCGCCGACGGAGACCACATCTCCATTTATGATAGCTTTGGGTCCGGCAATGATGGAACCTCCTACCGAAACCACATCGCCGGTAACGGTTCCTTCCACATGGACACTGCCCATGATAGCGACCACATCTCCCTGGACACTCTGGCCTTCCTTGATATGAATATCAGAATTGGTTTGGACAATATCTTCTTTAATGTTACTAGAAGCTGTCTGGACTGGATTGATGCCTGCGGTCAGGGTCAGAGGACCTTCATAGATGCCGCCATTACCCCGAAAATCGCAAACCCGGACAGACAGCAGATTGGGTTTACCGGCTTTAACTTTTTCGGGAGGAATGGCATATATTCTTAACTGTGATTCGGCGCTTTTAGATTCATTGCCGATATGACCCACCAGTTCCCCATTAAAGTAAGTCCAATCCAAATCATCTATTTTTCCTAATGAAAGAAAGACCGTCTGGCCAGACCAGTTACTGGGAATCTCAATGGTTTTTCGATACCAGGCAAACCCTGAATAAGGTTTATTAAGATCATCCAAAGTCCAGAGTTTGTTGATTTCAGTAATTCCTTCTTCTTCCCATGTTTTGGGGGCTTTAATTTCTTTCCAGGCTTTATCATTGAACTTAGCGGACTGCCAGTTTTTGGTTAATCCGGTATCTTCAGGGTCGGTTTGAAATTTCCAGACTCCTTCCAGGGAGAGGGTATCTCCCATGGAATCATGGGCGGCAACCGTATCTTTAGCGACCGAAACGGCTTTATCAGCGGCATGGGCCGGATGCAGCATCAGGGCGCTCAATATTATGGCGAAAGTCAGGAATAATCCCAAGGTCAGCCATCTTCGATTGGTACGGGTCAATAATCGTTTGTATTTCATCTTCATTTTTCTTTCTCCTTATTTAAGGCTGTGAATTACACAGTAAATAATCCAAAGTATCCTTTTTCTTTTTTATAATGGAACCAGATAGCCATTCCCAATAACAGAATCAGGTTGACGGTTAAAATGGGACTCAGCAGGGGCCATAGATCCAGCATGATTTTAAGGGAGAGTTGGCAGAATTCTTCTGCTTCGGCGATCCCTTTAGCTCCGAAAATGAGGCTTTTACTGATAACTTCTCCCAGGGTGGGGAGGGTCCAATGGAGATTTTCCCAATAATTTCTCAGGTAATAACCGGTGGCCGCCAATATGGCCAATCCTGACAGGTAAGAAAGGGTCATTCCGCTGAACCAAGGCAGAAATCTAATCGCAGGTATTATGGCAGGTTCTGCTTGAATCTTTGCCATAATGGAGGATTTCAAACTCAGAGGAGGTTCTGCCATAGGAATCCCATCCAGTTCCCGGGTGAGCTGGAGATAAGATTCATATTCTTTTTGGCAGCTGGGACACTGGTTCAGGTGTTCTTGAACCTCAGCTGATTCAGCTTCAGTCAGCCAGCCTTCCATGAAATCGGTTAATTGTTCTTTACAGGATGTATGGGTTAAGTTCATGGGTTCATCTCCCATTTGGTTTTCAGGAGTTGCCTGGCCCGATGGAGCTGGACTTTAATGGTACCAACAGGCACTTCCAAGGTCTGGGCAATCTCTTCCACTTTCATTTCTTTCATGTGCCGGAGAATCAATACCGATCTGGATGGTTCCGGCAGGCTTTGAATCAATAATTGCAGATGTTCACTGGATTCCCGGGCTGATAAGGTCTCTCTGACATCAGGTTCTGGGCTGGCCGGATCCATGGATAAGGATTCTCCCTCTCCCTCTGAATCTTTCTTATATCCGGGAGATTCCAGGGAAACCTGAGGTTTCCGGGTTCGCAGGGCATCGATAGTTACATTTCTGGTAATCTTCAGCAGCCAGGGGCCAAAGGGATATTCCTGCTTATATTGCTCTAATGACCGGTAAGCTTTCATAAAGGCCTCCTGGGATAATTCCAAGGCATCCTCAGGATTGCCGGATAATCGATAACAGAGGTTATACACAGCTCTCTGATACCGTTCCACCAGGGGCTCGAAAGCCGCTGGATTCCCGGATATGCATTCCCGAATCCATTGTTGGTCCGTTTTATTCGGGTCTGTGCCATTTATTGCCTCCATCATCATCTATCCATTCTATAGATACGTGACCTCTCTTGCTATGGTTTCAATTTTTTTTCTTATAAGGAGAGGGTAACATGAAAATCGAGATAAAAAAGGAATCATTACCACTAGGTGAGGGTGCTTCCCAGAAGCTGACAATATTAGCTTAGAAATGGCTACCTTTGGAGTAGCGACCCGTTGGGTTATTTTGGCAGGAACAAGATAACTTAAATCTACCTAATCAATAATATCTTGTCTCCGGAAAAACTAAGTATTCTGTAGAAGAGAGAGTTTTATAGGATATTTCAAGTTTCATAAGCCTTGGTTTTGACAGCTGTCAAAATATAACTGATTTATTATCAATATTCTAGATTTTTGGTTGCTGTTAAAAACCACTCAAACAGATGACTTCGAACTTGGTAGCTCCGGTTGGAGGATTGGATATTTTCCATCGCCCTGCTGGCCGAAATCAGATATACTTTTCCTACCATAACGAAAAAACAGGGTTGATTTGAAGTGAACAGGCCATTTACAGAGAAATATAAGATTATTCATGCCCGGAAACGGCGGCTGACCGCTTTAGCGGATACCCTGCTGAGTCCGGTTTATCGGCTGAAGAGAGGCCCGCTGGATCCCCCCATTCCCTGGGGGAAAATTAAGAAGATACTGGTCATTCGGACAGCCTATATTGGGGATGTCTTAATGACTCTCCCTATCCTGAAACCTTTAAAACTGCAATGTCCTCAGGCAAAGATTCATTTTTTAACTCCCACTGCCGCTGCTTCCTTGTTAGAAAACCATCCTTATCTGGATAAGATTATTTCTTATGATGCCTTCTGGTTCTATAAGCGGGAGAATTGGTTTTCTCAATACTGGGCGGTAATAAAGGAATTGAAGAAGGAATCTTATGATTTGATTATTGAAGCTCGAGGGGATATCCGGGATTTATTATTTCTGGTCAGGCCGTTGAAAGCTTCTTATAAAACGGCTTATGCTTATGGGGGAGGAGAATATTTCCTTTCTCACCCGGTTCCCTATCCTGAGATTATCCATAAAACCGATGGCCATTTGAATATTCTGGAGCATCTGGGAGTCCCCATCCTCCCGGAGGACCGGGAGATGAAGATTTATCTTCAGGAAAAAGAAATTTCTCAGGCCCAAGAAACCCTTTCAAAATTAGGGATTAATTTTGATTTACCTTTGGTGGGAATACACCCTGGGGGAAGGAAACCCCTTAAATCCTGGCCGTCGGACAGATATGGAATATTGGCTAAAAACCTTCAGAATCAAACCAAGGCACAGATATTGGTTACGGGAACCCCTGAAGAAATCCCCATAATTGATGAAATGAGAGAAGCGGCTGGGATTCCCCTGATTGTTTTGGCCGGGAAAACCAGTTTCCGGGAGATGGCTGCCCTTATTTCCTATTGTAATCTGTTTATTACCAATGATTCAGCTCCTATGCACCTGGCGGTTTCGGTGGGGACACCCACTTTAGCTCTTTTGGGTCCATCCAAATCATTGGAGACAGCTCCCTATGGAACTCTACACCAATTTCTGGAAGAGGATTATCCCTGCCGATGGACGTGTGATGAGGACCAATGTTACTATAAGGAATATCAGGCCTGTATGAAGGCATTGACTGTGGAAAGGGTTATTCAAACAGCGGTGGAAATGCTGAATGAGACGACCCATTATATAAAGTAATGATATATGTGAGGCACTTTTAAGGATGGAATTCAGATTTTCAGCTGTTTCAGCCAGTACCCGCCGTAAGATTCAGGAATCCCTTTTTACTGAACTAGCCAAATATCTGGATTTATTTCCTGCGTCCAAGGATGCCCGGATTTTCCTGAAACCCAATTTAAATTCCAATATGAATGCCTTGACCGGCAATACCACTGATTTGAGAGTGATTGCGTCGGTCATTGAGTTCCTGAAAGCCCAGGGTTATCACAAAATATCCATGGGCGAAGGCACCAACAGTGGTTTTTACCGCAACCAGATCAGTGTCATTGAACGGCTTAAAATTAATGAGTTAGGCAAATATTACGGGGTGGATGTCCTGGACCTCAATTATGCGGAAACCTTCGATATCCCTTTTGAAAATGGTATTTTAGCCCAAGCTGCCAAACCCGTCATTGAAACTGATTTCCTGATTAATCTCCCTAAACTCAAAATGCATTTTGAAGTGGGGATCACCGCTTGCCTGAAAAATCTTATGGGGACTCTGGTCGGACAGCCGAATAAGAAAAAGACCCATGACAGCCTTTGTAAGAATATCTTGAATATTAATAGAGTCATTAAACCTGATTTGCATATCCTGGATGCGGTTATTGCCATGGAAGGAACCGGTCCGACCCGGGGAACACCCATCCCTCTGAATACCTTGTTGATAGGAACAGACCCTTATTTATTGGATTTGGCTTGCGCGAAACTGGCCCAATTTGAGCCTTCTCAGGTAAGGCTTCTGGCTGAAGCCATACACCAGGGATTGATTACCCAAAAACATTTTGAATTTCTGGGAGAACATCCATTCCTGGCTTTCAGTAAACCCATGCAGCAACCTAAGGTCAATCCGCTGGTAGGGTTTATCCATTCTCCCAAACGACAGAAATTCTTCCTGAAAATCAGGAATACGGCTTTTTTCAATACCGTCTGCAATACGGATTTTGCCCAGGAAATTCTTTTTCATACCGGGTTGAGGCAGGACAAATTCCTGAAAGATGACTTAAAGATTGATAAACTGACCCTCAATGAGAAATGCCTTCCCGGCTGTGTTATTTGCCGGGAGTATTGCCCCGTCTCCCTGGAACTCCCCCAGGCCTTTAAAACCGGGTTGGAAGGTTGTATCCATTGTATGTATTGTTATTCGGTCTGTCCGGTGGAAGCCATTGATTTTCATGGGGTGAAAGGCTTTTTTGAGGAACAGGAAAAACAATATGCTTCCCGGATTCGGCAGAATGCCAATCAGGGATAATAATCAGTAAAAATCGACATTAAAAAAGGACTCTGAACCTTCAGGCTCAGAATCCTTTTTTTATCATCTTTTTCTTTTAGCCCGGCCAGAAATCCCTTATGAATCAGACATTCGATGAATTCTGAATCATATAGAACTGGGTTCTGGTACCTGGATTGGTAAGAATCATCATCACGCTGCAGGTCGGGCAGACCAGGTAATTGGATTCCTGTCCTTCCATCCGGGTTTTTAACCATTCAGCATCAATCATCTCGCCGCAAAGGATACATCTCATCGCGGGAGTTCCTACCAATTCTGCTGTTTCAATGTAATCGAATCGTCTCATGGTAGACCTCCTTGAAGAGATTTTATTCCTGCTTATTCCTACTTAAAACATACTGCAATGGCTTTTAGTTCCTCTTCTGAGACCTGATTCACATCCCGGCTTTTTCTGTGATGATATCTTTTCTACATCAAGGGCAAATCAGATCATCATCCGGAAATTGCACCGATTGCACCAGACGCCCCCTCGATTGAGGTTCTGGGTGTCTGTCAACCGCATGGCAACCAGTTCACCGGTCCCGCAAAAGGGACAAGCCCCTGCGGGTTGAGATTGTTCTCCCGCCTCAAAGAAGATTTCCATGATTCTATGCATTTCCCTCTCGATATAAGGTCGGGATAATTCTTTTAATTGGGGTTTTACTTTTGCTGTCGGGGGGACAGCATCAGCTGTTCGGGCACACATCGCTACTTATATCCTCCTTGGTTCATTCAGCCGGTTCTGGGAAAAGCGGTCGTGACTCCGGCATCAACGGGATCTTTCTGGATCCTACTTCCTTCCCTTAATACTATTATAGCCCATTTAGGGTTGAGTCACTTTTTATCCCAGAACCCTTTTTTCGGTAGGGAGTCTGACCCAGGCTGTGACCATCAGCCTGGGTCCCTCTCCGAATCCCCTCCGTTTACGGGCCAAAAGAAAAACCGGACTGGCAGAGAATGCCAATCCGGTTAGAAATAGTCTAAAAGGTTCCTGATAAAAGAGTTATTGTTTGGGTTTGGTATAACAGGGCGGGGGTTCGACTGATTCCGGGTATTTTCCATCAAAACAAGAAATACAGAAATCCTTACCATGGTCCCCCATGACTTTAAGCATCCCTTCGGTACTGATATAGGCCAGGGAATCTACGCCAATAAATTCCTTAATTTCCTCTACGGTCATATTGGCAGCAATCAGATTATCTTTATCGGGAGTATCGACTCCATAATAACAGGGAGAAATATACGGCGGGCTGGCAATCCGCATATGGATTTCCCGGGCGCCGCCGGCCCTTAAGAGTTTAATTATTTTCTTACTGGTCGTTCCTCGGACAATCGAATCTTCCACGACTACGATTTTCTTTCCATTCAGGACCGAGCGAACCGGATTATGTTTGACTTTTACCCCGAAATCCCGGATATTCTGCCGGGGTTCGATGAAGGTTCTTCCCACATAATGGTTACGAATCAACCCCATATCATAAGGGATGCCGGATTGTTCGGCATATCCCAGAGCATGGCAATTAGCTGAGTCCGGGATGGAAATAACGATATCGGCTTGGGCAGGATGTTCAATAGCCAGCTGACGCCCTAGAGCTTTTCGCGCTTGCATGACATTTTTATTGAAAACGACCGAATCCGGCCGGGCAAAATAAATCAATTCAAAAATACATTGCCGAATCGGTTCTTCAATCGGAGGGAAAGCCCGAATTGAGCGTAATTCCTTGCCTTTTTCGATAATAATCATCTCGCCCGGGGCAATATCCTGCAGGTAAGTCCCCCCGATAATATCAAAAGCGCAGGATTCGGAGGCTACCAGCCAGGCATCATTGAGCTGCCCGATGCAAAAAGGCCGCATCCCCAGGGGATCTCGGACTGCAATCAAGGTATCTTTAGTCATCACCAGCAGGGAATAGGCACCCTTTACTTTCAGCAGAGAATCAATGACAACCTCGGTGAGTTCTTTTTTTCTGGACCTTGCCATCAGGTGGACCATAACTTCGGTATCAGTGGTTCCCCTGAAGATAGAGCCTTCTTTTTCCAGATTGGCTCTGAGTTCATCCGAATTTACCAAGTTCCCATTATGAGCCAGAGATAAAGGACCAAAATGGGAGTTTACACAGATAGGCTGAGCATTTTTGATATTGCTGGAACCAGCCGTGGAATAACGGACATGGCCAATAGCCATCTCCCCTTTCAGGTTTTCCATATTATCTGGGGTGAAGATATCGGCGACCAGACCCATCCCTACATGAAAACGGTGTTGGGAATAATCAGAAGCGCAAATCCCGGCGGATTCCTGTCCCCGGTGCTGGAGAGCATATAACCCTAAATAAGTCAGGCGGGATGCATCGGGATGCCCAAAAACCCCGAAAACCCCGCACTCATCATGTATTTCGTGCGTATATTCAAGATTCATTTAGATATTATATCAAAAAATAACTGAACCTTTAGGACTTTCCAATGGAACTCTTTATATATATTGGGATTTAAATTGACACTTTTGATAAGCCCGTGTTAAAAATATTGTGCATAATTCGAGCTAACTATTGTTTTTTCAATAATCAGGAAAGGACCAAAATGATGGGTCTTAATTTAAAACGCGTTTTTCTTCTTGTAGGGGTAGTCAGTTTATCTTTGATGTTGGCGGGATGCTGGCTAACCCCAGTAACCGTGGATCCCAATCTCAGAGCAGGATTATTTAATTCCTCGGTCAATAAACCTTTAGGCAGCTGGATAGCCCCGGATGGGTTCATGGAAGATAATTATTATTTCCCCATTGCCAGGGATACTAGCAACAATCTCTATGGGCTGACCAAAAATACCCTGGGTAGCAATACCATCAGGATATATTCCAAACAGCCGGGGAGTGAATGGTCTTATTCTTCCCTGACAGGGGAATTTAGTAATCCTGATTGGATGGATATCACGGTGGATTCTTCCGGGATAGTCCATGGGAGTTTTTTGAATCTGTCGGGAGATTATGGGCTTTATTACCTAACCAATGCCACCGGCACCCTCACCACCTATAAAATTGCGACCGGGACTTCTTATGCGACCCGGATAGCAGCCGATGGCTCAGGGAATCTTCACATTACGGCTACCAATATTCTGGACAATGTGTTGAAACATTATTGGACATTAGGTTCTGTCTGGCAGAATGAAGTGGTGGGTGACGGGTATTTTGCAACTGCCCATGCCATGGCAACAGGTCCAGGAAATACAGTTCATGTTGCCCTCCTTAATGCGACTGACAGTACCCTGGTCTATAGTGTTAAATCCGCAGGGTTATGGCAGTCTCAGGTCGTAAGCAATAATCCCTATAATAATTTTTTCCTGGGTATTGGGATTGCCGTGAAAAGCAATG
>DIVR01000031.1 GCA_002428325.1 bacterium UBP4_UBA6127
CCAGCCTCCATCCGGTCATGGCATAACTCTTGGAAAAAGTGAAGCAGGATATCGTCAGATCATAGATTTCTTTCCCGAAAGAAGCGATGCTGACATGTTTTTCCCCATCATAGACCAGGTCTTCATAACACTCATCTGAGCAGACATAGATATTATTCTTAACGCAGATATCGGCCAGAGCTTTCAACTCCATCTCCGAGTAAATTCCTCCGGTTGGATTGGAAGGGCTGTTAATAATCAACATTTTTGTTTCTGGAGTAATGGCTTTCTTGAAGTCTTCAGGTGTCATTTTGAAACCATTTTCTTCAAGGGTAGGGACAATCACATTGACCCCACCGGCCATTTTTACCTGTTCGGGATAACTGACCCAGTAAGGAGCCGGTAGAATGACTTCATCCCCTGGATCCAACAAGGCCATCATGATATTGAAAAGAGAATGTTTTCCTCCGTTGGAAATAATAATCTGGTCAGGCGCATAGTCTAGATTATTTCGTGTTTTCATCTTTTCAGAAAGGACTTTTTTTAATTCAGGGATACCCGCCGCTGCAGTGTATTTCGTAAATCCATTCTCAATTGCCTTGATACAGGCTTTTTTGATATGGTCGGGTGTGTCAAAATCAGGTTCTCCAACACCGAAATCGATGACATCAATTCCCTGGGATTTCAGTTGTTTGGCTTTCGCTGACATGGCCAGAGTAGGGGATGCTTCAATCATGGATGTTCTTTGGGCTAATTTCATTGTAGGGTCTCCCATTTAGTGTGGAATCTGGTAATGTAAATAGTTAACTCAATATTATATCGATATTATCGATTTCTTTCTATTCAGGTTCAAAGAAATGAACCCGGGCATCCAGGATATTCTTTCTGGAAAGAGTAATTGATTTTCTCAAGACTTGGTTTTGAAGAGTTTTCTCCAGGGAGCCGGCTGGGAGACCGCAAACCCCAACCGTTCATTTTCCTCTTTCAGATGGATCTTGAAGTAAATATTATTCCCTAAAAGCAGTCTCCCATTGCAATTTCTGGTTTCAACCACTTTTTGAAGGCTCTGTAAAGAGTATTCGAAAGGTGTTCCTGTCAGGGGGGTAAACTTTAATTTTCCAAGATCATATTGAAGGATTCCGGGCAGCTGAATCATCCCCCTGACCAGAATAACCTCAGATTCCAGCTCGGTTGATCTCTTTAATTCTTTTCTCTTGTTATCCAGTTTACTTCCGATTTTCAAGTGCAAGAAATATAATATCGTTGCCATTAGAATGGGTATGAATTGAAGCCCTCCCAGAAGCCATCCTGAGGATAGTTTTTTAAAGTAAAAAAACAGAAGAACTCCAATTACCAGAATCTCCCATAGTATCATCACCATCAAGGCATATCGGATCCTGTTCTCCTGTTTCCATGGAAAGGCAAATACTCCCCAAAAGTCATCTTTCCCGGGTCCTCCCCAGTTGAAATGTCTCATGTCCTCTGCTAAGGATGCTTTTCCCGGCTGTGATTGGGGTCCCATCAGGTCATGAAGGATTTCCTCTTTCCCAAAATGTTCCCGGACCAGAATCAGTATATCTTCTTCCTGTATCGGGGTTTCCCTGGTTATGTAATCCATTGCTTTATCTTCCAGATGGCTTAGCAGTTCTAAATGCTGGTCATGGGTATATCCATTTACTTTTGCAATTCTTGCCGCTAGCTGTGTCAATTCAGATTGAAGGGATGTGGTTATTTTATCTTGCATGGGATACCTCCATGATTCGGTTGATAACCCCTGTAAATTCTTTCCATTGTTTAACTTTTGACTCTAAGGTTTCTTTTCCTTCTGGGGTGATGTAATAATACTTTCTCTTCCTGCCATTTTCTGCAGTTTCCCATTGGGAACGTATCCATCCTTCTTCTTCCAGTTTATGCAACAAGGGATAGACTGTTCCTTCTTGCCATTGAAAAATCGTTTCTGCTTCCTGATTGATTCGTTTTACTATCTGGTATCCATAATCAGGGGACTTTGCCAATACTCCCAATATCAGTAAGGATGTCGAGGCTCCCACCAGTTCTTTCTCTTGGGTCATATTTTTGTTCCTCTTTACTGAATACTTTGAACTTCAAGGTAAATATACCATGGACTTCAAGGTATTGCAAGGAGAGGAAAATGAAAAAGAGGGGGATTCGTAGGGGGAAAGGTAGAAATGAATGAAAATAAAAAAGCGGGAAGAGATTTCTCTCTTCCCGCTCGGGTGTGTCAAAGATGATCTAAATTATCTGACCACTACGACATCCAGGGCCTGCGGACCTTTAGGTCCACTGCCGACGCGATATTCGACAGTATCCCCTTCATTGAGAGACTTATAGCCTTCTCCCTGAATGGCGGTGTGATGAACAAATAAATCCGTTCCTTCTTCACCAGCAATAAAGCCATACCCTTTTTGGTTATTAAACCACTTTACGGTACCTCTTGCCATGCGAGCATTCTCCTTCTTCATAAACTTTTAGAGTTAGACTCGACCTTCTATCCTTCGAACGGACATAAAAAATCCGCAAGGTGTTTTCGCATACTCACCTTACGGTTTATTCTGCTAAAATTCGCCTTGAAACTTCTTTATGACTCTATTAACAAATATAACAGGTCTATATTCTAAATGCAACTGTTATTCTAATATATTTTTATATGGGGTCCTGGCGGATAATATACACATGAGTTAATTGACATCTGAAATGGATTAAATCATACTATAAACAATAGGTATAACTTCATTTAGCGAGGTATCAATCATGGTAAATTACAAGCTTTTAAAATATGGAATATTGACCCTCTCCATATTAGCATTGTCTTTCAGTTTTGGCATAGCCAAGCCCAAAGCTAAAAAAACAACGGGGTCTTCAGTTCCGGTTCAGGGAATACAAACTCAACCAGAGAATGTCCCTGGAACTCCTTCCCCTAAGGCTCTCTCGAGAGATACTACTCAGAAAGGGAGAGGTAATCCTCATCTGGAAGGCGAGCCAGGTAATCCCCATCAGGCCGGCATGACCGGAGATCCCCATCAGCAGGAAGGCCCCGGTAAAGGTAAGGGGAATCCCCATGTGGAAGGGACGACAGGCAATCCTCATCAGGCAGGTATGACTGGAGATCCCCATCAGCAGGTTTCTAAAAAGAAGGTTCAAAGTAAGAAAACCAAGAAAACCCAGACCCAGTCTGTGCAGACAACTGGTGGCGTCCAATTTCATAAGCCAGCAACCTTGGGTAATCAACCTTCGGGAATCCCGGGTTCTCAATCTTCACCCAATCAGGTGGAACCTTCTAATAGCAAGAAATTTCGAACCCCTAAAAAATAGGTAAGCTGTTTATATATTATTGAATCCGGTACGAATTCCAATTAGCAATTCATACCGGTTTTTTTTATGTTGTTATTAAAACCATTCATGGGATACAGGTTCTACTCTAGGTAACGAGATTCATAATTGTGACCGAGGGCATCTTTACGAAAAATATATGTCGATGTTGGCAACCTGAAGAAAGCAACTATCTTTATAACAGATATCAACCGATATGATTGATTGCTCAGAGGCAGGGTCCCTCTGTTGGATATAAGAAAGATAAAATCGCCTAAAAATTTATGGGTTTTGACAGCTGTCAAAAAATAACATACTTGGTGAATCCCTGATTTCTCTCATATTCTCTTGGGGAGTTGTAAGGTTATCCCTCCACATAAATTGAGAATGAGTTTTATTCACACCTAAAAAAACTGGGGGTGACAATTTCTGTCACCCCCAGGGGGCATCTTCATAACCATAATACTTATTGTTTGCTTTCGTCCTGGATACCGGGGATTTTTTTGATGATTTTCTGAATATCCACCCCGCTGAGGGCCTCTACAGCCGGTGGCAGTTGTGCGATGACATTAATGATATCTTTTGTCAGCTTGGAGGCTCCCTCGCTGTTTTCCCCAGCATTAATGATAACCATCCGTTCGGTCTTGGCCAGAGGTTCTGAAATGGCGCGGGCAATTTCAGGCAGCTTATCAATCAACATCTGGATGACGGCGGCCTCATTATATTGTTTCCAGGCTTCAGCCTTCTTGGTCATGGCTTCAGCTTCAGAATATCCCTGGGCCTTGATAACATCTGCTTCAGCCAACCCGCGGGCTTTATTGGCATCCGCTTCAGCGCACCCAATCTGGCGGGTGGCTTCTGCTTGTCCGGTCGCCGTGGTCTGAAGTCGGTATTTCTCGGCGCTTGCCAGGGTTTCAACTTTATATCGTTCTGCATCAGCCGGTTTCTCTACGGTAGCAGAAAGTTCTTTCTTCCGGCGTTCAATTTCTTTTTCCTGAACCAGGATGCTCATTTCCTTTTCTACGACCTGGACCTGAACTTCTTCCTTCTTGACCGACTGGTTGGTTTTGTATTTCTGCAGGTCATAGGCCAAATCCGCAGCAGCCGTTTTCTCATTTACGGATGCGGTATAATCAGCCACTCTCATTTCATAATCCCTTTTGGATTCAGCCACTCCGGTGTCGGCCAGGAACTTGGCAGTCTGTCCTTCCTGGTTGGCCTGAGCGGATTTAATAATGGCATCTCTCTGGGCCTCGGCTTCACCAATCACGGCGTCTCGTTTAACCTGGGCGATGCGAGGTTTACCAAGGGCTTCAAGGTAACCGGTCTTATCTCGGATATCCCGGATGGTAAAAGAAATAATCGTCAGTCCCATATTGGCCAGGTCCGAAGAAGCAACTTCCTGTACCTTCTGGGCAAAGGCATCCCGGTTACTATAGGCTTCTTCCACGGTTAAGGTGCCTAAAATTGCTCGGAGATGTCCTTCCACTGTCTGCAGGGCAATCTGGGAGATTTCATTGATGCTTTTTCCGAGGAATTGTTCAGCGGCTGTTGATATGCTGATATCATCCCCTTTTACTTTTATCTGGGCGACGCCATCGACCAGGATGGGTACGCCTAATTTGGTATATACTTCCGGTGTATTGACATCCAAGGTGATGATTTCCAGGGACAGGATATCGGCTCTTTCAAAAATCGGCCAGACAAATGTCCCGCCGCCTTTGACGAATCGGTATCCAACCGTCTGTTTGGCGCCAGAGGCATCTTTCATGGTTCTTTTCTTTCCGGAAATCACCAGGACCTGGTTGGGTCCGACTTTAATATACCGGCGGGAATAGGTGAGTATTCCCAGAATTATTACAATGACTACGGCAAGGGCGCTTAAGCCGACACCTGCAGCGCCAAATAATGTGGGTTCATTTAATGGCATGATTTTTAAATATCCTCCTGATTTTGATAGTAAAGTGTCTGTTACTGGTTTCTTCTCTGGGAAGACTCTTGAACATTTCCCGGAAGAATTAGGAATGCTGTGTTTTACCTGGAGTCATGGAGTGTATCTTTCATCTTAGGCCTGCTTCCATCGGAAGGACCCATGGTTTTAATCATCTGTATGAGATAAGCATTCTCTCCCAATCCAGGTTTACTCTTCTGATTAAGGTTTATCCGTTAAATCCATTTCCTCGACAATCAATGTGGAGCCAACGACTTGTTTGATTTGAACTGCTTTGTTCCGGGAGATGGCTTTTCCATCTGCGGATTGGGCAGGGGCTGTATATCGGCTGCCTCTCATTATATAGGCTACTTCTCCCAATCCATTGGAAGCAATCGGGGTGATCACTTCACCGATAATCCCTTGCATGTCTGCTACGTGGGCTTCTGAAGTGCTTTGGGTGACTTTGAATATGTGATAGAAAATGTAGAAAACACAGGTTCCAATCACTATTCCGCAGCATAATGCGGCGAATACATTCAAGAATCCGGAAATTCGGAAGGCATAATATGAGATAAGTCCACCGGCTCCGAAGGCTGCTATGAAACTGGATATGACAATCGGGCTGAATGGTGAAAAAGAGACTTCTCCATTGGATAGTTCATGTCCCATGTCATGTCCAGTTGCTTCGACTCCGCCGGTTTCGCCTCCATGCCCCCCTAGTAATGCGCTGATGATGGCATAGGATAATCCGAATACCAGGCAGAATAAGTAAATCAACACTAAGGTTGCCATTTGTCAGGCACCTCCTATCTATTGTTGATTCAAGCTTTTCAGGGGTTATATTATCTTGATTTGGAATTGGGTGCAAGCAAAATCGGTTTTTCCCTCGCTGGGTAAGGGATTGTCCTCTGATAATATCTTGTTCTGTTTGTTGAAAATCACGTCATACTTTGGATGATTTGAAGGGTTGGAGGGTTATATTCCATTCTCTGATAGGGTTTCACTGGACTCATATCTCATTATCTATCATGGTGACCTTCATTCTGAACTGGCTTGTCTCCTGTCTCGGAGGGTGTCGGGGATGGGTTTTCCTCTTCCTTATTATAAGGGGGATTTTTTATAGCTGGATATGCTGGAAATGTCTTTCCCCAGGGACGCTTTATCCGGTAATTTCTTCCCGGCATTATCTCTACTTATATCGGAGTTGTAACGGAGAGGGTCAGAGATGCTCCGTTATAACACCGTCTTCTTTCTCATACTAAAAGGGCCGGGAGGGTGGGGAATTATGAGAACCCCGCTGGATGTATCTGAAGGCTAATCCCTATCTGGCAGGTCCTTGGTTGGACATTCATCCATGGGATGGGAATCTTCTGGATAGTTTTTCCGGGGAGTAGGGGTCTATGAAGATGATTTTATGGGTGGAATTCATAAATAAGCCGAGTATTGGGATGAATAGCGAGTTGAAAACGGTTTGAATAGTGGTTTCATATTACCTGGGAAAGCCTGGTGTTGCCTTCTGGCTGACTCGAATAGGCTTGATTTATCAGTCTTTATTGCTTTTTTTTGAATTTCATGTAAATTTATGTTGACAGAGATGTTGTATTTTCATATGATAGTAAGTCCTGTCAGTTAATTCGACAGGCAACATCTTTGAAAAATCATTTAAATAAAATGCTTGACAGAGATAGCGTAGTTCTTTAGAATAGATATTCTTGAGTCAAATTGATGCAGCTTACTTAACTCTCCATTTAGAGAGTTTTTTTAATGCCTCTTACCAGGCTGGCCGCATTCCGGATCTTTCAAAAGCCTCTCATTCAAATGAGAGCTTTTTTTGTCCTTGACTCTGGGTTCATGTTCTTTTAAAATTAATAACATCAACGGTTTATAAGTCTAAGCCCACTGGCTTTCCCAGAGGGCGGTCGAAGATTCCTTTCTTCCTTATTGATCTTGAAGCCCTTCGTTAGTTCCTCATTATGAGTTGAACTCAGTGGTTTTAAGTTCTCTAAAAAGAATAACTTCTTCAAAAAAAAGACTTGACACCCATTCTGAGTTTCTCTAAGATAGATAAACTCAATGGTTCTTAAGTCTCTGACTCTGAAGAAAAGAAATCTTCAAAAGAGGGTTGACAGCCGGAGCGAGTTTCTGTAAGATAGATAAACTCAACGGTTTTTAGGTCTTCTCTTCTTGAAGAAAAAAATCTTCAAAATAAGACTTGACTCCCGAGGCGAGATTCTTTAAGATAGATATCCTCTCCTGAAAAAAGAGACAGCAAATCTCCCAGGTTTACAGGGAGAAATTAAATTTGACAATCTGTAGTATTTTGATAGAATAGATAATTGTCCCCTAATTAAGGGACGCCGGTACAGGAGCCCGGAATAGCTCGCTTGGTCTTTGAAAACTAAATAGGATGACAATAAGAATTGGATCACTCCATGATTCAAGTCAATTCAAATTTTAAGTCTAGCAGTTAGAACTAACCAGACAGACCTCAACAAGTAAATCCTACTCTCTTAATTGAGAGCTTGTGATTAAATATTTAAACTGAGAGTTTGATCTTGGCTCAGGACTAACGCTGGCGGCGTGCCTAAGACATGCAAGTCGTACGAGAAAGTGGTAGCAATACCGCGAGTACAGTGGCGAATGGGTGAGTAACACGTGGGTAATTTACCTCAAAGACTGGGACAACTCCGCGAAAGCGGGGCTAATACCAGATGATATCCTGGATTCTTCAGAGTTCAGGATCAAAGGTGGGGACCGTAAGGCCTACCGCTGTGAGATGAGCCCGCGGCCTATCAGCTAGTTGGTAAGGTAATGGCTTACCAAGGCTAAGACGGGTAGCTGGCGTGAGAGCGCGACCAGCCACACTGGAACTGAGATACGGTCCAGACTCCTACGGGAGGCAGCAGTCGGGAATTTTGGTCAATGGGGGAAACCCTGAACCAGCGACGCCGCGTGCAGGATGAAGTCCTTCGGGATGTAAACTGCTGTCGGATGGGACGAAAGCTTTCGGGTGAATAATCCGGAAGGATGACGGTACCATCGGAGGAAGCACCGGCTAACTCTGTGCCAGC
>DIVR01000008.1 GCA_002428325.1 bacterium UBP4_UBA6127
TGGAATATGACCAGGTAGAACCTGATTTATTGGCATAGATAAGCTCTCTGCCAGCACCGCCAATCAGGGCCATCTGGGGTTGGTTATCCGTTCCAATCTTCAGGGAAACGGGATGCCCACCGCTGAGTCCCTGACTTCCTCCCAAATTGATGAGAGTATCTACTGCCCAGGCGCCATTATCCCTGACAGCATAATAGAGCCCATAATTCCCGCCATCTACATAGGCTATGGCAGGAATCCCCGCTGTATCTAAACTGATGCTGGTATATCCATTTCCCAGAGTGGTCGCAACCGATTCATAGGAAACTTCATCCACCCATCGAGTCCCATACATCACCTGCTGGGTGCTGGCATTATAATAACTTATATGGGTCACATGATTGGCTTTAGTGAAAAGTATATTCTGATTTTGGGTAATGTCATTTACCACGACACTGGAGAAATCCTTAGAATCCAAAACCATACTAGGCCAAGTATAGCTATGGTTGCTTTGTATCAAGTCTTGATAACTCCATCCCGAGGCTGTCTTATGGGCCAGCCGAACGTTATGCCATGAATTTGTAAGATAAGTGATCCAAGGGGTTCCATCAGCACCCAGCTTCAAAGATAATCCAATATACCCGGATTGCAATGAAGTATCGACTGTCTCCAGGCTCCAGGAAGAGGCTCCGCTCTTTGTGGCAAAAAGCAAAATACTATCCCGAGAATAATAAGCAATTTGGGGAATCCCATTGCTTTTCACGGCAATCCCAATCCCCAGGATAAAAGATAAGTAGGGATTATTGCTTACAATCTGAGACTGCCATAACCCTGCGGATTTAACACTATAGACCAGGGTACTGTCGGTCGAATTAAAGATGGTAACATGAACGGTATTTCCCGGACCGGTTGCCATGGCATGGGCGGTTGCAAAATACCCGTCACCCACCACTTCATTCTGCCAGACAGCACCTGCTGTCCAATAGTGCTTCAGTACACTGGCAAGACTATCAGTAGCAGTAATATGAAGATTTCCTGATTCATCTGCCCTTATCCGGGTCGCATAAGAAGTCCCGGTCGAAATTTTATAAGTGGTGAGGGTACCGGTCGCATTGGTTAGGTAATAAAGCCCATAATCTCCCGATAAATCCAAAAAACTCCCATGGACTTTCCCGGAGGAATCTACTGTGATATCCATCCAATCAGCATATTGAAATTCTCCTGATAGAGAAGAGTAACTCCATTCATTCCCTGGTTGTTTGGAATAAAATCTGACGGTATTGCTGTCTAGGGTACTTCTGGTCAGCCCATAGAGATTGTTGTTGGTATCTCTGGCAATGGGAAAATAATAATTATCTTCCATGAACCCATCCGGGGCTATCCAACTTCCCAAAGGTTTGTTGACTGAGGAATTAAATAATCCTGACCTGAGATTGGGATCCACGGTAACTGGGTCCATCCAGCATCCCGCCAGCATCAAAGATAAACAAATTACCCCTACAAGAAGAAAAACGCGTTTTAAGCTTAGTCCCTCCATGATAGTACCCTCCTGATGATTGTAATAGCTAAATAAGCTATGAATATTAGGGTGGTCCCACTCCACGCAATTACCCTTTTGTATCATGGGTAAACCAGAAGTGTCAATCATAAACCGTTTTTTTTATATCCTATGTTTATTTAACCCTATTATCTATATTTATAAGGAAATAAAAAAATAAGCCCGATACCTGTTTAAAAGGCATCGGGCTTAAATAGTTTATTCTATTTAGGCTGAACGACTATTCAAATGATTCGTCAGAAAAAAGTGTACTATCCCAGTAATTCAAGAGGTCCTGATCAGCTTCCAGGTTCATTTCATCGACAAAGAACTTGGAGGGACCGCCGTTTTTGACCCAGAACTGCTGATACACATAAGGCATCCCTGAGATATAAGCAAATCGGATTTCACGCTTCTTGTTGGTATTGATATGGTAGATATTGGCAAAAGCCGCCAACTCTTTAAAATCAGCGCTGTTAACCGAATCAGTACCAAAGGCTGCCAGCAGGATAAAGGGATAGAAGACACTGCCTTCATTCCTAAACTTGACGGACATCCCGGCTCCTTTACCGACACTCACCGCTCCAGTCCTGACTACTCCGGTGGTAACTGCCGAGGTCATCTTGATTCCCCGATAAGCCGTATCTGTGAAATTAAACATCAACTCCCCATTGGCCACCTGGTAGGTGGGGGCTCCACTCACTCCATCCGCCGTCGGATTCAGGTTTTCAAATGCCCACCGGTTCAACTCGGTTGAACTGCTCCAACTCTGAGTGCTCCCAGCCACCTTCGGGCTGCCATAGACCAATTCCGTTTCCGGTTTGGCTTTGATGATTTCCCATTTATTAATCAGGATCCGGGCATTGGCAGTGGTTCCATTTTTAATCATTAACTGGGGATACATGGAAGTCCCGGAGGAATACAGGGGGACTTCATACCATTTCCAGACAGAGGATGCGGAGAAATTCATATAGGTACTGATATCGGTCTCCGCCGGCGGTATCCCATTATAAGCATAGGCGGCTATCGTAACATTATTATTGGCCGGGGTGGGATTGTCGGCCCGGACCAGAACCCTCAGGGTGTACCATTCATTGGGCTGGGTCTCAATCCAATTGGCAAACTGGGCCGTCATTTTCACTCCCTGGCTGGCAGCTGTAAACTGCAATGCCAGGCTTCCTTGAGTTCCCCCGGGGCCTTTGGAGGTGGAATCCCACTGGACCACAGGCTTTACATTGGTATCGTCGGCATTTTCATAAGCCCATTGGGCCATATCCGCAGCGGTCGTAAACCCGCTGTTGGGATTTAATACCGAATAAATCCTCACCCATTCCATATCCCAGTTTCCTGTGGTAGAAGTAACAATAACTCCCAGCTCAGCCTTGCCTTTTAAGGGTGAAGTCAGATTATAAACGGTTAATCTGCCAAAAGTTATATCTCCATCAATATTGCTATCATCTTCTGGATATTCAACTCTTAGATCACCTCTAAATTCTGTACTGCCTGAATAAAGAGAAGATTGATGTATATATGGATAAAACTCGATATTGTTATTCTCTATCGGAGTGAGCCCTTCATAAATCACTCTCGGCAGCTTATCTATTAGAAAGTCAGAATACTTCACTTTACTTAAATAGCTGGGAATAACCAATCGAGTAGAGTCATATCCCGCTACAGAGAGGGTATCCAGAGCAAATCCTGATGCAACTGTCACCACAGAGAATCCTACCCCATGGTCAGAATACAGTGTCGCCTTCGCAATGCCCCCATCCGAAACAGCTGTAAACAGGGAATATTCCGGCATCTGACAATATTGATTCATATTGAAGGCCGTCGATAATCCGGTTCCATTCAGCAGCTTGATATCAGGTAGATTATAATATGTATGGATGTTCCGAATATTATCCAAGGTTGAGGCATCGGAGTAATAACTGACGGTGGGATTAAAATTCTCTTCCAAGGCCAGAGAGTTATATCCTTCCGTTCCTCCATGCTTAACCAACCTTTCGATAGACCATTTTCGCCCCACTTTTTCAATCAACCGGGCATAATAGATAGAATCGTAACTATAGCTGGCATAGGAAATATGGGGGGTTCCATCAAGGTCGAGTTCCATCGAGTTATACGCTCCGGTACTCCCGGTGGTATCAATACTTTCATATTTCCATATCCCATTTTTCTTCCAGGCAAATTTTAATCGTTGATTGCTGCTATCCCGATAACTGACATAAGGATCACCTTTGAGATCGACTCCGATTGAATTCCAAAATCCGGTCCGATTGGCCGTGGTATCCCCGATTTTTTCGAGTTCCCAAGAGCTGCCGGCTTTCTTTGCATAAGACAAGTAAGCATAACTGCCAGTGGAATACCAGGAGAAAGCAATATGGGGTTTATTCCCGGTATCTAATGCCAGACTGACTCCATTATCCACTAAAGCCGAGGACACCGTGGAATATGACCAGGTAGAACCTGA
>DIVR01000057.1 GCA_002428325.1 bacterium UBP4_UBA6127
TTTGGGGATTAGTGACTACCTGGGAGAAAAATCAGGTCAAGATATTCAGCCAATCCCTTTTTGAAGGAGCTGAATCGGTGATGCCGGCGGTATTGCTGATGATTGGTATCGGAATGCTTCTAAAAGCTGTAACCCTGCCGACGGTTTCAGGCTATTTAAAACCCCTGCTTTCGACGATTATTCCCAGCTCCCCCCTGATGTATGTGGTTATATTTACAGTTCTGGCGCCATTGGCTCTCTATCGAGGTCCCCTGAATGTCTGGGGCATGGGTTCAGGGTTGGCGGGTATTATGCTCTCAACCGGAATTCTACCTCCCCCTTCCATTATGGCCCTTCTGATTTCAGTCGGTGCCCTTCAGGGTGTCTGTGACCCCACCAATACCCATAATGTCTGGATTGCCGGATATCTTGGGATTGATGTTATCAGTATTACTAAGAAAATGATTGTTTATATCTGGGTGCTGGCGGCCTGTGGATTGGTTATCTCAGCCTTATCCTATCTTTAAAGCCGATTAACTGATTGAAATACAAGCCTCCCTGTTTTTATTGATCCAGCAGTGAGGCTTTTTTTTGTTTATTGATATTGAGAGTATAAATTTTCAGGATAATTCTGTTAATCACTATATATTATCCTTATACGGGGCTGAATCGGATAAATATCTTCCAATTCCTGTAAGGAACATTAAAACAATTCAGGTTGATACTGTTTAGGCGGCCAAAAGACACCTAAGACCATCCAGTTATTCCATGGGAAACTTGTACCCATAAAAAAACTCGTGTCTCTATCTGAATGGCACATCTCATATAGAAATTTATTTTTGACGCTTTCCGCAGCAGCTTTATCTGACCCTAAACGTTCAGATTCTTTAAGAAATAAATTACCCAATTCCCAGTCAATAATTAATGAATGATGAGGCTCACAAGAATCAGGGCATTCATATATATAGTAAAATTTATAAGGGATTTTTCTCAATGGTTTTAATGGCTTTTCAAAAAGAAGTAATTGATCATAAATTGCTTTTTTAGATTCATCCCAGTCATCGTCATCTTCTATTATTTCGATATCTAATATTTTAGAAGGTTTTATGATTCCTAAAGATATTTTTTCATTATCATATGCAGTTTTAAGCTCTATTAGTGTGTTTGTTGGCAGGGAATCAATGAGATACCTACGTTCTCTCCATCCATTTTGGGGTGAAATGGGATCTCCAATAAAAGATAGAGTTTCCAAGTGGGGTCTTCGGCTTTCGACTCTAGTATCATTTCCGGCACCCTGCTGTTCCAGATCCACTTCAATCCATTGATATTTTTGAAATCTTCTATCTTTGGGTTGATATCTATAGTCAATAGGATATAATCTAACCCATTTACCTGTTTCGGTAATACCAGCGGTGCAAACAGTTTCATAATATTTTTTAGATGGATTGGGATAAGTCATGACAGTTATTAATATTCGAGAACGATTGCAATTCCCCATGTTTTCCCCTGAAATTATAAGTTTATGATTGAAAGCTTCATTTGTTGGGATAAAACTCGAGCTAATCTTAATCGATGGCAATACTCTGGATTAGATTCCATACATAACAATGTGCTGGTTTTTTCCTTCATTAAAAAAGCAATCTGATCAATAGAATCTTTTGTTTTAGGTAATACTTCTTTCTCGTATTTATTAAAGAGAATTTGGTAATCATCCCAATTATCCAGATTTTGCCGGAAACTTGATGGGATGCCCAGTTCAGGAAAATGGTAATATTCAATATCAAGTTTCTTACATAAATTAGATAGAGTGCTTTTATGAAATCCATATCTTCTGGAAATTGGATTGTTCCTAACATCAATTAATCTTTCTATTCCGGAAAGCATTAATTTATTCAGAAATGCATCAATTGAAGAACCTTCATAACCCATTGTATATACTTGTTTATCTGCTATTGGCTTTTCAATGATTGGTTGGTTAAGAAGTTTACTGTTGATTGCATACCAAGGATACTGTTGGTAAGCTAAGTTAATTAATTCGTTATCGGATATTCCCTTATATTTAAAATGTAATCTTGCCAGATCTTCCTTGATTTTCGAGGGTATTAATTTCGCCGATATAATACCTTGAGATGTCAGTTGCCAATGAATTTTATCCTTATTGAGTACTTCACCGGAATTAATCATAAGATTTACATCATGGTAAAGCTGAAAAGAAAAAGGTCCATAATGGTAGGGCAAAAAATCATAAAAACTGGTTTTTTGAATATTGAGAGATTCATTTTTTGATAAAAAACAACTTTTCAGCAATCTTAAATGGTTTAAGGTTCCACCCGATAACCACAAATAATAAAGAAGTATTTTTTGTCGAGTTAACAGCATAAGTTTATTTTATATCCTTAGTCAAATCATAGATAGATCATGAGTTGTTCCGATACATTCTAAAAATAAGATAATTAAAAATATTGGTGTTATTATTTTGACAGCTGTCAAAAGGTCTTTCCGGGAGAATGAAAAAGTCCTTTATTTTAGGTTTCTTTCCTATTTTTAGTAACGTAAGTTACTAAATAAGAGACTGCCAAAGTCGTGAGACAACCCAAAGGAGTCAGCCAGGGCCAGGCTAATTTAGGGAAGAACCCTTTAAAAATGAACCAGCTTTCCGGCCAGGGAGGAACCACTGCCAGGACCATGGCAAATCCTGCCACAGCCCCGATCACTACGGCTCTCTGATGGGTTTTTCGAGTCAGGAATCCCAGAAGGAATATCCCCAGTAAGGGTCCATAGGTATAGGAGGGAATCTTCAGGGCCAAATCAATCAGGGATTGCTGGGATTGGGAAGCAAGGAGGGCAACACTGACCGTAATGAGGCCCCAGAACGCAGTGAACCATCGGCCCATTTTCAGATAATGGGCATCCGGAGCATCGGGTTTGACATAGGGTTTATATAAATCGAAAATCAGGGCATTGGAGAGAGGATTGAAATCATTACTGCTCATAGCGGCGGCAAACACTCCAGCGACCACCATTCCCCCTAATCCCCATGGCATGTAAGTGAGGGCAAACCGAGGGAAGACTTCTTCCATTTTCTTGAACTGGGATGCCACATCAGGATGAAGCTGGGAATAGAAGAAATAAAGCAGGACTCCCAGGGTCAAAAAGAAAGCAAACTGGAAGAAGATGGCCAGCCCGCTGCCGATGATGATTCTCTTGGATTCTTTTTCAGTTCTGGCAGCTATGAGCCTTTGGGCTATTGATTGGTCCGTTCCATGGGTTCCCATGGTAAGGAAAGCTCCCCCTATCAGTCCGGCCCAGAAATTATAGGTGGTGGTCAGGTTAAAACCGGTGTCCCAGAACTGGAATTTCCCGGCGTTCCAGGCTTGTTGGAAGCTTAGGGCAGGGTGGGGTAACTGTTGGAAAATCACCACATAGGCTCCCACGGCGCCAAACATATAGACCGCAAATTGCAGTACATCGGTCCAGATAACGGCCTTGAATCCTCCAAAGGTCATATAGAGGATGGATAACAGGGTGGTCAGGATGATGCAGAACCAGATGGAAAGTCCGGTAACCACCATAATAACAATAGCTCCTACATATATCCGAATCCCGATAGCCAGGACCCGGCTGACCATAAAGGTGATGACCGCCACATTTTTGGTGGCCGCCCCGAATCTTTCGGTTAAAAACCCATAAATGGAATAAGAATCCCTCCCATATATCCGGGGGATAAATATCAGGGCTATCAGGCATCTTCCCACAATGTATCCCAGGGCAATCTGCAGAAAGGTATAATTCCCCTTCAGGCCAAAGGTGATGGCCGGGACCGATAAAATGGTCACTGCGCTGGTTTCCTGGGCAATGATTGAGACCAGGATGGCCCACCAGGGAAGTTCTTTCCCCCCCAAAAAGTAATCTTTGGTGGATTTCTGTTTCTTTGAAAAATACAGGCCTAGAAGAGTGGTGGCTATCAGGTAAACGATGACAATAATAGAATCAATGGCTTTCATTCAGGATGATTATCCTTTCCATTTTTGATAAGCTGAATCGAGGGAATCATATCACAAACCGGCCTCCTCAGGGTAATTCCCCCTCTGATTAGTTTCCCGCCCGATTTTCCCCTCTTTCTCCCTTTTTCCTTCGGAGTGGATACGGAGTGGGACCCAGCCTGATCCCTTCAGCCTGGGTCTTCCTCCCTTAATAATGGGTTTATAGGAAGGAAGTTAAGCAGGAGAAATATATCGGATGATTGACAGGTAACTCAATAAAATAGAATAGGGTTTGACAGCTGTCAAAAAGTCATAACCTTAATAATGGGTTGTTCTCTTGATCCCCCAATATAACCTACCTTCTTAGTTCATACCTTTAAGGAAGAAAATGGGGTGAATTTCAAAAACATATCTTTTTTTGACAACAATTATTCTAAAAGAATATAATGCCTCTATGATGGTAATATCCAAGTCCAAAATAACCCTGTTACAGTCTTGTTATCCGCTAATTAAGAATCATTCTTATTTCTTATTGAAAACACGGTTTTTTGATAATTTTGTACCCTCATACATGAAAACACCCTTGTTAATAACATAGAATTAAGGTTGGATAAAAAAAGCTAGAAATGAAAGCCTTTAATAAGCTGGGGACAGAAATCAATAATAAGTCTGCTTATGTTGTGAATTTTGATACAGATGAGTTGATAGATAATTCCATCACCGCAATCAACAAGGATTTATGGGTATCGAAGATTTTCTTCTCTGACCATGAAGGGGCGTTTTGGCGTAAATGCAATAGTTACGAAGCGCCATTTGTATGATCATATCCTATATGATTCTACCAATGAAAGAACTTTTGCTGAAAACTTGGATACCAGTGAAGAAGTTGCAGTCTATGTGAAGTTGCTAAGTGTTTTTTACATCACTACACCGGTAGGTAAATATAAGCCTGACTGGGCGATTGCGAAAGTGAAGCATATTTTCTTTTTTAGCAGAAGCCAATAGTTCTATGTCTTCCATGCAGCGATGGTTGAGTGAAGACGCAAAATCCATTGTGCTAGAGAGCATGTTAAAGCGATTAGTATGGAAAAAGTAAAATATGATGTGGTGGATAGTTATGGGACCTTGATGAATGAAGTAGTGAGTGCTAAAGCTGTCAGCTTAGCTGGCAGCAATGTTCTTAATACCTAATTAAAAGAAAAAAAGGAAAAATTCGATCATGGCAGAATTCAAATATGAAATTACAGAACGTATTGCGGTTTTGTCCGAAAATGGTAAGGGCTGGACAAAGGAACTTAATAAAGTGAGCTGGAATGATAGACCTGCAAAATATGATCTAAGAGACTGGAACCATGAAGAAAAAAAGATGGGTAAAGGGGCCACATTGTCAGACGAAGAAGTTCGAAATCTCAGGGAAGTATTGAATGCAATAGAATTATAAAGCGGGTGATGGGTATGGCGGACATAATCAATATCTTTAATTTTTTAAAAGAATTTAACGAACTATCAAACCCTGTTATAACAGAGATCGATAATCAGAAGTGGAGTTTAAGCATTTCAGATATTCCAGTAATAGACGAAATACGAAGTGTATTTCTTGGGCATGAAGTTTGCGAGATGGATTATTTGGAGATTAAACGGCCAACTCTTTTGCCATGCCCAAATCCACAGGAATCGTTGATTGAATGGATCATAAATGATTGGAAGAAGCTTAGCGTAGATAAGATTGAAGTTGCTGATAAATTGCTGAGAGTATCGCTGGATGATAATGGCAATATGGTCTATAAAGATGAGCTTTTTATAGATGATGAAGCGCGTGTGGATGCGTATGCGCTTTGGCTTTCAGCACGAAATAGCTGGCGAGATATCGAGGTTCCTAAGTCGAAAGGGCTTGATTTATATAACAAGCTGTTTCAACTGTACTCTGAGATGAAGTTGGAATCTGAAAGCGTTGAGTTGATGCTGGGTGATGGGAATATTAGATGGTATACATCGGAAAGGGTCATAGACCATCCCGTGCTTCTTCAAAAGGTGTTCTTAGATTTTGATGCGCATGTACCATCGTTTCGAGTATATTGTGAAGAGAAAAAATCAGAGATATATACGCCCATGCTTAGGGTTATTCCTTCGATAAACCAAAAAATGTTGTCAGATATTATTATGGAAATTGATGATGGGGAATATGATCTTGCCCAAATTGAGAATACATCTGCACTGTTTAAACGAATCATCAATGTTGTGGATATCAAAGGCACATTTGTCGAACAACCCAAATCGATCAATGAAACAGCAACAATTCATTCAGCGCCAATACTATTCTTAAGAAAGCGCACTCTGGGGTTTTCAAGTTTTATTGAGGGAGTAATTGAAGATATACAAACTAATTCGGAGATTGAACTGCCCGAATTTTTCGAAATAATGTCAGGTATATACGCAGAAAGACCACAAGAAGAGATTGTTGAAAAGAGTTGGAATCATAGTGGTATCGACGAAGAGGTCTTATTAACTTTGCCTGCAAACAATGAACAGCTGCGTATTATTAAATACTTGGATAGGTATGGGGCTGTTCTAGTACAGGGGCCTCCTGGTACTGGAAAGACACACACCATTGCGAATCTCATTGGACATTTGTTAAGTCAGGGCAATAGCGTTCTTGTAACAAGCCATACGGAGAAAGCCTTGACCGTGCTTAAAGAGAAAGTTTATCGAGATCCACATGATTCGGAACTAAACCTTCAGAACCTATGTATTAGCATTTTAAGCTCCACTTCACAGAAGAAGGAGATGGATGAAGCAATTAATGAGATTGCGACCAAAAGCTCCTCGATAAATTTGCATAGTTTGCTTCGAAAAATAAAACGTCTTGAAGAAGAAAGAAAAGAATTTATAAACCAGTCGAAGAAATTGAGTGAAGAGCTTGTCAGAGCAAGATCCATGGAATATACAGACTTGATATTTGATAATCACTCAATAGCGCCGATTGATGCTGCAAAGTTTTTAAATAGCGGCAAAGATGTGCTCGATTATATAGGTGGAAAAAGCAACAATGATGAGGTCGGCTTTCCGCTAACACATGAAGAATTGGTATTTCTTTATTCTTCCAATGACCGACTGAGTGGCGAAGAAGAGAATCTTTTAAGAAAGGCGTATCCATCCAGTGATCAGATTATAAGCAACGCTGACTTTGCAGCCAAAGTGGATCGTATCAATGAATTGTGGGAAATTCTTGCAGGTAATGCTGTTCTTGAAGATGTTGAATTTACAGTTGATATTGACACAGTCAATCAGCTGTTGGAGGAATCGAGCAAACTGATTTCAAGGATTAGTGGATTTGAACCCTTAGAAAGAGCCATTATCAATCAAACGATATTTGATCCGACATATCCGAAGCTTTGGGATGACGTTCTTGAAAAGATAGGAATAATACAGACAAAATATGAGTCTTATAGAAAATTGAAATTGAACAACGATTTATCAATAGATGAATCGATGCTCAACAAAACAGCACTTCAAATCCTTCAAAACATCATTGACTCAGGAAAAGAGAAACCGATTGGGTTATTGGCCAAGGCTGAATGGAAGCGAATTAGAAATGCTATTAGAGTAGATGGAAAATTGATTAAATCAAGAGATGAGTTCATAAAAGCATATGAACTTGTATCCTATGAAATAGAAAAGCAAGATATCATCAAAAAGATAGGAAAACTACTTTTAGATATCCAGAATATCGACAAGCCATCATTTGATGATTTTGAAAATAAAATTCGCAAGTACAAGGATCAGATTATATCAGCATTGAGTTGGTATTATAAGGAATGCGAAGCTTATCTCGTTAGTGTTGAAGAAAGTATTCAATGGGGCGAAGAAAATAGGTTACCACGAGTTTCATCTATAGATAATCTCAATTCTGCGTTAAGTTATTTAAAATCGGCCCAAATCTTGCTGCAGGCAAAAAAGGATGAAGATGATCTTCAAGAAATGAATTTGGAAATTGACGATTATATGGGGCTTCTAAGCGGTTATACGGATTCAAATCCTTATTTTGAGGCTCTCTTTACTGCGGTTCACGAGCTTGATAAAAACAAATATGTTGAACATCTGAAGGCGTTAAATGCGTTGATCGAAAAGAATGAAATAGCTGAAAAGAGAATGCAACTTCTATCTCGAATTAGAGAAATAGCACCAACCATTGCAAAGCAAATAGAAAATCGAGAAGGTATTTATTCACAAAGCACAATACCGGATCATTTTGATGAGGCGTGGAAGCACTTTCAACTAAGGAATCAAATTGAAAGATTGGATGCTCTTGACCCTTCTAAAGTTCAATCTGAAATTGAGCAAATCAACACGAAGCTGCTAAAAAATGCGAGGACACTCGCATTTGAAAAAGCATGGTATGAAAAAATAAAGAATCAAACAGACAAGCAGAATCAGGCCTTGCAGGGATGGAGAAATACCATTAAACAGATAGGTAAAGGAACTGGCAAGAATGCCCCGATGCTGAAGGCAAAAGCAAGAGAGCTTATACCGCTTTGTCAAATGGCGATACCTATATGGATCATGCCGCTGAATAGAGTTGTGGAGACTTTTGATCCGCGGAACAACAAATTTGATGTCATTATCATTGATGAGGCCAGCCAAGCGGATATTTTATCTCTTGCAGCCTTATATCTGGCTAAAAAGGTCATTATAGTCGGCGATGACGAGCAGGTCAGTCCAGATACTGTTGGCGTTAATATGGATGAAGTAAATGCCTTGGTTGCTCAACATTTAGAGCATATTCCAAACAATCATTTATATAACGGACTGACATCGCTTTATGATATGGCAAAATCTTCAGGATTCAAGCCGTTGATGCTGACTGAGCATTTTAGGTGCTTGCCGGAAATCATCGGATTCAGCAATGATTTGTCATACAATGGTAGAATCAAACCGTTAAGGGATTCTTCAAGTGCTTCAATATATCCACCTGTAGTCGAATATAGAGTATCCGGTGCATCTAGAAATAATAAGAAAGTGAATGAAGTTGAAGCGGATCACATCGTCTCTTTGATTCAAGCATTTTTAGAAATGGATGAATATAAAGGGCAAACTATCGGTGTAATTTCGATGTTAGGCAATGAGCAAAGTGCTGCCATTGAGAAAAAACTTCAGGCAGTTGTTGACCCGATCGTGTATGAGGACAGACGAATACAAAGCGGTACGCCACCTCAATTTCAAGGGGATGAAAGAGATATCATAATGTTGAGCTTGGTGGATAGTCCTAATGAAAATGGTGGGCCACTCCGGTTGCTTAGCGAGGATGGTAACAATGATAAATATAGAAAACGATACAACGTAGCTGTGAGCCGCGCAAGGAATCAATTATGGGTAGTTCATTCCTTGAATCCGGATATTGACCTGAAGCCTGATGACCTAAGATTGAAATTGATCAAATATTCGATAACCCCAAATCGTGATCAGGACAACCTGCTGTCAATGAGCGAATCACCTTTTGAAACGGAAGTTATGAAGTTTCTATTGGCTGAGAGATATAAAGTTATTCCTCAGTTCAAAGTCGGCGCATACAAGATTGACATGCTTATCCAATATGGCGATAAAAAAATAGCTCTGGAATGTGATGGAGAACGGTTCCACACCAGCGAAAATTTGAATAACGATCTTGCGAGACAAGCTATATTGGAACGCTTGGGATGGCGCTTTATCAGGATCAGGGGAAGTGAGTATTATCGGTGTCCGGAGCAGACAATGAAGAAGGTACTAGACTCATTGCTGAAGTATGGGATATTACCATCCTATGAAGATGTAGAATCTGATAAGCAAGCAAAAGATGCTTTATTATGTGCTGTAAAAATCAAGGCGAGTGCATACAGAAATAATGTATTTGAACCGATTGATCCTAACAAAGGATCTAAAATGGTTGAGTCAAGGCCAATCGTGGATTCAAAGAATCAGTTGAAAGTTGTGCCTGATGCTTATAAAGTTACTTCAGAATATAGTGAAGATGGGGCGGTAGATGCTGAAAATACTGATGGAAAAGAAGAAAAAGCAGCAGAACCATTGATTGTGGCTAAACATAGTTTCGTTAAGGATGAAAAGGATGAAGTTGAGCGAAAGACAGAAAAAATCGAAGTAGCGCCAACTTTTGACTTTCGGGGGAAACAGAAGGCTATGAACCAAAAAAAAGAAAAGCAAAAGGCCGTAGAAGTTACAGAAACGAATGCTACTGACCTTGATAAACCTAAGTTTGATTTTAGAAATAGGAGACCTTAAGTATGTGGCTGACTAATGCATATGATATAGATTTGTTTTTTATAGGCCGTATGCAGCGATTATCTCGGATATCGCAAAGAATAAAGATTTCAATCCACTAACTATAGGTGTTTTGGGACTCTTGGGGGGAGATAAATCGGTAATAAAGTTTAAAGCGAATCCTAATGATATTCAGAATATTGTTAAAAAGAAACGATTTACTCCAATAAAAGAAAACATGGAGAAAGAATTTAAAGTTAAGGGCCGAATATCTATAACAATTGAATCTCCAGATTCTCTATATATATTATTTGATGTACCTCAAGATCATTCGTTCATGGCAACTAATTATTTTATTGAACCTTATTGGAGTGATAAAAAAAATGATGATATAAGGGACTGGTATAATCTATCAGAAATCGAGAAACCGGAAATATTTATTTCCTCAATATCTGGTATAGATATATTTATTAACAAATCAATGAAAAATAGCGGGTATCTCATATATAATCAGCCAACCTATACAGCTTATTATTTCTCCAGTTATTGAATGATTGGGTACCCCGAAAACTATACCTGTTGAAATAAAAAGGAGGGTGATTGCCCTCTTCCTTTAAATGAATCCTGTTTTTTGAATGGTAAGAGGGAGAATCCAAAATGTTGTTTAGGGAAAATAAAAACATATCCTTACGACGAATAAATAAGGTGTTTTTAATATGTATGGTTCTATTTACTGTTTTAATTATGACAGGAGCAACCCAGAAGAGATTAAACCTTCCAAAGTATGAGAAAATCCTTTGGAGTGGCTATTGGGATACATGGATAGAAAAAGATGGTTCTTCGTATGAGTATTATTGTGTAATAAGTGAAATAAAACATACCCGGAAGTTGACGATATATAAACCCACTTCTAAGGGATATAAAAAGATATACTCTTATTCGGATGACAATTATTTTATTAAGGCATATCCTGATGCTTTGGAAAATTCTCATGCATTGAATACTTATTGGGAGGGATGTTCTGCAAGGATTTATAGGGTATTTGAATGTGATCCTGTGAAAGATATAGTAAAAATGACTTTTGAAATAGCTTTTAAAGATGAACCAGAAAGGTTTTATGAAGATAATTGGGATTCATATCTTATTGTTGGAGATGAGGAATCATCTTTCATTACTACTAAAAATACTTTATCCTATGAAACCGCCATATTTTATAAGCGAATTCCTGGGCAAGGGTATTCTAAATATACCACCAGTAAATGGAAAGACCGTTATCTGATGATGGATACTTTGAGCCGGATATCTGTGAATAATAAACCTGCAAATAAAGAATAGTGATTGTAGAACCAAAAGAATCTACTGGCTGAGTTCCGTATCGATGAAAGCATATCCTATCAATATGATAGAGAATTAACCGTTATATATATTCAACCGAAGCAATCCTAATCATTGTTTTTAGGTGCCTATGGGAACCCGATAAATTCTGATTGAACCGGGAAGAAATCCTTGATAGATTAATTAGATTATGAAAAAACCATTTGTAATAGCTCATCGTGGATTTTCGGGGCTTTATCCAGAAAACACCTTAATAGCATTTCAAAAAGCCCTTGATTTAAAAGTAGATGGAATGGAATGTGATATCCATTTCACTGCAGACAACCAGATGGTTGTGATGCATGACCCGGAACTCGAAAGGACCACTAACGGGGCCGGTCTGATATCCAAAACCACCCTGGAAGAAATCCGAAAACTGGATGCCGGGTCTTGGAAATCTCCTGAATTCAAAGGGGAGAAAGTACCCACCTTTGATGAATTCCTGGCTTTAGCCAAAGGAACAGGGGTCTTTCTCTGTATCGAGTTGAAAGCCTATGGAATGGCCATTCCTGCTATTGAGAAAATCAGGGAATATGGGATGGAAGACCAGGTGATTTTGTTCAGTTTCTATAATGATAATGTCAGGGTTGCCAAACAGTATGCCCCGGAAATCACGACTCTTCAGCTGCGTTGGTTTGATGTCAATAAACCAGAGACTTTAAATCGGAAAGAACTGATCAATAGTTTGCTTTCTTCTTATGCCAACTGGCTGGGAATCAATTTCCAGGTGATGAATGCCGAATTTGCCAGAGAGTTAAGCCAGAGGGGAATCCTGACAGCCTGCTGGACTGTCGATGAGGAAGCTGAGATGAAAAGGCTGATTGAGGTTGGAGTGGATGCCATCATTACCAATTACCCGGATATACTTCAGCCGTTAGTCCGATAATCATTTAAAACAAACAATAGACCCCGAAAGACCCAGGAGACCTTTCGGGGCTTTTTATTGGGTGGATATTGGTATCCTGCATAATGAATGGGTAAATATCAACCTCAACTCCCGTCGTGGCGACCTATTAGGTCGCTTCTGAAAGAAGCCAAACCAAAACAGCAGGTCAGTGACCTGCCACTACTGAAGGACTTGATGAATGCATAGCTATCAGACCAGCCCCAGTAGTGGCGACCTAATAGGTCGCTTCTG
>DIVR01000019.1 GCA_002428325.1 bacterium UBP4_UBA6127
GTATTGCAACCACGAACGGTGGGTAGATCGGCTGGCACCCAACCAGACACTCACCCAGAAACTTTCGATGATCTGTACCGGATCGTAACCTCGATTCGACCCCGGCTGGGGTAAAGGTAAGCTTTTTAATGGGTCCCGGATTCCGGTTTTATCCACCAACTCCTTCATTAATTTCATCCCGCCCAGGGACTTATTTCCCGATCGCTGTATTCAGTTCTTCGCTTCCCATTTCCTTCACCTCTTGGGTGTTCCCTTTTTTGCCTTTTATTATATATTCTATGGGCCTTTTCTGCTCCTCTTTATTTCTATTGCATGTTTTGGGTTCATACAGGGCCAGGCGCTAGATTTATCTGAATCTATTGGAAGATTTATCCTTTGTGGTTTAATGAAAAGACGCGGATTCTTAAAGGTGATTTGATTTAGGTTTTGGTTCCCTGTTAAAATACATCCTCAATATTAACAATCTTTTACCTTTTTGACAGCTGTCAAAAATAACATTACTGAGGAGGGATAGGGCAAGCCGACAATGGGGAAAAAAATGAAGGCAGCACAAAGATAAATCTTTATACTGCCTAATTGGATTCGAAATGAAGGAGAAAACTTAACTTGCGAGATGCTGTTGAGCCGTTGCGACAATCTGTCCAAAAGCAGCGGGGTCGTTCACAGCCATTTCAGCCAGGATCTTCCGATCCACCTGAACATTGGCCTTGGTAAGGCCATAAATTAACTGGCTGTAACTCATCCCGTGCAGACGGGCTGCCGCATTAATACGGACAATCCAGAGGGAACGAAAATCACGTTTCCGGACCCGGCGATCTCTAAAGGCATACTGACCGGCCCGCATCAAGGCTTCTTTGGCGCTCCGATATAATCGGTGTTTGCCGCCATAGAACCCTTTAGCCCGTTTCAGCACCTTTTTCAAACGACGGTGGCTGGTTATTCCACTTTTTACACGAGGCATTTTCTATGTGATCCTTTCTATTAACGATTTATCTTGTTTAAGCAGAAATCAGTTTTTTGATGACTTTGGCATCGCCTGAAGCCATATACCCAGGTTTGCCTAATTCGCGTTTCTGGTCCTTGGTTTTATTAGACTGCATATGTCGCATGAAAGCGCGTTTAAATTTCACTTTCCCGCTCGCTGTCAATTTGAACCGTTTCTTCGCTCCCGAGTGGTTCTTCATCTTGGGCATCTTTGATTTCTCCTTTCTTCAGTTCTTTACGCTTAGCAGGATCTAAGGCAAGCATAACAGAGAAATGACGTCCTTCCATTTTCGGCGCCTGCTCCACAATCCCTATATTCTTAATATCTTCGATAATCCGATTGATTAAAGACTGGCCACGTTCCTTATGGACAATTTCACGTCCACGGAAATTAACCATAATGCGGACTTTATGGTCCTTCATGAGGAAATCAACGATACGTTTCCCCTTAACCTGAAAATCATGTTCATCGATATTGGGCCGCATTTCAACTTCTTTGACCTTCACGACTTTCTGTTTCTTTTTGGCTTCTTTAGTCCGCTTGGATAATTCAAATTTATATTTGCCAAAATCAATAATTCGGCAAACAGGAGGTGTTGCGGCGGGCGCAACTTCCACCAAATCCAATCCCTTTTCCTGGGCTAAGGTTATAGCCTTATTGATCGGTAAAACACCGATAGGTTCATTATCGGGACCTATGACGCGGACCTCATTGACCCGGATTGCGTAATTGATCCTGACTCTTATTTGTTGACTCTTAATAATAAGCCGTTTCCTCCTTGTGCTTATTCAAAACGAGACCTTTTAGAATTTATATCATCCTGGATAAGGGATTTAAAATCATCAATCGACATCGCTCCAAGATCCTTACCATCCCGTCGTCGAACCGCCACTTTATTCTCCTGGAGTTCCTTTTCCCCGATAACAAGCATATAAGGAATTTTCTGAACCTGGGCTTCACGAATCTTATAGCCCAACTTCTCATTCCGAATATCCAAATTAACACGCAATCCCATTTTCTGCAATTCTAAATGGAAATTTAGGGCAAAATCATTCACCGAATCCTTAATCGGGAGGATAATGGCCTGAACCGGTGATAACCAGACAGGGAAGGCTCCTGCATAATATTCAATTAAAAAAGCAGTCATCCGTTCCATAGTGGAGATAATACCCCGGTGAATCATGATAGGCTGATGGGGTTTTCCATCTTCCCCGATATATTCCAGTTGAAATCTTTCGGGAAGATGCCGGTCCACTTGAATGGTGGAAACGGTCTCTTCTTTTCCCAGAACATTTTTCAGCTGGATATCGATTTTGGGGCCATAGAAAGCGGCTTCGCCTGGAGCTTCATAATGGGGGAGATTCAATTCCTTAAAAACAACCCTTAATTCATTCTCAGCCTTATCCCACATGGCAGGATTATCGACATATTTGACCGTATCGTTTCGATCTCCCAGGGATAGTCTGTAAGTATAGGTATCCGGAGTGAATCCCAAATCTTTATAGGCTTTCTCCACCATCTGGAGGGCCTTAATAATTTCTTCATGTATCTGTTCTTCGGTACAGAAAATATGGGCATCATTAAGGCACATGCTGCGAACCCTAGAAAGCCCGGTTAATTCCCCGGATTTTTCAAGGCGGAACATCTGTCCTAATTCTGCCATTCGGAGAGGAAGTTCCCGATAGGAACGAACCCCTTCTGATTTGTAAATCTGAATGTGATGGGGGCAATTCATCGGCCTTAAGACTAATTCATCATCATCTAAGGCCATAGGAGGATACATACTGCCCCGATAATGGTCCCAATGCCCGGATATTTTATATAATTCGGTTTTGGCCAGAACGGGAGTATAAACATGCTGATATCCTTCGGCCAGTTCCATATCTACAATATATCGTTCCAGGATTCGCCGAATAGTGGCTCCGTTAGGTAACCATAGAGGTAATCCTGCGCCTACTTCAGGTGAAGTAGTAAATAATTTCAAATCCTTTCCAACTCTTCGGTGATCTCTTTTTTTGGCCTCTTCCAATCGCAGCAAGTAATCTGCCAATTCCTCTTTGGTGAGGAAACAGGTCCCGTAAATCCGTTGCAGCATGGGATTTTTCTCAGACCCGCGCCAATAAGCTCCCGCAACACTTAACAGTTTGAAAGCTTTGATTTCAGAGGTGTTTTGAACATGGGGACCTCGGCATAAATCAACAAAGGGGCCGTTCTTGTAAAGCGTAATGGTCCCATCATCCAAATCCTGGATGATTTCGAGTTTATAGGGTTCATTTTCCTTTTCAAATCGGCTCAGAGCTTCTTCTTTGGAAATTTCTTCTCTGACAAACTCCTGTTTGCTGCGAATAATTTCCTTCATTTTCTGTTCGATCTGGACAAAATCCAATTCGGAAAACTTATGCTGTCCCTGAGGGTCAAAATCATAATAAAAGCCATCCTCGGTCGAAGGGCCAATGGCCAACTTTGTTCCGGGATAAAGCTCCAAGACAGCCTGTGCCATGACATGGGCACAGCTATGTCTCATAGTTTCAATGGGTAAGGTTGTTTTTTGATTGTCTGTTTTATTCATGATTGGTTTCCGTAAATAAATAATGATAATACCATATTATCCCATTATAAATCAATCATTTTTGACTATAATATCAGGTATTTTTAAGGCAAGGGGAGCCGTTGCCTACCTCCCACTATCTCTTTCTATGGGGAAGGTATCTCTCAAGGGAGAGGCATGAAGAGTCCATTTGTATGATAATATTTTCATGGGTTCATCAGATACCCTGATTTCTTACCCCATCTCAGAATAGGTATAACATGGAAGAAAACAGAAATAAAACACTGATTTTATCGGATGAAGTCGTATATTCTTGTCACTCATCCGGCGATTGCTGCCGGCATGATTGGATTATCGGAATTGATGATGAATCCATCCAGCGAGTATTAAAACTGGATTGGAAGGATATTAATCCCGATTTTACGGTAAAATCCTGTTATAAGCCTCTGTTAAACCCTCTTCCCACTGGTGAGAAATTTACGTTTAGCCGAACAGATTGCGGTGCCTGTGTCTTTCTCGATGGCCAGAATTATTGCCAAATGCATAATCATTTCGGATTTGATGTGAAGCCCCAGGTGTGTAAGGAATTCCCTTATTATTTCATGGAGACTCCGGAAGGGATTGTGGTAGGTTTATCCTTTGCCTGTGGTTCGGTCCGGGCATTCAAGGGGTCGCCTTTGGCGGATAAGGAAGTTGAAATTCGAAAGGTGCTGTCCGGCAGTTATCGAATTCGTAAATTCCCGGAAAATCTGGAATTATATCCCGGTATCGCTATGAGTTGGGAGGAATATAAATATTTGGAAGATTCCTTACTGGTTATAGTCAAGGATAAGAACCAGTCTTTTTCACGAGCCCTTCTTTCCGGACATATCCTGGCTGGAATGGTCGCCTTGAGCTTAAAACAGGTTGAAATCCAGGCTCAAGCCACTGGAGAAGCTCCCAGAGAAACCCTTTTGGGAGGAATGCAAAAGTTGCAGCTGGACCATTTCCATTCTATCCAGAAAATTGCCGAGAACATTAAAGCTCCCACCAGAATCTCCCACCAATACCTGGCTCCTTACTATACCTGGCTGATGTTTTCCCGGGATGAATGGAGCAGGTTAGGGCTGGTTTGGAATCTGTATCGGAATTATTACAAGTTCAATAAGGGGAAAGGGATTTTAGAAGGAATTGCAAAAGAGGATTCCGATATCGATCTGGAAAAAGTCTTGAAAGTCCGTTATTCGGATGAAACCCCGGAAGTGGATGGCTTCTTACGGAAATACTGGGCCCATGTCATATTTAGAAAATCCCTTCTTCCTTCTATGGGCATTTTCAGGGGATATCAAACCCTCATCAGTCTATATGGGTTGATGAAATGGCTGGCTAAAGTCCAGGCTTACCGTCAAAACCGTAATGAAGTCTCTTTGGATGATATTAAAGAAAGCGTTAAAATCCTGGAACAAAAATATATCCTGCATTCTCAGTTTTCTAAGCTATTTACCCTCCACCCCATCTTAACCCAAATGCTGGACAGAATGTATATTCGGCAGAGTTTTGCCCCATCCATTCTCCTGGATAATCAATCCAATTAAGCTGGACTGTTAATCAGAATTCTGAAAATATAGGTATTATATGACTTTAATTAAAGTCATTTCTATTCTTTTTTACTATTTTTCCTTGACGGTCTCTGACCCAGGCTGTAATCATCAGCCTGGGTGCTGCTCCGATTCTAATCCCTTCAGAGTTGATTTATATACCATTTCTATGGCATATCTATGAGATATTCATGTTCTATAGGGTTAGATATCAATTGAGATATATTACTTCAATGATAAATTCATCCCATATTATGCATTAGAGAAAGAA
>DIVR01000009.1 GCA_002428325.1 bacterium UBP4_UBA6127
ACGGAGTGTCTCAGAGATGCTCCGTGATAACTCCGTCATCAAAAAGAGGGAAAAAAGAACTAAAAATCGGAATATCTCTCAATTTCATGAGAAGGAAAATTAGGGGGAGAGATTCTCAAAGACCCTGAAAACATGGTATTTTAGATGAATATGATTAAATTAACAGTAACCGGCGCAAGCGGTAAAATGGGGCAACGGGTAATCACCAACGCTGTTGCTTCCGGAGAGTTTGAGTTGGTGGGAGCCATTGAAAGAGAAAACCATCCCCAGCTGGGAGTGGATATTGGGACTATCATCGGATTAGGCAAAGAACTGGGCGTTCCCTTAACCTCAGATTATGGCAAAGCTATAATCAAAGGGGATATTACCATTGAATTTACCAATCCGGAGATAACTCTTTTCCATCTGAAAGAATCCTCGGCTCAGGGGAAAGCCATGGTTATCGGGACCACCGGGTTGAATGATGAGCAACTTAAAGAATTAAAATCCCTGGCAGTGAATATTCCTTGTGTTTTTTCACCGAATATGAGCCTGGGGGTCAACCTCCTCTTTAAACTGGCAGCGGAAGCCGCCCAAATCCTGGGGGATGATTATGATATAGAAATCATTGAAACTCATCATCGGATGAAAAAAGATGCCCCCAGCGGGACCGCTGTCAAACTGGCGGATGTTGTGGCGGAAGCAGTCGGCCGGGATATGAAAAAAGTGGGTTGTTATGGCCGGCAGGGAATCACGGGTGAAAGAGACCGAAAGACTATCGGGGTCATGACCCTTCGCGGCGGCGATATTGTCGGCGACCATACCGTGATGTATCTGGGTACCGGGGAGAAAATCGAGTTATCCCATCGGGCCACCAGCCGGGATACCTTTGCGATGGGTGCTCTTCGGGCGGCGAAATTTGTCGTAGCTAAACCTAAAGGCCTCTATGATATGCAGGATGTCCTGGGGTTGAAAGATAAATAAATTTGTAATCTAAAGGGTTTATCCTTTTTTTACAATATAACTGAAATAATATCAATTAATGGGGTTCTAGGTTTTGAACCCCTCTATTGTATTTGGGTTTTTATGGCAACTGCAAGGTGTTCTCCTGCAATCTCCCATCTTTAAACAAGCCAAGGCTTACCCTTTTTGGGCGGCCGGGAACTATATCCTTTTGACAAACGTCAAAAGAAATAAGTATCGGGTCGGTTTTTTAGAATTTAACATCAATAGATACTACCCTTATGCCAGGGGATTGCCCTGCCAGGACATAAATACATTGAAAAACTGTCAAAAACAATGGGCCTGATTAAAAAATAATTCTAATAAAAAGAAAGAAGCGAGATAACGACTGAGACAAACAATGCCAAGTTTACGAAGCCGATTATTTACTTATATATTGAAGCACCGGAAAAAGAGACCCCCATGGGATTTTAACACCTCAATCCCTCAATTTCGCCAGGAGTGTGAGAAGGCCACTAAATTATTGGGAAAACTGCCTGCCGGGATTGAAGTATTGCCTGTAACCATTGAGGATCTCTGGGCCGAATGGCTTATTCCGGCTGGAGCTCATAAAGGTAAAGTCATTCTTTATTTGATCGGCGGCGGATATGTCAGCGGTTCTTGCCAGGACCATCGGGCGATTGTTGCCAGAATAGCCGCTGCCAGTAAAGTAAGCGTCTTGTTGTTTGAGCATCGGTTAGCCCCGGAACATCCTTTCCCGGCCGCTTTGGATGATTCAGTGGTTGCTTACAGATGGCTTTTGAGCGAAGGATATTCACCATCGGATATTGTCTTTGTTGGAGAGTCTGCCGGCGGTGGATTATGTTTGGCTTTGTTGCTGGCCCTGCGGGATAAAGGGTTTCTTTTACCCTCGGCAGCGGTGGCTCTTTCTCCCTGGACCGATTTAAAGTTGACCGGAGAATCTTATCGGACAAAAGCGGACCTTTGCCTGGCTCCCAAAGGAATGTCCGCTGTCTGCAGCAAATATTATTTTGGAGAGAATGACCCCTGCCTGCCGTGGATATCTCCATTATACGGAGATTTACAGGGGCTGCCCCCTTTGCTGATTTTAGCTGGGGGAGATGAAACCATGCTGGATGACTCCATCCGATTTGCGGAAAAAGCTAAAACAGCCGGCGTGGATGTTACATTAAGGATTGGAGAAGGGATGATGCATTGTTTTCCGTTGCTTCCCTCTTTTATTCCGGAAGCAAAACAAGCGATGGCTGAAATCAGTTCTTTTATCCAAAAGCATATTAACAATTAAAAGGCTGCCCGACCGGCGACCTATGAAAAAAAGTGAGGATACGCCATGAGAAACCCTAATAAGTTAAATTTTATTTTAGATGTCGTGATGTTCCTGGTCATAACCGCTCTTGCGCTTACTCCGGGGAATGAAGCCCATGAAATACTGGGTGTTATCCTGGTAATATCAGTCATTACCCACCTTGTTTTACATAGAAAACAGATTAAAATTCTGTATAATCATTTAATTCCGAATCCCCGAACCCAGATAATTGGCATCATACTTTTCCTTTTGGTAACGGCATCCTTATTTACCCTGCCTTTTGTTCTGTCTAAGGAGCATCATGGACCCAGAGGGCATCGGGGCGCTAATTCCACGCAAGTAGAATAAGATAAAAACTCCTTAATCCCTATTGGAAAGAACTTAAAAAAACTTGAACCAACCGGGTATTTTCCTGCCACTATAGGGCAGTCTCCTGAATTATGATGCAGGTTGCTTTTCTTGATGAATAGTTAAATCTGCAACTAAAAACAGTCCCCTTCTTGCCAGAGAAGGATGTGAATATAGTTTGAAAGCGATAAGATATTAATATAATGCTGAAATCCGAATTTAATTTTGAATTACCCAAAGAGTTGATTGCCCAGATGCCTCCCGAAACCAGGGGGCGGTCTCGTTTATTGGTTGTCCATCGAGAGACCGGAACCTGGGAACATCGGAGTTTCCTGGACCTGCCAAATTACCTGAATCCAGGGGATTTACTGGTGGTCAATGACAGCAAAGTCATTCCCGCCCGGCTTTATGGGCATAATGAGAAAACCGGCGGCTTTATCGAACTGCTCTTGATTGAAAGGGTTGAAGAAACCCGATGGCTGGCCATGGTCCATCCTGGACGCCGTTGCCGGATGGGAATGAAATTGACCTTTGGTAACGGAAAATTAAAAGGAGAAGTCGTTCCTTCCCGGGATGAGTATTATCGGGAAATTGAATTTGCTTATGAAGGTACCTGGGAATCAATCCTGGCTGAATTGGGCGCGATGCCTGTCCCCCCCTATATTAAAAGGTCTCCTGAAATGAAAGACCTGCTGGAGATGGACCGGGACCGGTATCAGACGGTCTATGCTAAAGATGAAGGGTCCATTGCCGCTCCTACCGCCGGACTCCATTTTACGGAAGAACTTCTTGAATCCCTGAAAGCTAAAGGGATCCCTATTGCCAGGGTAACCCTCCATGTGGGAACCGGCACTTTCCTTCCTGTTAAAACCGATAATATCGAAGACCATCCCATGCATGAAGAAAAATTCACCCTCTCCCCAGAGACGGTGGAAGCTATCCATCAAACCCATGCTGCCGGGAAAAGGGTCATTGCTGTCGGCACTACCTCTACCCGGGTCCTGGAATCGGTGGCCGATGATTTGGGCCATCTGAAACCGGTAACTTCTTCTACCCGTATCTTTATCTATCCGGGATATAAATTCAAAGTAGTGGATGCCTTGATTACCAATTTCCATCTCCCCGAATCTACTTTAGTCATGCTGGTCTCTGCCTTAGCCGGTAAAGAAACCATCTTCAAAGCCTACCAGGAAGCCATCTCCCAAAAATATCGCTTCTATTCCTACGGCGATGCCATGCTTATTATTTAATTACCCTCTTTTATTTAACGTCCTAAAACTCTTATGGTAACGAAATTAAAATATCTAGAAATAATTTAATCGTCAGTTGACATTATTTGTATTCTATGATATCTATAGTTTGATTGCAGGGAGCACTTCGTTATTCCCCAAAAAACAAACAGGAGAACGATGATGGCTAGACTGACTAATTCAATTCAATTCAATTCAATAACCTTC
>DIVR01000045.1 GCA_002428325.1 bacterium UBP4_UBA6127
TGTTGTTATCTGGTTTCTTACTGTTCAGGTGGCTACGGAGGATAACAGTATCCCTTCCAGCCAAGTGTCCATGAGTTGTCCTTCAGTAACAACATCCGGACTCACTTTGATAAAACCCGACCCGAATATTCCAGTCAGTAACCGGGAGATTGATTTAGGGTTATTCTTTCCCCTGAATCTTCAGAATCTGGCCAGTAATTTTCCTTCTCCATTGAAGCAATCGGGTTTCAGACTGGGATTCCAGGACATCATCAACAGCAGTATTTAGTAATATCCTGCTTTCTTTAGCCAGGGATACCGATGCCGGAATACCCGAAGCTTCTGCCTTCAGGATTTCCTGGTTCAGGAGATAGAGATATTGGTAGTCCTGCAATCCATCCCGGAATGCCTCCCATCGCCGACTGGTAACAGGCCCATTCACACCTGAGTAAACCACCCCGTTATCACTGTAGCCTTCTGTACCCAGAATATCGAAATCACTCCAGGGGTCTCCCCGCCAGGAGTTATAATCCCAGAAACAAATCCCATCAAATCCCAGTTTCCAGGCATACCATGGTTTTAATCGATAATATTCCAGGACCGGCTGAGCCGTCATATTGATCCGGCAGGTATAACACCAAATGGGTTTATGAGTGGATTTATAAAAGGAGACCAGAGAATCCCGATAAGCAGATTTCCAAAGAGAATCCAGATGGGGAATCCAGATATCCACATAAGGATCCATTTGTTTTGCTTCCTGCAAAGTCTGGGCCCCATCCATGACCCAGCGGATATGGGAATCGGTTTCACGTAAAAGAGGTCCAGCAGCAGTTACCTGGCTGACAGCATCGCCCGTAGCCTCATCCCAAATCTGGATGGAATAATCCTGATAGTCCAATCCCAAAGCTTTCAAATGGCTGACCCATTGCCTGATCCAGGATTTAAAGGCCTTCTGCCAAGGGTCGCTCAGATAAGCCCAGCCATGAGGTTTGGCAACATAATCATTAAACATGGGTATCACCCCATAGGAGTAAACAATTGGATTTCCATATTTATGTTTCATGGCCAGAGCTTGGTCATGTTTGGAAAAATCTATTTTCAGGACATTTCCCTCATTATCACATTCGGGAGGACAAAGAAAACAATTCACCAGCAAAGTATTCACCTTATGGTCAATCAAATCTTTAACATAGGCATCTGAGGAGGCATAATCCCATAAATAAGTGGTTACAGGCATTTTCTCAGGAAGGGATATCGGATAGACTTTCAGATTCAACTGAATCTCCCTAATGGGAAAAGACTCATCCAGAGGTTTCACCTGTATAATCCCTTGATAGGTTCCGGCTGCCAGATGGGTGGTTTTCAAAGTAACCCATAACTGGCCGGTTTGATGGGGAGGAATATCAATCAGAGAAGCATCCCCTAAAGTCACCAGGGCATCTCCATATATTTCCCCGTTTCTTAATTTCCTGAAGGCGGCCTGCCTGAATTCCAAATTATCCGGAGACCCGAAGAGCAAATCACCCGCCGAGGATTTTCCAGTAAGACCGGAGATGAGAATTCTTGCCTGATAAGGACGGGGCGTCAGATTAGTGAAATTGAGAGAACCAGATAGATATTCATCCTGCATTCCGGATAAATCCATTGTGACCTCAAGGGGGACAGTTAGCGGCCTTTGTTGGGGAGTTATATTCTCAGAGTTTCCTGAATTCCAGCTTATCACCTGTAATTTCGAGATATTCTGAAAAGCTGTCTGGGATGATAATGCCTTTTGGTTCCAATCAGCCGGTATCTTATCCGCCGATTTTTCCAATGATTTAAAGGCTTCTTTCCCATGAGCGACTCTTTGTTTTATCTCATTTCTCAACCCTTCAGGAAGAGATAAATCATTGCTTGAAGGTTCCAGTTCCCTGATAAGAGATAGCAATTCACCCCCATAAGAATAGGGTCTCATTTTAACCGGATAGAGAGTCCGGGAAAGGATATTCCCTTGAGAATCCTCTAACAAAAGAAGGCAACCCGTTTCATAGCCTTTTACCCGAAAGGGAAGAATCATATTCCGGCTTTTTTCCCTGTCTAATTTTACGGTATGACGAGTTTCTTCTCCAGCAGGAGAGACAGCTTTCAATTTAACAAAAAAAGAGCCTTTTACACCCTGGGGATTATGATACCGGCAATCTATCCGATTATATCCCCATTCCAAACCTTCAGCATTATTCTGTTGATTTAACGGGATATCACCTTCAATCCAGGGAGAGAGTTCCTTGAATATAGCTAATCCTAAACGAAGAGGTTCTTTGAATGAACCGGGACAGTAAGACCAGGAACTATATTCCTCCCCTTTCAGATATCGGCTTCTATAGAAATTCAGCTTTAAGGATTTCTTGTCCCAAGCTCCCACAGGAAGACTCTTCAGGGGGATAACCATTTCAAGGGTCCAGGCATTTTCCGTTTTTCCGGCAGCAGTTTGTATCCCGCAGTTCCATTCAGAATTTTCAGGGTCCAACCCCCTGGCATCATACACCACACCCTGATGATTAATAATAATATGGGCGGCATGGTCAGAGATGTCATCAGCCATAGCTATCAATTCCACCGATTCATCCTGCCAGACCCAGTCATCAGCCACTCTCTTTTTAGGAGGGATTTTGGCAAGCTCAGGCTCTTGGCACAGGTAAGCTAAATAAAGATTCTGCTCATCATATCCAGCATAAACGATTGTTTCAGGAGAAGCATAACCAGAACCGTCATTCAGGGTAAATCCATTAGCTTTAACAGCTTCCCCCCATTCTTGAAGATTCCCATCCAGCACAGGAGGATTAGAAAATTTATGGAGAGTAATGACAGGGACAGGCCCGGCATCCTGATAAAAGGCAAAAGAAAATCCCGCTAAAACAAAAATGGATACTAATATTAAAAATACAGTCTTTTTCATCTGAGTACTGACTCCTGTTAACATCCTGCTGATTTGCAGATACTATAATTCTTAAGGAGAGCTGGAGTCAAACCTGCCGAATCCTCCCCCGAGAACCCCTACCCCAGGAAGCGATGGCTATTAAGCCAATTCAAGCGAACCCATAACAAAATCATTCACTTATGGACAACCAATAGGTTCCAATAATACCCGATATCTCTCTAAAATCATTTACATTCCTGAATTTTCAGAATCTGGTCAGTAATTTTCCTTCTCCATTGAAGCAATCGGGTTTCAGAGTGGGATTCCAGGATATCATCAACGGCAGTATTTAGTAATATCCTGCTTTCTTTAGCCAGGGATACCGATGCCGGAATGCCCGAAGCTTCTGCCTTCAGGATTTCCTGGTTCAGGAGATAGAGATATTGGTAGTCCTGCAATCCATCCCGGAATGCCTCCCATCTCCGGCTGGGGACAGGTCCATAGGTCCCCTGATAGACGACTCCATTATCACTATATCCATCCTTATCAACAATATCAAAATCATCCCAGGAATCCCCCCGCCATGAATTGTAGGTCCAGAAACATACCCCACTAAATCCCAGTTTCCAGGCATACCATGGTTCCAGGCGATAACTTTTAAAAGGATCCTGGGCGGTTAAATTCACATTGCAGGTATAACACCAAACAGGTTTATGGGTTGATTTATACCATTCAATCAATTCGTTTTTATCTTTATCCTTGAGGCTTAATAAAGAATCCAGATGAGGAATCCAGATATCGACATAGGGATCCATAACCTTTGCTTCCTGAATCGTTTGCCTTCCATCCATAACCCATCGGATATGAGGGTCTGTCTCCCTTAATAAGGGTCCCACCGCTGTTACCTGGCTGACTGATTCTTTAACCGCTTCATCCCAGATTTGGATGGAAAAGTCCTGATAGTCCAATCCCTTTTCTTTTAAATGAGCCATCCATTGCCGAATCCACTCCTTAAAAGCTTTTTTCCATGGCTTGCTCAAATAAGCCCATCCTCTGGGTTTTGCAATTTCATCATTAAATCTGGGGACCACTCCATAAGAATAGATAATGGGATTTCCATATTTATGTTTTGTAGATAGAAGCCGGTCATGCAATGAGAAATCAATACTGAGAACATTTCCATTTTTATCGCATACAGGAGGACAGACCCAGCCATCCATCAAAAAAGTATTCACCTTGTGGTCTCTTAAATCCCGCACATAAGCATCATTAAGGGCATAATCCCACAGATAGGCAGCGATAGGCAACTTTTCAGGAAGGAGTATGGGATAGACTTCCAGAGACACCGGAATTTCTTTTATGGGAAGGGACTTATCCAAGGGATTCAGCTGCAGAGTCCCCTGAAATGACCCGGCAACAACCCCATGGGTCTTCAGGGTTATCCAAAGCTGACCCGTCTCCTCGGCAGGGATTTCCCATAAACCGCTATCTCCCAAACTTACTAATGCATCTCCATAGATTTTCCCATTTCTAAGTTTTCTAAAAACCGCTTTTCTGAACACAATATTGTCGTAAGGAACCATCCGTATATTGCTTCCGGTGTCTTTATTAAACAGCCCGGATAGTTTGACCCTTGCCTTGTAATTTTTGGGAGTGAGATTCGTCAGATTAATACAAGCCGACAGGTACTCATCCTGTATTCCACTGAAATCCAGGGAGATACTCTCTGATATAGATTCAGGTCTCTGGTTGGGAATAATATTATGGGTATTGGATGATTTCCACAAAAGGGTCTGAAGCTGAAACAAATCCTGATAAAGGTTATTGATTAATTGGGCTTTATCATTTAAATCACTTTGGGGATGATCAGAGGAAGACTTCAGCTCATAGAGAGCTTCCTGTTCCCGGGACACTTTTGTTTCAATTTCCCTTCTTAACCCGGGAGGCACACTCGTATCATTCAATAGAGACAGATAATTGTTAATTAATTGATTTGAATTGAAAACCAATAAAGGGATATCAAGAGGTTTGGGTGAAAGCAATTCTTTATGGCTTGGAACCGCATAGAGATTAACTGCTAATAAAACAAATAATTCCAGAAAAAAAACGGTATATTTCATGTCGATCCATTATATTCAGGTTTCACTGCAATGATTGCGAATGATATAGAAAGTTATTCTAACTCACTATCATTAAGAGATTAATAAATCCCAGCTTCCAAGCCGGTTTTCACCATCCGGATATAATTTTCCAGTTTAACATAATCAGGGATGGAATTACTGGAACAGAGACAATATCCGCCACCGGACGCAAGCTCAGCAAGCCGTTGAAGAACCTGTTGCTGAACTTCTTCAGGAGTACCCTGGACAAGAAGGTCCACTTCGATGTTTCCACAAAAAGATAAACGGTTCCCATACCTGGTTTTTACTTCTTTAATATCCATGGCTTTAGGTTCAATGGGATGAAGGCTGGTCACCCCACAAGCTATCAAGTCATCCATGACCGGGTAAAGGATTCCATCACTATGATAGAGGAAAGGAATATTTCGAGCCTTAGCCAAATCACCCATTTTTTTCATCCAGGGAAAGAGGGTTTCCCTGAAAAAGACAGGGTTCATCAAAAGTCCGGTGGAATAAGCTATATCATCAGAATACCAAAGAGCATCCACCCATTCCATCTGGGCCATAGTTTCAAACATAGAATAGACCAGGTAGCCGATTTTATCCATCAGGAGATTAACCAACTCCGGGTCTTCATAGGATGCCAGGGCAAAATTCTCAAATCCCATCATTTCCCAAGCCAGAGTAAAGATATCCCCATATTGGCCTATCACTCCCATCCCTTCCGGTAACCCGGCTCTGGCTTCCTCCAGAGAACGATAAGAGATATCCGATATTTTCGGCCAGGGATATTTCTCAAAATCAGCCCTAGAGAGAATCAGCCCACCATGTTCAGGGGCCCAAGAACGGTCAACACCGCCGGATAAAGATGAGGATTGTGAAGAGGAGATATCCATGGGAAGAACTGGCTGGATTTTCACAAAATCATATCCCATGGAAGCCATAAATTCAGCATCATCAGCCAAGGTCAATACCGGCCTGCCAAGGATTTGTTGTTTAATGGAAGGGTGAATTCCTAATTCAATAAGAGGAACAGCATCGGGTTGCCCCCGGAAGAGGGCAACCCGTAAACGTTCAAAATCGGGTTTTCTAATATGGGCAAACATGGAATCCCTGCATCCTCCTTCTCTGGAGATGGAACCTTTCGGCTGAAAGGGATTATATTACAGGCATTTCAATATTTTCTTTTTTTAATAACGGGAAACCCATGGCTTCACGCTGGGCCAGGTATGCTTTGGCACAAGCTCTGGCTAAAGCCCTTACTCTGCCGATATACCGGGTCCGTTCAGTCACTGAGATAGCACCCCGGGCATCCAGCAAATTAAAAGCATGGGAACACTTCAGGGTATATTCATACGGAGGCAGCACCAATCCTGACTCCAGGCAATGTTTAGCTTCTGCTTCGAATTTATTAAAAAGGTCCAGGAGCATCTCCACATCAGCAATCTCGAAATTATAAGTTGAACCTTCCACTTCATTCTGACGATAAATATCTCCATATTTGATGCCATCCGTCCAGATAATATCATAAACATTATCTTTCCCCTGGATATACATGGCAATTCGCTCCAGACCATAGGTAATCTCGCAACAGATAGGATTCACCGGAATCCCGCCAATCTGCTGGAAATAGGTATATTGGGTAATCTCCATGCCATCGAGCCAGACTTCCCATCCCATTCCCGCAGCCCCAAGGGTCGGAGATTCCCAGTCATCTTCCACAAATCGGATATCATGCTCCATCAGGTTGATCCCGATTCGTTCCAGGGATTTCAGATAGAGTTTCTGGATATCGGCCGGAGGGGGTTTGATGATTACCTGAAACTGGTAATAATGCTGAAGCCGATTGGGATTTTCACCATAACGGCCATCCGTCGGCCGGCGGCAAGGCTCCACATAAGCTACTTTCCAGGGTTCAGGCCCCAGAGACCGTAAAAAAGTCGCCGGGTTGAAAGTCCCTGCGCCCACTTCAAGGCCGGTAGGCTGTTGGAGCACACAACCCTGCTGGGCCCAATAAGTCTGTAATGACAAAATAATCTCTTGAAAATCCATAAGGTTACCTTATTATTTGAAAAAGTCTATTCAGTATATCAAAAACAGTATTCTCCATATAGAGCTCCAGAATTCAACCCTGTTCACAGAAACCTGAATTTACTCATGGAAAATAATAGCTGAATAGATAAATATCTCAGTTTGAGGGTCTGTCCAGGCATCCGCAGGCAGCCCTGCCTTATAACAGGTCTGTTTGAGAAAAGTCGATTTATCCCATTTATATTCTACAGCTACCTGGGGAAGAAGGGTCCCGGCATGCCATCCTTTCCGGATATAAAGGCCATGGGTACCGACCTGGATTTCATCAATGTCCTGGATTTTTTGACGAGGAGTTAAAACCGATATTTCAATTTTAATCTGTCCAGCTTCATCAGGCCGGACAGGACTGAATCGGGGATCCTCCATGGAGGCAGCAACTGCCATATCCCGTACGACATGCCAAAGGGGCTGTTCAGGTTCAAAATTACCAATACACCCTCTCAATTCCCCTTTTTTGGTCAAAGTCACAAACGCTCCAAAATGATTTTGAAGGACCGGCAGAGAGGAAGATATTTCATCACAAGATTTCCCGACCACACAAGCATTTAAGGACTCACGGGCAATCCTCAATAATTCCAGTTGAGCGTCTTTATCCAGGGAAACATCATTTTTGCTGCTCATAGAATCTCCTTTGTTTCATTTATGAAGCCTCTTGAACCAGGGCAATAGTGGCATATCCCACGACTTCATCTTTATACCCTATGGAAACATCCCCTGAATTGGCAGCCTTTAATAAAACGGCAGTATCCGCTCCGAGAGATTTCGCTATCCGCATCACCGTTTTAACTGCAGCTTCACTGCAGATCGTACAATGGAGATTGGGGATGCCTTTACCCAGCCAATGTTTATTCATATCATCAATTTTCTCAGGTTCCAAAGAAAGGATCGCTTCAATCGCATCCTGATCCACTTTTTTCGCATTCTCATAACTGGGATAATGGGTCAAATCGGTACTTCCAATCACGAGGACTTTCTTATGGGAGCCATGAATAGACTTCACAATGGCTTCGCCTAAAGGTTTTGCCAAATAAGATTCATCTACCAGGATAGGCACGATTTTAAAATTCTTCAAGGTTTTTTGCAGAAAAGGCAGTTGAACTTCCAGGGAATGCTCTTCAAAATGGGAGGCAGGGTCAAACTCAAATCGGCTGGGATCTTGTTTTATTATTTCCAAAGCCAGGTCCCGATCGATTTCCACAGGACCCAAGGGAGTTCTAAAAACTCCCCGGTCATAGATTGAAACATATTTCAAGCCCCGATGGCATAGTCCCACCAAGATAACCGTATCAAACGATAATCCCTCCAGGAGTTTATAACCATAGGCCGCAATCCATCCTGAATAGACATAACCGGCATGGGGAACAATCAAACCACACAATCTTCCCGTAATGGGTTCCACCTGGGCTTTTTGAAGATAACCCTCCACATCCTCAGATAATTTATCAGGGGCATCAGGATAAAACGCTCCCGCTACTGCCGGGTATCGGACCAATAAATCAATTTCATTGTAATCCATGATAAAACCCTCTTAACCCTTTATAAAAGAATCCATATCCTCGCCTCAGTTTACCATAAGAAAACTCCTGATTCAAAAGGGAATTAAGAAGAAATGAGACAGCCAGATGGAAGCTGTGATATGTTATTTTGATTCCAGATACAGGAGTGTGGAAATGAAAATATTTATTTGTTTTAATCTGAAAGAGGATGTAGCGCCCGATTCGTTTGAAGAATGGATGAAATCCGAATTTCAAAAAGCACTAAAAACCATGAAGGGCGCTAAAAGCGTTGAAATCAGAAGAGTCAGTAATATCATGAAGGGTGAATTCCCTTATCATTATATCCTGGAAGTGGAATTAGAGAATGAAATGGCTCTGATGCTGGTAGCTTTCAACCCGGAACTACAGGACCTTATCAAACAGTTTGCTCTCAAAGCAGGTCAGTTCAGTATCATGAAAACCGTCGAAGTAAAATAGAAAATCAAAACGATATTATCATCGAGATAACTTCCGCCCGCCCAGTTCAAACCCGCAGGATTTACGGACATTCAACTGGGTGGGCACTATTTTCTGAACCGGAGTCCCGTAGGTTTCTTTCTGGATCATGGAAACCAATTCACTGGCGGCCAATGCCCCAATCTCATACATGTCCTGGCGAATGGTAGTCAGAGGAGGATCAATATAGGCCGCCAGTTTAATATCATCTCCACCCACCACCGCCATATCTTCAGGGACCTTCAACCCATGCTGCCGGATTGCCCGAATCGCCCCGATGGCCATCATATCATTGGCAATAAACATGGCAGTAGGATGATGTCGCTGTCCCAGAATCTGCTGCATACAGACATAACCGCTTTCTTCGGAAAAAGTACCATAGGCCACCCATTCTTCCCGAAGGGGAAGATGATGCCGATGGATTGCCTTGGCAAACCCGATAGACCGATCAGCCCCGGTGGTTACATTTTCCAGTCCCTTAATAATGCCAATGCTTTTATGCCCCAGCCGAACCAGATGGTCCACCGCCTGGGAAGCTCCAGACTGGTTATCCGCTATCACACTGGATACCCCCTCGAAAGTACTGTTAACCAGAAAAATAGGATATTCCAGCTCATGAAGGACTTTCACCATTTCCTCATCCATCAGCGAGCCGATAATCAATAATCCGTCAATATATTTCTCAGTAAACAGGTTGACATATTTTTTCTGGACTTTAAATTCAGGGATGGCCATTTGCAGCATTAATTTATATCCACTGTTCATCAGGACATCGGAAATACCGCTGATAGCTTCAGAAAAATAGAGATCTGAAAGGGCATGAAAGGTTTGAGGGATAATCACCCCAATCATCATGGATTTACGTTCTGCCAGCCGTCGGGCCAGGACATTGGGTTGATACCCAACCTTTTGCATGACCTCCATGACTTTTTTCCGGGTCGTTTCACTGATTCGAGGACTGTCATTTAATACCAGAGAGACCGTGGACCGGGAAAATCCCGATAATCGGGCAATATCACGTATGGTTTTATTTGGTTTTCGTTTCTCTGCCATGGTTATATGAATCTTAATAGACCCATGATTCCTCGTCAAGATATACCTCAAGGATATTGATAAGACAACATAAATAATTTAATCTGCCTGAAAAGAAGATAGTTCAACCGGAACCGACTGGATGCCTGAGGGAGATATCCCCACCAAGGGAATACCATTGGAATCAGCGACCTGAATCTGCAGCCAGTTGGATAACTCATCAGCCTCCCCATCTCCATTAGGTTCAGGATTCTGAGCTGGAATGGCATCACAGCCTCCCCAAAGAGGACCACTGATCGTGACAGCACATTGCAGCTTATGGTTTGGAGTTAAACCCAGATATCCCCAGGGGATAGCCACTTCCAGGATACCACTTTTATTAGAATAAGTAGTTAATGATCCCAAACTGCAATCAAACCATGTAAATTCACCATCGGCATAAAGACCCGCAAGGGTAACCATGGTGTTATCATCATGAATAGCCCATTCAGGATGCCAGGATGTGGTAGTAAACCGTTTATTTAAGGTAACGGTCTGAAGGTTCACTACATTAGAAGAACCTCCCCCCGCTAACCAGATATCAATCGTTTCATTCTCCACCCGTTTACCATCAACCCCTAAATAAAGAGTCAATGAATCCCAGGTAAGGTATAACTTATATAATTCATCAAACGCCCCCCATGCAGAATCCGTTGATGAATCAGAATAGACCCATTCATCGGACACAAAATCTGATTCTAAATTTCCCGTAAAAGTAACCGTATGGGGAGTGATAGCTAATGTTACTGACATACAAAACAAAAAAACAAAAAGAAACGACAACATGCGTCCCATGGTAGAATCCTTATCCCATTTTCCTATCAAGAATCTTATAAATTTTCCGAATATATTATTAAATAAAGGGCTGGCCCATCCTAATAGAGTTATCCCCACTCGTCAATTGGTTATTAAATAAAAGATGGGGTATATCTCAAAGATATACCCCATCGATAATAAACAGGTTTTTCTTATTCACTGGCGAAAGAAGATAACTCAACAGGAACAGATAAGCTGCTATTGGGAGAAATTCCCGAACCCAGACTGGGAACTACATAGGCAAAGTCAAATTGGACATTACCAGAGGCACCAATCGGATTGCTGGAAGGCCAGGAAGCAATGATAGGATCATTATTTTCTTTTGCTCTCCAGGCATATACAGCAATGGCTGAGGGACTTCCAAGAGCCACTCGATCGATACTGAATTCATCATCAGGACTTCCGGACCATCCATAATAAGTTCCAGCACTGGACCAACCCATCCATTCCCAACCTGCATTACTTGTCCAACGGGAATACTCGTACCAGCCAGAAGCTCCTGCAAAATAAAATACATATTCAGGCAGATAATCATTATTAAACGATGTCACCATCCCATAGCCATCTGAGAGTGAACCCGAACCCGCAGTTTGATCCACATCGATAGCGATAAAGAAGCTGTCATCAACTCCTGCATTATCACCCAGATAAGCCCCACCTAACGTTCCTCGATCTATGGCAAAATAGATACTGTTCGCATCCCAAGTCATATAGAAAGTATAAGCGCTGTCAGTACCCATATTTTCATCAGTTGCCCATTCTGATAAGGAACCATCCAAAGTGATTGAATTATTACTGGTCGCAAAAACCATTCCCATACTGAGGACAAATACCATTAAAAATAAGACTTTTTTCATCATTAAAAACACCTCCTTTCCCATAAATATTTCTATAGGAGTGACCGTCACCTATAAAGGCACCGGTCACTCTTGGCAAAACCACTTACTTGATCGAAGTCACTTTGATAGCAAGTTCCCCTCCGATATTCAAAGGAGAGGAAGCTTTTGATTCCATCAATTCCCAATCTTTAAATAGAGGCGCATTGGTGGCTGAGGTGGTAATCACCATAGAATCCGTTTCTCCCCATCCATCAAAAACAGTAATGGTGGAAGAACCGATGGCTCCATATTTCACCACACAGGTATTATCGGCATAACTCTGGATTTCGATAACACTGGTATCACTGCTGGACCAGGCAAGATAAGGAACAGTGCCACCATAAACAGTGAAGCTCTTAATCTGTCCAGGGTTACCCCCTTGAGCGCTTATTGTGGGCTGAGGATGGGTATCCCGATTGAGATTAGAAGCTTTGATCCGGCCTTTCACCACATCTGCGACTAAACGGACAGTATCACCACCCAGAGCTTGGAACCAATAGGTTCCCGGATCACAGTTCATGCTTCGCCCGTCATTTCCAATTTGAAGCGTCCAAACGCCATCCAAGGCCACCTTGAAATGGAAATCCGTTAAGGTGGTTACCGTGGAAGCGATGACCCCTTCAAAGGTAAAGATGTTATCGCCTGAAGATTGGTCACCATTGAGACCATCATCATGCATCCGGGTCAGGAGGGTCGAGGGATCCCAATCACTCAAAGTACCCAAAGCGGTCTGACAATCACCAACAACTGTATAGGTGTGGCTTCCAATATAGGCCGAATCCGTATAGACATAATTGGTATAAGGATACCAGCCATCCAAGGCCGTATTCGTATCAAAGACAAAAAGGACATTCTGTCCACTGTTGGCACTGTAATAACATCCTTTTTCACTCGAACTTCCAGGGTAACGGGTTCCCTTCTCATCGGAAATCCGAGACCAATGGGTCACAGAATCAAAGGTAATGAGGAAATCACGGCTGTAAAGACCATCCCCGGAAGCAACATCTCCATTGGTTCCATCATCATTAGCCTGAGTCAAAGAATTCATGACACTTCCCTGAACATCCCCAATACAATACCAGGGGGGACCCTCTCGAGGAACAAAACTTTGCACCACTTTTAAACGGCCTTTAATGGAATCCACATAGAGATAGATGGTGTCAGCGGAATTGATGGAAGCAATCGATTTATTGTTGCCATTGATATTAAATCCCCAGCTGTTTCCATCTTCCTGACCGGAACTGATCTGATGGCTCCAAGCGTCATCCAGGGTAACTTTAAAACTTTTCGCTCCGGTGGTAGTAGGATCAATCGTACTGAAGGTAATTCGAAGGGTATAAATACCATCCCCGGCCGCATCGTCACCATTAAGGCCATCATCATGCATTAATGCTCCAGCATATGCATTATCCCAATCCTGCGTATGCCCCAACCAAGTTTGCATCCCTACTGCAACATAATGGCCGGTGGTCACTGCCTGGGCAGTGGTATAAAACACTGCGGAGGAAGGACTCCAGGTGGAATCCACATTAAAGTCCAAAAACATTTTAACAAGCTGGTTATCCGTAGTGGTCTGAAACCAGCTGTTAGACCCACTGGGTAAGGAATTATCCCAGAGACCAGCGACAGGAACAATCTTCCATTCATAACTGCCGGCAGTCGGCACTGTTGTCTGGCAGGTATAGATATTATCTCCTGAAACAGCATCTCCATTGGTGCCATCATCCAACATGACAACGGCAGGGTCATTATTATTCCATCCATTAAAAGACCCCACAGCATTATAGGCACCGGCAGTTGCCAGAGATAAACTGGCTATTACAACCGAAAGAGCTAAATACTTTAGGTAGTTCATAATGATAAAACTCCTTTCCGCCGCATTTTTTGCAGCGACCCGTTAATATTGTTTTACCGGTTTTTACCGGTTCCGTACCCATCATTGAACCAGACTAAATCCCCAGGAGAAACAGTCCCATTGGTCGGATCATACAAATAGGGCCAGGGTATCTTTCCGGAATTTCTCTCATACACATCATCCTTACTGTCCGGACCGACACTCTTGATTTCCCACCGGATTCGCTGAAGATCCACCAGAGCCGCGTCTAATATAGTCCCGCCCGCATAATAAAAATAATCTCTTCGGATATCATTGGGATTATCCCCAATGGAACCCCAAGTGCCTACATATAAATAAGTTTTATTAATGGTTGTAAATTCCAGGGGAGATAACCCCCAAGGATAAAATTCATTCCAGGGAGAACGAGGAAAACTGCTTAAATAAGATATGGGAGTACTTAAAGTTTGGGGAGCACGGGTGGCCGGATAATCATTATTATCTACATAATAAGACTCCAATCCGGTATTGATAGAACGGAAATCACTTAACGTCCGTGAGACCTTTGAACGAACCTGAGCTTGTAGAAAATTGGGAATAGCAATGGCCGCCAATATGGCAATAATCGCCACAACAATCAATAACTCAATCAGGGTGAAACCTTTGTCTTTCAGCATATTAATCACCTCCTGATAACTCTTTTTACTTACATTTTCTCTCTGTTTCCTTTAATTAAGTAGAACGGTCTAATCCTAGTTGTAAGATACTTTAAGGCCCCTCGGCTGTCAAGTGTTTTTTTATTGCCTGCCACCAAATAAATTCCAAGACCTCCTTTCCAATCTATCTGCCTGAAATCATAAAGATTTCAGATAAATCACTGGATTTTATTTTCCTTAAAAATTTTCTCGACTTTAGGTTGCAGTTTAAGGATAGTATCCCTGGGTTTTTCTTTCCCTCGCCAGAGAAGATCCATATCTCTAGTCACGACCGTATTAATTTCACTCCAAGCCGGATTTGTGGGGGCAGGCCTGGCATAAACCAGGCTATCCAGATTTGCCTGATGATTCAGGTCATGAGGGAGTACAGGAGCTTTCAGGAAATGGTCAGATTCTGCCACAGATTTGACAGAAGGAATAGCATGGCCTGACTCGGCCGTCGCAATCTGGCCTTCAGGGCCGGTCAAAAATTTAACCAAATCCCAGGCTTCTTTAGGATGTTGGGTTTTGGAAGAAATAGCATAACAGACCGTAAAAAGGGTCGAAGCCCTTTTCTGATCTGAGGGAAGCACACTGACATCCCATTTAAAATCCTTTATATCCTTAAAATCCATACACATCCAACGGCCATAGGTACACATAGCCACTTTCCCGGTTTTAAAGAGGTAATAGGTTCCCTGGTCAGTAGTAACCGAGGGAGAAGGAGCCACAGGTTTAGGTCCATAAATCAATCCGGTTAAAAACTCCAGAGCTTCCACATTCTTATCCAGGTAACGAGGGTCTCCCAAAAGCCATTTTTTACCATCCGGGCTCATGACTTCTCCCCCATGCTGCCAAACCCAGGGAAGCCACTCCCCAAACCAGGTTTCCAGGACAAATCCATACTGGTCAATTTTCCCATTACCATCGGTATCTTTCGTTAATTTTTCGGCAGCAGACCGAAAATCTTTCCAAGTCCATTTATCATTTGGATAGGAAACCCCTGATTTATCAAAGAGGTCTTTATTGTAATAAAGGACCAGGGTAGCAAAATCTTTAGCCACCCCATAATAATGTCCTTCATATTTAAAGGGTTCCATCAACTGGGGGTAAAAGTCATTAATATTAAAATCCTTATCGGAGTCAATCAGCGGCTGCAGATCCATGAAGGCTCCACCCTGGGTATATCGAGGGAAATCTTCCAACCCCATATACATGACATCCGGGGGAGTCTGGCCTGCCATTAATGTTTGGAGTTTGGAACTATATTGCATGGAAGGAACATGGATTACATCCAGGTAAATATCAGGTCTTTTCTTCCGGAAAGACTCCAGATATTTATCCACGGTAGCTTTTTCGCTGGGAGTTCCCCACATCATATAGGTGATTTTAGTCTTACCGGCTGCTTCCTTTTGGGCACCCGAAGTACAGCCGGTCAGGTATAAGAGAATAAATATGCAAATCAAAAATATAATTCCGACCAGACATTTTTTCATTTCCGACTCCTTCTCCAGATTCTTTCAATATCTTCATTTCTTACTCATAACGCAAAAAAAAACTCAGTTCCACTGAAGTGGCACCCCAATCAGTAATGGAGACCGAGGTATTCAAATCAGAAGTAATGCCTCCCCCATCCAGACTGGTAGAAGCCACGATATGGATAGGATAAATACCATTCCCCACCTTAATTCCTTCTGCTTCAGGGGTATTGGGATTATCAAGAGCGCCGGAAACAGAAAGCAGAGATCCAGCCACGGGATCATTAATTCTTCCCAGCAAATTATCCCCTCCGGTACTATCTGCCATAAATACCCAGACAGTACGGGCAGTTGAATCTACCCTGAATTGAACCGTAACCTCTCTCGGGTCACTCAAAACAGTTCCTGAGGTAGGCGAAACCAGGGTAATGGAGGGACCTGGCACACTGGCAGGCACTGTCACTATAGAACTGGAGGAATTGGCAGGTTGAGTTTGGGGATTCAAATGGGCTCTGGCAGTCAATGAATGGGTTCCTGATGAATACCCCTTCCAATAAAGCCTGAACTCATCATAATCATCTCCCAGATTCTGGTCATTTTGAACCAGTCGATTTATCGGAGGAAGCAGAGACGCATTATAAGTTGTGGCAATATAAACAGTGGTATCTATCTGAAGTTCAACATAGAAATCCCCTGCTGCATAAGAATAATACCCGCCACCCGATTTAAGAGTATCTACTCGAACCACAATATCCCCATACTCCCGGGTAGTAACCTGGGAAGGAATCGAAACAAAAGTCACACTCCCTGATGAGGGATTGGAATCATATCCCAACTGCAACGGAGGCGAAGGAATGACAGCTTCAATATTGGTATATCGGGTAACACTGGCATTTCCGGATTCTTCAAAGGCCAGGATATCCAGAGAGTGTATCCCTCCATTGATATTATGCCAGGTCCAGGTAAAAGTTGAACGGTCCGCAAAAACAGCATGATTGGAATCGGCAGCTAAGGGTATTAAATCACTGACTGTTTTACCTGAAGGAAGGTCCGGGAAAATATGGATAGAATTGGCTGTCAGGTCAGGACATTCGACCTGCACATTATAATCCTGGCTAAGGACATCGCTGGAGCCGCTGTAAGTGGGAGCGGTGAGATTTACCACCGGCCCATGCCTGTCCACATAGAATACTTGCTTATAAGTATTAAAACAGGCTGGAGACCCTTCAGGCCGTTGTTTAAAAGCAATCATGGTGAAATAATGGTACCCTTCAGATAAATTATCTGCAGGAATATCAAGAACATATCGACCCAATCCACCGGTAGTGCCTACCGATTTTGTCGCAGTGATTCCACTTCCCGAAGTGACCTGCTGAAATCCTTGGAAATGGCCTGTTTTCAAGAGAGTCCCGGTTAGGTCAAGATAACCATCATCAAGTTTCCACATGGCATTATCTTCAGTACTGTCCGTTTGCAGGGTCAAGGTAACAGTCGCTCCACTGATCACAGGAATAGAGGTTATTCTTCGAGTCCCTACCCAGACCGTGGTGCTTTCTGCAGGGATATAATAACTGACGGAAGACAGGCTTAATATTCCCTGAGGATTCGATATTCCATACATTACATAACCCCGCATTTTATCACTGCGCGGGATCCGGATTGTCGCCTGACTAGACCCATTCACCGTCAGGAGTGAAAACAAAGCTCCCCCCTGGTTATAAACCGTATCTAATGCATTTCCCGTTAATTCCTGAAGGATCGTTCCTGCCGGGAATGCAGTCTGCACGACAACTTCGTCATATCCGGAATTTTCCTGGAGATTCAAGCCTACTAAAAGAGAGTTTTCCCGCTCATAAACATAAAATCTGGAATTATCGGTGGTATATTTATTATCCAGCCAGCGTTCTAACAGGGACCCTTGAGCATACTCATTATGGATATCAATGAGCTTTGTAATCTGATCCCCGTAAACTCCACCCAAAGCATCGCCTCTTCCCGTTCGAGGGAAGCTTCGCCCCGTCCCGAATTCTTGGGCATTAAAATATACCAAGGGTTTGCCCGGCCGGGTCAATATGTAGGCATAAGCAAGATTATTATTATTGGGCGAAGGTAATCCTGTATCATGGGCTTCCACAAACTGGACTCCCATGGAGCCATTATTGGCATCCCCATCATCATAAGCATCCACACTGGAATAGATGAAGGATTTAAAATCACCAAATCCATTGGCATTTAATTGGCTATACATATTGAAATATAAAGGGAAATCCAGGGCATCCCTGTTTTTAGAGACATCGGTATAACTGCCGACATAACTGACATTTCCATCATAAACTTCACCAAAAGACAAAGGATTGGTCGGATTTCCACCTCGGTCTGGACGGCCTTTTCCTTCCAATACCCCATCATAGAAACTGTCAAAAAACCAGGTAGGAACATGCTTAGCAGCATCAATCCTGAATCCATCCACATCAATGACTTCATTCATCCATTTTATGTAACGAAGCAGAAGACCTGTGGCATTTTCCTTCACAGGAATACCCCGTAGAGGATGGGTAAGATTAAATCCGGAGAGGGTTGTCGAATCTCCCGGCAAAGGGGATGGGTCAAGGTAGAACCGGGCATTACTTGTTGAAATGGATGGATAAGGAAGATTGTTAACGGTGTCCTCAGTGACAGGCTGCCGGATATATTGATGATTCTTACCTTGATCAATATCAACCAATCCGGAAATCTGTCCATCCAAATCACCTGAGGCACTATAATCATGGAAATCACCCCAAGAGTCTGATGGGAGACTGAGGGCAAATCCGGGATATCCTCCAGCGGCTTCGAACCCGGCAGTATATTTGTTGCGAAATCCATTATGGTTTAAAACAATATCCGGATAAATCTTGATATCCGTCGTATGAACTGACATCACCAGCCCCTTCAGACTCGCTTCAGTTCCATAAAGGGTCTGGTCATAGGATTCTCCCAAATCAAACCGGTTATAAAGGTCATATCCTACCGAATAATTACCTGAATCAGCCCGATTAGTCGGAGGAATCCATAATCCGTCATATCCTGCCATAAAGATATCAGGGACCCGTTTTTCTATCGTCGAATATTTTGATTCAAAATACTGCAGAATTACAGTCGGCTTGGCCTGCACAACCAACAAACAAATAAATCCCATACCCAGAATGAATGGATACCATCTTATCAGATGCTTCATTATCAATAACTCCTCCACCTTCAATGGGGATAACCTGATTATCCCGCTAAAAGGGCTTATTCACCAATATCTATCCAATAATCCACCAGCGTTACCGGTGTTTCCAATACATATTGAACCAGTTCAATGGTTTCCACCGAACCATTTCCATTCCCTGAAGGAGCTTGAGATTGCAAAGCTCCCCCATCCCCTGAAGCATACCCGAGAGAGGCAAGATAGACAGAAGAGGGTACGCTGCCAAATAACGCAGCCAACCCAATGGTCCCTTCCAGATACCCGCCAGCCCCGGTAGCGGTTTGGGCATAGGCCAATCCGGGAACAGATCCTTCAGAATCAAACCATCCAGACCAACCATTGGATTCCTCATTTCCAATAAAGGCATCCCAACTTGAGATCTGGCCTGATTTTGCCCAAAAGGCGGTTGTTAATACAGACGGATTACGAATAAGCAGAATAAACCGATCCTGGGATCCCGAGGCTTTTTCGGTTGCCAGATAGAGGCTGGTCCCGTTCCAGTGAGCCCATAGGTTCAGTGTACTGTCCGTACTGGATGCGATTTTCTGGGCCACTGTGTCCAAACTCCCATCCAACTGATATTGATAGGTTGTAACCGTGGTCTGGCTCAGGACTGTTACATGCCAGTCCTGGCCGCTGTTATTATCCCAGTTACCCCCGTCGGTAAAAACAAAATCGATAGTGGTTGAAGTAGAAGGGACTGAAAGGTCAAATCGATAATAACCGGTTGAACTGTCATAGCTCATGGCAGGATTTGGAGTCATTACGGTTGCCCAGTAGTTATATCCCCAATGAAGATATACAGTATCTGTAGAATCAGGAAGGCTTCCTCTTACCGGGTCGTAATAGATACTCAGGGTCTGACCGGTAGTAGGTGTTGACGGGTTCCAAAAACAAATATCACCCGGTTCTGTTCCCCCACCCCCAACACCGGAGGTTCCCAGCATCACATGGCGGATATCTGATTTAGAGATGTTTCCTCGAACATCCGATGCTTCAACATAATAATCATAGAGGGTGTTGGTCATCCCGCTGATAGTTTCATAATATTCATAAGCTTTATAAACTGGAGTTACTGTGGTCTGAGGGGTTCTATAAATGCTGGACATCTCCAGAGTGGTCCAGCCGGTAACCCCAGTTCCTCCCCCATAAGTTTGATTATCTCCCCCCATTACCCCATCCAGATCAGTTCGATATTTCAAATTGACCGATGCCATTCCAGATAAATCATAGACATAGCTCCATACGCTAAAACTGGTGGATTGGGCAACACTCCATTCATTTCCTCCGGGATTATAAGGCTCCCTCTGGGGAACATAAATACTGGGGCCGGTGGAATCCAGCGAACCCGAACCAATGACCAAGTCAGCTTGAGCAACCGCTAAATTGGAGGCCCGGGCCGGATGCCCATCCCAAGTTGATGAATTGGGTTCCCAATACCAGTAACAGGAGGTTTGGCCTTCCAACATCTGGCGCTGGGAACTAGATGATCTTGAATCCGTGGGATTAATCTGGAGAGCTGTTTTGACTCGGTTTTCTGAAGCCATCATGACCCCCCAGGAATTTCTGTCAGGGGAATATCCTGAATCGTCAGGGTCACCATTCCATTTTTTATATTCAGGATCTCCATTGTCGGCCCCAGCCCAGGAACCATCCTCAATGTGAATCACATCATCGGTGGCTGGGGGAAACAAATCCAGGTAATCCTGTATGGTCGTACAAACAAACCGGCTGGGATTCGACTGCAACCAGCTGATAAAGCTATTAAAGTTATTGTGGTAATAACTGTCAGCTCCTCCCCCATAATTATCTCCATCATGATGAAGAACAATCAATATCGGGTGTTCAGAATCTGTATTATAGGTTTCCAGCTGGCTCATGACCCCTTCATAATTCAAGGCGCCAAAACCGCCTCGACCATCTTCATTCCCCATATAACGGTCCCCGGGAACGGCGATTATTTTACGGACCGTTCCGGAATCAGGATCTGTATAACTTACATAATGCGGTTGATGTCCCCAACGAGCAGAAACGGGTGTCGGAGCCCATAAACCTGTCAGGGAAACCCAATCTCCCGGATCAGGATTTAACTGGTCAGCGGGATTTGGTTCATATAAATTCCCACTGGAATTCCAGGGATACCCCTTACAGGCCCTGTCAAAATGGATATTATCTACAATGGCCCATTCCAATCCCTCATCCAATAAGGCGGGTATCATACGAGGGGAAAAAGCTGTTTCGGCTGGAAAATAACCTTTTGAATAAGCTATTGAACTCCCAAAATTATCAGACACACTCTCTTTATGAAGCTGAATCTGTTCTCGAATACTCTCATAATCTATCAACCCATTTAAAGGGTGAAAATACCCAAAACCAATAATATCCAGCCGGGGGTTCCCCAGGGAGGTCTGCCATTGTCGCCCTTCCACCCATCGGCTTTCCCAGTTATTAAAATCTGAGATAACCCCTTTTAGATTGTCGAGGTTCTCCGCTAATGATCCTGAAATACTTACCTGGGCTCCGGCATGTGGTAATCCTGCGTTTTTCGCCGCCTCAATGGAATCGATAGGCCAACGGGTATAAGGACCCGTTCGCTGCCGGAAAATATCATATACATCATAACTATAATGGCTGGCTGAATAGGTTTGGTTGATGGTCTCCCCGGGCCAATAAATGGGTTGATGCATATGCCACAAAAAAGAAATATAAATGGGAGGATTAGCCTGTGCCCATATCGTTAAGAATAGCAGTCCTATTATCCCTATAATCCTGGATATTCTCTTTTTCATTTATGCCTGATTCCCTTTTTATAAACAGTTTTTTATGAGAAGCAGTTCCCTGATTTATCAATCGGTGGACCGGTTTAACTTTTCAAGCAAAGTATAGTGAAGGAAGCCCCGGTTGTCAACGGAATTTTTAAAGAAAGTCCTCATAGGGAGGGGATTCAGAAAAGATGTCAACCTAACCCAAAGGGGGAACCCCTCCAGAGTCTTTCAGGCAGACAAATGAGACAGAATAAAGGGAGAAAGGAATAAGTATCAGGGTATCAATTCTTTAAGCAGCCTTTTACGGTCCTCAGTCCGGGCCATATAAAGGTTTGCTTTCAGGAGTCCATAGAAGGTACCGGCTTCTAGCCATTCAGAATCCAGGAAATCATATTCCAGGAATTTCCTTTTAAGATAGAGTGAGTTCACATCGGTGATTTCCAATTCACCTCGGGAGGAAGGTTTCAGTTGTCGAATAAACTCAAAGACTTGAGAATCATAACAATAGATTCCCGTAACGGCATAAGGAGAGATTAACGATTTAGGTTTCTCCACTAATTTCTGTATTCTACGGTCTTTAAGGACTGCCACACCAAAATGACCCGGATCGGAGACTTCTTTTAAAAGGACTCTGGCTCCCTTTCCCTGCTTATCGAAATGGTCAAGAAAAGAGCTGATATCCCCCGGAAAAATATTATCTCCCAGGATGACAGTTATCGGACTTCCTCCGGCAAAATCCTCTGCCAGTTTCAAGGCATCCGCAATGCCACCTTCCTTTTCTTGAAAGGTATAACTCAACTGACTCAATCCCATTTCTCTTCCATTTCCCAGTAAGCGGAGAAAATCTCCTGACCATTGACCGCCGGTAACAATCAAAACTTCAGTGATTCCTGAGCGAACAAGGGTTTGCAGTGGATAATAGATCATAGGCCTTTCACCCACCGGAAGAAGATGTTTATTCGTAATCTTGGTCAATGGATAAAGGCGTTTCCCCAATCCACCAGCTAGAATGACACCCTTCATATCTCCAAGCCTCCCTTTTTACCTCTCCAGTGTACTCTTTTTATGGCGTTGGGCATACTGTTGCCGGTAGTATTGCTGGTATTCACCTGATTTGATTTTTCTCCACCAATTTTCATTATGACGATACCATTGAAGGGTTTCTTTTAATCCCATTGAAAATAAATATTCAGGGTTCCATCCCAATTGCCGAATTTGTGAAGCATCCAGGGAATATCGCCGGTCATGACCCTGCCGGTCATCCACCATTTCTATCAAATCTTCACTCATCCCCATTTCTTGTAGAATCAAACGAGTGACCTCCAGATTGGGGATGCCCTCCCCGGTGGATATATTATAAATCTCTCCCGTTTTTCCCTTTTGAATAACGATATCCAGGGCAGAACAATAATCCTGAATATATATCCATTCCCGGATACAGGATCCATCCCCATAAAGGGGTAATTTCTTTCCTTCCAGTAAATTAGTTATAAATAACGGAATCAGCTTTTCCGGATACTGATAAGGTCCATAACAGTTACAGCTCCTGGTAATCATGACATCCACCTTATACGTCTGATGGTAAGCCAGGCACAGGAGGTCCGCTCCCCCTTTACTGGCAGAATAAGGATTTCCGGGAAGCAGAGGGGCTTGCTCGGTATTTTGTCCGGAGGGACAGTTCCCATATACTTCATCCGTGCTGATTTGAATCAATTTCTTTTGATGGAAACGGGCTGCTTCCAAAAGATTATAAGTCCCCACCATATCGGTCAAAATAAAATCCCGGGGTTGGGCAATGGAACGATCCACATGCGTTTCAGCCGCAAAATTGATTATTCCATCAAATTCAGGCACCAATGACTCAATGGCCTGAGGGTCGGTAATATCTCCCAGGACAAACCGATAATGGGGATGATTTTCAATCATTTTTAAATTATCTGGATTACCGGCATAAGTCAGTTTGTCCAGATTAAGAATATAATCCTCAGTATGGTTTTTCAACCAATACCGGATAAAGTTTGAGCCCATAAAACCGCATCCACCCGTAATCAACCATCGCATCATTACCTGGCCCTCCTTAGCCAGAGGAAATTATATCACGCTTACTTATTGACTACCGGTTACCCCTACGCCTAAAATCATATTGATAATTACCTTCTCATGAGGTATCCGATGCGATATTATGTTCTTGTTTTTTTGTTATGCTTGTTCGTTCAGGGAATCAGTATCCCGGAGGCTTACTGTCAAAACTCTAACAATACCGTGAAAATCCAGAGTCCTCCCAGAGTGAGTTACATCAAACCCAATAAAACCACCCTCAAACAATATGAGAAATTTGAAGCAGAAATCACCTTATCAGGCACTTATATAAACCCTTTTGACCCTGATGAAATTGAAGTTGAGGCACGGTTCGAAGGACCGGATGGAAAGACCTTGGTAGTTCCCGGTTTTTATTATCAGGAATATCAAAGAACCCTGGCTAATAATCAGGAAAAGCTTTATAAATATGCGGAACCCGGCTGGAGAATTCGATTTACCCCTATTATACCGGGAACTTATTCTTATTCCATCCGAATCAAAACACCTGCCGGGATGACACGTTCATCAAGCCAGGTATTCACTGTACAACCTTCTCGGGATAAAGGTTTTGTCAGAACCAGTTCTGTTTACCCCTATTATCTGCAATTCGACAACCGAACCCCATATTTTCCTATCGGAACCAATCTTGGTTGGTCTAATTCATCAGGAACCTATGATATGGATGCCTATTTCAACCAGTTCAAAGAGTCAGGGATTAACTTTACCCGTATCTGGTTGGTTGAATGGCATCTGGGATTGGAAGGCTCCGACAGAATTTCACCCGCCTTTGGCGGAATCGGAAAATATAATCTGGAAAATGCCTATAAACTGGACCAGATTTTGGATTCAGCCGCTCAAAAAGGGATTTATATCGTCTTATGCTTGGATTCATTTAGCAGCCTGAAACAAGCGGGTAACCCCAGCCATTTTGAAAATAATGTTTATAATGCTTCCCGGGGAGGCCCCTGCCCCAATCCTTCAAATTTCTTTACCTCTGAGACGGCCCAAACCTATTATCAAAAAAGGCTTCGATATATTCTGGCCCGATGGGGCTACAGTCCCCAGATATTGGCTTGGGAATTATGGAATGAAGTGGATCTAACCGATGGCTACAACCCTTCTGCCGTCGGAAACTGGCATAAACAGATGGCTGATTACATCCAACAAAATGACCCTTATCACCATTTAATCACCACCAGTTTTGCAAAACCCGAAGGAGATAACAATATCTGGGAGTTGCCTGAAATTGATATTATCCAAACTCATTCCTATGACCCCAGAGATACCGCCGAGACCCTTTCTTACTGGTGCGGACAGAAAAGGGCCCGCTTCAAGAAACCCCATCTTTATGGAGAATTTGGCATTGATAGCGAAGGAAAACTGGAAAAAGCAGATAAGACTGGCACTTATCTGCATAATGGGATTTGGGCTTCCTCCCTAAGTGGTGCGGCCGGTTGCGCCATGAGCTGGTGGTGGGATTCGATTCTGAGACCGAATAATTTCTTCAGCCAATATTCTGCTTTAGCTATTTTCACCCGGGAGTTACCCTGTAATCGACAAGATCTGGAACCTTTGAAAGCTTCAAGGCCCCGATACTCCTCAGCCAAACTTGTTTCAGGATATGGGACAGCTATCCTGGTTCCGGCTGGAAATTGGGAAGAAGCATCCCAGGTTTCCCTGTTTCATGTTGATTCCACTGGAAACCTGGCTGAAAAAGAGAAGATCAATAAATTTATCCAGGGAACAGCCCATAGTAATATGAAATCCCCCCATTGTTTTGAATTGAATTATCCGGTGGAAGGAACTCTCAGTGTCAGGGTGCATCGAGTTTCTGACCAGGCAGTCCTGACCATTCTACTGGATGGGAAGAATGCTTTTGCCCGGGAATTCAAATCTGGGGGAGGTGAAGGTGATTGGAAAGAGGCCTATTTTAATGAAGAAGCCAAAGTCTATCAAAACATCTTCGACACCGAATGCCAAATCATTATCCCCAGAGGTAAACATATGATTGAATTGGTAAATAATGGGGCTGATTGGATTGAAATTGAAAAAATTACCCTGGGAAATTATGTAACAGCGTTAGAACCTCATCTCCGGATTTTGGGGCTTCAAACTAATGATTCGGCCTGTTTTTGGGTTCAGAATAAACAATCCAGCTGGGATCAATTGGCTCAGGATCTAACCATCCAACCGGTTAAAGATGCTCAATTTGATATTGAGGGTCTGGAAAATGGCCGCTATCGGCTTGAATGGTATGATACTCAGGATGGAAAAATTCTGAATTCATGGACATTTAGCGTTACAAACAAAATTGCCCTTATCAATGTCCCGGAACTCCGGACCGATATTGCGGGAAAATTGAAGAAATTGACAGAAACAGCTCCCCCAACCTATTAAAACAGGAAAAGAGTTGCTCCTTGGGTTAGTAGGGGTGTTTCCGGAACTTAGAGAAAATAAACACCTGGATAATATAAAAATTTTGATATCATCCAATAACTCTCTACGGGCCTTAATTCACTGTCCCAATAAGGCAATTCATTTTGGGGCAAGAGAACATGTCATTGATTTCATTTGAGTTATTATTTTTGACAGCTGTCAAAACAAGGGTAGAGGGAAAGAAAATCCAGGTACCATTTACTATTTTTTCTAAAGAATACAGGTATCTGCTTAATTATATTTTTCCATTTCTTGAATTATGCCTGCCTTCTATTCAGGTCAAAATTGTCTCAGGTTACCTTCCTGTAATTCGACTTCATGGAAATTGTGATTTCCATCCTAAAGAAAAGCCCCAGAAGACTATGGTCCTCAGGGGCTTTATATTAACAATGGGACATTAATTCAAGGTTGTACCTTAATAAATATCACTCCATGGGAAGGGACTTCGGCCTCAAAACCTTCAGTAAAGGTCCCTAAATCTTTTCTCTCCCAGATATTTCTGACAAAATAAGACTTTTCCAACCCCAGAAGGTTCCAAGATATCGTCATGGGAGCCTTAAACAGGCCTAAATTAAAGAATCCCACCACCCAACTGCCATCGGATAAAGGACGGATCCAAATTTCTTCTTCAGGAGTAGATTTTAGACGCCAACCCTGTTTACCCGGATAATCCTGATGGACAGCCAGGACTTCCTCATGAGTCAATAAATCCAGGGTAAAATCATCTAATTCTTTTAATTCACAACCCAGGATAATGGGAGCCGCTAAGATGACCCAGAAAGTCACATGGCCCATCTGTTCATGGGGATTGAGTTTAGTGGGGCGGGTTACAGTACTCCATCCAAGTTTTCCCAGTACCATCATATCAGGGTCATTCCAATGGCTTGGGCCGGCATACTCTTCCAATCCTGCCTGGCTGAAAACAATCTGCAGGAGAGTGGCCCAGTTATCATCAATATCACCCCCGGTTCGCCACATTTGAGCAGAGATTTCACTGGCCCATTCCCAGATATTGCCCTGCCCATATTGGCAGGCAGCATACACAATATCCCGGTTGGTTTGGTCCAAAGCATCTCTCATAAGTTGATAGGGTTTTTTATATTCTTCCAGGGTCTTTTCCTTGAGGATGGCACTGTAAGAACACCAGTCATATTTCAGGTAATCTACTCCCCAGTTGGCATAAGTATCGGCATCTTGAAATTCATGCTTATAACTACCCTCCCGGTTGCCACAGGTCAGGGGGCCGGGAGATGAATAAATCCCATATTTCAATCCCATTGAATGAATATAATCTCCCAGGACTTTCATATCGATAAATTTCTCATTGGGCTGGATTTCACCCTGTTCATTTCTGCAGCCGGCCCAGCTATCATCGACATTAATATACTGATACCCGAAATCGGCCAATCCTGATTCAACCATTCCTTCAGCAGCTGCCCGGACATGATTCTCAGTAACGTTATGTCCATAAGCATTCCAGGAATTCCATCCCAAAGGGGGAGTTAAAGCCAGGTATCTGTCTCCCGCTAAAATCTGCAATTCAGCTGTATCGGTTCCCTTATCATTCACAGCAGTAAACTTAACTAGATTTTTCCCGGCATTTTTAAGTATGCCTTTTAGGATTCCATTTTCCAAAGCTAATCCCTCAGGAAGATTTTCAACAGTGATTTCCAATGGCTTTTTTCCCGATACCGGCACCCGGTATAAGAATTTTCTTCCCGGGGTTCCTCCAATGACAGGAGGTAAATGAAATTCCGGGGATTCAGGTATTTCCCGATGAATCGCAGGAACAGGGTCTAACTCCATGGGAATCATCTCCGGGACCTGGCAGCTGCCTTTTTTGAGAATGATTTTGGCATCAGCCCAATCCGCATGGTCAAATTCCGCTCCATCCCGGGCATCGGTTACGATTAATACCAGCTTGGAAGCCCCTGCCAAATCCACTTCAACAGGATAAATTCGATTCTGTTGATTGACTATTGGGGATTCCATTACTTTCTTGTTATCTACCCAAATTTCAAAGGTGATGGACCCAGCCTCTCCGGTTTCATCATCAAGTCCGGCGATAGCTTCAAACCTGAGGGCTGCCCCCTTTAAATCTATATCCATCCTGCTGTAGGCATGGGTCCCTACCCCATGTTCATACACAGTCCCTGCCAGACTGATAGGCTGGCCATTGATGCTCTGGCAGACCTGAGGACGCCTCCAACCCTGATAAACATGGGTCAGACCCATTTTTTCCAACCAAAGCACTTCGCCTGCTAACTCCCGATTATCCATATATTTTTCTATCTTCTTTCTCTTTGGTGTTGATAAAACAGATTACACTTTTGCTTATCTAATTCCTACAGATTCCACCACCAGCAATACACACCCATGGGGAGCCAGGGTAGTAGAATAGCCTTCTTTCATCACACCTAGATTTTTTCTTTGCCAGACATCTCTGACTTTTTGTGAACCTTTCAATCCCAATTTATTCCATAAGATATCGGCCTTATTGTCTAAAGGAGAAAGATTTACTAAACTGACAGCAGTCTTGCTATTTGCTAGAGGTTTCATTAAGAGATATACATCCTCTGACAGGCTAATCATTTGAGCCTGTCTTCCTGGATAATCCTGATTAATGGCCAAGACTTCCTCATGGGTCAGTAAATCCAGGGTAAAAGAATCCAACTGTTCTAGATCGCATCCCAGCAAAAGGGGAGCTGATAACATGGCCCACATAGTCATATGGCTGATTTGTTCACGAGAGGTCAATCTGGTAGAACGCACCTTATAACCCCAGCCAACTTTCCCCAGTACCAGCATATCCGGATCATTCCAATGACCAGGCCCTGCATAGGATTCCAAATCCTTCTGCATTAAAAAAATGCTTTTGACACTCTGCCAGTTATCAGAAATATCTCCAGTGGTTCTCCACAGGTTACCACCCACATCAGTCCCCCATTTCCATACTTCACAGGTTCCATATTCACAGAGGCTGTAAACCACATCTCTATTGGCTGCTTCTAAGGCTTTTTTCATCAGGGCATAGGGCTTACTTAGATTTTCTACAGAATTCCCCGGTTTAATTTCACCGTAAGAACACCAGTCATCTTTCAGGAAATCCACACCCCATTTTGCATAAGTACTGGCATCCTGGTATTCATACTGATAGCTACCTTCCAACCCACCGCAGGTTCTAGGGCCGGGAGAAGAATAAATCCCAAATTTTAGTCCTCGGGCATGAATATAATCTCCTAAAGCCTTCATATCAGGAAATTTGAAATTAGAAGTTATTTCACCATCTTTAGCTCTCTTCCCCTGCCATCCATCATCAATATTTATAAATTGATATCCGAAATCCGCCAGCCCTGCTCCAACCATAGCATCTGCCGCCCGCTTGACCTTTTCATCATTGATACTGATTCCCCAGATGTTCCAGTGATTCCAACCCATGGGAGGTGTCAGACACAGGGTATCAATACCGGAGATAATCATTATATTCTTTTGAGATAATCCATATTGATTCTGTACTTTCACCTGGCATTGAGTAGTGCCGGCATCCAGCAGTTTACCGGAGAGGATACCCATAACAGTATCAAGAGATATTCCCTGGGGAAGATTCTTTACAATGAAATTCATCGGCCTATTTCCTGACACCGGAATTCGATAGAGGAAATTCCTCCCATGAGTCCCCCCTACGACCTCAGGACTATGAATCTCAGGGCTATTAGGAATTTCCCTGTGAATGGAGGGCATAGGATAAGGATCAAAAGGAACTCCCTTAGGTTTAGGGGATGATTTTGATTTTAAGATAAACCGGGCATTAGCTAAATCTAAATAATCATAATAGTAGCCATCACCATTATCCTTGATAATCAACAACAGCTCCTGGGCCCCATTTAAACCAACATGGACAGGATAAGGTTCCATTCCTCCTTTCAGAAGGGGACTTTCAAATCTCCGTTTCCGATCGACCCATACTTCAAAAACAACCGACCCGTTTTTTCCCGACTCATCATCCAATCCTATCAAGGCATCAAAACTGGATACTCCTCCCCTTAAATCTACTCTCCAAAAAGACTCCGAATGAGACCCTATTCCCCTCTTATATTCTTTACCAGCTATTCGTAAAGGAGTACCCTTAACTGATTTTCCCGGACTGACCTTCTCACATTCCTGCAGGTAATATTTCAAATCCATTTGGTCCAGCCAGACATATGGGGACTGAATAGTAGAGTTTTTTTGAGCAGGAGTAGCCCAAGCTCCACTGAAATTCAAAATTACGATAAATAAAAAAGCAACCCATAATTTTCCATTCATGGTTTATCCTCTGCATCCATACTTATTTAATAGCCAATGACTTAAAAAAACAAAATAATAGATTAATCTAGAACACTATCCTCTTAGCTTCTGTTTCAGAAAACAGATTTCTATAATATGACACCATTCTACTATCCAAACCCAGAGAGATAATCTTGGAGGATTTGATTTATATTAATTGTCACCTGCCGCTTCCACCACCAGCAACACACACCCATGGGGAGCCAGAGTAGTAGAATAGCCTTTTTTCATAACGCCCAGTTTTTTTCTTTGCCAAACATTTCTGACTTTTTGAGGACCTTCCAGTCCCAGTTTGTTCCATAAGATATCAGCTTTATTCTCCAGGGGGGAGGCATTGATCAGGCTGATAGCTGTTTTTCCATTGGAGAGATGTTTCACCAGAACTTGTAACTCTTGGGACTGGCTGACCAGTTGAGCCTGTTGTCCCGGATAATCCTGATTGATTTCCAGAACCTCTTCATGGGTAAGCAGGTCCAAAGTAAAGTTATCCAATTGACTCAGGTCACAACCCAGCAGAAGAGGAGCTGATAACATGGCCCATAATGTCATGTGGCCCATTTGTTCATGGGGATTCAATTTGGTAGGACGGACACTGGGACCCCAACCGACTTTCCCCAAGACCATCATGTCCGGGTCATTCCAATGGCCAGGGCCGGCATAGGCTTCCAAATCTTTCTGCCTGAGAAAAATATCTTGTACACTGGACCAACTGTCGCCAATATCTCCGGTGGTACGCCAGAGGTTCGCCCCGACATCAGGGCCCCATTTCCACACATCCCCCATCCCATATTGGCAAAGGCTGTAAACCACATCCCGATTAGAATTTTCCAACGCTTTCTTCATCAGAAGATAGGGTTTCTGCAATTCATCCAATGAATTATCCCTGGCAATCCGGTTATAAGAACACCAGTCATGTTTGAGGTAATCCACCCCCCAGAAAGTATAGGTACTGGCATCCTGATACTCATATCCATAACTGCCTGCCAATCCCCCACAGGTCTCTGGACCGGGTGAGGAGTAAATCCCGAATTTTAGTCCCTTCCCATGGAGATAATCTCCCAAGGCTTTCATATCCGGAAATTTAAGATTGGGGGTTATTATTCCCTCCGGGGTTCGTGTCCCCTGCCAGCCATCATCAATATTAATATACTGATATCCAAAATCCGCCAGCCCTGATTTCACCATGGCATCCGCTGTTTGCTTGATTTTCTCATCATTGACACTCATTCCCCAGACATTCCAGGAATTCCAACCCATGGGAGGTGTCAGGCATATAGCATCTGGACCTGCCTTGATAGTAAGTCCCTTTTGAACCTGCCCATATTTATTCTTCACCCTAATTAGAATTGGGGTAATCCCTTTCTCAAACAGGGGCCCCTTTAGAAAACCTTTTTCAGTATCCAGTGAAAGTCCCCGGGGAAGGTTATCGGCACTAAAACTCATGGGACGTTTCCCCGACACCGGGATTCGATAGAGAAAATCCCGACCAGGAGTCCCTCCGATTATCATGGGACTGTGAATTTCCGGCCCATCAGGGATATTCCGGTGAATGGAAGGGACTGGAATGAGATTATATGGAATCCCAACCGGCTGCGAAACAGAGTTTGATTCCAATATGAACCGGGCATTTCCCCAGTCCGCATGGTCGTAAGAATCTCCGTCTCCTCCATCCCGAATGACCAGCAGCAGTTCCTTGGTCCCTTTTAAATCAACTGCAATCGGATAAGGTTTTTGCCCTCCTTTGAGAAGAGGGGACTGTAACTTCAATTTCCGGTCAGCCCACACTTCAAACACGACAGACCCTTTATTTTCAACCTCATCATCCACTCCGACAACCGCCTCAAATCGGGTAACTCCCCCTTTTAAATTGATTTTCCAATAAGCCTCGGCATGAGACCCGATCCCCCGGGAATATTCCTCTCCCCCCATCCGGATAGAATTCCCATTCACTGATTTATCAGCTAAGGGCTTTTCCCATCCCTGTTGGTAATATTTCAAATCCATCTTATCCAGCCAGACCGAAGCTGAATCCCTTTGACTCGATATGGGGGTAACAGCCCCAGTCGTTCCCTTCAGCAAAAAACCACCTAGAATCAATAAAATCCACCCGTATTTCCATGCCATAGACTTATCCTTCTCTCTTTTCCCTGAAAATATAAAAACGATTCATTTTAAACCAGTTTGATAAATTGGGGAAAGGTTCTCTTCATCCACAGTCCTTTTCTCTCCCTTGGGTTGCCCATTTTATCCTAATTAGTAACGGAGGGTCTCTGACCCCCTCCGTTACCCCTCCCTTCCCATTAAGTTCTACATTATTGTGTAACCACTAAATAGATAACTGTTACATTATCTATACACTCATTAAAAAATCAGGGAGATAGAAATAATTGCTTAGTATTGGAACCAAATAAGTTATCACTGAAGTAACATTTTGGCATGTCTCTTGCTTTATACATTGTTAAGAATAAACAAGCGTGCAACCTCGGAATTATAATTGGGAGGGCCAAAGGGTTTCGAGGATGCCGGGAGTACTAACTATCCCATAACTAGAGACAGGAATGAGTCGAGTGGGGATGCCACGATTTGATTCGTTCCTGTCTTTTTTATTCCTGCCTGGGGGGAACTGGATGAGGGTGTTATAATAACCTGATTTAAGTTAATCCAGAGGGAAGAAAATCAGAATCATGACAGAAGCCTATACCCCCTTGATGAGCCAGTATAATTCCATCAAGTCCCAGTATCCTGATGCCATACTCCTGTTTCGGGTAGGAGATTTCTATGAGATGTTTGGGGAAGATGCCGTTAAAGGGGCTCGTATCCTGAAACTGACCCTGACCAAAAAACATGTCGGGAAAGATCGGACGGTCCCCCTGGCGGGCGTCCCCTACCATGCAATCCAATCTTATATGGCAAAATTGATTCAGTCCGGATGCAAAGTAGCCATTTGTGACCAGTTGGAAGACCCCAAATTTGCCAAGGGAATTGTAAAACGGGATGTAACCCGGGTCATTACCCCTGGAACCATATTAGAATCCACTCTTCTGGATGAGAAGACCAATAGTTTTCTTATGGCCGTCAATCTGCTGAATTCTTCCAAAGGGACTGAAATCAAATTAGGTCTGGCCTTGATAGATTTAAGCACTGGGGAATTTGCTCTGACTGAATTTACGGACACCCGGCGGTTCAGAAGATTGGAAACCGAGTTGCAGAGGCTTCAACCTAGAGAGATATTAGTCCCCAATGATATGGGGCTGGATGGTAAACCCCTACAGGAAATCCTGCCAATAGCAGATTATACTTCCATTAATCCATATAACGGGATGAATTTTGATTCCGATATGGCCTACCGGGGATTGATAACCCAAATGGGAACTGCTTCCCTGCAAGGTTTCGGGTGTGAAGGCCTGAAACTGGCCATCGGTGCAGCGGGCGCAATCCTGTCTTACCTCAGGGAGACCCAGAAAAACAGCCTCGACCATATCCGGTCATTGAGAACTTATTCCCTGGAAGATTACCTGGTCATGGACCCGGCTACCCTGCAAAATCTGGAGATTTTTAAATCCAATCGGGATGGGTCCCAGGAAGGTTCATTACTCTCAGTCATTGACCAGACCCTCACCGGGATGGGGGGCCGAAAACTCAAATCCTGGCTAAGCCAGCCCCTGTTGGATATTCGAGAATTACGCAGACGGCACGATGCCGTAGAATGCTTCATCAAGAGATACCGATTCAGGGAATCCTTGCGAATACTCCTGGACCGAGTCTATGACCTGGAACGGCTGTTAGCCAGGATTGGCTGCCAGCTGGGAAATGCCAGAGATATGATTGCCCTGGAAAAGACCCTGGAACTATTGCCGGAAATTAAAAAGCTGGTCAAAGAAAATGACTTTCCCCCGGAAGCAAATGAGACTGAAAATAATGAAAACTGGGCAGGGACTCTGGCCCCTATACCGGAAAGCCGGCTGGGAGATTTACAGGGAAAAATCCATGATTTAAGCGAACTTCAGGCCCTGATTCAAAAGGCTCTGGTGGAAGACCCTCCCCTTTCGGTGAAAGAAGGGAGCTTGATTCGGGATGGATATAATGCGGAGTTGGATGAATTGAGGAAAATCTCCCGAGGCGGCAAACAATGGATCATGGAACTGGAAACCAAGGAACGGGAAAGGTCCGGAATTAAATCCCTGAAAATCCGGTTCAATAATGTTTTTGGTTACTATATTGAAATCACCAATTCCAATTTATCCATGGTTCCCGAGGACTATCTCAGAAAACAGACTCTGACCAATGCCGAACGGTATATCACCCCGGAACTCAAAGATTGGGAAACCAAAATCCTGGGCGCTGAAGAACGAATGATAGAGTTAGAATATCAGCTCTTTTGTGAATTGAGAGAAAAGGTATCAGCACATGCGGCCCCTATCCAGGAATCAGCGGATGCTATTGGCCAGATGGATGCGTTGTCTTCCCTGGCTGAGACCGCCGCCCAGAATGATTATTGCCGGCCGGAAATGACTGAAGAGACCCTTCTTGAAATCAAAGATTGCCGTCATCCAGTCATTGAGCATGTACTGCCAGCAGGAAAGTTTGTTCCCAATGACCTGACAGTGGACACCAATGAAAATAGGCTGTTGCTGATTACCGGCCCTAATATGGCGGGAAAATCCACTTTCATCCGCCAGGCCGCCCTGATTGTCCTGATGGCTCAGGCCGGGTCTTATGTCCCGGCACGCAAAGCCAAAATCGGGCTGGCAGACCGCATTTTTACCCGGGTGGGAGCTTCTGATAATCTCCTGAGAGGGGAATCCACCTTCATGGTAGAAATGAATGAGACAGCTAATATTCTCAACAATGCCACCAACCGGTCGCTCCTGGTTCTGGATGAGATTGGACGAGGCACCTCGACTTTTGATGGACTCTCCATCGCCTGGGCGGTCGCTGAACATATTCATGACAAAATAAGCGCCCGAACCCTCTTTGCCACCCACTATCATGAATTGACTCAATTGACCCAGTCCCTTAACGGATTAAAAAATTTCAATGTGGCAGTCCGGGAATGGAATGACCAGGTTGTCTTCCTCCATAAAATCATTGAGGGAGCTTGTGATAAATCCTACGGGATTGCAGTGGGACGTTTGGCAGGGTTGCCGGAAGCTGTCATCTTTCGGGCCAGAGAAGTACTGTCCGACCTGGAAAAATACTCTGAATCAGCTCAATCGGAATTGGCTAAGACCCATGCCCCGGCCAACCAGATTCGCCCCCAGGTCTCAACCGTTCAATTAACTTTTTTTGAAACAGCCCTTGACCCCATATTGGAAGACATTAAAACTCTGGATTTGACGATGATGAATCCTATGCAGGCTCTCATTAAACTCCAGGAATACCAGGATAAAATCAAAAAGAAATAAGATAGAATCCCCGATACATTGCTGATAAAAATTAAAAGCCCTTCCTGAATGAACTGAAAGGACTTTTTAATTTGATTCTTTATTTTCTTTGAAAGATTTATTCGCAGAAGACCTTATTGATAACATCTCCACCATCCAACCGCAGCCAGGTGTCAAAGGAACGGTCTTCTTCTTTTAATTCAATAATACGAGACCCCTTAGCAAAACCATCTTTACCATACGTATTGAAACTGATTCCCCGGACATATCCCAGCCAAAGCCCTTCATATCCGGCAATATAATCATTCACATGGTCATGTCCCACAAAGACAGCTTTGATATCCCCATTTTCAATAAAGGAAGAAAATAAACCGCTGTTCACAGGAGAACAACAGACATCCTCATTTTTGACTCCAATCACAGTGCCTTTGGAATAGAAATTGTTATATTCCTGCAAGGGAATATGGAAGAATGCATAGGAGGGGAAATTCTTTCCATTATTTAGTTGTTTATAATACTCAGAAGTCTGCCGATACCATTGAACCTGGTTTTGATGGATCCAGTCATAGATCTGAGTCCCATGGGTGGTAGTATAGGAATTGGAATCCAGCACATAAAGAAGGGCTTTGATTTTCTTCCCATTTTTAGACATAACCGGAAGAACATAATTTCCATATCCATGAATATCCTCCGGGCCCATCACTGAAAGATTTCCGGGAAGTCCCAGCATGGATTTATAGACATCTTTGCGGGTCAGTCCCCCATATTCAGCATCATGATTGCCCAGGGTGGCAGCCCAGGGAATCCCCCGGCGGACCACGGGTTCCGTCAGCTGTTGGTATCCTTCCCTGACGGCATCAAGCTTATCACTGAGACAGTTGTCTCCTGTATAAATAACCAAATCAGGTTTCTCAGTTTCCAGGATGGAATCCATCACCCGAAGGGTTTCTTTGTCCTTATCACTCATCCGATTCCAATGGACATCGCCAAATGCCACAATTTTAAAACTGCCATTACTCCTGAATTTCAACTGAGATTCCAACGGTCTGTCTCCTTTTTTCACCGGGATATGCGCGCAGCCTGTCAATAATGTCAGGCTTGTTAATAATCCAATTACTGTCAGCCAATTTCTCATTTGTATCCTCTCCCATAAAAAAGAACCAGTCCGACCTGTTTGCAAGGGCCAGTCCTGATTTGTTCATTCCTGTAATATTTGAAAAATTATACTGCGAATTGACAGATTTGAGGTAATAATTTCATTGGCTAAATATTGCAGAAAAGACACTTCGGGTTCGAGTGCACAGAGAATAATTCTTTAATCCAAAGAAAATAGGAACAAAAGAGGGAGGCTGCGTACCAAAAGCCAAACTGAACCCTGAATAATATTTTAAATTAAAGAATTCTTCTGCCTTCAAATGCTCTGGAAAGGGTAACTTGATCGGTATATTCCAAATCTCCACCAATGGGAATTCCCACTCCGATTCGGGAGACAATCACTCCCAGGGGTTTCAGAATATGCATCAGGTACGCAGCTGTGGCTTCTCCCTCCGTATTGGGATTGGTGCCAATAATGACTTCCCGGATACCGCCTTCTTGGATCCGCTTCAACAGGGAATCGATTTTCAGCTGTTCCGGAGTGATTCCATCCATGGGGGAAAGGGCTCCCAGAAGGCAATGGTAAAGGCCCCTGAATACACCTGTTCGTTCAAAAGCCAGAATATCAAAAGGCTGCTCAACAACACAGAGAACCCCCTGGTCCCGGGTGGAATCGGAACACACCGGACACAGGGGAGCTTCCGTCAGATTATTACAAATCTCACAATACCTGATTTTACCAATGAGTCCGCTGATAGCCTCCGAAAGGGCTGTCAACTCCGAAGTATCCTGTTTCAGGAGATGATAAGCCATCCGCTGGGCTGATTTCGGCCCGACACCGGGAAGTTTCCTTAACTCATTAATCAGCTTTTCAATTGAAGGGGTATAAGCCACAGAATTCCTGTTTCTACCGGAAATTTAAAATAAGTTATCCAAGCCCGGCATATTAAAATCACCAGCGACTTTTTTCATTTCTTCGGCAGACATAGCCTTGGCATTATCAATAGCGGTATTTACGGCAGCCACCACTAAATCTTCCAGCATTTCTTTATCATTCTGGGTAATGACTTCCTGTTCAATGGAAATACTGACAATTTTGCCGTCACCGGAGGCAACCGCTTTAACCATTCCACCGCCGGCAGCGCCTTCCACTGTTTTTGTGGCAACTTCTTCCTGGACTTTTGCCAGCTGCTGCTGCATCTGCTGGGCTTGTTTCATTAATTTATGGATATTCATTTATCATCCTCCTGAGTCTCTATCTCGCTGTTAACATGGGCGATTTTACGAATATCGAGGTTGACGGCCCCGAATAATTCAATAGCTTTTTGTATTAAAGGATCCTGTTTGATTTCCTGAATTTCCACTGAAGCAGAGACCGGGGCATGCCGGGCTTTCTCCAGGGTTTCGGGAATTTTATCCGTCTTTTCTAATTTTACCTGTAAACGCTGGCCAAGGAAATGTTCCAGGTGAGTTTCAATCAACCGGCGGTTCTCGTCTTTTTTCAGGAGCATCTTCACCAAAGCATTATTACCGGAGATGCCCAGCATCATCTGGTTGCCATCAATTCTCAGCGGAATCAAATCTGTCAGGGAGACACCCAGGGTCGGCTGCTGTTTCTGGATTTCAGCGACCACATGATTCCAGGCTTCCTGAAGTTCTTCGGTAAGAGGATTATCCAAAACAGCGGTCGAAGTGGAAGCAGACTCCACCTTCAATTCAGGAATATTACTGTTGCCGGATTCTTCATTTTCCACAGGAGGGGAAGGGGGAAGAGTCCGGGTAACCGGAGCGGCAACAGGTGTGGCCGCAGGAATGGGTTTCCGAACCGGTGCCTGGGCTGCTGAGGTCCGGGTTTCCGGTCCCATTGTTTTTTGCAGGTGCTTAAGTTGTTCGATTATTTCCGGCAGGGGCAGGGTCTGTTTCACCTGGATACAATCCAGGGTCAGTAAATCCATGACCACTTTACCCGGGACTGTCCGGCGAAGCTGCTCAATCCCATGAGTACAGAGCTTCATCATCTGTACCAACTGTTCTGTCTTGAAAGAAGCCGCCTGATTTTTTCGCCGTTCAATTTCATCCTGAGTCAGGTCTAATCCATGGGCAACACTGGCTTCGGGTCCCAGCACCTTTATCAGCGCCAGAGACCGGAAATAATCCAGCAATTCATTACAGAGATGTTCGAATTCTATTCCCTGTTCAATCAGGGAACCCATCCGGTTCAGGCCCGTGGCATTATCTTCTTCAACCAAAGCATCGATCCACTGGCTCATCAGCTCACTGGGTAAAGTTCCCAGCAGGGCGGTTGTCTTTTCCAGATTCAGTTCTCCGCCTGAAAAAGATATCAACTGTTCCAGTAGGGATTCCGCATCCCGCATGGAGCCCCGGCCCGCCCGGGCCAGGATTCCCATAATCTGGGACCGTTCATTTTCATTGACCTTCAGGTCTTTTTCATTATCCAGGATAAAATTCAGCTGCTGGATAATGTCCTGAATGGAGATATTCTTGAAATCATATTGCTGGCACCGGGAAATAATCGTCATAGGGACTTTATTTTTCTCAGTGGTCGCCAGGATAAAGACAGCATGGGAGGGAGGTTCTTCCAGGGTCTTCAACAGAGCATTGAAGGCCGAAGTACTCATCATGTGGACTTCGTCAATAATATAAATCCGATATCGGCTCTGGCCGCTGGGTGCCAGCTGGATATATTCCCTTAACTGACGGACATCATCGACTCCATTGTTACTGGCCGCATCGATTTCTATGACATCGATATTGGAACCATCGGTGATGCTTTTGCAGGTATCACATTCATTACAGGGATCGGCAGTCGGACCTTTAGCGCAATTCAGGGCTTTGGCCAGAATTCGAGCCGTACTGGTTTTCCCAACGCCACGGGGGCCGCAAAACAGGTAAGCATGGCCCACTCGCTTTTTGGCTATGGCATGGGCCAGGGTCTCACTAATATGTTCCTGCCCGACAATATCCTTAAAATTCTGGGGCCGGTACCGGCGGGCAATTACCTGATAACTCATACGCGCCTCAACGGGTCATTTGAATTTAAAAAGGAATGGACCACTGGATGGGAATCCCTAAACATCTCTCCACCGGACCAATTCCCGGAATAGTCATAATAAAGGCCGTGCACCGGTTCCTGGATACGTCATTTTCCGCTGCTGAAGTCCCTGCATAACTCCTACCCGGCAACCCTGCGGCACCCGAACGTATCTCCTTACCGTTGCTTCCTTCCGGATCTGGCGGGGTTCGAAGACGTTCGTCGCACAGGACCTGATTATCAACATTACGCTGGACCGGCTAACACGGAAAAATCGGCACCGCAGAACCAGAATTCAACCCGGCATAAAGCGGATTTCCGGAACAGGGCACCGCTAGTTCCCCGTCTAGCACGACCGTTTAAAAATCATAAACTACACCTCCCCCCCTGTCAATGAATTCCTTCTCTAAAAGGCATCTTTTCTCACCTAAAACCTTCTAATTCCCGGAATTATCCTGTTTAATCCTTTTTGATTTACTTCCCTCTGAATCTTCCAACTCTCTACCTGTCTCCCTTGTTACCACATCCCCTTCGGGGCTAGACCCAGGCTGTAACCATCAGCCTGGGTCCCTTACCGTTAAGAGAAGAGACTTCTTACAAAAGATATAATCGGATAAAACAAATGAGTTTATTGATGTTATGAGATATTTGAGAAGTAAATTCCAGAGAAGGTCCTTAATTTATCGTATAATGTCAGGCAATCGAACCAATAAGGAATCATTAAGCGACATTATGAGAACAATCCGAGCCATATTAATACTCCTGATAGCAACAAGCCTGGGGATATCATTATCAAGCCCTGTTTCAGCAAAAAAAGCCGCCAAGAAAGCAACTCCACCCCAGGTTTCAGCCTGGATTGCCTTTTGGGATTGGAGAAATGGGTCCACCACCCTTCAGAAACAGGGAGATATCATCAAAGAAATCATGCCTTTCTGGTATGACATGGATTCCACCGGAGAGATATTTTATTCAGAAGGGATACCCCATCTGACCTCTGCCGGAAAACTGTCTCTGGACCCCCATCAGTTTGTCCGAGACTGCCATCAGCAGGGAATGAAGGTTCTTCCCTTGATCAGTAATGAATTTGGTAAAGAAAGAGTCCATGCCCTGTTGTCAGATGAAACCTCCCGCCAACGCCATATTGATAATATCCTGAGACTGGTACGCACTTATGGCTATGATGGGGTGGACATCGATTATGAAGGATTAATGAAAGAAGACCGGGATGCCTATTCTTCTTTTTTGTCGGATTTGGGGAAAGCTCTCCATAAAGAGAAAAAGTTGTTATCGGTCGCTGTCATGGCAAAAACCTCTGAACCCGGCAGTTGGGATTCTGTGATTGCCATGGACTACAAAGCCATTGGGAAAGCCGCCGACCGGGTTCGGATCATGGCCTATGATTATCATTATTCCGGGGGAGAACCGGGACCTATCGCCCCCTTAAGCTGGGTCCGCAATATCCTGGATTTTGCCACCCGGGAAATTCCCCCCCAGAAAATCTGGCTGGGAATCGGCATCTATGGCATTGATTGGGGTCCTGGCAAAGACCGTGAACTGAGTTATAACGATGCCACCACTCTAGCCGCCCGATATGAAATCCAACCCCAATGGGACCCTGATTGGAGTGAAACCTGGTTCACTTACACAGAAATATCCACTTTTGCCCAGAGAACTGTCTGGTTTCAGGAAAGCCAATCTCTGCAAAAACGTTGGGAATTTTGCTGTAACTATAATATTGGCGGCATTTCCCTATGGCGCATCGGGAGTGAAGATGGGAAAATATGGCAAATCTTCCGGAAACCGCAATCCAACAAGGGGAAACCCCGGCAGACCCCGGTTTCCGGAAAACCTAAGACCTCTAGAAAGTAAGGGCTTTGACCCGGGCCTCTTCCAGGACAACTGCCAAAATTTCTTCGGTTTTCTCAGGATATTTGGCCGCTCCTTCTACCCAGAGCCGGTCATAATCAGTAATCCCCAAAAAGCCGACTAACTCTCGAAAATACCGGTCATTAAAATCCAAATGCATCAGAGGTCCCTCCGAGAAGGTTCCTCCACTGGCAATAATATGCAGCATCTTTTTGTTCTTCAAAAGACCCACAGACCCATTATCAGTAAAGATAAATGTTTTACCCGCAATCACTATGGCATCCACATAAGCCTTTATCATGGGGGGAAAGCCAAAATTCCACATCGGGGTTACAAAAATGTATTTATCATGGGCCACAAACTGGTCCACAATCTGAGTTAATCGGCCAATTTTAGCCTGTTGCTGAGGAGATAACCCGTTAAAATCTCCACCTTTTTGCAGGATTCCCCAGCCTTGAAAAACATCCGCATCCAATAAGGGAATCGAATCCCGATAAAGGTCCAATTCGGTTAGGGTGTCCCCAGGATTGTTTTTCTTGTAATTTTCAATGAATTCCCGGCCGATTCGCAGGCTCAAAGATTGAGATTCGGGTTTGGGGTTAGCTGTGACATAAAGAACATTAGGCATTTCTATATTTCTCCTTTACAGATGATATTCATTATCCTATATAGCCCTATATTACAGAAAAACATTCCCGGCCAAAGTAAAAAAAGAAGCCCTCAGCCAAAATGATGTAGAATAGAGGGGGTTAGATTTAGATAGCTATTATCTGTCAGGAGATTGGATATAGAAGAGCCTCTTTCGAATGAAGACTAACAGGGTCAAACAAGCTGTCGAGGATTTATATTATTTCAATTAAATCCAATAAAAACTTGCAAAAACACCCAAGTTAGGAGTAGAATATTAAAATTAGGAAGAGGAGTCTCGATTTTTCGAGACTTTTTTATTTTAGACTAAGAGAAGAATTCCGATGCCAAGCCGATCTGATGTCATAAAAAAGCTGGAAGAAATAGTCCAGCCTTATCTGGAAAGTCTGGGATTAGAACTGGTTGACATCGAATTTGGGACGATTCCGAGAAGTAAGATTATTCGATTCATTGTTGACGGTCCCAAAGGAGTCAGCATTGATCATTGCGCAAAGGTCAATCGTTTTTTAAGCGAAGAAATGGACCAGCATGCGGAATTGATTCCCGGGGCCTATTCATTGGAAGTCTCGTCTCCGGGATTAGACCGGCATTTTAAAAAACCGTCTGATTATAAGAGAAACCTGGGTAAAAAGATAAAACTGGTGACCCGTGTCCCCTTTCAGGGACAGAATGTTTTCATAGGTTTGCTGGAAGAGTTTCGACCTGGCAAAACCGAAGAGGAGAGCTTGGTGATTCTGCAGGAAAAAGAGTCCGAGCCTCCCATGGAGTTTACTCTTGAAAACATCACGGTCGCCCATTTAGAAATAGACTGGGATTCGTTTTTTGGAGGGTCAAACCGGAAAAAGAAACGCAGTAAATAGCATCACCTTTTTACTGCAAAGGGCTGTTTATGAGAATTTGAAATCATAAGACTGTTTAATAACAGCCCGGGGATTGGAGGATGATTTTCATCCCCACAGGTGAAAACCTGGGTTTCAAAATCCATAAACGAGGGGAAAAGATGGCAAGTGAATTAATTCATATTATCCGACAAATCAGTGCCGACCGAGGCGTGGACTCCGAAATATTATTCCAGGCCATCGAATCAGCAATGTTGGCTGCCGCCATTAAAAATATGCCGACGGCCAAGGAACTCCGGGTTGAGTTAGACCGTAAAACCGGAGATGTGCATCTTTATACCCAAAAAACCATTGTCCACAATGTTGTAGATGATTTAAACGAAGTGGACCGGAAGACCGCCCGTAAATTAACCGAGCAGAATGTCGATTACGATATGGTTATTGAAGTGGAAATTCCCGCCCAGGAATTGGGCCGAATTGCCGCGCAAAATGTCAAACAAATCGTCATGCAGAAAATCCGGGAAGCCCAGCGTAACAATATTTTTGAAGAATACAAACATCGGCAGGGCCATATCATTACAGGGATTGTCCAGAGATTTGATAAAGAAGGGGTTGTTTTGGATGTGGAACATACCGAAGCCATCCTACCCTTCCGGGAAATCCCTAAAAGCCATGGATATCGCCAGGGAGAACATCTCCGGTGCCTTTGTATGGAAGTAAAATCTTTCAGCAAAGGACCTCAGGTCACTTTATCCCGAAACCATCCGGACTTACTAAGGGAACTTTTTGAACAGGAAGTCCCGGAAATCGCTGACGGTGTCGTTAATATTGAATCCGTTGCCAGAGAAGCCGGAGACCGTTCCAAAATTGCGGTTTCCTGCGCTGACAAGAATGTTGATCCTGTAGGAGCCTGTGTCGGAATGAAAGGCTCCCGGGTACAGGTAGTCGTTCGGGAACTTAAAGGGGAAAAAGTGGATATTGTCCCATGGAGCGATGACCCTGCGCAATTTATCGCCCATTCCCTGAGTCCGGCGAAAATTATCCGTGTAAAAATTGATCCGCCCAACCGCAGAGCGATTGTAGTGGTCGATGAAGACCAACTTTCTCTCGCCATCGGCAAACATGGCCAAAATGCAAGACTGGCCTCAAAATTGACCGGGTGGAATCTAGATATTATCACTGAAGGCGAAGAATTCCCCCAGGAACAAGCAATTGATTCCGATATGGGTGAAGACATCCCTCAGAATAATGAAACATCTGGACCAGAAGCTGAGGTTCGGGAGGAGAAGGAAGTATAGGAATGGCCGACAGTAAAATCACAAAAATCCGAATTTTCCATTTGGCGAAGGAATTGGGTGTTTCTAACGCCGAAATTATTGACGTATGCCATACGCTTGGGATCAATGCGAAAACGCATTCCAGTACCATTGAAACCAATGAAGCGGATCGCATTAAAAGCTCATTACAGAAACACCAAAAACCAGCAGCCCCGCAGGCAAGCGTAAAACCGAAGCCGGCGGATGCACCCAAAGCGGAAAAATCGGCACCCACTTCATCGGCACCGCAAGGTCTTCGTCCTCCGACCCAGACCCCTGCGGCACCTGTTGCCAGGCCTGCACAACCTCCGCAAACACATCCTTCAGTGCAGCCACAAACACAGAGACCGGCAGGACAGCCGCAACGTCCTTACAGCTCTGGACAGCCAAGACAGGATCAGGGTCGCCCCCCTTATAATCAAAGCCAATATCAAAGACCAGGGACAAGCCGTCCGGTTTCAGGTAATCAACAAACTCCCGGTCAGGGAAATTACCGACCAGCTCCCGGACAAGGTCAACCACGTCCAGGACAGGGTCCTTACCGACCGGCCCCCGGACAGGGTCAACCGCGTCCAGGACAGGGTCCTTACCGACCGGCTCCCGGACAGGGTCAACCACGTCCAGGACAGGGTCCTTACCGACCTGCTTCTGGTCAGGGTCAACCACGTCCAGGACAAGGGAATTATCGACCGGCTCCCGGTCAGGGTCCTTATAGACCGCCGGGACAGGGACAGTCGCGTCCAGGTCAGGGTCCTTACCGACCTCAAGGTCTGGGACAGCAACGTCCGGGACAGGGCGATCATCGTACCGGAACAGGACCGCGTCCCCCTATTGGTCCGGATATTCCAGTCAAGGCAGCTTTTAAGCCGACCCGAGAAGCTCCACCGAGTAAATCCCTGGAGCGAAAGCCCGCTTTTCATGATAAGAAAACCCGCGAATCGGCCATAAAACAATCCAAAGGCAGATCACACCGTAGAAGAGGACAGCCCACTGTAACCCAGCCGGCTCCCGAAATAAAAGCACCCGTGGTGCCAGATAAAATCACCATTACGGGTGTTCCTACCATTCAGATTTTGGCTGATAAAATGAATCTTCGGGCCTCCGAATTGATCAAAAAAGCCATGATGCTTGGCAAAATGGTTACCATAAATCAGCGTCTGGATGAAGAAATGGTCTTCCTTCTGGCTGCTGAATATAATACCGAAGTCGAATATGTTACCGAAAAAGAAGATGAAGACAGCCTCCGGGTAAAAGTTACCGAAGCAGAATCTACTTACACAGAACCCCGAGGACCGGTTGTTACCATCATGGGGCATGTTGACCATGGTAAAACATCCCTGTTGGATGCTATTCGACATACCAATGTTACCGGTGGTGAATTTGGCGGTATTACCCAGCATATCGGAGCTTATGAAGTTACTATCAACAATAAAAACATTGTATTTTTAGATACCCCGGGACATGAGGCATTTACTGCCATGCGTGCTCGTGGGGCCAAAGTTACAGATATCGTAATTCTCGTTGTTTCCGCCATTGATGGCATGATGCCGCAAACTATTGAGGCCATCCACCATTCACAGGCCGCCAATGTTCCCATTATTGTAGCTATCAATAAGATGGATCTTCCTGATGCTAATCCGCTAAGGATTAAACAACAGTTGAGCGAACATGGATTACTGCCGGAAGACTGGGGCGGAAAAACAATTTTCGCTGAGGTCTCCGCTAAAAAACGGATCAATATTGAAGGCCTTCTGGAAATGATTCTCCTTCAGGCCGATATCATGGAATTAAAAGCCAATCCCAAGGTTTCCGCCAGTGGCGTAGTGGTTGAAGCCAAACTAGATAGGGGACGTGGGCCTGTCGCTACCGTTCTGTTACAGGAAGGGACCCTGAATACCGGGGAACCTTTTGTCTGCGGAACCACTCATGGAAAAGTTCGTGCCATGTTAAACGATAAAGGTGAACTGCGAGCGACTGCCGGTCCCGGTAAAGCCATGGAAATCATTGGTTTTTCCGCAGTACCGGAAGCCGGAAACCGGTTCTTGGTGGTCCAAAGCGAAAAGATAGCCAGAGAAGTCGCTTACAAACGAGAAATGCAAAAACGGGAAGAAGACTTGATTACCCGGCATCATATCAGCCTGGATGATTTATCCAGCAAAATTGCCACCGGGGAAGTCAAGGAACTTGCCATTATTATCAAGGGTGATGTTCAGGGCTCCATTGGAGCACTCACGGATGCCTTAACTAAATTAAGTACCGATAAGGTCAAGTTATCCGTCATCCATTCAGGCGTCGGTGCTATTACAGAATCCGATGTGCTGTTGGCCTCTGCATCCAATGCCATTATTATCGGATTCCATGTCCGACCCGAACCCAATGCCACCGAACTGGCCAAACGGGAAGGCGTAGATATCCGGATGTACCGGATTATTTACGATACCGTCAATGAGGTCAAAGCGGCTATGGCCGGGTTACTCGGACCTACTTTCAAGGAACATATCCTGGGTAGAACGGTTGTGCGTCAGTTATTTAAACTGTCCAAAGTTGGGGGCTCCATTGCTGGTTGTTTTGTCCAATCCGGCAAGATTCAACGAAACGCTAAAGTCCGGTTAATCCGGGATAATAAAGTTGTTTACGAAGGAATCATAGGTTCCCTGAAACGGTTTAAAGAAGATACCAAGGAAGTTACCGAAGGTTATGAGTGCGGTCTGACCATTGAGAATTATAGCAATCTTCAGGAAGGCGATATCATTGAAGCCTATACCCTGGAGGAAATTGCAGCCGTTCTGTAACAGCCAAGGGCTGAGAGGTCAAAGTGCATATCGGCCTTTTACAGATATATTTAAGATTGCCGGGTATCCAGTCCTTAAAAGGGAAACGGCAAATTATTAAAAGTCTTAAAGACCGGATTCGGCAACAAGCCAATGTTTCGATTGCCGAAATAGGGCTTCTGGATGCCTGGCAGGAATCAGAAATGGCTGTGGTCACACTCAGCAATGATCCAGCCCGAGTCCATCAGGTTCTTGAATCTGTTTTAAAAATGGTGGAAACGACCCCAGAAGTCCTGATTACCGATCAAAAGATTGAGATGCTTTAAAGAGGTTTACAGCCATGAGCCATCGAATTCAGAGGGTTCAATCCCTGATAATGCAAGAAATTAGCGTTCTCATCCGGAAGGATGTGAAAGACCCTCGGTTACAGAAAGTGACTATCACCGATGTGACAGTCTCTCATGATTGCAAAAATGCAACGATATATTACAGTGTCCTGGGCGAAGATAAGGATGTGAAAGCCGCTCAGGAGGCTTTTGAAAAAGCAATTCCTTTTCTCCGAAGAGACATTGGAGAAAATATTGACTTAAGATATACACCCCATTTACGTTTTGTTTTTGACGACAGCGTCCGGAGAGCGGCCCATATTTCTGAATTATTGAATTTGGCAAGGCATGATGACGAATCAGATTTTGAATAAAATTGTAGATATTATAGAAAACAACAATTCTTTCCTGATAACCTCCCATGTTTATCCAGATGGAGACAGCTTGGGAACCATGTTGGGATTAGGTATCTTTTTAAAAGAAAAGCTCGGGAAGCAGGTGGATATGGTTCAGGATGGCCAAATTCCGGGAGTTTATAAGTTTCTACCCCAATGGAATGCCATAAAGAATCAAGACCAGCTTCAGGAGAAATATCAAGTTCTAATCGCCTTGGAATGCCCATCCCCTTCCCGGATGGGAACAGTAATGCAAAATGTCCAGCCGGGATATGTAGTCGTTAATATTGACCATCATAAGGATAATCAGCTTTATGGAGATATAAACTGGCTGGATGCAGAAGCATCTGCCGTTGGTGAGCTGATTTATGAGATAATATATAAGATAAATCCGGACGCACTTACTCCTGAGATAGCAACCTGTTTATTTGCTGCCATGTTCACAGATACCGGTGGGTTCCATTATTCCAATACCACAGGAAAAACCCTGAGGTATTCTGCAGACCTTCTGGATCGGGGTGTGAATGGCTGGGAGATAGCCCGGAAAGTTTATCATACCCGGCCCTATAATATGACGCGGCTGTTGGGAAAAATGATGGCTGGGATTCATATTGTCCATCAAGGCAAAATCGCCTATGGTATTATCACCCGGGAAATGTTCCAGGAATGCGGTTGTGAACCAAATGATACAGAAGGGTTTATAAACCCCATCAGAGCGGTTGAAGGTATTGAAATTGGTATCCTCTTCCAGGAGACTCTCGACGGAAAGACCAAAGCCAGTTTCCGTTCAATGGGTCGGTATGACGTAGCCGAACTGGCGCAGAAATTTAATGGCGGCGGCCATAAAATGGCTGCTGGGGCCTTAATGGAAGGCCCGATTCCCGTAGTAACAGAGTCTGTGTTGGAGAATGTTATTCAATGGATGGAATCATAAACGTTAATAAGCCTGCGGGGATGACCTCGCATGATGTTGTTTTGAGAATCAGAAAAATCCTGAAACACGAAAAAGTTGGACATTGCGGAACCTTGGACCCCCAGGCAACCGGTGTACTCTTAATTTGTGTGGGACGGGCCACCAAGCTTTCCCAGCATTTTCTGCATTTGGATAAAACCTATTGGGCTCAATGCCGTTTAGGGGTAACAACAGAAAGCCAGGATTCAGAAGGACAAATTCTGGAAACCAAAGAAGTGCCAGAACTGTCCAAAGACCAAATTGCAGAGGCATTGAAATCTTTCCTGGGAAAACAGGAACAGATGCCCCCGATGGTTTCAGCTAAACGCCATAACGGACAACGCCTTTACCGGTTAGCCCGTAAGGGTGTGGAAGTGGAACGTAAACCTGTTCAAATTGAGATCTTTGATATTGAATTGCTGGACTGGGAAACACCTGTAGTCACTTTTAAGGCTTCTGTCAGCTCCGGAACTTATATTCGGACTCTCTGTGATGATTTAGGTCGAAAACTTGACTGTGGCGGACATCTATCCGCTTTAGACAGGGTTCGAGTAGGAAACTTCCATGTAGACGAATCCAGGGATTTGGAATCGCTGGTAAACCGGGAAAAAATAGCCAAGGCCCTTCAGGGGCTTCCCAAAATCCTGATGGAATACAAAATCAACCTGTCTAGAGAACGAAATGATTCAACCCCACAACAGGATGAGCAGGACGAAACAGATTTAAATGGAAAAGACACCGAATAATTCGGTTCTTAAATCCTCTTTCTAGGATCACCGCTGGTTACGGTTTTCTTGGAAACTGGAATACATAAAAGGAGGAAGGTCACATGCCGTTGACCAAAGATAAGAAAGATAAAGTCATTACCAGTAACAAAATCCACGAGAATGATACCGGTTCCGTGGAAGTCCAGGTAGCTCTGTTGACAGAACGTATCAACAGTTTAAGTGAACATTTTAATAAACATGCCAAGGACCACCATTCCCGCCGTGGTTTACTGAAGATGGTAGGAAAACGTCGTCGATTATTGGATTACTTAAAAGCTACTGGACCGGAACGCTATCTAAAACTGATTGAAAAACTTGGACTCCGCAAGTAAATCCGTCAGTTAACTATAAGGAGTTAAGTTATGCAATCAACAGAAGTTGAAATTGGCGGAAGGATCCTACGGTTTGAAACAGGCAAATTAGCCCGTCAAGCTCATGGAGCTGTCTATGCCACTTATGGGGATAACCAGTTGCTCGCAGCTGCGGTATCTGCTGATAAGCCATCAGAACAGCAGTCTTTCTTTCCATTAACGGTGGAATATCGGGAGAGGCTGTATGCCTCTGGCCGATTCCCTGGTGGATTTATTAAACGGGAAGGACGACCCTCTGAAGGAGAAATTCTAGCCTCCAGACTGATTGACCGACCCATTCGCCCTCTTTTCCCGGACAATTATTTTAATGAGACACAGATTATGGTTGTCGTCATGTCCTCTGACCAGGATACAGATCCCGGGATTCTGGGGCTTTGTGCTGCCTCTGCAGCGTTGGGTATCTCTGATATTCCCCAGGAAAAACTGATTGCCGGCGTTAAAATCGGCAAAATTAACGGTCAGCTAGTGATTAATCCAACCTTCACTGAACTCAAGGAAAGCACGATTGATCTGGTTGTTGCCGGAAGCCGGGATGCCGTCCTGATGGTGGAAGGCAGCGGTAAAGAAATCAGTGAAGAAGAGATGATTGAAGCTCTCCAACTGGCCCATGATAATATCATCAAAATCATTGGGGCCCAGGAAGAACTGATTAAACTGGCCGGAAAACCGAAACGGGAAGTACCCAAAAGAGCCATTGAACCTGAACTTGAACAGCAGGTCAGGGAATATGCCACCGACCGGATGGACCAGGCGATTCGTATCCTGGAAAAGAAGGAACGGGAAAAAGCAATCAATGTCATTATGGACGAAACCCAGGCCCAATTCGCTGAATCCTTCCCGGATAAAGTGAAAGAGATTAAATATCTCCTGGAACAGATTGAATACAAACAGGTCCGTAAACTGATTCTGGATGAAGGCAAACGGTCAGACGGCCGCGCTTTCAACCAGGTTCGTCCTATCTCCTGTGAAGTTGGCTTATTAGCCAGGACTCACGGGTCGGGTCTCTTTACCCGGGGACAGACTCAAGCTATTGTGACCACCACACTGGGAACAGCCAGTGATGAACAGATTATTGATACCATGCTGGGTGAATCCAGTAAACGATTCATGCTTCATTATAATTTCCCGCCGTTCTCTGTCGGAGAAGTTCGACGAATCATGGGACCCGGACGCCGAGAGATCGGTCATGGTAATTTAGCAGAAAGAGCCTTATCCGCTGTTATCCCGCCAGAAGATGTATTCCCCTACACGATTCGAATCGTCTCAGATATTCTTGAATCCAACGGGTCATCCTCCATGGCAACAGTTTGCGGTGGATCATTAGCCTTAATGGACGCAGGTGTTCCTACTATCGCCCCGGTTGCCGGTATTGCCATGGGATTAGTCAAGGAAGATGACAAAATTGCCATTCTTTCTGATATCCAGGGATTAGAAGACCATCTCGGTGATATGGATTTCAAGGTTGCCGGTACTGAAAAAGGTATCACAGCCTTCCAGATGGACCTTAAAATATCGGGTATTACCATGGACATTATGGGAAAAGCCCTGGCACAAGCCAAAGAAGGCAGGATGCATATCCTCTCTGAAATGGCCAAGGCAATTACTGAACCCAGAGCTGAACTTTCCGAGTATGCACCGAGATTGACTGTCTTTATAATCGACAAGAACAAAATCGGCGATGTTATCGGACCGGGCGGCAAAATCATCAAGAAAATCATTGAAGAAACCAATGTTAAGATTGATATTGATGATGACGGACGTGTTGTCATATCCTCCACCAATGGTGAAAATGCCAAACAAGCGGAAGATATGATTAAAGCCCTGATTGAAGAAGTCGAAGTCGGCCGAATCTATAATGGCAAAGTTACTCGACTGATGGAATTTGGCGCTTTTGTTGAAATCCTTCCGGGCAAAGAAGGATTAGTCCATATCTCTGAATTGGATGAGAAACGGGTTGGTAAAGTCCAGGATGTCGTTCATGAGGGCGATAAAATCTGGGTTAAGGCCTTTGAAATAGATGATAAGGGCCGTCTCAACCTGAGCCGTAAACGAGCTATCAGAGATATGTCCGGATTACCGGAATTTTCTCCGGATGATTATCGTCCAGAAGCCAACCCTCCGCAGGGACCTCCTCCCCGAAGCCGTGATGGCGGCCATCGGGATTTTGGTCATCGCGATGGGGGAAACCGAAGCGGTGGTAGCCGACGTTAAATAACCCAGGAATCGGTTTTTCATTGCGGTTCCTTACTGAATAGCTTTCATTCAGCCGGGTCTGGGCTTAAGTCCAACCCGGCTTTTTTTATCAGCATCAATGACTGTAACCAAAGAAAGGCTGATTTCAAATGTTTCAAAAAACCGTACTGGAAAATGGGCTGACAGTATTAACGGAATCTATTAATACATTCAGATCTGTCTCATTGGGAATTTGGATCAGGGCCGGCTCCCGGCATGAAGAGCTACCCGAATCAGGATTGGCTCATTATATCGAGCATGTTACTTTTAAGGGAACTCCCAGTCGAACCCCCAAACAGATTGCCTTGGAGATTGAATCCGTTGGCGGCATTCTCAATGCTATGACTGATAAAGAAATCTGCTGTTTCTATACCAAGGTGCTGGATACTCATTTGGATACAGCGGTCGATTTACTTTCAGATATTGTTCTGAATTCCACCTTTCCAGCTGAAGAACTGGAAAAGGAGAAAAAGGTCATTTTGGAAGAAATCAATATGTATGAAGATGATCCTGACGAAGTGGCTATTGATAAGATAACCGAAGGTCTTTGGCCTCAAAATTCTCTAGGCAGGCCAACCATTGGATATAAAGAAACCGTCAGCTCTTTTACCAGGGATAATATCCTGGCTTATCGGGATAAATATTACCATTACGGAAATATTATCGTAGCAGCGGCAGGCAATGTCCCACATGATAAATTACTGGAACTGGTCATAAAGAACTTCGATAAGGCCCAGCTTCCTTCGGGCAGCCAGCCTTTCGCAGAAATCAAGCCAGTGGCAGATTATCCCAAGTTATATATTAATAAGCCGGTGGAACAGATTCATTTCTGTTTATCGACTGAAAGTTATCCCCGAAATGCGGAAGCTCGATACACCCTTAGTGTCCTCAGCACCATTTTGGGAGGTGGAATGAGTTCACGATTATTCCAGGAAATCCGGGAAAAACTGGGGTTGGTTTATGGGATCAGCACTTTCGGACAGTCTTTCAAAGACGCTGGCATGTTTGGGATTCTGGCTGGAACTTCCCCGGAATATTTCAATCAGGTCATGGAATTGATTCGGAAAGAGTTGGACCTGATATCCAAAGAACTGGTAACTGAACAAGAAATCAAGGATGCCAAAGAACAAATCAAAGGACATATGGTCTTGGGACTGGAAAGCAGTAACAGTCGAATGAATCGGATTGCTGAGCAGGAAATCTATTTTGGTAAATATTTAAGTATTGATGAGATTATTGAAAAGATTGATTCTGTCAGCCAGGAAGGTATCCTGAGAATGTCAGCTGATTTATTTCCTACGGAACGAATGGCCCTTAGTGTGGTGGGTCCCGTTAATAAAATCAAATAACTTTGTAAACATCAATTATTGAACCCCTGGGGACTGAAGTCCTCAGGGGTTTTTATTATTCCAGCTTATTCTTTTCCCTGAATTACTATTTGCCATTGAGCCCAAAAGGTGAGAAAATACCCAAAAGGTTTAAGGTCATTATCCTGAAGAAAGGCAAAGTTCCATGAATTATATGAAGGAATTAAAATGCCTGGTTTGCGGCCGGAGTTATGACCCAAAGCAGATAGATTATACTTGTCCCTCCTGTGGTCCGGAAGGGAATTTGTCGGTTATTTATGATTATGAGATGCTCAGAAAAAGCTGGCAGAAAGAAGACCTGCTCACCAATAAGGATTACACTATCTGGCGATATCTTCCCCTGCTTCCGATACAAAATCCCATTTTTATCCCGCCGGGGATGGTAGGTGCCACCCCTTTATATCATTTCCCCCCGCTGGCAGAAAAGTATGGATGTGCGGATCTGGCTTTCAAGGATGAAGGGAGAAATCCTACAGCATCCCTGAAGGACCGGCCCAGTTCCCTGGCAGTCGTAAAAGCCCAGGAGAAAAATGCCTCAGTGGTAACCTGTGCCTCAACGGGAAATGCCGCTTCTTCATTATCCTGTGCTTGTGCCAGTGTTGGACTTGCCTGTGTAATATTTGTCCCGGAAAGGACCCCCAAAGCCAAACTGGCTCAATTACTGGTTTATGGAGCCAGAGTCATCATGGTTAAAGGGTCTTATGACCAGGCCTTTGACTTATGTTTAAAGGCTTCCGAACGGTTCGGATGGTACAGTCGAAATACAGGATATAATCCCTATATGCGGGAAGGGAAAAAAACCTTTGCTTTGGAATTATGCGAACAGTTGAACTGGACAGCACCAGATAAAGTATTCATTTCTGTAGGAGATGGGAATACCCTTTCAGGGGGATGGAAAGGATTTACTGAACTCTATCATTTGGGCTGGATAGCTAAACTCCCCCAGATGATTGCCGTCCAGGCAGAGGGAGCTTCCCCCATTGTGAAAGCCTTCAGGGATAACGGCAACCCTGAACCGATGGAAGCCAATACGATAGCGGACAGCATTGCTGTTGGCCGGCCCAGGGATGGGATGGCTGCCTTAAAGGCCATCCGGGAATCCCAGGGAGATGCCCTATCTGTCAGTGATTCGGAAATCCTGGATTCATTAAAACAACTAGCCAGAGAAACCGGCATTTTCGCTGAACCCTCAGCAGCAGCCGCCTATGCAGGCTTTTTGAAATATGCCCGGGAAGGCAATCTCTCAACCGAGGAAAAAGTCTCTATCATAATCAGCGGCAGCGGGTTAAAAGATATTGAAGGGGCCATGAAATCTGTCTCCGAAACCCCTCTCCTCCTCTCCCCTGATGAAAAAGAATTAGATAAACTGGAAGGATTGGATTTGAATCCATCCTGATTCGAAAAGGTCTGATAAATGAAAATATCCATTACAATGGTTGTAAATGGAATTATCCATAAAAAAGAGGTTCTCCCCACCCTGACTCTCCTGGAGTTTCTTCGGGAAGAACTCTATCTGACCGGAACCAAGGAAGGCTGTGGTAAAGGAGAATGTGGAACTTGCACAGTCATCATGGATGGGAAGACAGTGAATTCCTGCCTGGTATTGGCTGTTCAGGCCAATGAATCGGTAATCACGACCATTGAAGGGTTAGGAGATACCCATCATCTTCATCCGATTCAAGAGGCTTTTGTCCGGGAAGGAGGGGTCCAATGCGGTTTCTGTACCCCGGGAATGATTGTGTCGGTAGCCCATCTTCTGGAGAAATCCCCACAACCGACAGATGAGGAAATCAGGGAAGCTATCTCTGGGAATATCTGCCGTTGTACCGGCTATTCTAAAATTGTTAAAGCCGTCCGGAAAGCGGCAAAACTTAAACAATCAAACCCTCCTGTTACTCCCGGAAGAAAGTTATCCAAATGAGCCTTTCTTCATTCTCATATTGGCAGGCATTATCTGTCCCGGATGCTCTCAAAATCCTTCATAATGAACAACAACAAGTCAAACTACTGGCAGGGGGAACCGACTTCACTGTTCAAAGAAAAGAGGGACTCTGGCAGGATAAACATATCCTGGATATCTGGAAAACTAAAGAACTCGATTATATCCGTGAATCAGGGAAATCTATTCAATTAGGCGCCCGGACAACCATGGATGAGCTGATTGATTCAGCTGTGATCCGGAAATATGCCAAACCTCTCCATTTGGCAGCCTGTGTTTTTGCTTCACCCCAAATCAGGAACCGGGCTACACTGGGGGGGAATATTAATAATGCATCACCCGCAGGGGATACTCTCCCGGCTCTCTTTGTCCTGAATGCCAAACTTAAATTATCTTCTGCCAAAAAGGACCGGCTGGTCCCTATCCATGAATTCTTCCTGGGTCCCAGAAAAACCCTCCTTCAACCCAATGAGATGCTGACTGAGATTATTATTGATAAATTAGACCCTAAGTATCAGTCTGATTTTTATAAACTTGGAGAAAGAAATGCAGTGGCCATTGCTATAGTCAATCTGGCTGTCTGCCGAAAGATAGACCCTCGTTCCCATAAAGTTACTGATATCCGAATATCTTATGGCTCAGTAGCGCCTACGGTCATTCGAGCCCCACAAACGGAACAACTCCTTCTCCACCAGACTCTTACAGAATCTTTAATAAATAAAGCAGCTGAAAGAGCCCAATCAGAAGTGTCCCCCATTTCGGATGTCAGGGCTTCTGCCGACTATCGTAAAGAGATGTCAGCCAGCCTGCTGAAATTCCTGTTAAAAAACAACCGGTCCTGATAATTATCTATATTAATCAATTATTGATATTTCCAAAGAACCTATCTGTCCCCCCAAAAAGTCAGGTCAATTAGGATACTAAAAACGGATAAAAGAACGGAGTTGTAACGGAGAGGGTCTGACCCTCTCCGTTACAACTCCGAATATTTGTCGTTTTTGGGAAAATTAATGAAAACATTTTTTAATTAAATAGAAAATTCCGGATTTTCTTCTCTTTTGACACGTGTCAAAAGCTAACCCCAATAAAATCAATATCATTTTTTAAGAATTCTTCCCCATATCAAGATTAAGGGTGGAGATAGGCATCTTCGTTATGGGATTCCCTTCCCTTTGACAGCTGAGGGATGACAGAAGTGGTCAAAATCACCAATTATTCAACCAGCCTGATTGAGCCGGTGATGTCGTTCTTCTTCTTTTTTCTTGAAACATTCAGGACAATTATAGAGGGCTCTGGACATACTGCGGTCATACTCCTGGTCAATAACCACTCGAGCCACGGAAGTAACCGGTTTACCACAAGTATCACAATGGAGGACTTTATCAGGTACGTTAACAGAAGAGTTAGATTGAGTTGTGTTTGTAGATTCAACCATGAATTATTTACCTCGCTTACTATTAATTATCATAACCCAATCGGGAGCCTTTATAAACTATTAAGGAAATCAGGGGCATTACCCACCGGGTCAATCAGGGAAGGGTCGTCATATAAGGGTGAATTCAGCTTAGTAGAAACAGGGTAACAGGACATATCCCCATCGGCAACAGGCTGAAGCAGGTTCAATCTATCTTTCAGGGGAAGCCTCTCATCCTCCAGCCAAAGGGCCTCGGATTCCCTGGGAAGGATCACCGGCATCCGGTCGTGGACAAAAGACATCATCAGATTAGCCCGGGTGGTGATAATGGTAAAACTGTAGACGATTAATCCATCGGAAGTATTCCAGGTATCCCATAAGCCGGCCATGCTAAAAAGGGGCCGGTTTTTCATAATAAACCGATAAGGGGTTCTATGGGAACCGTCTTTTCGCCATTCATAAAAACCGTCAGCAGGAATCAAACATCGTTTTCTATCCAGACAACCCTTAAAGGAAGGTTTGATATCGAGGGTTTCAGCCCTGGCATTAATCATCCGAGAACCCAACCCGGGATCATTTGCCCAATGGGGAATCAATCCCCATCTCATGAGGGTCAGAATCTTCTTCCCATCATAGATCATAACCGGCAGATTCTGGCTGGGAGCCGCGTTATACCGAGGGAGAAAGGCTTCCTGAAAAGCCTCGACATTAAAATAGTCCGCTAACTCTTTTTTAGGCGCTGCTACTGAAAATCGTCCGCACATTTTTTTATTTTCCTCCACCCCTTTTTAGTATTATATGACAAATCAGGGATTTTAATAGAGGCTTGATTGTTATACTATAGTAACCAGAAGATTCTTTACGAACCTCCCTCATTCTAAAAGGAGAAAGCTCAATGTTAATCACTGCCATGAAGGGCGATATCAGTAAATGTAAAGCCGATGCCATCATTATTAATCTATTTGAGGGGACTAAGACCCCTGAAGGCGCTGCCGGGGCTGTGGATAAAGCCCTGAATGGGATTATTTCCAAAATGGTGAAAGAAAAAGAATTTAAAGGAAGCCCCAACGAATTGGCTTCCTTCCCCACCTTTGGGAAAATCCCGGCCGATAAAGTCATCCTGATTGGTTTAGGAAAAAAAGAAGATTTTACCCCCGATAAGGCAAGACAAGCAGCTTCTGAATCGGCAAAAAAAGCCAGAGTTTTAGGAGCTAAAAAAGTAGCGTCCATCCTGCATGGGACCGGAGCCGGGAATCTGGACCCTCAACAGGGGGCTCAGATAATGGCGGAAGGAGCTTTGATGGGACTCTATGAATTCAAAAAATATGTCTCTTCCCATCATAATAACAATAATAATCCTCCCAAAGCCATTAAAGAATGGGCCATTATAGAACTGGATGAGAAAAAAATCCCGGCTATCAAAAAAGGCATTAAGACCGGGGAAATCATTGCCCAATCAGTCAATATCGCCAGAGACCTTATCAATGAACCTCCTAATGTCATGACCCCCACGGAGCTGGCAGATAGAGCCAGGGGCATGGCCAAACAAACCGGGTTGAAATGCACTATTTTTGATTTAAAAGAAATAAAAAAACGGAAAATGGGAGGACTTTTAGCCGTAGCCGCCGGCAGTGTCCAGGAACCCCGGTTCATTATCTTGGAATATAAAGGAAATCCCTCCCAGAAAACCCCGACCCTGGGATTGATTGGCAAGGGATTGACCTATGATTCAGGGGGATTAAGCCTGAAACCGCCGCAATATATGGAAGATATGAAATCAGATATGTCGGGAGCCGCGGCCGTCATCTGCGCCTTACGGGCAATAGCTCTCCTGAAACCCCGGATCAATGTAACCGCTGTGATTCCTGCCACCGAAAATATGCCCGGTGGGAAAGCTTATAAACCAGGGGATGTCCTGACAACCCTTTCGGGAAAAACCATCGAAGTTTTCAATACTGATGCGGAAGGCCGAATCTGCCTGGCAGATGCTTTGACCTATGCGGTAAAAGCCAAACTCAGCCCTCTGGTGGATGTTGCCACACTGACTGGAGCCTCTTCGGTTGCCATCGGGCCTTATTACACCGGATTATTCCCTAATAACAAGGAACTGGCGGAAGAAATCAAAACCGCCGCCGAAACCGCTGGGGAAAAAGTCTGGGAATTACCTATGGATTCCGAATATGCAGAGTTAATCAAATCGAAAATCGCTGATGTGAAAAATATCTCCGGCGGCCGGGAAGGCGGCGCTATCACCGCCGCTAAATTCCTGGAGAAATTTGTGGAGAAAACACCCTGGGTCCATCTGGATATAGCAGCTCCGGCCTACATCACCTCCCCGAAAACTTATAATACCTATGGGGGAACCGGGGTCATGGTCAGAACCTTTATCCAGTGGGTTTTGAATAAGGCAAAATAGTATCTCAAAAAACCATAAAAAGAGGATGCCTGATTTCGGGCATCCTCTTTTAATATCAGACTCTCCAATATTCCGGTATTACCCCCTCGATTATTCGAGGGGTATTGGATAAAAAACCCTTTTATCCTTTCACACCGCCGATGGTCAATCCCTTAATGAAATATTTCTGGAGGAAAAGGAAGACAGCCAGGATAGGGGCGGCCGCCACCACTGCGCCAGCCATCTGGATACCATAATGGACTTCATGTTCCTGGAGCTGTTGGAGGATGGAAAGCCCTACCTGCAGGGTGTAATGGTTTTGGGATTTCAAGACAATCATAGGCCAGAGGAAATTATTCCAGTTCCCGACAAAGACAAAAATCCCCAGGACTGCCAGAACAGGTTTACAGAGGGGAAGAATGATTTTAATAAAGATGCCAAACTCGCTGCAGCCATCGATCCGGGCCGCCTCTTCCAAGCCTGAAGGCATGGACTGGATATATTGTTTCATCAGGAAGATACCGAATACCCCGGCAATGGAAGGCAGGATGATCGCCAGGAATGAATCATAGAGACCCAGGTTAATCATCATCAAAAATAAGGGGACCAAAACCACCTGCCCCGGAACCATCATCGTGCAAATCAAGGTCCAGAACAGGAAGGTCCGGCCGGGAAAATCCCGTTTTGCAAAAGCATATCCGGCCAAGGAATCAAAAAATAAATTAAAACAGGTATTGACCGAAGCCAGGAAGAACGAATTCAGAAACCACCAGATGATGACCCCGGTCTCCGACCCATACCAGCTGAGTTTGGAAAAACTGAACTCTTTTCCGGGAAATGCCAACAGCTGTTTGAAATTCTCATAAGTTAAAAGGGTCAGATTCAAATCGGGAGGCATTTTCTGCAAAGCTTCCTTGGGCAAAAAAGCTGTGAGAAACATCCAGAGGACCGGGACAAAAGATAACAACCCCCAGGATATGAGGAATATATAAGTCGGCAGCACCATGGCAGCAGACTGTTTGGTCAGAACTTTTTCGCCTTTGGAAAGGCCATCATCTTCTTCGTAAGCCATTCTTCTATTACCTCATTTGAGAGAGCCTGATTACCACAGGATACTCTCTGAAATCGTTAACTCTTAATACGATTTAATATTCCACATCACTTTTCAGAAATCTAAACTGCAGGACTGAGACAATCACCACCATGGCAAACAGGACCAAGGCCTGGGCAGAGGCAACTCCAAATTCAAAGAATTCAAAACCTCTTCTATAAATGCTCATCACCAGGGGGGTGGTAGCATAACCCGGTCCACCGTTGGTCATAATCAGGATTTTTTCGAATATCTGGAATGAACCAATAGTTCCCATCACCAGCAGATAGAGGGTGGTGGGTCGAATCAGGGGAACAGTGATATGCCACCAACGCCGAATCGGGCCGGCCCCATCCAGCATGGCGCATTCATGGAGTTCCTTGGGAACCCTCCCCATGGCAGCCAGGTAGAGAATGACTCCGCCTCCCGGCGCCATCAACATACCTGAAAGCATAATGGATACCAAGGCAATATTGGGGTCCGTCAGCCAACCTACTTTCCCTCCGGCAATCTGATGGCACATGGGAATCAAGGAAAGAGACAGGGGAATATAAACCCCTTTGATAGCGACCCATAAGACGCCCAACGCCGGGAGGGACAAAAATACCAGATAATCCTTCATCCGGGGTAGAGGTTTATACCGGGTCAATATCTCCTTGAAGAAATTCATCAGCAGGAACCAGACACCTACCGCCGCCGCCAGACTGATAAAATAGGGCAGGACAGCGAGAAATCCGCTGAAAGGGCCATAGATATAGGGGTAAGGACGCATCTTATTGACCATGGCATTCAGCAGCTGGTTGAACAATCCAAAGGAAGGGTCAAAAATCCATTTCCAAATCATAGCAATAATAATCCCGGAGATAACTCCCGGCAGATAATAGGCCGACCGGAAAAAGGTCTGGCTTCGATTGGATAAAGGAGCGATAATGCTGGCCAATATCAGGGAAACTAAAATCCCTTCCGGGACCATTATCAATGTATAAAAGAGGGTATTGGGAATAGCATAATCAAAGAAAATCCCATCCCCTGCCACTTTTCGGAAGTTAGCCAGCCCGATAAAAGAACTTCCCTGGACTGAGAATTTCTGAAAAGCCAGCATGAGAGAGTAAACCACCGGCATCAGTAAAAATACGGTAAAAACCATCAAACTGGGAGCAATAAATAAATAGGACCAATAATGTTTTTTCAAGACTTTCATGGGTTGGGGCTGTCGAAGCAGCATCACCGCACAGACCAGTATCATCAGAAGCAGGATACAGACAGAAATGGCAGCCATCGTTTCTCTGGGTGTGAACCGAGGCCCGGTATATCGGGTTTGGGCTTCCCGTTCCAGATGATACTGGGAAAGGACATCATCCACCGACTTGACCGCCTGTTTCATGGCAACCGGAATCGTCTTTTGATTCACCATGGCTTCCTGGATCTGACGCTGGACCAGCTCGTCCATTTTGCCGCCTTCCGGATGGAAAGGAGGCATAATGACATTTTCAAAGGCCCGGCTGATAGTTTTAAAATCTATATCATCCCCATAAATATTGCCGATGGATTTGCGCACCGGGATAGTGCCTGAATTATAATTCATTCGCTGAGCCTGGTCTGACCAGGCCAGTTCTTTAGCCAGCTCTATGCAAAGTTTCCGCTTAACCGGATCACTCTGCCGGAAAATCACAAAGTTCCCTACCCCAGGGGAAGCGGTAACAATTTCACCCGTTTTCCCGATAGGCGTCATGGCAGCCATAAAATTCAAAGGTTTCCAGTCCCCTTTAACGGCTTCAGGGTCTTTATTCCGGATTTTCTCATTCCGTTTTTTCAGGGAGATAACCGCCCATTCACCTTGGAAAGTGGCGGCCAGGGGCCTTTCCTTGGACAGGAAGGAATTCCAGACATCCCCGGAAGGATTTAATCCGCCGGCATTGGGAAGAGCTACTTTATGTTTAAATTCCAAGTCATAAAGTTTCTGCACCCCGGAAGTGAATTCAGGAGAATCCACCACACACCGGGTCAGGTCATCATTATAGAATCGGCCGCCATCAGAATAAAGGACGCCCCAGGCTTCCCCGGTGCCAGGTTGGATACCAAACCCGATACCATAACAATCAATGGTCCCGTTGCCATCCCGGTCAAAGGTCAGCTTCTTCATTTTTTCAACAAACTCATCCCAGGTCCAGATGCCATCTTTGGGAGGGGCGACTCCCCTTTCCTTGAACACATCCATATTTAAAATAGTCAGGTAAATGGTGGAATACCAGGGGAAAGCATAGGTCTTATTCTCAAACTGGCAGGCTTTGAGGGCTTGAGGATTTAAATCGGCTTTTTCTTCAGGAGTAATATATTCATCCAGGGGTTCCAGCACATCCTGGAGGACATAAGAAGGTTTCATGGCGGAACCGCAGATATCCGGATAGGTGCCGGAAGCAACCGACACATCCAGTTTCTGGCCTCCCCGGGCCCAGGACAACATGGAATATTCCACTTTGACATTAGGATGCTTCTTTTCAAAATTTTTGAAGACTTCCTGCTGCCAAAGGGCAGTGGTATCCTTAGGTCTGGGAAAATCCCATACCTCCAGAATAATTTTGTCTTTTTTACCGGCCTTTTTACAACCAACCGCCAGCAGGGTAATCAATAGTGATAATATCAATAAAGCAAGAAATACAATTCTTTTCATGCTCAGCTCTTTTTTTATACAGGGTGTCGTTGAAATCCTTATAATAGTCTTACATTTGCGATTTTGTGTCAACCCTGGTTTTATTTACAACCTTAGTTTTTTTCTCTTTCATGAGCAACGATTGGAGGGTTTAGCCCCTATTCAAGGGGATTTTGGGATAGCCTATAATTGTGTTCACATCCTGATAACTTCGTGATTCTCCGAGAGGAAAGGATTATATTTCTTGACATAAAGAGCAACAGTTTTTAGACTAAACTTTAAGATTATTGTTAGAAATGGACTATGCATCCAGGGGATAGGTGGAATGAACTCATGAATACTGTCTTTATCTATAATCGAAGCCGAGGGCTCATACTGGACCAGAAAGACCCTATCCTGATTCAGAATGCATTACGGGATACAGAATCCCTTGTCTGGATGGATTTAGAAGACCCGACTGATGATGAAATCGATATCCTGACCGATATTTTTCAGTTCCATCCTCTTTCCATTGAAGACTGCATATTTCCTCAAAACCGGCCTAAAATCGAGGAATTCGAGAATTATGTCTTTATCGTGGTTCATGGGATTTTATACGACCATAACCATGACCCTTCCATTACAACCCAGGAATTGAATATTTTTGTCGGCCATAATTTTATCGTTACCTTTCATGAAAATCCTTTACGGAATATCAGCATGGTAAAAACTCGTTGCCGGGAAAAAGTGGATATTCTGGCGAAGGGGTCGGATTTTGTGCTACATCTGGTGTTGGATAACCTGGTGGACAGTTATTTCCCTATTCTCAACCAGATGGATACCGTTATCGATAAAATCGAAGATGACATTTTTACAGAACCGACATCCGCACTGTTAAATGATGTGTTCAGCCTGAAACGGGATTTAATGGCTATGCGACGGGTTATCAATCCCCAGCGGGAAATGATAGCCAACCTGACCCGAAGAGATTTCCCCTTCATTCAGGGACCGACCCTGGTATATTTCCGTGATATTCATGACCACCTGGTCCGAATGACTGATACCATTGATACCTACCGGGAAATCATGACCAATGCCTTGGATGTTTATTTATCAGTAACTTCCAACCAGATGAACTCGGTCATGAAAACCCTCACCATTATCACGACCATTATGATGCCGGGAACCCTGATAGCCAGTGTATATGGGATGAATTTCGAGTATATGCCCCATTTACACTGGAAACTAGGCCCCTATCTGATATTGGGAATGATTTTTATGATAACCGCAGGTATGTTATATTACTTTCGGAAGAAACATTGGATTTAGCGAGGTCCATTCCCATGCATCATACACTGAAATTGTATCAACGGGGCCTATTGGCCCTTATGTTCCTGGCAGTCTTCCCGATTATAGGGCGGGCTGATGAAATCATCCTGGCAAACGGGACCCAGTTATCAGGGGTTATCATTGCTCAGGACCTTAAATCCATGCTGGTAGAAACCAAGTATGGGTCCATGACTCTGTCTCTGAAATCCATCAAAGAACTCAAACCCGCCAGCAAAGAAGATAATTTGCTGCTTCGAGGAGATTTCCAGAGAGAAAAAGGCAAGTATACCGAGGCTATGAAATATTATCAGGAAGCCCTGATGGCTTTCCCAAAATCCCAAAAGGTCAGAGATAAATATAATGACCTTAACCGGAAACTGGAATCCCTGAAAAAATCTGAAGCAATGGCCATCGCTAAACGAGAAGATCCCCAGTCCATCTCTAAAGAAAATATCGAGGATGCCAAAACAGCCAATGACCTGAAAAAAGGAACGACCTTGTCATTACAGGCTGAAGGCGAAGGTAACTATCCTCTTTACACTCCTAAAGGGGAAAACAAAGAAAAACTGGCATTGCAAAATGCCAGGCTTAATGCTTTAAGCAAGATATTTACTGAAGGGATCGGATATGGGTTTACGACTAAAAAAGGCCGGGTAACCCTGTTACCTCCCGGGGAACTCCCTAATGTAAAGATTAAAATCCTGAAACAGGAAAAAATCTCCACCGGGTATAGGGTTCAAATCCAAGTGGCCGGACCGACGGATTCTATCATGGTGAAACTGCCGGATGATTTCCCCATCATTGAAGCCCAGGGAGTTACCTCTGATATCAGAGCCAAGAGCCAGACAGTCCTCAGGGAAAGAGCCATGGAAGCCACCATGGTTAAAGCTGTGGAAGATGTGGTAAAGAAGGAAATCCAGGCAAACCCCAAATCCAAACGTAAAACCTATTTCGGCAGAGTCTATCCTGTTTCAATCCTGCAGGAAGCCCTGACCCCTCAGGGATATTTCCTCAGAGGGACTTTCAAGGTCTGGATTGATCCGGCTTCCCAAAACGCAAAGTAATTTAGTATCTGACTAAACCAACCCCACATAAATTATCCGTTTAGATAGTTTAGGTGGGGTTTAATTTTTTCAAGCCCCTCCCCACCTCCTTTAAGTGTCCCCAGATAAATAATTTATCCAAGCACTTTACAAAGAAAGAGATTTTGTATAAACTTCAGGACTATGAGCGCCAAAGTCCGAAGTTCATCATTAATGGGGATTGATGGATACCTGGTCGAGGTGGAAGTTGAAGCTGAAAGAGGGCTGGAAGCTTTTAACACGGTAGGCTTGCCTGATGCAGCGGTCAAAGAGAGCCGGGACCGGGTGAAATATGCCATTAAGAATTCTGGATTTGAGTTCCCCCGATGCCGATTTACTGTAAATTTAGCCCCTGCCGATATTAAGAAAGAAGGGTCTGCTTTTGATTTGCCTATTGCTATCGGCCTGCTGGTCCTGACCAACCAATTCCACCCCCAGAACCTGGATGAGTATCTGATGGTGGGAGAGTTATCCCTGGAAGGAGAATTAAGGCCCGTCCGAGGAGCTTTACCGATTACAGATAAAGCTCGGCAGGCTGGATTTAAAGGTATCCTGCTACCGAAAGCCAATGCCGATGAAGCAGCTGTAGTGGAAGGAATCAATGTATATGGACTGCAAAATCTGGCAGAGGCAGTGCAATTATTAAAGACAGGAAATTCCATCTTACCCCACCAGGTGGATGTAGAAGCCTTATTCCAAACCTCTTCTCAATACCCGGTCGATTTCTCGGAAGTCAAAGGCCAGGAAAATGCCAAAAGAGCCTTGGAGATAGCCGCTGCCGGAGGACATAATGTCATCATGATAGGGCCTCCCGGTTCTGGAAAAACCATGCTGGCAAAAAGGGTTCCGGGCATCCTGCCACCGATGAGCCTGCCGGAAGCCATCGATACCACCAAGATTCATTCTGTGGCAGGGTTGGTCTCTCCCAAGACTTCCCTGATAGCCACCCGGCCTTTCCGAAGCCCTCACCATACGATTAGTGACGCCGGATTGATTGGAGGAGGCCAAATCCCTAAACCGGGAGAGGTCAGCCTCTCTCATCATGGAGTATTATTCCTGGATGAATTGCCTGAGTTCCATCGAAATGTATTGGAAGTCCTTCGGCAACCCCTGGAAGACGGATGGGTTACGATATCCAGGGCTGCTGTTTCCCTGCAGTTCCCTGCCCAATTTATGTTGGTGGCTGCCATGAATCCCTGCCCCTGCGGACACCTGACCGATCCTACTAAAGAATGTACCTGCACAGATTTCCAGGTCCAACGATATCTATCTAAAATCTCAGGTCCCCTGCTAGACAGGATTGATATCCATATTGAAGTCCCGGCCGTGAAAGTCCAGGAACTCTCTGCTGGGAAACCGGGTGAGCCTTCCCAATCCATCCGGGAACGGGTCATTCAAGCCCGAAAAGTCCAAACCCAACGGTTTCTCCATCGGAAAAACCTCTATTGTAATGCCCAGATGGCTAGCCGAGATATCCATAATTTCTGCCCCCTCCCTCCCGAAGGAGTGAAATTGATTGAAACAGCTACCCAACGGTTGGGACTCTCGGCCCGCGCTTATGACCGAGTCTTAAAAGTATCCCGAACTATCGCCGATCTGGAAGGCTCCGACTCTATCACCCTGCCCCATCTCGCTGAAGCTATCCAATACCGGAGCCTTGATCGGAGTCTGTGGAAGTGAAAAAGAAAAGAAAACAGATTAGTCCTAGAAAAATTGGTTATATAAAGATTCCAGAAAAAAACGATTATTTTACTTATAATGATACAAACACAAGCAATCTTATTCTAAAAGTCTTAAAAAAACATATAATGATCTTTGTAATAACTCTGTCGGCATCAATATTATCAGGAATAATATTGTACAGTTATTCATATTATAAGGAAAAAAAACAGAGGATTATAGAATGCCAGCAAATCATGCAAGAAGCTGAAATTTATGGAATTAATAAATTATATGATAAAGCAATAGAAAAGTATTCCCTAGTGCTCAATACAATTTCAATTTCAGACGATAGAGATTTATTTTTTAGAGCTAAAGTTAATCAATCCATATGTAAATTTGGTATGGCAAAAGGAGACATCTCACTACTTAAACAGGCAATAATAGATTTAAACCTTTTATTATCTAATTCGAATGATATCAAGAAATGTAAATTATTACCAAAGGATACTCTTCAAAATCTGAGAGTGAATTTAGCAAGCGCACATTATACATTATATACTAAAGAAAATACATATGAAGACCTAGATGCTGGATTAGCAATTTTAAATGAAATTGACAAAGATGGTTGTTCCGGTAACTAAAGTGGACCCCCATGTCTAGACAAAAAAGCAGGGTGTATTAAGTGGATGCGATAACCTGCTGATATTGTTAAATTCAATTGTTTTTTAAAAGGATCAAGCAACATCTGAAGATTAAAACTTTTGGGAACATCCCTCAATGCGGTCCTGACTCAGATTTGGACCGCCATGATTTATTACCTGCTTTTGAGTTACATTAAATTTAAAACCAGTTATCGCTATCTTTACTGGTCTTGGCCCAAATCTTTCGTCAGGCGGCCTTCCAATACTTCGATATTATCGACTTGTTGGATTTAAATCCTTCTCTCCCGGCAAAACCTCCTGAGCCTGATCCACAGCTCTATTTGTTCAATTAAGCTGTTTTGGGGGACACTAGTGATATATTTCATTGATTTGGTACATCCACAATGTACTTATGAATAAAAATACACATAGGTACTTTATACTGGTCGCGCTACAAGTAGAAAGTAGAACAGAAGAAGGACTGCAATCGCAATGATGAAATAGATAACCGACTTCAGATATGTGGTTTTTATGATTCTTTTATTTAGAAATTTTGCTATTCGAACCCATACCGAGGATGTCGTTACGTGCTGTTTCATTATGTTACCCCCCTTATCTCGTTCTTTATCTTTCTTGTCCAGAACGTAGATCAAATCAAACAGCTACATACCTGCCACACTTCTCTGAAAAGTGAACATGGCACTTTTACATATCTCCTTAATTGTCATTATATAGCAGCGAGAGTAAATTTACATATATACTGTTACAGAGAGTATCATGGCTTAAAAAAACAGAAAGAAATGAATAGAATAACTTCCCAATATAGACATCTCCTCCACCCATAAGAGTCTTTGCAAAGGTCGACATAATACTCCTTCCTCTATAATTAATATTAAATCGAGTTTAAGTAATTGAGTAAGCGATGAAAGGATTGGGAATTTATGGAAGAGAAATCACATCTCAATGCAGAGAGATTTATGGGGTTTGCGGATATATATGAGAATGCACGACCCCAGTGTCCTGAAAAGGTTAAGGAAATAATACTAAAATATCTCCGCAGAAGCCCCTCCCTGGTTATTGATTTAGGATGTGGGACAGGCCTTTCCACAAGAATATGGAGTAATACCAGCACTCAGGTCATCGGGATAGAGCCAAGCAGTGAGATGATTCAACTGGCAAAAGAAAAATCCTCTGATTTAAATAATGTGAAATATATTACTGCCTTCTCAGACAATACCGGATTAGAAGATGGGACTGCAGATATTATTACCTGTTCGCAATCATTTCATTGGATGGAACCAGAAAAAACCCTGAGGGAAGCTTCCCGATTATTAAAGGAGGGAGGTATTTTTGCAGTTTATGATTGTGACTGGCCGCCTGTATACCATTGGGAAGCAGAACTTGAATATAACAAACTATTCAGTAAAGTAAATGAAATTGAATCCACTTATTTAGATGTAAAGGAGAAATTTATCCGATGGGATAAAGCCAATCATTTATCAAATATCCAGAATAGTGGAAATTTCAGATTTGTAAGGGAAATAGTCTTTTCAAATACTGAAAAATGCAATTCTCAGAGATTTATTGACCTGGCCTTAAGCCAAGGGGGATTACAGTCTGTCCTTAAAACTCATACCGCCAATATTCAGCCTGTTTTGGTTTCTTTTGAAGAAAGAATCAGGACGATAATGGGCAATAATGATTTTAAAATAGAGTTTTGTTATCGTATGAGGATGGGAGTTAAATAGCGATGATTTCTTTCCAATGGACAACCCCATCATTTAACTTCCCGGCAACTACTCCCTATTAGGAATCATATACACATCAGGGATTATCCAATACTTTTCTAACAATCGTACTCAACTCATTTATCTTATAAGGTTTGACTAAATATTCAGAAATACCTTCATTATGCCCATTGTATTTTATGTCCGCTCCACTGACCAGGATCACTTTTACCTTTGGGTTCACTTCTTTTAAACTCTTAATGAATTGATACCCATCCATTTCCGGCATTAACAAATCAGTTATAACTAAGTGGATATCAGCTTGTTTTTCTTGATAGAGTTCTAAACCCTTCCTCCCTCCCTGAGCTTTTAAAACCTTATACCCAAGATAACTTAATATCGAAGAGCCCACCTCCAGGAGGCATTGTTCATCATCTACCAGTAAAACAGTTTCACTTCCTTTCAACATCTCCTCTTTATTTTCTCTAGAATCAATGGATCCCCAGTCTGCCTCTCCGATAGGCAGATATATCTTAAAGGTTGTCCCCTGTCCTAATACGCTATAAACATTTATCCAACCGCCATGATTTTTAATAATTCCATAAACAACAGATAAACCTAATCCTGTTCCTTTCCCAATATCCTCTGTAGTAAAAAATGGCTCAAAAATATGATTTTGAACTTCTTCGCTCATTCCAATCCCTGTATCTGTAAAAGACAGTAACAAATAACGGCCTGGTTTAGTATAACCGTATAATTTACAATAATCAGCATCCAGATCTATATTATCAGTTTGAATAATAATCTTACCTCCCTGAGGCATAGCATCTCTGGCATTAACTGCCAAATTCATAATTACCTGCTGAAACTGAATAGAATCACACATGATCTTACTGATATACGCATTTTTCAATACTATCATTTCTATAGAGGGACCCAGTGTTCTAGTCATCATAACCATATAGTCATTAATAATTTGATGGACATCATAGAGCTGAAACTGAGGTTGGGATTTACGGGAAAACAGTAATAGCTGCTTCGTTAAGCTGGAGGCACGTACTCCTGCATTATATACCTCTTGGAGAGAATCCTTCACCTCATCAGGCAGATTGGGAGTGTTCAAAATCATTTCGCTATATCCCGTTATAACGGTCAATAAATTATTAAAATCATGAGCCACCCCCCCAGCTAATTTTCCAATCACTTCCATTTTTTGCGACTGGAGCAATTGGCTTTCCAGATATTTCTTCTCTGTAATATCCTGGACTGTTCCAATGGATCGAACAGGATTACCTGTGGAATCATAATAAGTTTCACATCTTTCATTCACATACTTAATCCGCCCATCAGAAAATAACAAACGATGACTATGTCATATGGGGTTTTATTACGAACGGACTCAGTATAAATCTTATCTACCAGTTCTCGGTCATCAGGATGTATGGTTTCCAGAAAACACTCATAAGAAGCGCCAAAGGTCTGGGAATCTACTTCAAATATCCGATATATCTCATCCGACCACCATAACTTATTTGTAACCAGATTAAGCTCCCAGCTGCCAAAATGAGCAAAATGCTGCGCTTCATTCAGGAGAACTTCACTGGCCAATTTGGCTTCTTCAACTGCCATCCGATCCTGTTCTTCCCAGTTTCTTTGTAGTCTGGCTTTCAAAATAGGAGAAATATAAGTTGTAATGCTTTCCAATAAATCCTTATCATCTTCCGTATATCCAGCTTTTTTATTTGCCACTGAAATCAAACCGATTGTTTCATCGTTATATACAATCGGTACTGTCAGGAAATCAACAATCGCAATATGGCCATGGGGAACATGAAAAGGGCCTTCTGATAAATATGATTTTCTGTCTCTGATGGCTTTGCCCCATAAACTATTGCCCCAGGCATCGGGAGAAAATACGATTGACTTATCTGGGACCTGGCATTCTTTCCACACATCCCTGGTCATGCTGGGAACGATAAAATCACCATTCCTCTCGATATAACCAAAAACACCAAATCGACTGTTCATCTTCTCTAAAATAACTGACAGTATTTCTCCATACATCATTTCATCAGGGACGGTAAGGAATATACTGGCAATTTTATTCAGAACAGTTTTCCTTTCCTCTGATTGCTTTATGACAATATCTCCTTTTACCTTCTCGGTAACATCCCTGATTACTCCTCGATATGTAATAATTTTTCCTGATTCATCTCTTTCAACTGTCAGAGAACAATGGGTGATGATCTTTTCACCGTTTTTTCTCTTAACAACCACATCATATTCTGCAGTCCCTTGAGAGTTGACCATTTCCAGTATCCGCTGTCGATCAAGAGGATATTCATAAATATCTTTTACCAAGTCGAGTTTTAATATCTCATCCTTAGTATCATACCCAAACAGTTCTACACCCTTTTTATTCATGTCAAGAATCTTGCCAGCGGGAGATGTAATAAACAGGCCATCAAGAGATTCTTCGAATAAGGCTTTATATTTATTCTCACTTTGAATCAGATCAATCATCCATTGGCTCTGCTTCGTGAGATCTCTATAGGTAAAAAGAATGTACTTGCCGAAGGAAGCTATCTCCATTTCCACAGAATGCTTTACCTTATTTTTTCCTTCAACAGAAACTTTCACCGGACTAAACCTACCCTGGCCGGGATAATCTTTATTGTAGAATGATTCATAAATCTCTTTTAATTCATAAGGGTAACCACCATCAGGAGAAACCAACTTCAACCAACTGGATAAATCAGGAATACCTTGCAAGGTGTAGCCAAATAATTCAGTAAAAGGAGTATTTATAAGCAACGCTTTACCTTCTTCTTTGGAGAAGCATATCAATGGTGGAGAAAAATTATTTATGATTTTTTGAATCAATTCCGGTTCCATTCTGGATACAGCCTCTGTTTCTTTCAGCAAAGGTGACATATATAGCTGAAGCCTTATTGAATATAAAGAAGAGGGATAAAAATAGTATGATTATTTGAAGAATATGGAGGGTGTTTAGATTTGTTACATCAGGAATGATTCCAACTCTAAAAGATTCCATTATAAAAGCCTTTTTTTTCATAAAAAGCTTTTCTCTTTTCATCAGGAAATCTTGATACTCAAATCATTTCAACCAGCCACTATCTTATTTATATCATATTATTGGAAATTTCCAGGGTAAATATTATGTAGACGGCTTGCCACTTAAATAAACACATGAATAAGGATAGCTGCGGTTTTAGATAGTTAGATAAAAAAAGAGAGGAAACCTTCAGGTAAAAGGTTTCCCCCTTCTATTAGGAAAACTAATTGCAGTTACACAAATTTCTTTAGGTTTTGGAGACAGCGTTCCACACATTCCATGGGAGGATATGCATGGCTTTCCTGCTCAATGACATACCATTCAGTCACACCCTGAGCATGGCAGGTAGCGATGATTTCTTTCCAGTTGACATCCCCTTCTCCTACAATAGCCTTTTCATTGGTCGCTGAGAATTCTTTCATGTGGACAGACCTGGCTCTACCGGGATATTTTTTCAGGATATCCACCAGACCCTGAGAGGAAACACCCCCGCTCATGGCATTGCCCATATCCAGCTGCATCACCACATCCTGGCTGAGATTGCCATAGAAGGTATCCCAGGGCCATTCCCCTTCCAAAGGTTTAAAATCACCGGCATGGCTGTGATAGCCAATATATATATTTTCTGATTTGAGTTTCCCAGCAATCTCATTGAAGAGTTTGGCGGTATCCAGCCAGGCCGCCTTGGAAGCAATTCTTTCTTCAGGCAGTCCAGGGACAATCAGGAATTTATTCCCGATCACCTGGTTATATTCCACTGTTTTTTTGAGTTCATCCCCCAGGAGGGTTTCAATCCCGATATGGGTACCGGCTGCTTTGATTCCCAAATCATCGATCATTTTCCTGAGCTCAGTAGCGCTGGTATTGTAGTAGCCGGCAAATTCTACGCCGTCATACCCCATTTTAGCCACTTTTGCCAAGACTCCGGGGAAATCTTTACCGCATTCCTCATACACTGAATAAAGCTGTAAGGCTATCTTTTCCATCTTTTCTTCCTTTATGAAATTAGAGTTGTGCAAACGTATGTGCAACTTAATAAACCATTATATATTTTTAGTGGAAGAAAGTCATTAATCCAACGATAAAAAACAAATGCCAGCCTCATCCGGAAAGGAAAGGCTGGCTATAAGGTTTCGATTAAAGAGTATTAGTTTTGAATGACTACCACCGAATAGTTCTGCCATTCGTGGAGAAATAGGCATTGGTCACATAATCCTGAACCATTCGGGAGGTATTGAAATAGGCCCCATTCAGAGAGATAGCATGAGCCATGATATTGATATATTTATCCCGGTCTTTATAGTAGAGAGGCAGAATGACCTTCTCCAGTTTCTCATAAAGAGACCTGGCATCTTCAGCCGGGTCTCTGAATTCATCCAGGGCTGAGCCATCTCTGCCAATCGACCAACCTGTTAAATTTTCAATATGGCCTTCAATCCACCATCCATCCAGGGAACTGAAACTGGGGACTCCATTGAGAGCGGCTTTCATGCCGCTGGTACCGGAAGCTTCCAGGGGAGGCTGAGGAGTATTCAGCCAAAGGTCCACTCCTGAAGTAATCAGTTTGCCCATAGCCATATCATAATTTTCATAATAGGCGATCTTGATATCCCCTTTAAGGACATCGATTGCTTTAAAGAGCCGTTGGATAAGAGCTTTACCCTCCATATCCCGGGGATGGGCTTTACCGGCATATATTATCTGGATAGGGCCGGCTACTTTATGGATTTTCCGGAGTCTTTCAATATCGTAGAAAAGCAGGTCGGCCCGTTTGTAAGCCGCAGCCCTTCGGGCAAAACCAATCGTAAAAACATCTTCTTTCATCCCCTGCTTGCCGGCCTTATTAATAACCGCCAGCAAGGATTTTTTGGCTTCCTGATGAGCCTTCCAGAGGCTTTCTTTGGGAATCATCAGGGCATTTCGAAGCTCAAAACTATCCCGCCGCCAACCGGGAATAAAAGCATCAAAAGCACTGGCAAAGGAGTCAGATACCCAGGTGGGGGCATGGACTCCATTGGTAATGGATTGCACCCGGTCATTATTAAACATCTTTCTGGATATCTCCCCATGTTTTTTAGCCACCCCGTTCACATAATGGCTGAACCTCAAGGCCAGATGGGTCATATTTAAAGTGCCATCACAAAGCTCCACCGTCTTGAGCCAATTCAGTTTTTCAGTCTCCAGGGCCGATACCACTAAATCCATGTGGAACCGGTCATGTCCCGCTGGCACGGGTGTATGTGTAGTAAAAATACATTTGGCTCTGACTGCATCCACCTCATCCGCAGAAGGAGTATGCCGGCCTGACTTTCGGAGTTCTTCTTCCAGCAGCTGCAGAGTCAGGAAAGCCGCATGGCCTTCATTCATGTGAAAAGTTTTAATGGAAGAATAACCCAAAGCCCTCAACATCTTCACTCCACCCGCCCCTAAAAGCCATTCCTGGCAAATCCGGTACCGTTCATCACCTCCATAAAGGTAATGGCACAGTTCCCGGTCATACTGGGAATTTTCAGGAAGGTCTGAATCCAGAAAATAGACAGGGACAATATGCCCCTCCTGTCCCTTGACCTGGTATTGCCAGGCCCGTAGATACACTTCCCGCCCTTCCAGGATGACACTCACCCGGGAGTCCAGTTCCTTGACATAATTCTGTAATACCCAGTCAGCAGGGGTTTCTGTCTGCCGTCCCTGGGCATCTAAATGCTGGGTAAAACAGCCTCGCCGATGCAGCAGACAAACACTGACCATAGGTAAATTCAAATCCGCTGCGGACCGAATCGTATCTCCAGCTAATATCCCCAACCCCCCACTGTAGGTCGGCATCTCCGGATGAACCGCTATCTCCATTGTAAAATAGGCAATTGTATTGGTATCTCGCATCATCTTTCTATTTCTAACCCTTTCCTGATGACCAGTCTTTGAACCGGTCCACTCTATTACTTAAAAAAAACCTAACCTTTTAAAGGATAGTATAAACCGATACTTTTTTCCAGCCGATTTGAAACATCTAACTCATTTATTATCAATGGCTCTTTACAGTTATCCTTCCCCATAATACCTGTCTTAACGATTGCCTTTTATATAGTTACATGAATTATCCACTTATTCTTCAATCAGGAGAAGAATCTCCCGGGATCCAATCGGTTAACGGGAGTTAACTGCCAACCGGATATCCCCAGTGGATGGTATTGGTTCAAGAACCAATGGGTTAAAAAATAAATGGGAATAAATTGCATTTTTGAAGGTGTAGTGTTAGTATATCTTCGATTTTAACTGGAGGTGCCACGAACTTCATGAAAATTTAAAGTAAAGGGGGAATTCCCCCCTATTTTTTTCTCTCTATCCAAAAAGGAGCATGCATTATATGCAGGATCCAAAAAAAGCACTAAACCCCAACAAGCTTGTCCAATATTTGGACAAGATGCCGGAGGATTTTACCAAACAGGATATCATCCGGTTTATTGAGGGGAATAATATCCAGATGTTGAACTTTCGGTATGTGGCAGCCGATGGGAAACTTAAGAATCTTTCTTTTGCCATCACCAGCCTGGAACAACTGGACCGGGTCTTATCTGCCGGTGAACGAGTAGATGGTTCCAGCCTCTTCCCTTATATTGATGCAGGGTCCAGCGACCTTTATGTCATTCCCCGTTACCGGACGGCCTATATCAACCCTTTTGCCAGTATCCCGACTCTGGATATCCTCTGTTCTTATTACAATAATTTAGGAACTCCCCTGGAAAGCGCTCCCGAATATACCCTCAAAAAAGCCCATCAGATGTTGAAAGAAAAAACCGGGTTGAGTATGGAAGCCATGGGTGAACTGGAATATTATGTGATTTATGAAAAGAAATCCATATTCACCGGCGCCCCTCAAAAAGGCTACCATGAAGCCGCACCTTTCATGAAATGGGGATTTCTGAGAAATGAAGCCATGTTATATTTTGCCCAGGCAGGCGGAAAACTGAAATATGGGCATGCCGAAGTCGGGAATATCCCCGATCAGGAATTTGGTATGGAACAATATGAGCTGGAACTCCAACCAGTCCCCCTGGAAGAAGCCGCTGAGCAAGTTATTTTAGCCAAGTGGTTCCTTCGTATGGTGGGTTATAAATATGGAGTCAATGTCAGTTTTGCCCCTAAAGTCATTGTGGGCCATGCCGGCAGTGGGCTTCATGTCCATATGCGGCTGAAAAAAGATGGCAAAAGTGTCATGATTGAGGATGGTAAGATCAGTAATGATGCCAGGAAAGCCATTGCCGGTATTTTGGAACTGGCTCCTTCCCTGACCTCCTTTGCCAATACCAATCCCCTCTCCTACCTGCGGCTGGTCCCCCATCAGGAAGCCCCCACTAATATCTGCTGGGGTGACAGGAATCGGTCAGTCTTAGTCAGGGTCCCCCTGGGTTGGGTGAATGTGAAAGATATGGCTCGGGATGCCAATCCTAAAGAACCGGAAGCCAATACCGCTGACCTTTCTGAAAATCAAACCTTTGAGTTCAGAGTTCCAGACGGTTCTGCCGATATCTATCTGACCATGGCAGGGCTGGCAGTCGCCGCCCGGCATGGATTGGAAAATCCCCAGGCCCTGGAAATTGCTAAAAAGTATTATGTCGATGTCAATATCTTCAAAGATGAATATAAGCATATCCAGGAAAGCCTTCCTCAGCTGCCCTCTTCCTGCTGGGAATCTTCTGAACATCTGCTGAAAGACCGGCTTGCCTATGAAAAAGACGGAGTCTTCTCCAAAGTCCTGGTGGATGGAATTGCTGATAAACTGAAAAGTTTTGATGACAAGAATCTCAGCGAACGGCTGTATGGACATAATGACCAAATCAAGGATTTAGTCGATAAATTCCTGCATTGCTCATAAGCCAGATGGGTTAATTCGAAATAAAAAGGCAGAATCCTTTAAAGGGTTCTGCCTTTTCTTTATGATGATTCAGGCTGGCGGAGCAATAGATTTAAGCTCATATCTCTTTATCGTGGGGAGAGCTGGAACCTGACAATATCTCCATTACTGATAATCCCATTGGTCGGGTCATAAAGGATCAGGTTATCATAGGAAGTTCCCCAAAGGTCATAATCCCTGTCCGGCCCCACAGAACTCAAGACCCAGTCATCTCCCAATTCCCTGGCGCTGGGGAAAGTAGGCCGGCCAGAGCCTTTAGCATGCCGATAGGCATAGCCCGCATTAAAATGGCCAAACCGGGAATATCCCTGGTCATAAGTGGGAGGGGTGCTTTTATCAGCAAAAGGATCTTCAGGAATTCTGGCAATATAGGCAACCGGGGTGGTCAGGGGACGAAGCGTATAATAGCTGGTTCGGTTAGACCCTCCATCATCCGCTTTATCAGGCACACTGGGTTCACTGTAAGGAGTGGGAGGATAGGATTGATAATCGGTATAGTAGGCTTCCAGAGCCGAGCCTAATGTATTGAGTTGGCCTCGAGCTAGCGATATCTTGGATTTAACTTCAGCCGTCCGAAACTGGGGGATAGCAATCAACACCAGTATCGATACGATCATCAGGAGGATAGCGACCTCCATTAATGTAAATCCAGTAATATTTTTCACCTGTACCGACCTCCACCGGCAACCCGCCGAGGGATATCTGCTTCAGGGGAAATAAACCTATTCAGCCCCTATATTCGTAATTATAACAAAGAAGGCAAGGAGAATAGCAAATATTTTATCAATTAATCTAATTCAGAATATTGTCAATTATCAAAAAAGCGCCGGTCTATTTCTTCGATTACCGGGATTAATTCACTAAATCCAGTAATAACAGCGTCCGCCCTCAGGGAATAAGGGCTGGGAATATCCATTGCCAAGGCTCTTTCGAAAGGTGACTGGTCCCGGTCAGTGCCAACAGGAAGCTGAGCCGGCCGCCAAACAGCATGAAACCCTAATTGAAGCGGCTCTTCCACATCGGCATCATATTGGTCCCCAATGGTGATTTGCAACTTGGACCCGTTGAGGGCCGATTGATAAAACCCGGGAGACCCTTTGAGATATCCGGTCCGGTCCGGGGTAAGAATATAATCAAAATAATCCAGCAATCCCAAGGCTTTTACACTGGGTTTCTGGTAACGCCAATGGCCGTTGGTTCCAATGGCCAGGGAGTATTTCCCATCGGTTTTCAAGGCTGATAAAACTTCATGCACATGGTCAAATATCCTGAGATAAGGGGAATGGGCATTTTCTTCTATCATTTTTTCGATGGGAGTATCAAAAGGAACCCCATATTTCTGAGCCACCTGTTGAACCATCTCATCCCAGTCAAAAGCCTCAATTTTTCGGGCATGATATCGAGGATATAAAATCCCATTCAGCTCTTTCCAGAGAATTTCATCGGTCAACTCGGGATGATAAGACCTGAAATAGTCAAAGATTGCGGGAAAAACAGCATCCACCATGGGATTTTGTAAAATAGTATCGTCCAAATCGAAGAAAAGCAATGTCCGTTTCATATTAGATATTTTAACATATCCCGGAAACGGATTTAGGCTGAGGGATAGAGCCTTGGGTAGGAATCTTTGCTTCGTTAGAGTTAAGAGAAAATAATTTAATTCAATTAATTATTCGGAGTCTTCGGCAACCACATCAAACTCTTCCGGATACATATGAGTCTTTTTAAAGTAATATTGGAGGATTTTAGCAATTCGAAGGGATGCTTTTCCATCCCCGTAAGGATTTACCGCATGACTCATTTTTTCATAAGCCTTAGGGTCGATGAGTAATTCCCGGGCATTATCAAGAATCGTCTGGTAATCTGTCCCTACCAGTTTCACCGTTCCAACCTGGACCGCTTCCGGACGTTCTGTTTCTTTCCTGAATACTAAGACCGGTTTTCCCAAATGGGGCGCTTCTTCCTGGAGCCCCCCTGAATCGGTCATTACCAGATAGGATTTATTCAGCAGATTATGGGTTTCCCGGGTATCTAAGGGAGGTAACAGATGGACTCTCTCGACCCCCTGCAGGTATTTTTTGACAGTATTCATGACAACCGGGTTTAAATGAACCAGATAAATCAATTCCACCTCTGGATACGCCACTACTAAATCTCGAAGAGCCTTACAGATATTATCCAATCCCTCACCCCAGTTTTCTCTTCGGTGGGCTGTTACCAGTATCACTTTCCGATTGGCATAATCAATGGCTTGCAGTTCTTTGTTCTCGAATTTGTAATTTTTATCCACCGTTGAAGCCATAGCATCTATCACCGTGTTACCGGTAATAAAGATATTCTCTTCCAGGACACCCTCATTGAGAAGGTTTAATTTGGCTCGTTTAGTGGGCGCAAAATGAAGGTCTGTCAGATCCCCGGTCAGCCGCCGGTTCATTTCCTCCGGGAAAGGGAAATATTTGTTATGGGTCCGCAAACCAGCTTCCACATGTCCGACTTTCACCTGATGGTAAAATGCGGCTAAAGCCGCCACAAAAGAGGTGGTCGTATCCCCATGCACGAGTATCATATGGGGAGTATATTCATTAAGAATCGAATCCATCCCCTTGAGGACCCTGCGGGTTACTTCCGCTAAAGATTGCCGCTCCTGCATGATATTCAGGTCATAATCAGGTTTAATAGAGAAATAATCTAACACCTGGTCCAACATTTCACGATGCTGGGCAGTTACACAAACTCGGGTTTCGAAAAAGGATTCTTTCTGGAGGATTTTAACAACCGGAGCCATCTTAATAGCTTCCGGACGGGTGCCAAATACTGCCATTATCCTGATTTTCTCATTATTTTTAGTTGCCATGTTCTACCCTGCTTCTCTAAAGTAATCCATCCAGAAACCTTATCGTGGCCCAGAACCCTTATTCGATGGTAAACAAACACAAACACTTACACCCATAAAAGTTTGATTATAAACAAAAGCCACAATAAAGAGAACTCTTTATAATATGCAGCTTTCTTATCAGAATTACAAAATAAAAGTGTTAACCGACTTTCCTACAGGAGAAAAACAGCCAGCTGATTTGTTGGTTTATCAATATTTTACTACCGTTATTAACATTTTCCTAGCATCAGAAGGAATTGGCTCTTTTAAGGTTAATTAATATTAAGGATTCGGATATATGGTTTTTTATTATATTATGAACAGGAATATCTGAAGAGCAACAGGGTGTGAAAATCATCCTCAGGATTATTTATTCTCGAATTACTATGGCCTGACATGACAAATTGAAAGTATTTAATGAACCCAATATATCCGAATGAAATGGCTGGTAAGAATCAGAAATGAGCTTAGGCAAGAATATTCATGGCAAGATAAAATTAACCCAGACCATGAAAATTATTATTCAATGGCTGACATGGGGATTATGGGGATTATTATCAGTTGCTTACCTGATAAGTGACAGAAATTCTTTCGGCCAGATGTTTGGGGTATGGCCGGCCTGGTTCTGGATGCTGGGAATCTGGCTTCTCATTCTAGCCTCTCATCGGAATTGGAAGCAAACCTCATTACTGGTTGGGGCATGGCTGGGATTTCTGCTGTATTTCTCAGAAGAATGGCAATGGGCCTTCCACCCTTTACAGCCGGACCCACCTTCTGCCGGGGATATCCAGCATAAAGCAATTCCCCGGGATGGAAAGAAATCCAATTCAATTTCCCTGAGGATTATCACCTATAACCTGAGTGGAGACCTCCGGGCGCTGGAAGCTACTGCTACCTTCCAGCCAGATATCTGTTTTTTTCAGGAATCACCCTCCAGCCAATATCCCCCCCCTGAAAGAATCAGGAAATTGGGTTCAGAGATGACATATGTTGATAATGATGGATTAGCCATTCTCTCCCGATATCCAGTGAAATTGCTTCCCAGTGTTCAACTGGGCTGGGGAGACCCGGTCCAACTGATGGAAATAACTCTCCCAGGAAATAGAACTATTACCTTGGTCAATGTCAGATTAATTCAACCTGAATTGGGATTAAATCCTTTTTCGGCCAGCACCTGGATTCAGACCCGGCAGAATCAGGTAACCCGGGATAAGCAAATGCGGATTCTACTGAAATTGTTGGAAGAAAAAAGAAATAAGACCCCGGTAATATTAGCCGGAGACTTCAACCGGCCGGCCAGGGCTGCCAGTTTAGATCCCATCAGAAACCATTTTACCGACACTTTTTCCAAATCAGGCCGGGGGTGGGGCAACACCATGACAATCGATTTTCCGGTTTCCAGGATAGATATGATATGGGTCTCTCCTCAGTTCAAGCCCCTCCTGAGCCAAGTCGCCAGAACTCCCTACTCTGATCATAGGATGGTTATCAGCGATGTAGAAATTAATACCCATAATGGTATATAGTGGGTTTCTTGAAGAATAAAAATCCCAGGGGAAAAAGAGATGGTTCAAACTAAAATGGAACAGAGGTTTCCCGAATTCATATTATTAAAAGCCTCGGCAGGTTCAGGGAAAACTCATGCCCTTTCTTTGAGGTTTGTGGAATTTCTGTTATCGAATCAGATTCCCCATAATAATCTTCGGAATATTCTGGCTATCACTTTCACCAACAATGCCTCTCAGGAGATGAAAACCCGTATTCTGAGCTGGCTGAAAGATATTTACTTTAAAGATACAGATAAGATCAAACAAATTCAGGAAAGGATCCATTTACCAGAGGATGAATTATCCGCTCGGGCTTTGTCCATCCTGGAAACTATCCTGGCCAATTATTCGGATTTCCAGGTAACCACCATCGACAGTTTCATGGCGGGTATCTTCAAAGCCTCCTGCCTGGATTTGGGGTATCCCCCTGATTTCAATATTGTCATTGACCATCAGCCACTGATTGAATATGCCTTTTACCGATATTTACGCCAGGTCCGGCCGGGAACTCTGGAAGGAACCCTCTTTGAAACTATCGCCAAAACCATTACCGATAATCAAAAAGATGATACCGCTTATCCCTGGGACCCGACTTCCGGCATTCTGGATAAAATGCGGCAACTTTATACAAAGCTATCTTCCAGCACCTCCCCTCTTATCTTGAATGAGGATGAATCCCAACGGTTCAAACTTCATAACCTGATTGCCCAGAAAGTGGAAGAACTGGATGATTTTATCAAACAGACCGGACTGACCCCTTCAGGCAAATGCTCTTTTCGAACAAGAATCATCCCGGCAATCAACAATAATCGGTTTAATGAACTCCTCTCAGTCCCCATGAAATCCAATCCTGTGAATAAACCTACTAACGGAAATATACTTCCGGATTATTATGAGGCCCTGTCTCAATGGGAAGCTTTGAGAGCCTTAATCAACCGATATCGTTCAGTCTATGCTCGGGATTTCTTTATTCCTTACCTGAAAGCTTTCCAATCCATTGAACAGACCCTGGACCGCACTAAACATCAGGAAGAAACTATCTTTATCCAGGATATCAATAAAAAACTTTCTGATTATATTACCCAGGGCATTGTCCCGGATATTTATCTTCGAATGGGAGACAAGATATACCATTACTTGATAGATGAATTCCAGGATACGGCCCCCATCCAATGGCAGGATATGATGCCCCTGCTGGAAAATGCCCTCTCCCAGGATGGCAGCTTATTTGTGGTTGGAGATACCAAACAGGCTATTTATGGATTCAGGAATGCTGATTACCGTATTATGCGGGATTTAGAAAAAGGCGCCAGCATTCCATTTCCCTCAGCAGAAATCCAGGTAAGAAATCTGGATTATAACTATCGAAGCGGTGAAAAGATTCTCAATTTCACCCAGGAAGTCTTTATTAAAAACCTTCCCAATGAGGAAAAATATGGAGTTCATGGCCTTCACAGCGGATTGACAGATTTTGTCCAGAAAGCCATTCCCAGGCAAAAAGGCAAAGGATATGTCCAAGTCGAACTCATGCAGAAAAATGATGCAGAGCCGCCGGAAAAAGCCAGGGTACAGGCCCTGGTCAAGGAACTGAAATCCAGAGGGTATAGCTATTCCGATATCGCTGTGCTGGCTTTCAAAAATGACCAGGTGGTTGCTGTATCTGCCTGGCTCAATGAAATCGGGGTTCCCATGATTCCCTTCAGCAAACTGGATATTCGGAATCGGAAAATCATGGGGGAACTCCTGGCCCTGTTAAAATTTCTGGATTCACCCCTGGATGATTTGGCTTTCACGACCTTTATCCTGGGAGATATTTTTAAAACAAAACTGAAAGTCGATGGGAGAACGACAGAGTTAACCAAACTGAAAGATTTCCTTTTTGCCGCCGGAAAGAATAAAAACCGTCCTCTCTATATTGCCTTCAAAAAAGAGTTTGAACTGTTATGGTCGGTTTATTTTGAGAAACTCTTCAAGATAGTCGGATATTATCCCCTCTATGACCTGGTCACTTTGATTTATCGGGAGATGGAAATACATACCCTTTTCCCCAGGGAAGAAGCAGCCCTGACCCGATTGCTGGAAACCATCATGGAATTTGAGGGATTAGGCCTCAACAACCTGAGAGAATTTCTGTCTCGGGCGGGAGATGAAGAGGCGGATGATACCGGCTGGAATATTGAAGTCCCCTCCAGCACTGAAGCTGTCCGGGTCATGAGTATCCATAAAGCCAAAGGCCTGGGTTTCCCAGTGGTCATTTTACTGCTGTATAATACCCATCCTCCCGTTACTCCCTTTTATGTTTCTGAAGATGAAAATGGCATCAAGATTTTTAAAATCAATCAGGATATTGCTGAAGCCGATGAGCTCATCAAGGAGTTGTATGATGCCACTGACAGCCAGAATAAGGTCAATGAATTAAACACCTTGTATGTAGCCATCACCCGGGCCAAAGCAGAGCTTTACACCTTGGGGATATATAATCCCAGCCGAAAAAAAATTCCTTCAGAAGACCCAGAACCATGGAAAGACCAGTATCCACTGGATCTATTGAACCCTGGTGATTATACTCCATGCAAAGATAAACCTCTTCCCGAACCGGATATAAACAAATCCACTGAATATAAAAAAGCCTCCTGTTTCCGGCAGCCAGAAGCCCATGAACCTCCTCCCAATCCCATTGAAACCCTGAATTATGAAAATATCCTGCGGGGGAATATGGTTCACCTGCTCCTTTCCCGGATTGATTACGCTGAGCCGGATGCTGCTTCTAAAGTTACAGGTCTGATTAATGAAATCAGCGAGTTGGAAACGGGATTCAAGGATTGGGTCCTGCTGAAAACCCAGCTGATAGAGTTTCTCTCCCTTCCGGAAGCCAGCGAGTATTTCTCTCCCCGGGAAGGGCGGAGGGTCTATTCGGAAAAAGAATTTTCCAACCGGCTGGGACACTCTTTCCGAATGGACCGGTTAGTGGTCGACCCCGAGACCGTTACCGTCATCGATTATAAGACCGGGTTTGAATCCAATCCCCAGCGGCAGGAAAAACGTGAGGCTGAATATCGAAAACAGATATTAAATTATCTTGCCATTTTGAAAGATATCTATCCCCGCCGGAAGCTCCGGGCCTGGGTGGCCTATTTTGACCTGAAGAAATGGGAGCCTGTAGAATGAATCCAGTTCGACTCATCTCTCCTGAAGAAAATTTCATTGAAGCGGTTGCCTCTTGTTTGATCTCCCGGGATGAAAATGACTATTCCCATAGCCAGGTGATATTCCCGGGAAGCCGCCCGGTCCATTACCTCAGAGAAACCCTGGGAAACAAGCTGGGAAAATCTTTTCTGCCGCCGGAGGGTAATTCTATAGATGGATTTATCAACCAATATTATGAGAACCGCCTGAATATCACAGATCGATTATTAGGGACTTTCGATGCGGTAGCCCTGCTTCATGAGATTCATATCCGAGCCTCTTATCGGATGGGAGGGGACCGTTTTATTGACCCGGATAGTTTCTTCCCTCTGGGAGTAAAACTTTTCAGTGATTTGGAAGAACTTAGTTCCAATCTGGTTCCGGTGGAAGCTGTCCGGGAACTGGATATGGTTGCCTTTGAAAAGGTGCCGGAATCCACCCAATCCCGGCTGCAAACCCTTTCCTATTTCTATCAGGAGTTTTATGGCAAAGTGGAAAAACAGGGTTATTCAACCCTCTCCACCCGATATCGAAAAGTTCTGGAAACCCTTGACTCTAGCTTGTTCACTGAAACCGATATTCTTCTTTTTGCAGGATTTTATTCCCTGACCCGGGTAGAAAAAGAAATCATCAAAACCATGCTTGATTGGGAGAAATGCCAGGTCCTCTTCATTAAAGGTAAAGGATTGGAAAAAGTCCTGCTGGAACTGGGTATCAGCGATTCAAAACTGCATGAAGAAAATCGGCTACCACTCCCCCCGCCAAAGGTTTCTTTTTATAAAAGCCCCGATACCCATGGACAGATATTTGCCCTGAATGAACTCCTGAAAGACAAACTGAAAGACACCTCCCGGCTGAATGACCGGCAAGTGATTGTCCTGCCGGCCGCCGAAACCCTCTTTCCTTTACAGCAGCAGACCCTCTGCAGCCTGGAAGAAAAAGATTACAATATTTCCATGGGGTATCCCCTGACCCGGACCCCCATATACAGTTTTTTCACCAGCCTCTTGGAATTAATCAGCTCAGCCGATCATGAGAGCCGGTTATATGTCCCTAATTACCTTCGATTAATGCTCCATCCTTATGCCAAAGGTATTTTCTTCAAACAGGGCGACTCGCCTCGAACCGATTTGACTCGTATCCTTCTCCATACCCTGGAAGAGATGCTGTCCTCCAGAAGAGCCATGGCTTTTATCTCTCTGGAAGAACTGGAAAATAATGGCAAACTCTTCAACGAAGCCGCGACCCGGGTTAAAAATATTGAGGGAGCCCCTGACCCGGAAGCCCTGAAAAACCATCTGGTGGATATCCATAACCATATTATCCGGCCTTTGGTAGAAATAAAAAATGTCGAAGATTTTACTCACAGCCTCATTCAGGTGCTTCACTATATCTATGAAAATACCACCGCCCGGCTGCACCATTTCTTCTTCCCCTATGCAGATGCTTTTCTGAAGATGCTGGATGAGCTGGGAGACTCCCTGATGAAAGAAACCGTTTTTCATGAAGCAGGCAGTTATTTCAGCCTGTTCAAAAAATCCGCTTCTTCAGCCAGTGTGCCGTTTGTGGGAACGCCTCTCCAGGGACTCCAAGTCCTGGGGTTCTGGGAGACCCGCTGTCTGCCCTTCAAAGAAGTCTATTTGCTGGATGCCAATGAAGATAAACTTCCCTCCTATAAAAGAGAAGATACCCTGCTTCCTTTTTTGATTCGCCAGTCGCTTCACCTGCCGACATATCAGGATTTGGAACAGAGAATGGATTATTATCTGTCGGCTCTTTTGCAGGGAGCTGATGAGGCCCACCTTTTCTATGTGGAAAATACTAAAAAAGAAAAGAGCCGGTTCCTGGAAAAATTAATCTGGGAGAAACAGAAAATCGATTTGACCGGTATCGATACTCCTTATATCAAGGCGATTGAATACCAGATAGACCTGATTGCCAGAGATACTGAACCGGTTGATAAATCACCGGAGATATTGCAATCTCTCAGTGATTTTACTTATTCCGCCTCATCGCTGAACACTTATCTGGCCTGCCCGATGCAGTTTTATTATACCTATCTGTTGAGGCTGAAGGAAAAGGAAGAAATCTCAGACCAACTCGAAAGGCTGGATATTGGGATATTTGTCCACTCTGTCCTGCAAGATTATTTCCAACCCCTGATTGGAATTCCCTTAAAATCTGAGCGGCTGAATAAAGACTCTCTTCATAAAATCATTGATTACCACTTTGCCAGAATATATGGAAATGATGTAACCGGCAGCGCTTACCTTTTGAAACTTCAGGCATCCCGGCATTTGGATGAATTTTTGGATATCTATCAAACCGCCCAGATCGAAATTCATGCCCAAAGGGAAGAATCCATTATCATCCATTCCCTTGAAGAGGATTTCTCGGCTGTATGGAAAATTGACGACAACCATTCCTATAAATTGATTGCTAAAGCTGACCGGGTGGAAACCCGGGGGACCCGGACTTTCATCCTGGATTATAAAACCGGCAGCAGCGAAGATCCCAATCTGATACGTTTCAGCCGGCTGGAACTGGATAACCGGGATACCTGGGCCAAAGCCATCCATTCCCTGCAGCTGCCCTTTTACAGCCTCATTTACAGCGCCCTGCATCCAGAGATTCAACTTCATCAGGTCTATGGCCGGCTGTTGTTGCTGGGTAAAAGCCGGTTGGATGAAAAAATCGAATATTCACCCTTCAAAGATGGGGATGATAACCTGCAAAACAATTACCGTATCATCATGGACATCATCGGTAGCCTTCTTAAGGAAATCAATAACCCGGAGATTCCTTTCACCCTCTCGGAAGAACCTGACCAAACCTGCCCGGATTGCCCCTTTGGTTATCTTTGCGGCAGAAAATAAACAGTGGTTTCTTACCCATATTTATTAGATAATCCTTGTGTTATATATCCCAAGCAGTAGGTTTTCATTCCCTTATTTGAACTCATTCCAACTTTTCATTTTCTGAGTAGTACCCCGGCTAAAGGTCACATCATGGGATCTACGCTATTCCCGTTCCGTTTCTACCCTTAGGTAAATTACTTCATTAATTAGTAAACATTTTGAATATACCGATATCCAGAAAAGTGTTACTAATTTTAATGCGTAGAGGAAAGAGAAGCCTGAAGAGCATTATCAATCGCCAGAGCTATAATACTGATAAAAGATTCTAATTGAAATTCTTCCTCCATATTGAGGAAAGGCTGGGATATGGGCCTGCCAATCGCCAAAACCCCTAAAGCACATTTTTTCCCCAAGAGTGGGATAAACATAAAATGAGAAGAAGAAAGAGTATCGGTATTTCTGCCAGCAGCTTTTCCATTCTGTAATACCCATGATGCTATTCCGATTTCATGGTCACCTAAGCTTAGAGAATCGCCAGCTCTCGCTCGGATAACTAGATGTTCACTGCTATCCGGCATCAAGATAGCGGTTTCACAATTGAAAAGGGTTGCAAGATCCAGTGTGCTCCGTTCCAACAATTCAATAAATCCAATTGAGTACAGTAGATCCCGTGAAAATTCATAAAGGAGAGAAAGATATTTTTCTCTCTTGCGGGTAGCTAAATTTTGTTTTCGCACAATATCCGAGAGCATACTGGTGGAAATCCCAACAAACAGCAAAACAAAAAAGGTAGGTAAATATCTAAAGTCATTGACACTGAAAGTATATATAGGGGGAATAAAAAAGAAATTCAGACAAAGGACAGCACAGATGGAAGCCACAATACCACCAGATAAACCTGATAAATAACTGCCGACAACTATCGGAACCATATAAAGAAGGGCTATATTGGTTATATTCAGATAGGGATGCATCAATTTCATAATCAGGGTAGATAAAGCAATCGTAGAGACAGCGATGAGGGTCCCTTTGACTTGAGGATGCCTGATAGTTTTCTCTATTTTCTCTACGACCGGTTTAGGCATTTCCTGAGGATTTCCTACCATCAGTAACTGGATAGGACTGCATTTCTCCATAAGAGAGTTAAGGAGAGAACCTTTTAATAATCTCTGGATTCGGGGTTGTCCCGAATAACCAACAATAATCAGGGTTGCATTTTTAGTCTTAGCGAAAGCGACAATCTCATCCGCCGGACTTGTTCCGGTAGTTCGCACCACCTCAGCCCCTAAATCTTGTGCTAACCGCAAATTTTTATCCAATTGAAGCTGCAGATTTTTATTTAAGGCTCCCTGACGAAGGGACTCTACATAGATGGCATACCATTGGGCACGTAGGTCTTCAGCCAACCGATGCGCTACTCTGATAGGATGTTCTGATAAAGGGCTGGGACTGACACAAACAATAAGCCGGGAGCCGACAACCCAGGTGTTGCGAATCCCCTGGAGTTTTTTATATGAAAGCATGGCTGTGTCTACATGCCGAGCTGTATAACGTAAAGCTAATTCCCGAAGAGCCAGCAGATTTCCCTTTCGGAAGAATTTCAGAATAGCTGTTCGTGCTTTCTCCGGGACATACACTTTACCATCCTTGAACCGTTGGAGCAGTTCCTCAGGAGGGATATCCACCAATTCAATTTTATCAGCCTTGTCCAAAAGAGAATCCGGTACTGTCTCATAAACCTTGATCCCGGCTATCTGTGACACCACATCATGGACACTTTCAATATGCTGGATATTAAGGGTCGTATAAACACTAATGCCCTGATTCAACAATTCATCAATATCATGATACCGTTTGGTGTGGCGCATTCCCTCCGCATTAGTATGTGCTAACTCATCGAGTAGAATAATGGAAGGTTTTCGCTGGAGGGCTTTATCCAGGTCAAATTCATGAAGCTGGACACCATGGTGTTGGATTACTATTCTGGGAATCTGCTCCAGCCCCCTGGTTAAAGCATTTGTTTCAGCTCTGCCATGGGTCTCAACTAAACCGATTAATACATCTTCCCCCTTACTTTTAAGAATCTGTCCTTCGCTCAACATTCGATAAGTCTTGCCGACACCTGCCGCATAACCAAGAAATACTTTCAGATAACCTCGTTTCTTCTCCAAGGTTTCTTCTTCCTTAATCTGCGCCAATAATTGGTCAGGATCAGGGCGTGTTGATGATATTTCAGCCATTTAATATATCCCACCGACAGAATCCAATGCCACATTCAGTTTCATTACATTCACAACCGGTTTCTGGAAAATAGCTTTATCTCTAGCAGCCTCAACAAATAGAATCTGCTTAACCTTATTTTCAGGTATTCTCCTGGCAGTTGCAACTCGAGACACCTGCAATAAAGCATTTTCCAAGCTGATATGCGGATCTAGACCGCTGGCAGAAAAAGTAATAGCATCTGGAGGAAGCACCTGGACACTCGATAGATTGTTTTCCTCCCGATAATTTACGGCTCTCTGCTTCAGGGTTGAAAGATAGACAGAATTACCCGGTCCCCAATTACTTCCCTGAGAAGGTAAGGTTGAATAATCACAAAAAGAAGGACGCCCATGGAAATGTCCGGGAAAAGTAAATTTCTGACCTATCAATTCGGAACCAATAACTCTCCCCTGAGAATAAACCAGGCTTCCCGTAGATTTCACAGGAAAACATATCATCGCAATACCAGTAATGACCAAGGGGTAAATCACCCCGGTCATGATGGTCATGACTATTAACATTCGCAAAGAACGAGTAATTGTTGTCATATTCAAATCTCCTATACCAAACCCGCCAATTTCAAAAAGATATCAATTATTTTGATACCTAGGAAAGGTAACAACAGACCTCCAAAACCATATATCAACAGATTAGTTTTCAGAATGGCAGATGCCGATGCGGATTTCATTCGAACGCCCTGAAGGGCAATAGGAATTAAAAGAGGAATGATTAACGCATTAAATATCACCGCAGAAAGGACAGCACTGGCTGGGTTGGTGAGATGCATTATATTTAGTATATTCAATTCAGGATATTGCGCTGCAAAGAGAGCAGGAATGATGGCAAAATATTTCGCTACATCATTAGAGATACTGAAAGTCGTCAGAGCCCCCCGGGTAATTAATATTTGTTTCCCGGTTTCCACAATATCCAGAAGTTTAGTCGGATTAGAATCCAAATCAATCATATTTGCCGCTTCCCGGGCTGCCTGGGTTCCTGCATTCATAGCAACAGCCACATCAGCCTGAGCTAAAGCCGGAGCATCATTGGTACCATCCCCAATCATAGCCACCAGGTTTCCGTTTTCCTGGTACTTACGAATCAGACTCAGCTTGGTTTCCGGCTTAGCTTGAGCTATAAAATCATCCAACCCGGCTTCTGCAGCTATGGAGGCAGCAGTCAGAGGATTATCACCTGTAATCATTACCGATTTGATACCCATTTCTCTGAGTTGTTTCAACCGTCCTTTAATTCCCTGTTTAACAATATCTTTGAGCCTGATGATTCCAAGGACCCTTTCATTATCAGCAACCACTAAAGGAGTATCTCCCTGGCGGGCAACCTCATCGGCTTTAGCATGAATATCATCAGGCATTCTATTCTGAGAGGCTAATATCATTTCCTCAATGGCATCATAAGAACCCTTCATGATGACTCGTGACCCAATTCTCACCCCGCTCATCCGAGTCTGAGGAGTAAAGGCAATAAAGGCAGCATCACGAGGAGTACGGATATCTTTACCCTTAATACCTTTTTCAGTTTTGCATAAGGTAACAATACTTCTACCCTCAGGAGTTTCATCCGGCAATGAAGAAAGCAATGCAGATTCAACAAGAGTATCCCGGCTGATGCCTTCCGCAAGAATTAACTCATCAGCCATCCGGTTTCCAAGAGTAATGGTACCTGTTTTATCCAGAAGAACGACATTTACATCCCCAGCCGCCTCAACTGCTCTGCCACTGAGAGCGATTACATTATGCTGGATAAGCCGATCCATCCCGGCAATTCCAATTGCAGGCAGAAGTCCGCCAATCGTAGTAGGCATCAAACAAACCAGTAGAGATATCAGTACTGTGATTGTCGTTTTGACTGACATATAACCGGCAAATACTGGAAGGGTGATGATGACTACCAGGAAAAGGATGGTCAGTCCAATTAGTAATATCTCCAGAGCAACTTCATTCGGAGTCTTTTGACGAGAAGCACTTTCCACCATTTTAATCATTTGATCCAGGAAAGTATCGCCAGGATTAGAGGTAACTTTCACTAATATTTCTCCCGACAGGATACGAGTCCCGCCAGTCACACTAGTTCGGTCTCCCCCCGATTCACGGATCACGGGAGCTGATTCACCCGTAATCGCAGATTCATCAACCAAGGCAGTACCTGAGAGGATATCCCCGTCACCGGAAATTATTTCTCCCTCTTTGACCAGGATAGTATCTCCCTTTCTCAGCTGAATAGAAGAAACTGTTTCATATTTTCCATCCGGTTTCTGACGATTTGCAGTTAACTCCGTTTGGGTCTCCCGCAAGGACTGAGCTCTGCCTTTACCTCGAATCTCAGCCAGCGCTTCCGCAAAATTGGCAAATAGTACCGTAAACCAAAGCCATAAGGAAACCTGAAGGCTGAAATAATGACCGGTACCGCTTTTCAACTCAATGAGACTGTAAATTGTGGTTATGACTGCACCCACTTCAACAATCAACATGACAGGATTTCGCCAAAGAGTGAGAGGATTTAACTTTATGACCGAATCCCTGATAGCTTCTTTCAGCATCTTCGTATTAAACAAAATAAGTGACTTATCAGATTTCATTCTTTATTCTCCAAAACTAATAGACCTTTCCATGAATCATGAATAAATGGTCAAGTAACGGACCCATAGTAAAAACAGGGAAAAAGGTCAACGACCCCATAATGATGACCACAGCTATCAACATAGCAATAAAAAGAATTCCAGTTGTTGGGAACGTGGCTGAAGATTCCGGGATAGATTTCTTCTCCGCCAACGAACCCCCAATGGCCAGGGCAGGCAGAATGGTTACAAATCGGCTTATAAACATCGTTATCCCAAGGGAGAAATTGTAGTAGAGAGTATTGGTATTCAACCCGGCAAAAGCAGAACCATTGTTCCCTGCTCCCGATAAAAAAGCATAGAGTAGCTCTGATAACCCATGAGCTGATGAATTATTCATGCACCCAACCGTTGAAGGAATCATTAAAGCGATGGCAGCGAATATCAGCATCAAGATGGGAGGTACCAGAAGGGCTATGACAGATAAATACATTTCCCTGGGTCCTAGTTTTTTGCCAAGGAATTCAGGAGTTCTACCAATCATCAACCCGGCCAGAAACATTACCAACAGGGCATAGTACAACATCCCTATAATCCCTACCCCCACGCCACCAAAGACAACTTCCCCAACTCCCATATTAAACATATAAACAAGGGTTGTAATGGGCATAAGACTGTCATGCATACTGTTTACAGAGCCATTCGATGTAGCAGTTGTTAAGAGTCCCCAGAATGAAGATATCAAGACCCCAAACCGGGATTCGACCCCTTCCATGGAAACTCCATGAGCTATCCCATATTTTATTAATAATGGGTTACCCAGCATTTCTGCCCACCAGACAATCCCCGTACCCAGAAGGAGTATAACCAACATTGAAATTAAAAAGGCCAGACCCTGCTTGATATTCCCGACCATATATCCGAATGATAAAACTAACGCCAAGGGTAAAAAAAGAATTGCCGCCATTTCGAAAATGTTGGTCAGACCATTGGGATTTTCGAAAGGATGGGCAGAATTCACGCCAAAGAAACCTCCACCATTTGAACCTAACTGCTTAATAGCTACTTGAGAAGCAACAGGGCCTGTGGGCAGTACCTGGGATTGATTCTCCATAGTATAGAAATGTTGATAGGGATGGAAGGTTTGAAGTACACCCTGTGAAATAAGAAAGACAGAGAAAAGAATCGAAAGAGGGATAAGAATATAAACGGTTCCCCGGGTCAAATCAACCCAGAAGTTCCCGATTTTATCGGTTTCTTTACGGGTAAACCCCCGTAACATAGCTACCATAGCAGCCATACCCGTAGCAGCTGACAGAAAATTCTGAACCGTTAATCCCAACATTTGAACCAGCCAGGTGAGAGTGCTTTCTCCCGAATAGGACTGCCAGTTAGTATTCGTCATAAAGGAGATAGCTGTATTCAGGGCCAGATCCCAATGAACATTAGCGGCATGAATGGGATTGAGAGGTAAATAACCCTGGATCACTTGTAATAAGAAAACAACCAAACAACCCAGCAGGTTAAATATGACCAAGTTAAGACCATACTGTTTCCAGTTCATTTCCTCAGCAGGATTGATTCCGCTGGTTTTATAAATCAGATTTTCCAAGGGTTTGCCAATAACTGTAAAAAACGTATCTTCCCCTAAATATACAGAGGACATATATTTTCCCATGAGGAAAACCAACCCCAGGAATAGAAACAAGAAAAGAATCCATTCCAACAAAATCATTTTATTACCCTTCTTTCGGCCAATCGGTAATTACAGGCCTAGATGCTTAAACAGGCCCTCTTCATAATCAAAGAAGACCGAATATCAGCAATAATATGAATAATGGAAATAGCTATTGGGAATTCTGCAAGGAAGGGTATTATGAGAAAAACATATGGAACAGCCCTTTCCACGCCTGCGAGGTTAGCTGACGGATTCGGGTTGAAAAGTAACCCTACGCCTAATTGGCGATTCACCCCATAAACTTGGGTCCCCCGTCCCTTTCGGGTTCGGCGATCTTCCAGTTCCTTAATAAATCTATTTCTGATGTATCAACTAATTTAATATTACCATGAATGAATCAGTATTTGTCAAATTATGAGCAAAACAATTGATATATTAATGATATACCCCAAACTGTTATTAATGACAATAACAAACTGATTCTTTTGATATTACAGTATCAATATTGAGGATTCCTATTCAGGTTCTTCAGATTGGTTTATTACTTCAGCATAGGAACAAAGGCCACCGAGAGAAGAGATTTACGGTAGAAGGCTCCCTTCTGTTTTTTTATCAGGATAAGATCCTGGAGGCCGGGATACCCCAGAGGAAGAATCATCTTCCCCCCTTCAGCCAGTTGGGCAGCCAGTTTCATGGGGATTTCCGGGGGAGCGCAGGTCAGGATAATCCCATTAAAAGGAGCTTCTTCAGGCCAGCCCTGATATCCATTTCCCTGCCTGACTTTAACAGAAAGATACCCCATTTGATGGAGCCTCCTGGCAGACTGGTCAGCCAGCTGGGGATAGTATTCAACCGAATAGACCTTGGGAGTCAGTTCAGCCAGGACAGCGGTCTGGTATCCAGAACCTGTTCCAATCTCCAGGATTTTATGGTCAGGTTCAATTTCCAATTGTTCACTCATAAAAGCCACAATATAAGGCTGGGAGATGGTCTGGCCTTCACCAATGGGGAGAGGATAATCAGCGTAAGCCTCAGAAATGAGTTGAGCGGGGATAAAACAATGCCGTGGGACTTTTCTCAAGGCATCAAGAACTCTTTCGTCCTTGATTCCCCGGGCTTTGATCTGGCAATCTACCATCTGTTCCCGAAGCAGGGAATAATGGCTTTCTATCGGGGTCGGATTCATCAGAGAACCTTTCAACTCCCCCTTGTTTATTGTAACAATTTCTTCTTAAAATAGTTTGGATTTTCGGAAAATCCAATTTTTCACAGAATAGAATTCATCCATTTTTAAGGCAGCTACCATTCCGATATAAACCACGCCCCCCAGGCCAATGGAAAGGCAAAGGAAGAACATATCCCTGAGAAACCGTTTTTGAATGAATCCAAATACATTCGAGTCAAAGAGTGAACGGGAAAGGTAATAAACAGCCACTCCCATCACAGTGGAAGCCACCAGGGATTTAACCACAGAAATCCCAATACGCCGCCCATCCAACCGTTTGATTTTTTTTCTCAGCAGCCAGGCAAGGTAAATCGCCATGCCGTAATATTGGATACCATAGGCCAGAGCGATTCCCGGCACTCCATATCTCCCCACCAGCAGGGAACAACCCACCGCTGTCAGGATAACACCCATGAGAATGACCACTGTCGGTGTTTTAGTGTCCTGCAAAGCATAAAAGGAACGGGTAAAAAGAAGGGTCAGGGTGTAAGGCAGCAAAGCAAGAGAATAACAGGATAAGACTGTTGATAATAACTTAGTATCGGCCGCATGGAACCGGCCTCTTTCCATGATAATCCGGATGATGGGCTCACTCAGGAAGAAATATCCTACTGCACAGGGAATAATGATAAACAGGCTCCAGCGGATTCCCTGGGATACATTTTCCCTGAATTTATCCCAATCTTTCTGGACTGCATGCTGAGAGAGGGTGGGATATAGCACGGTGGTAATGGAAACAGCAAAAATCCCATAAGGAAGCTGGAAGAAGGTGAAACCATATTGCATGGCAGCCACGCCCCCCTGGATACTGGCAGCAAAATTATTCCGAATCGTCAGGGCAATCTGGTTCAACCCCACATAAAGGAACATGGGAGCCGCCAGAGTTACAAATTTCCGGAAGGCAGGGTCTTTTAAATCCAGTGTCCATTTATACCGCCATCCTAATTTATAAAGGGCAGGGATCTGGGCAAAGGCCATGACGGCCACTCCCAGGGTGGTTCCCAGGGCCAAGCCTCCCAGTCCCACTTTATCGGGATAAAAGTAATATAAGGTAGCCGTCCCGATCAATATCAGGTTATTCAGAATAGGTGTAAAAGCAGGAATGAAAAAGAGCTTATAGGTATTCAGCATTCCCCCGAAAATAGCGCTCATTCCAAAGAAAATAATAGTCGGAGCAAAGAAATAAAAGAAAAATTCAGCTTGTTTCCGAAGTCCCTCCTGCCCAGCCAGGGTTTGGATCCTGACAAGAAACGGGGTAAACATCCAGCAAAAAAGGGTCATGGAAACCAGTATCACAATAGCCAGAGTTAAAATCCTGTTAGCCACATCCCAGGCTGCCTCAGGAGATTGTTGGGTCTTGTATTCCACAAAAACCGGTATAAAGACCGAAGTCAGGATTCCCCCCAAAATCAATTCATACACCATATTAGGCATGACATAAGCAAGATTATAGGCATCGGCTACATTGGAAACAGACAGACCCAGAGCCGCCCCGATAGCTGACCATCGAAACAGTCCTGTGATTCGGCTGAGTACCGTCATCAGGGACATGGTGACAGTGGATTTTGTATTAGATGAAGACATGGTTTTTTGAATTCATTAATTTTATCATAGCTGACCCGGCCTTATCGGAAACCAAAAATCGAAGGTATTCACTTGACGTATCCAGCCTGTATTAAGATATGATTAAATTCAGTTCCATTAATTGATTGGGGTAAATTATGGAATCTCGGAAATAAAGCTAATCATTTCCGATTAATTTAACGGGAAAATGGAAGGAAAATCTGACATTGAACCTGATTGAATTGTTTCATCAAACTTGCCGAACCAATGGCAATGAGCCGGCTCTTTTTACTGAATCATCAGAATATACTTATGATATGCTGCATCGGAAGATTCACGGTATTGCAGAAAAATTGAAAGACCAGGGTGTTCGAGAAGGTGATTTCATCGGACTCTGGATGGAAAATGGCGCAGAATTCATCGTATCCTATTATGCTATTCATCATCTGGGGGGAATTGTGGTGCCGGTGGATCCCCTGGCAGTCGCCCGGGAAATGGAATATATCATAAAAAATGCCGGAATCAAACTGGTCATCACCTCTCCTCATTATAAAGGGGCTTGTGAAGAAATCCAGAGAAATCTTCCGGACATAAAAGTCATGTCTTTACAAGGCCGAATCCCTGATGGGAAACCTGAAGAACCCGCTGAAATCCATGCAACCGAGGAGACCCTTGCCAAGATAATCTATACCTCCGGAACCACAGGAACCCCTAAGGGCGCCATGCTGACTCATGGAAACCTGATGTCCAATATTGAATCAGTGGCTATTGTCCTGAAAATCGGACGAGGGTCAAGGCTTCTTTGCATTCTTCCTCTATTCCATTCATTTGCCGCCATGGTCAATATGCTAACAGTCCTCTCGACCGGAGCCGCCGTCATCCTAATGCGGCAATTCAGGCCCGATGCCGCTCTCCGAGCTGTGGAACAATATAAAATAACCACCCTCTGCGGAGTTCCCTCCATGTTCCTGGTGATGGCCAAACTCGACCCGGCTGAGAAATTCGATTTGAGCAGCTTAAAAGTCCAGGTCTCTGGAGGGGCAGGTCTTCCACCCAAGATTGGGGAGGCCTTTAAAAACAGGTTTGGACTGGAAGTCCATGAAGGTTACGGACTTTCTGAGGCTTCTCCAGTCGTAGCGGTCAACCCTTTGGAACTGCCTAATGTTACCGGTTCCATCGGCAAAGTCATTCCAAATGTTGAAGTAAAAATTGTTGATGAAAACTTCCAGGAGATGCCAGTCGGTGAAATCGGGGAATTGGCGGTTCGGGGCGGCAATGTCATGAAAGGTTATCTGAACCTTCCTGAAGAAACAGCCTCCGTTTTGAAAGATGGCTGGCTTCTGACCGGAGATATGGCAAAAGTCGATGAAAATGATTACATTTTTATCGTTGACCGGAAAAAAGAAATGATTTTAGTCAGAGGCCATAACGTCTATCCCCGGGAAGTCGAACATATCCTCTATCATCATCCTATGGTGAGTGAAGTGGCCGTCGTCCCGGCCAAAGATGACAGAAGCGGCGAAGTGGTCAGGGCCGTCATTGTCCCCAAAGAATCCGGACAGCTTACCTCTAAAGAAATAAAAGATTTCTGCCGGGATAAACTGGCCCATTATAAAATTCCCAAAATCGTGGATATTGTGGAGGCCCTGCCTAAAACCTCCACCGGTAAAATCCTTAAAAGGGCTTTGATCAAGTAATCGATTGTAAAAACTAAAACCCCTGCCTGACCAGTTCAAGCAGGGGTTTTTTAAATCAATAAATCATCTTAGAGCCGAACCGGGATAGCCCTATCCATAATGACTGATTTCTCATCTACCAGGCAACGGTACGCCATGATATTAACCCCGGCTTCTTTGGCCAATCGTAACATTCGGCCAAACAAAGGGTCATTCTCATCATAAGGAGTAAAGTATAGGGCATCGGGCCGTTGCACACAAAACAGGATGCCGGCGCCATACCCTTCTTTTTTAGCATCAATCAAATCTGACAAATGCCGGGAACCTCTTTCTGTGGGAGCATCCGGAAAAAGGGCGGCCCTTCCATCTTTCACCAGAGTAACGGATTTTATTTCCAGAAAGTATTTTTCAGGCTTCCTTTCAGCGGCTTCTTCTGTCAACCCTGAGAGGCAAAAATCCAACCGGCTTTTTCGATAAGAGACTTCCGGTTTCACATTTTGGTATCCCCAGAAGACTGGGATTTTCCGGTCCTTAAATGCTTCCATAAACAATTTGTTCGGTACCCGGGAATCCACACTGACCCAGCCTTTAGCCCCTTTGGCAAAAAGAATCTCATAGGCTGTCTTCCGGCCGGGTATCTCTCCTTTGGATTCCACCAGGACTTCCCTGCCCAAGCGAAGGAGTTCTTCCAGGCGGCCCGAATTAGGGACAAAAGCCTGGGTCAGGTAATGGCCAATTTTAACCGTAGCGGTAAACCGGTTATCCCGGCGAATAAAAACAGCAGTATGGACTGAGCCTTGTATTTCCATTTCAGTAAATTGATTATCTCCCAACCTAAATAGAATTAACCCCAAGAGCCAGAAGGTCTTCCACCTCCATGGTTTCCTTCATCAGATAAGGTTCACCATACCCTTTCTGAATCATCATACCGAAATAACGATTATACGAGCGAATCGATTCAAACACATCCGTTTTAGTAAAAGGGACTTCCTGACCCGGTTTAAGATTCATGAACTGAGAAGAATAAGCCCGGATAGCTTCCAGTTTCCGGTCCATCTGTTCTGTAATATCCACCACAAAACTTGGCTTTTCATCATAATAGGCCAGGCTGTAAAGGATTTTCCGGGGCCGATGTTTCTCCCCGCCTGCTTTTAATTTATTCAGCCCTGATAAAAAGGCGGCTTCATAAGCCAGTTCCGGGGTTTTATAATGGTCGGGATGCCGCCCTTTCCAATAAGGAAGAATCAATAATTCCGGTTTATATTTACGCAGGAATCTTACTATTTTCAGTCGATTCTCATAAGTATTTTCTATTTTTGAATCCGGCAACCCCAGGTTTTCCCTCAGGCAGACTCCCATGATTTGCGCCGCTTTACGAGCTTCCTTCTCCCGCTGAGCCGGTGTTCCATAGGAACCCATCTCACCCCGGGTCAAATCCAGGACCCCCACTTTATAGCCTTTCTCAGCCATTTTAATAAGGGTACCCCCCAGAGTGATTTCCACATCATCCCGATGGGCCGCAATCGCCAGAATATCTAATTTTATTGTTTTCATTGGGACTCCAGAATCTCCCGGTAATAATTTTCATACCGCTGGATAGCATCCTCTTCATTGAATCTTCTGATAGCTTCTTCCCGGCAGGTCTTTTTGAATTCCTGGAGTTTATCAGGATTACTCAATAATTCCAAGGAATGGTTCACCATCCCCTCCACATCCCCTATTTCAGAAAGGAATCCGGTTTTCCCATGCTCCACCACTTCAGGCAGGCCACCGGTCCGGCTGCCGATGACCGGCACCCCGCAGGCCAGGGCTTCCAGTGCGGAAAGCCCAAAGCTTTCGGACTGGCTGGGGAATATATACAAATCGGCGCAGGGCAGCAACTCAGAAAGAAAATCCTGTTTTCCTAAAGCCAGGACATCGTTACCGACTCCCAGAGAACGAGCTAATTCCAATCCCGGACTCAGCTCCGGACCTTCTCCAACCAATACCAGTTTAGCCGGCATCTTAGCCCTGACTCCCGCAAAGACTTTTATCACATCAGGAATCCGTTTCACCGGCCGGAAATTGGATATATGCATCAGGACTTTCTCCCCATCGGGAGCAAAATATTTCCGGCTGCATTCCCTAGGCACTTCGGTAAACTCCTTGGGGTCCACGAAATTATATAAAACCCGGATATCATTTTTGATTCCAAAGAGCCGGATGGTCTCATCTTTGAGATATTGGGAAACCGCCGTAATACCATCACTCTGCTCAATAGAAAATTTAGTAATAGGATAAAATGAATCATCCATCCCTACCAGGGTAATATCAGTGCCATGCAATGTGGTGATAATTTTAGGGCTGGTATCTCCCATCATTTGTTTAGTCAGGTAAGCACAAGCCGCATGGGGTATCGCATAATGGACATGCAGGATATCCAGCTTCTGCCGCTGGGCCACTTCCATCATCTTGACGGAAAGTGCCAAGTCATAAGAAGGAAACTTAAACAAAGGATAAGTGGCTACCGGGACTTCATGATAAAAAATATTCCGGGAAAATTCATGCAGCCGAAACGGAAGGGCATAACTGATTATATGGATCTGGTGTCCCCTTCGAGCCAGAGATAATCCCAGCTCGGTTGCCACCACACCGCTGCCGCCATAAGTTGGATAACAGACAATACCTATTTTCATCAGGATTCATTATCCTTTCCGGGAGTGTAAGCCGCCGCCAGATGGGAGGGATTGCTTACATCCACTATGGATGATAATTCTTTCAAAAAATCAGGACCATATTTACATAGCCAGGGCACAATATTGATGACCCGTTCCTGATACACCCCCGAAGGGTAAATATTGGCTGAAAGCCGATATAACTGCTGCCGTAACGTATCATTTTTCTTTTTATGGGCCGAAAGGATTTTCTTTTCCAATCCATCCACCTGGTGAATCATGGAATTTACAGTTGTTTCCACTGTTTTAATCAAGGTAGGGTCCCATTGGGCTACATATTTTTGGAGTCCCTGAGAAAAAGATTTCAATTGAGCTTCCATGTCTTTCAAGGGGACATCTGATTCCTCAGGTAATGACCGCCGAAGCACATCGGTAATTAGAGTCTCGGCATTTCCAAATATCTGATTTATTTTAAGCGAATGCTTTTCCAGCAAAGAAAGATATTTCTGTTCCACCAAAGTCATACTGAACCGGGGAAAGATAAAAGGCATGGGTATCCCAAATTCAGGATAAACCTGGCTTAATTGGGCAAAGTAAGCTGACTCAGAAGGTCCTGCCACATAGGCAATAGTCGGAAACAGGGTATCCTGGTATAAGGGCCGAAGCACCACATTGGGGCTGAATTGTTCCGGATGGGCCTCTAGTTTCAGGACCCATTGTTCAGGGGTCAAGGATTCACCTGAACCCGAAAGGACAATCCGTTCACCCTCTTTTCGAAGAGAAGCCCTTCCTGGATTATGGTAAAACAAATTATATCCGTCTTCCCTCTGGGTCAGCTGGGTATGATAACCTGATTTTTTTAATTCCTCTCCGGCTTTTAAAGCTGCCTGGCTGGAAGGCGAAGCAGCCAGAATTTCTTTTTTTAATAACGGGATGGCAAACTGTTTCAACCGAGGGTCGGAAGGTTCTACAAAAATCAATCCTTCATCCTTCAGCCAGCCTGCCCACCATCGGGCAAAGGATTCGGAAGCTGACAAGCCGGGGGCATAACATTCTTTCAATCGGGCAGAAATCTCCGGTTTGAACTCACTCTCAAAAAGGGTTCCCAGGAGCTTCTCATTTAACTCCTCAATAGATTCATTAAAGACGGCTCCCGAAGCAGGGATTCCCTCTTGAAACTGGGTTAAATCATATACCAGAGGAAGGATTTCTCCCTGATTATCCAAGACAGCAGAGGATAAGGCCTCTCTCAAGTCATGGTCATCACTGGCCAACCAGAAAACAGGAACAGCAGAAATTCCCTGTTCAGCTTCCAGTTTTTCAGCCAGCTTCACTGCGGTCAATGCCTTATAAAGGGTAAAGAGGGGACCCCCAAATATTCCAACCTGCTGCCCGGTAACTACCGCCACAGTCTTATGATTCGATAATTTATCAATGTTCTGAAAGCTTTTATCCCCGGAGCCGAATCGCAGGTTCTGCTCCTTGAGTATGGGGATAATTTCAGAACGAGGATATGGCCTGGAAACCAATTCCTGAGCAAATGCAGGGTAAGCAGAAAAATCCCTGGGGTTCCCTGCCGAATAAAAATCTTTCAGAGGCAGATATTTCTCATTATAATCTCTAAACAGTTTTGAAAAACCAGGCAGTTCCCGGTAATCCAGGGTTTGAAGTATTTTCACATTAAGCTCCTGCCATATTTTCGGGTTTGCCGGATTCATAGGCACGGACATTAAAGGCTGTCGTTTTCAGTATCCTCATCAGGGCTTCCCGGCTGTTAAACCCGATATGGGGAGTGATAATGACATTATCCCGCCGAAGCAGGATATGATTGGATAAGAGGGTTTTTAGATTCTCCACTGGATAATTATTGGAGAGGAGCTGACGTTCTTCCTTGATCAAGTCTTCCCCCTCCAGGACATCCAATCCGGCGCCACCGAGGGTTCCATCATCCAAAGCCATCATCAAAGCATTGGTATCCACCAGGGCGCCCCGGGCTGTATTGATCAGCAAAGCCCCCCGCTTAATCAGCTTGATATTATCCGTATTGATCAGATGATGGGTCGATTTATTATAGGGCGCATGTAAAGTTAATATATCTGATTTCTGCAGGATTTCTTCCAAAGGCAGATATTCATACCCCAGAAATTCGGTCATGAAATGATTTTTCTTCACATCAAAAGCAATCACATTCATTCCAAACCCTTTGGCGATTTTAATCACTCTTAAACCAATATGCCCGGTCCCGATTACTCCCAGGGTTTTTCCTTTCAGGTCAAACCCCATCAAACCTTTCATGGAAAAATCCATCCGGATGGTTCGAATATAGGCTTCATGGACATTCCGGGATAAGGATAGAATCAGGGCAAAGGTATGTTCAGCCACTGTATTCTCTCCATAAGTGGGAACATTGCTGACTATGATACCTTTTTCCCGGCAATAATCCAGGTCAATATGGTCAAATCCGGTGGACCGGGTGCATAACAATTTCAAAACAGGAAGTTTCTCCAGGATTTTCCGGGTCAGAAAAGAATAGATAAAAATGGAGACGACCTGGCAGTCCGCTGCCAGAGTAAGGGTTTTCTCATCCAATTCTTCTGCTGAAAAAACCATCTCATATCCATTCAGTTCTGCTGACAGGAAATCTTTTTCCCAATCAGCTATTTCAAAACAGGCTATTTTTAACCGGTTCATGGGATATTCCTCCTCCAGAATGAATTCATCCGGATATGTTCTTTTAATTATAATCAAAACAAGCCTTCAGGATGAGAAAATAAAAACCGGCTGGGGCCCCAAAAGGTTCCCTCAGCCGGCTGATTAATGTTTCATTCAGATTATTATTAGATATTGTAGAAGGCGTTGATGCCCGGGTAGATAGCGGCATCACCGAGTTCTTCTTCAATCCGCAGGAGCTGATTATATTTGGCGACCCTGTCCGTACGGCTGGGAGCACCGGTTTTGATCTGTCCGGCATTGGTTGCAACCACCAGGTCAGCAATGGTGGTATCTTCGGTCTCACCGGAACGGTGGGACACGATAGCCGTATAATTGGCTTTCTTGGCCATTTCGATAGCATCGAGGGTTTCTGTTAGGGTCCCAATCTGATTCACTTTGATCAGGATGGAATTGGTAACGCCTTTTTCAATACCATCAGCCAATCTCTTGGTATTGGTAACAAAAAGGTCATCCCCCACCAACTGAATCTTCTTACCCAGGGCATCGGTCATTAATTTCCAACCATCCCAGTCATCTTCAGCCATACCATCTTCAATGGAGATGATAGGATAATTGGCAACCAGGTCAGAATAATATTTCACCATTTCTTCTGAAGTCTTCATCATGTTGGATTTCCAGAAGTAATATTTTCCCGGTTCGCCTTTTTTCTTGGCTTCATCATAAAGCTCGGTGGAAGCAGGATCCATGGCAATCCGGATATCCTTGCCCGGTTCAAAGCCAGCCTGTTTAATAGCTTCCATAATCACATCCAGAGCTTCCTGGTTGCTCTTCAGATTCGGGGCATAACCACCTTCATCGCCTACCGCTGTGCCATATCCTTTGCCTTTAAGGACTTTTTTCAGGACATGGAAGATTTCAGCGGAAGTACGGAGGCATTCCGCGAAAGAAGGAGCGCCCACCGGCATGATCATGAATTCCTGGAGGTCCACACTGTTATCAGCATGTTTGCCGCCGTTTAAGATGTTCATCATCGGAACCGGAAGCATCTTGGCATTGCAGCCGCCGAGATAGGCATAAAGGGGAAGGCTGACTTCTTCGGCAGAAGCTTTGGCTACCGCCATGGAAATGCCTAAAATGGCATTTGCGCCGAATTTGGCTTTATTTTCTGTGCCATCCAATTCAATCATAGTCTGGTCAATTTCGACCTGGCAGGTGGATTCCATGCCTTCGACTTCCGGGGCAAGAATAGTATTGACGTTTTCAACAGCTTTCTGAACGCCTTTCCCCATATAACGGCTATTATCACCGTCACGAAGCTCAACAGCTTCATAGGCACCGGTTGAAGCGCCGGAGGGAACAGCTGCCCGGCCCTGGGCACCGCTTTCAAGAACAACTTCGACTTCCACGGTTGGATTGCCGCGGGAATCAAGTATTTCACGCGCGATTACGATATCAATTGCAGACATAATAAACTCCTTTTAAATAATGGTCTCTGGGAATAAAGAACCCCTTGGTTCAGATTAGTCTTGTAAAAGAGATTATAACCGATTTAGAGGCTTCCCTCTAGGGGGAAGCCTAAAGAAGAAGGGCCGAAAAGGTATATCTTCCCGACCCTATTGATAGGTTTCAGATCGAATTTACTTCTTAAAGACCTGGGGCCAATCCAATTTAGCCGTCATCTGCATGACTATGAAAAGAGTGATGATACACATCACTGTAATTACCAGACCGGTAAATCCTTCAAAGAAAAAGGTATAGGAAAAGAGGACCAGGTAAACAAACTGGGAGACCCCTACTTCCAGGAAGGCAAACCGGTTTCCGGTTACCAATCGCATATAGGAAACCACCAGGAAGATGGACACGGCTGAACATATCAGGAACGCCAGGTGAATGGAGAGATGGTCCACCAGGTAGGCCAGCAGGAGATGGAAGCTGAAGAAGGCTGCCCCAATAAAGAAGTAATGCATGGGGTGCAGTTTGATTTCCTTCAGGGTACTGAATATCAACAGCAGGAAAAAGAAAAGAAACAGGGAAACAGGCGCCGCAAAACTGATTTTACTGGCCCAGGGACCGGGGTTCAATTTCTTCGGCATAGTCATTCCAATCTGTACCCCCGAAAGAAGGTTAGAATATTTCCAGGCTAATTCCCTGCCTTGAGGGGTTTTGATTTGAGAGGTGGCTGCCATACTGTTTTCTGGGAAATCAATATCCTCGAAGTCGGTTTTCATCTTCAGCGAGAAATTACGGATTTGGCTGACTTCTCCCCCCAGGTTATACCACCAGTTATCCATCCCCTGGGAATGGTAAACCACCCGGACTATTTCAGTCTGCCCGGGAGTCAGAGGCACTCTGACATGGGCATTCCCACTGGTAATTTCCACATTTTTAATTTCCTGGTCTCCCTTATAAATTTTGAAACCATCATAAACAGCATCCTGAACCGGCAGGGAGAAATTGAAATCATAGGTTTTCGATTCCTGGGTATCATTCAAAAGCCGATAAGTCCCATCAAATCCCACTTTATAAGTGGAATACCACAACAGCCCTTTTTGCCGATGTTCCAGGTTCAAATCCACCAGAATATTACTGGCATCCAGGCTGACTGGGGTTGTCTTCCATTCGGTCCTTTTTTCCCGGGTCGTCTTCCCATCATTGGTCACCTCGCTCCATACTTCCTTCGGAGTCGAATAGGAGACTGAAGGAGCTCGCTGCTGTTGAGGTTTTCCCCATATCTGTCCAACCATCCCTTTAAGATTACTATCTTGAGTGGAAGTTCGGATAGATAAGGTGGTCCCCAGAATGACCCAGGCAAAAGTAATACATAAGTAAATAAACACAATCGCCGCTATTCGTTTTGTCATTTCACTGTTCCTCCTTGTTTAATTGATTTTAACTGGCATGGACAAGCCGTTCCTTTTCTGATGATTGAAAAACTTTCCCTTGATTCATCAAGGTCAATGATTGATAGATTTCTTCCACGACCCAATCCGGAGTTGAAGTCCCGGCTGTCAGCCCCACCCTTTGAATTCCCTCAAACTGATGGGGAACCAATTCACGGGCTGACTGAATTTGCAGGACCCTCATTCCCAACTGCCTCCCTAAAGCGGCTAACTGAAGGGTGTTATTGGAATGAAGTCCACCGACCACAACCAGCATATCCACCTGTCCAGCCAATTGGTGAATGGCATGCTGCCGGTCCCGGGTGGGTCTACAAATAGTATTCACCCAACGGATTTCTTTGCCCGGATTCAGCTTCCAAATAGCTTCCAATAGTTCTGGGACCCGGGAAGGAGGTAAGGTACTCTGGCTGATGACCCCTATCTTTTCTGTAATCCAGGTTCTGGCTGCTTCCACCTTATCCACTACGGCATATCGGCTCAGGTCTTCTGTGATTCCCCTTACTTCCACATGGCCCGGTTTGCCTAATATGACGACAAAATACCCTGCATTTTGTAACTTCTGGGCTTCCCGATGGATTCGGCTCACCAAAGGACAGGTGGTATCAATCAAATCTTTCCCCTGACCTTTTAATTTTGCTTTTCCCATCTGGCTTAATCCATGGGCGGTTATCAATACATAAGGTGTTTTTATTTTCTTTTCCCGATTTTCTTCTGGTAAAGAATGAAACCCTTTCACCTCCAGTTCCCGGATAATCTCTGGGTTATGGACTAATTCTCCGTAAATTGTCACTTCCCGAGGCGCCTTAACCTCTTTGACCATTTCCATCGCCCGGCGAACTCCCTCACACATTCCCCAGGCACTGGCTTTGATGACTTCCATTTTCCTGACTCCTTTCTCCCCTTAATTTATTTACTTTGCGGTACAAAGTGTAGTATTAAAAAAAGGGAGTTACTGAATATTTTTAAGTATTTTCTCCAACATATCGAGATGGGTTGAGAAGGCTTTACGTCCCTCCGGTGTTGCTGAATAATGGGTCACTGATTTGGGCCCATCTGATTCTTTACGGACCTGGATATAGCCGGCGTTTTCCAGGGCAGCCATATGGCTGGACAGGTTTCCATCGGTAATATCCAGGGCCAGTTTCAAAGAATTAAAATCCAAACTTTCATGGATCATCATAAGGGACATGATGCCCAGCCGGTACCGGTTCTCAAAAATCTTGTTTAGTTGCAGGATATATTCTTTCACTTTTCGTATTTCTGATAGATATAGAGTCCATAGAGGATATGCAGGATTCCGAATCCGGTTCCCCAGAGGATGATCCCAAGATAGGGGATAAAGGCAGCTACTAATCCCAGGACAGCCTCACAATAGGCCAGATACTGAATCTCATTCACGGTATATTTACTGGCTGATAACAAGCTGATGCCATAAATAATCAGGGTAAAGGAAGGCAGCAAGTCCAGATACCCATTCACCAGCAGGGCCAGGCAAAATATCCCTCCTATTACCAGAGGGGAAAACAGGCTTATCAGCATATATTTGGATGTCTTATTCCAGATGGGCAGCCCCTTCTTCTTGGCCATCCGGATAGAGAAAAATACCGCCAGGCTTAAAGAAATTATCAGTACGGCCCCGGCGATGCCAGCCAGACTCCACCCATAATGGGCCAGAATGGCTTCTCCCTTGCGATAGGGTTGAAAACATTGGTACGCCAACCCTGCCCCGATAAGAGCCACTATCCCGACACTCAGCCCTGATAGTCCGCTCAAGGACAGAAACTTGGAAGATTTCTCCATCATCTCCCTTATCTCGGCTATATCCTTTAAATGATTGTCTATCTCATTCATGTACCATCTCCACTTTGCACCGCAAAGTAACTAAGTTTAAAAAAATGCCCAAAGGCAGAGTTACCGGATAAAATACCATCCAAGAGTATAGTAAGATGACAGCCCCTCCCCTGTCAATAGGGGAAAATAATATTATGAATTAAATCCTGTTCAAAGACCTGATTTCCCTACCCGAATCCCGGAGAATAAAGGACTTTTCCCCCCAATACCCGAAACGGGTGTCCGCCATAGTCATTACATAAAAAACAATTGACCATTTACTAATTATAAAAAAGCTTTTTTAGCAAGAGCGAAAATCCATATAAGCAATAATAAGCCAGCACCATAATAAAATAGAATATTGATAAAGATAATAGTTTAATTTTCAAAGGCTTCTTTTTGGTTAAAAAAATATTTGTAATGAATATTAAAACAATCGAAACCAAATATTGTTCATAGACATTGGGATCCCGGATATCACCTCTAGTAAGAAGATGAAAGGCAATAGGCCACATCATAATAATGCCAGTGATAACTGATATAAACCAATCAAATAAAGGTAATTGATTATCAGGAATCTTTTTTTCTTTATTCTTCAGAATGAATTTCATTAGTAATATTAACTCTTCCATCCATCTGGTTTCGGGTTCTCTGCCGCTCCATCAGAATATTAATTCCATCGAAGAAATACTAGGTCTACTGGTTATTAATCTAATTATCCGTAAAATGGCTTCTCACAACTCCTTTTCCAGTAGTATCAATGGGATAGTCAACGATGGGATAATCCATACCTGCTACCCGGGTCATCATATTATCTTCATTCCATTGATAATATCTAAGAACAATAACTCCCGTTTTTATTTATTTGACTGCCAACAACCCGTCATATACTACTGTCTATACTCTATGTCAAAATACCAGACGAAATTTTTATGTAAAATCACCTAAACGATCAAGTTGCCTTTTCTATTTATGTTAAGACTGGAGAGGGATAAACATAGCATTCTTTATACCATTTTGCATGACAAGCGATTCGTCGTCTTTTTCAATCACTTTTCAGAAGACATTCTATTGTACAATTTGCCCATGGACCATCCCAAAAGGCCAGACAAAAGAAATATTCTATACAAGCAACTGTATCCCCTTCAGCACACTTTTTACTATAAGGACAACAATTAGCTGGTGTGCCAGGTAAACCTGGTCTATTTGCCCCCCCAGGGAGGATATATCCCTGGAGGAGGATTAATCTTCAGCATCTACTAATTGTCCATCACAGCAATAATGGTTTTGGAGGGTTTGTTAAATATTATGTTTTTCTAAAATATTTCACAAACATTCTTATTAAAGAAGGAACATATATCAACGATGTTAATAAAGCAAATATACTCAGAACTAATCTTAAAGTAAGAATTATAAAACTAAAATCTAAACTCTTATAATAATAAAAGGGAGGTTGAATTATGATTGTTTCAATTAAAATGAAATAATATACAACTATCACAATATCAATTTTATTTACTATATTTTTCTTTAACTCTCTTATATAATACCTAAAAAATTGAAAAAAGATTATTGAGCCTACTATAAAAAACAAAATTCTATTTAATGACCAATCATGAAGGGAAATAATATCCCTGTTATTATTCAAAAATACATTGTTTCCAAAAAAAACTATTTCCCACAAGCTCTCAATTACTTGAATAATTAAAACGATAGGGGAAATAAAAATCAGCCAATGACTATTCTTGCTAACATTTTCATTCATATTGGATTCTCCAAAAAAAATTAATAGGTACAATAAGTAGAAAGACAAAAACATTCTATTGCACTACCAACAGCAATTATCATAGTAGCTACACATGCTGGACATGTCACTATAAGAGGTAGCGTTAAACCTCCTGATTCAGGAGCCCCAGCCAATCCAAGAATACAAGATGAACATGCCAATATTCCCGCAGCATCTGGTAACATATTAGCAAAACCTAAACATCCTACATAAAGAAGATAATTTATTTCTCTATGTTGTCCCTTGGGACAGCAACCACACATTCCTCCATTAGATCCTGAACCAGAACCGGAACTACAACCTGCTCCTGGTGAATTTACTATTGCTGAAGACAATCCATTGGGATCAACTAATAGAACTGGATTATTATCAACATATAAGTAAAGATTCAAATGCCATTTTTTATCTTTTCCAATAAATCTACCCACCTCAGAATCATACCAACGAGCATAGAAGTAATATAGTCCTGTATCCGGGTCCAGTTCTTTAGTAGTCAGATGGTGATTATTATCAGCAGACCCAACAGTCTGTTTAATATTTCCAAACCCTTCCTGATAATAACCAGCCACAGTATCCCCGCTGGCATTAGAAATCATCAAGACATTTCCAATGGGGTCATAGGTCGGTTCCATCTGTATTATGAACCGAGATGATATGCCCAATCACCCCAGGCGCCAGCGTATATGTAGCGGAGGTCTGCCAATCCATCCAGCTTCCATCCATCTGGTTTCGGGTTCTCTGCCGTTCCATCAGGATATTTATCCCATCAAAGAAATACTGAGTCTGCTGGTCTGTATCATTAGCGATATAATGGCTCCTCAGCACTCTTTTACCCAGGGCATCATAGGTATAATCCACGATGGGATAATCCATTCCGGCTACCTGGGTCATCATATTATCTTCATTCCATTGGTAATAACGGATATCCCCTGTACTTGTTTTTTCTATTTGATTACCGTTGGAATCATAAGAATAATTCAGGATGTTCCCATTGGTGGTGCTGGAGGTCAATTGATTGAGATTGTTGTAGGCATAATAGGTAGTGATTGTCCCATTCACCAGCCAAATACGATTACCTACTGAATCATAGGAATATTTCAGATCATAGATAGGGGCATCGAACCTGAATTCCCGGGTCAACCTGCTTAATGCATCATACTGATAATAAGTAACATCATCATTGATGTCCGTGACGGAAGCTCGATTCCCATTTTCATCATAGCTGTAAGTATATCGGGCAATCTCAGTGGTGGCGGTATTATAGATAAAATCATCAAACCGGGTATTGGCTGCCTGGGTATAAAGGCCGACCTGGCCGCTTCCTATACTGCCATAGATATAAGATAACTTCTTTTCATAACCGGATGTTTCCAGTTTCCACAAGGTAGCGGTATTCCCGGAAACCGTTAGCCGCAACCTCATGGGATATCCGGCCGCCCAACCATATGAGACAGATGTATCTACTACCAGGGAACCACCCATTTCCTGGTGTCCTATTTTAAATTGTCCATTAGCCAAATCATATCCCGCAAACTTAAAGAACGGGCCATACACACCATTAAAGGAATACTCATAGACCAGATAACCATTTTTATCTGATGAGGCATCCAATGGGAATATTGTCGCTTCCAGATTATTGGCAGAAATTGAACCTGCAGGGCTATAGGTAATCACAGAGATTCCCATAGAAGGATTATAAATCCGTTCCATCTTGCTGGAAACAACACTCCAATCAGATAAACCAATATCACTAGCCCAATTACTGCCAATACTGGTCCGGTTAAAATTATCTGTCGGTTTATAGACCTTATCACCCAATACTTTACTCCCACAGGCGCAGGTATCATATTCATAAGCGGTAAATAAACCATTCGGATAGATTTCCAAGGTCTTTCTTCCAATCGAATCATGGGAATACTGGGTCCATTGGTCATAAGTGTAATTCTGAATCAGTTGGACTCTTCCTAACGCATCATAGGTATACCCATACAAGTTTCCATCAGGATCTTTGAGCCCAATCCGCTGCCCATGGTTATTATAAGCATATTCCATTGACCCCCACGGATTGGAATATCCTGTAACCTGGCTGAGGGTATTATACTTCCAATAAGTCATCCCCACATAGGGATCATTCATCGCAGTAGCATTACCAAGGACATCATAGTAATATTGCGCGGTTGTACCGGATTGATAGACTTTGGTAGTCAACCGTTTAAAACTGTCATAATAATAATAAACTCTTTGATTCTTGGCATCTCGCTGGCAGGTTGCTATATCAAAGGCATTATACCAAAACTGGGTATAGTTACCTGATGCATCTGTTTCCTTTATCAATCGGTTACGAAGGTCATATTCATAAGAGGTGACCTGGTTTTTGGCATTTTTCACTTGTTTCAATAGGCCATTGGAATAATACTCAAATTGAGTCAATCCACCCAGGGCATCCCGAGTCCAAATCGTTCTAAACATGGTGTCATACCCATAATAAGTGGAATTTCCTAATGGGTTTATCACCTCGGTTTTCCTGCCCCAGGTATCATAAATAAACCGAGTGGTTGTCTGGCTGGGAGAAATCACCGCTGTCGTATACCCATAATTATTATAGAAAATAAGAGTTCTCTGGTTTAAGGCATCTAGGCTGGCAGTTAGATTACTATAACTGTCATAATAATTAAAACTCTGATTCCCCAATGAATCGGTTAATTTAGTGGGTTTTCTGGCTGAGTTGTATTCATAAAATGTTTTATTCCCATCCACATCTACTGAACAGGTTACGACATGAAGCGTGTTGTCAAAGTAGGAGTAACTTTTATTTCCAGCCTCATCCTGGACCGCTGTTGTATACCCATATGAATAATCCATCCAATAATGTTTCATTCTATTTGCAGCATCCCGGGTAGTGGTAATATAACCATACCCATCATTATTGTTTCCTGCCCAATAGAATGTCTCTATATCAACTCCATTTTGAGAATAAGAAATCAGCTTATCCCAGGATGAATTAAATTGATATTCCATCCCTGTTTTAAGGGTATTCCCATTAGGGTCTTTTACAGTAATAGAAGAGTTATTCCACCAGGTAAAATTGCTGATTTCAGTCCGATTACCTAACGCATCCACAATAGCCGTTACCACAGGGGTCCTGTGTACATCCATTTGATTGTATTCATAGGTGTATAAATTCGTGGTGCCGCTGTAACTGTCCCGAATTGCTGTAATTTGATGCAAGGTGTTGTAATCATAATACATGCTGTATCCATCGGGATCCTGAATCCGGGTCAAATCACTGTTGCTGTCATATGTATATTGAACAGTACGATTAAATGGATCCGTAATAGATGCCAATTTCCCATTAGCATAAGTAAAGTTCAACCGATTCCCATTTCCGCTGGGATTGGTATAGATTGAAGTCAATTCAATAGGATTGGCATTTTCATAAAGGCAATATACTGAGTAATTCTCTGGGTAATCAACCCTGGTTAATCGGGCTATTTCAGAACCTATATCCGTGAATAGATACGATTTTCCATCATGGAAATGAAGCGTATATTGAGATCCACTAATTGTGATCCATTCATTGATGCCATATCGTGTGCCTGGGTAATAGGTCCCGTTAGCATCTTTATAAAAGGCATATTGATTTCCCATCTCATCAACCCAATAAATCTGTTCCATATCCAATCTCAATATAAGATGGGTTGCATAATTAATGGTCCAAAGAGTTCCCCAGGGTTTGGTTGTATCATAATTTCCCAGGTGTGAATCTGTCCAATCATTCACATAACGGCTGGAAGAATAACTTCGGGAAACTACCACCATTTGCCCATTAGGCATACTGACTGGGCAACTGATTTCTGGAAAAACTGTAAATGCCCATCCATTTCCTAAATTGACCGCTAATGAGGTGGCGCTGTTTCCGCATCCGCCCCCCACCGAATAAACTTGGCCGCCTCCTATACCACTAGCAGCAATACCGCCGCTACCTGTGGATTTTCCAAGGCCGCCAGGCCCGCTTCCAGCACTACGGCCACCGCCGGCTGGACCACCACCAGCTCCATTGGCTCCCGGAGGACAGTTGGGACAGGGCCCATTATTATTACCACAAGGATCGTGTCCTTCAGACTGAGCTTGTACACATCCCCCAATAATTGTTTTCATCCCTTCTTCTGATACAGGTTTCAAGGATAATGCTTTTGCATACTGGTCTTTTATATTGTCTTTTTGGGTTAAAGCCAGGGCATATCCTGTCCATTGATATTTGAATTCCTTCAAACTCATTTTCTGGTGGGATACCTGCTGGTCTGAATAGACTATTTCTTTCTTGCCAACCTTTTCCAAGGTTACAAAATGGTCTTTCTGCCGATGGTTCAGTTGGACAATTAAGGGAAGGGATAATTTCTTTAAACTCGGATAAGTCAACTGATACCCTTTAGCTTCAAATCCATAGTAATCAGCCGCTTGGGCCAATCCAGCGAAACTGGTTCCTTCCGGGGTATGTCCGGATTTCAGGGCAATCTCTTTTATTTCAGATTTAATGCCATAATGCGAAAAAATCAAACTTAACGCCGCTGGACCGCACAGATTGGTTTCATTGGAATCTATAGCATCTTTTTTAGCCAATTGGGTATTGGCTTTTTTCTGTTGGACCTTTACGGCCAGAAAGGTCAACTGTTTTTTGGCATCCTCGGTTAACCGGGAATCAGGATACTTGGCAATAAAAGATTCCAGCTCGGTCTGAGCTTGCTCCAATTTACCCTGAAAATAATGGATTCGGATGATCTGCCGCCAGGCATCCAGAGTCAAGTCATGTTCAGGATAAGTTTCAACGATAGACTGAAATTGGGGAAGAGCCTTATCCCACTTATTATCCATATAATCCAGGAAAGCCAACGTAAACAGGGCATGGACATATTGATTGGGATACTCTTTATAGGTGTATTCTTCCAAAACCTTATTGGCTATTTCGCGGGTTTTATCTCCTCTCCCCGTCTGATAATAAGCCATATTCTGATTATATAAGGCTTGCGCCGCCCATCGGCTCTTAGGCCATTTATCAATCACTTTCTGAGCTTCCTTGACAACCTTTTCAGGACGCCAATTCCCCATTTCATCCAATAAATAGCCATTCCACAGTTCCGCCACCATCAATTGGGCCTGAGGAGCAGCCGAGGAAGCGGAATAGTTTTCTGCGACATAACGGTAGTATTTTTCAGCCGATTTATAATCTTTTTTAACATTCCTCAAAGTCTCGGCAAACCGCAGATAGGCCGAAGGCATGACCGGACTGGCAGAACATTGGGAGCTGAGCTGGGAAAAACATTCCTGTGCTTTTTCAAAATCCTTTTCATTGTCAGCAACCCGCATCCTTTGGAAAAGGGCTTTATCCTTATATTCACTGTCAGGATATTCAGCAAGTAATTCATCTAAATATACTTTGGCTTCAGAAGGAGCCTTCTTATTCTCCAGGGCTTCATTCCCAAACATGAAAAGCAAATCATCTAAAGCAGGCGAGTCAGAATTCCGCCGCTTTAAGGCTTCATATTCGTTTTGGGTCCTGTTTTCATCCCCTGACTTCATGCAGGATTTGATTAAATAAAAATGAGCCTTTTCTTTCAGATAAGTTCCATCAGGAGCTAAGGAATAGGCCCTGCCGAATTCTGTGGTGGCCCGGGTATAATTTCCTGCATTCAGGGCATCTATCCCCGATTGTAGAGAATCTTCCAATACACCCGAACATCCCATAACAGGAAACATCAATAGAATTATAAAAAATATATATTTTCTAAAGAGAGATTTAGGGTTGGGTTGGGTTGGGTTGGGTTAGAACTAATGAACTCGGCATTTTTTATAGCTCCTATTCAAATAATCAATCTTATTATGTTATGGCAAATAAACAATTAGAATGCATTCTATTATTTATCAGAATCATTGTCAATAGTTTTACAAAAATATTTATGTTTTTTTAACTGTTTTGTCAAGTTTGCTGTATATGAATATTTCAGCATAGAGATATCCCTCCCACTTGATTCAAGAATAAAATAATCAAACATTGGAGGAGAAAATCCCAAAGCAAAAGAACTACTCAGATATCGGTGAGCATCGCAGGATAAATTTCTTCACTTTTTGACAGCTGTCAAAAGGACAGGATCTGTCAAAGAAAAGGACGCTGAAGAAGAGGTCTTCTCTTCAGACAGGATAAGACTCATTCTGGCTGAAAATTTAACCCAAGTTTATTTCTCCTGGCATGGGTTTACTCCCATCATACTCCTTACCCCTCAAAAATAGATACAAATAAAACAGCCATGAGAACAACGAAGGCTCCCATGGCTATAAATTTGTTTTTATTTGAGTTAAGTTAGATTTTACCTACCAGGTCAAGTCCCGGTTTCAGGGTTTTAGCTCCTGGCTTCCAACTGGCAGGACAGACCAATCCTTTATTTTCCCTGACAAATTTAGCGGCCTGAAGTTTTCTGAGGATTTCGGCGGAGCTTCTGCCGATGGAATTATCATGGATATCCATGGCTTTCAGGACTCCATCCGGATCGATAATAAAAGTTCCCCGGAGGGAAAGCCCTTCTTCATCCAGGTAAGTGCCAAATTCTTTGCAGATTTTACCGGTAGGGTCGGCGGCCATGGGATACTGGATTTTCTGGATGGAAGGAGAGGTATCATGCCAGGCTTTATGGACAAAAACCGTGTCGGTGCTGACACTGATGATTTCGGCTCCTAATTCCTTGAACTCCGTGTAACATTCTGCGGCTTCTTCCAGCTCAGTCGGACAAACAAAGGTAAAATCCGCGGGATAAAACAGTAAAACCACCCATTTCCCTTTATATTTGGATAATTTGATTTTTTTGACCTCATCCTTATGGAAGACTTCAAATTCCAGTTCGGGAACATTTTCACCAATCTTTACCATTATTATAGTTACCTCCAATGAATTATTTTTCCTTGATTAGTCTTATAAACAGGAAGCAACTGAAAAAGGTTCCTGATGCCCCTCAAATTATTTCAAAAAAAGTCTTCATTCTCTAGGGAGCATAATCGGAAAGGGACCCAGGCTGATGGTTACAGCCTGGGTCCCCCTCTAATAGCAAACAGGGATATAAAGGTAACTGGAAAACGGAAAAGAGGTTACAAATCAGATAATTCGATGATACCCATCAAGGTCCTGGGTCCAGACAGGGACACCACAGTACCTTTCCCCTTCAGGGCAATAGGGTTTGATGCCGGCAGCAGCTCTCTGGTTACATGGGGGCCGAAGGTATCTGCCAATCAGGGGATTGATTTCAGAAATCTGTTGGGCTTCTTCCAAAGTAGCCTTCCAGATTTCTTCCTGGGCATTGAAACAAAGCCTCATGATATGTTTATGCCGAAGATTCAGAAGGTCCGCCGATTCAGTGAATCGGATGGAAAGGGCATTGGGCAGCAAATAATGGGCGAATTCGTCAGAAACACCCCTGGATTTCAAGGCAGCCACCGCCTCCCAGGACATCTCCATGGTCTCTTGATAGAATTGGAGGGCCAACCCATTCTGTTTGACCAGCTCAGGAATTATATAATCAGGTTCTTCAGTGATATGAGCTGCCAAAACCGGCCGGGAAGCAGGCGTCATCCGGTGCCGCTGGTCCTGAGAATCGGCAGTATGGCTGATTTTCTTCCGAAAAGTGTAACTGGCATGAAACAGGCAACGGGTGATTTTTCCATGGGTGGTCAGGTTCATCGTCTCCCCCAGCAGGGGATTAATTCCGGGGTCCAGCGCCAGGGCTATGGCCTCTTCATTTGACAAGAAATCCCTGGTGACTCCCAGGACTTCCCTGACCGACTGGGCCAGGATTTCTTCCTGCCGGGTCTTCCAATCTATCAACAGGGAGTATTTTCCGCCTAATGACTGGTCAAATTCATCCAGGAATTCTTTGCGGACCGGAGCTGAATGTAATTCCGGATGAGACTGGAAAAATCCATATTCAGGGGTATCTTCCAGGGGAATCGGCTCTTCCAGGATAGTCTGATACTGAGGATCCACCCGAAGCAACTCATCTACCATCTTTTGAACCACCAGGGTCTGTTCCAGAGGAGTGTCCATCATCTGGCAGAGTCGGTAATACCGCATCAGGGTAATCCCGCTGACTGTATGGTAAAGGTAAGCAAAGGTGGCCACCGGCAACACATACCGGGCCACTTCCTGAGCCCTCTTGATGCAGGCTTTCTTATATTTTTCAGGCTGGTTTCGGCGTTGAGGAAACCGCCGGTAATAATATTCTTCCGCTACCGGGGTCAAGAGTTCCACCAGCCGATGGTAGGCCTCCATTTGGCGGTTGGCGGTCAGGACATATAATTCCAGGGCCTCTCCTTCCAGGGGAGGGATGGCATAATTTCCCGGTTTAACTTCCACATATCGTTGGCTTACCTGCTCCGAATTGTAAAAAGGATGGCTGTGGAGAAAACTCCAGATGAACTGCCGGGAGATATTGGCAAGGGTAAACTGAAATTGGGCATGCTGGAAATTGGTATGATGCCCGGCTGCATAAATAGATTTCCCCAGTTTCTGGTATTCCCCGGTAATATCTTCTTCCCGAATAACCCCTCTGCCGGAATAACAGGTCCGGGCTGCGGCTAACGCATTTTTAAAGGGTTCACGGAAACTATTGACCAGAATCACACTGGGTTCTGGGGACATAAAAGGCTTTAAGTTCATTCGTTCCTGTTTCTCTTTTTTATCGTTCTTTTATTGGGCGGCAGGTTTGGACATATGCAAGGTCTGAGTATTGACGGTCAGCCCCAGCAGTTTTAAATACATAAATAATTCCACCCGGTGGGAATTCTGGTGGTCGGCAATCACTTGCAAAAGGCGGGCCAAACTTCCTTTGGCACCCCAGGGGGTCTCGGCCGGTTGGGTCTCATAGTCCTCATCTGAGATTAATTCCAACAGTTCCAGAGACTTTTGGAGATGGGATTGGAATATTTCCATGGCTTTTCCACCTTCTATCTCCGGCAGTTCAGCATGGGGAATCCTATCTTCAGGTTTGGGCCATTGATTTTTGATCAGGGCCTGGTAAACAGCGGAACTGGTAGAACAATGGTTTAATAACTGGCCTAAACTCCAGCCCCCATCCACCGGTTTCCAACTTAATTTATCCTTGGGAGCCATCTCCATTAAAGCTTCCATGGGGTCAGAGATACCTTTGAGATATTCAATAAATTCTTTTCGTTTCATGGCACAACCTCCCGGAAAAGTATTATCAAGTCTATAGAATACAATAACCCAATCTTAATGTGAATCAATCCTTCAATGCAAACCGGATATCCCCTCTCAAAATTCAACCTTGACTCAAGAGGGTTATATCCATAATATGTATTGAACTTTTAGGGTTTATTGAGCGGGTTGTTAATTTTTGAATGAAATCCTGACAACAGGGTCGTATTACCTATTTCTATTTAATGATGAAGAAATCTAAGAATTCTATAATATCATCTTCTGAATCGCCCCTCCGAGATTCAGAGATTTCTGCTCAGAGGCGGAAGTCGTCCTCTCAAGCAAGGAAACTTGCCGGGAATTATAAACAACTCTCCCATAAAACCGTTCTACCTGAACTATCCAGGGAATTCATTCATACCCTTCATAAAGAATATCCCTGTGAATATTATGGGCTTTACCTGTCCACCCAGATACCCGACTTGTATCAGGTATTCAATTATAGATTTTCTGAAGGGGGACCGGAAGTCAGAGAATACCGTTCCATGGAAACCCGGTTGTTACCCTATCTGAAAATCCTTGAAGACAAAGGGTTTTATGATTGCCCTGAACTGGGGAAAGTCCCTGATAATAAAAAAGATTGGCGATATCCCCTGGAGGGGATCCTCTTTCTGGAAGAAATTGATGCCTATATCTCGGTTCCTTTGTACGGAGACAAACAGACTCTGGGACTGCTAATAGCCGGCAATCCTTATCATAAACGGTCCACTGAAATTGTCCTTAAAACCTTGATGCCAAGAACTGAGGCTTTTTCCCGAAAACTAAAAACATTACCCCTGGAAAATCCCTCCCAGTTCCGGACCCAATCCGACGGGTTGGCAAAAATCAGCGAAGTCTTGATTCAAAATAATAACGCTAACGAGGCCCTTAAGGATGTGGCCGGAATTGTCAAAGAACTCTTCAAATGCGATGTTAGCATTTTCTTTGAATACCTCTCTCAGGAAGAGAAATACATAATCAACCATTCCCAGGGACTGCCGGAAGAAGCCAGCCGTTTCTTATTGTCTCTGGATTTAAAAGCCTCTGATTTTCGGCTGGCTCAAGTTATGCTGCAAAGTCCGGGACCGGTCATTGTCGAAAATATCCCCCGGAGCAATCTGCTTCCGAATGATATTATTCAGCTGTTTGGACTGAAATCAGGAATCGATATTCCCTTTAAAGTGGGAGATGTTTTTCTGGGTTCCTTAAGCCTCATCCACACCCGGGACTTCCACCATTTCTCAGATGAACAGGTTAAACTGGCCGAAGAAATCATTACTCTGGTAACCGTTGCCTTTGAAAATGCCCGGTTATTCCGAGAACGGGAAAGCCAGGCTCGAATTTCTAAAACCCTGGTAAAAATTTCCCAGGCCCTTACTGAAACCCTGGAAACGGATGAAGTATTCAAGAGAATCACTCAGCTTACCCGGAAAACCTTGGAGGCTGATTATTGTATCCTGCTGGCTTGGGAGCCTGATTCCGAGTTGTTTGTTCCCCGATATATGGAAGGTGTTCCCAGCCCATTGGAATTAATGGCACAATCCGAACGTTTTTTTAGAAATCCCAAAGACCTTTACCGAGAATTAGTCAAAAACCCATCAGGAGTCTCCTGGAAGAAAAATCAGGATACTTCTCCCTATTTTCCGGATACCTGGTCCCAGTTGGCGGATATTAATGATATTCATATCTACCCTTTATACAGTAAAGACAAATTGTTAGGAGCATTACACCTGGGGAGTAACACCGATTCAAAACCCCATACTAAGGAATGGCATTCCCTGCTGTCAGGGATTGGGCAATATGCCTCCATTGCTTTAGAAAACAGCCAGTTGCATAAATCCACCCGGGAGAATACCCGTGACTTGGAAATCCTCCTCGATGTTGCCAAAGCCCTGGCCGCTCTCAGCGACCCGGACCTGATTATGCAGGAAATTTATGAACAAATCAGGCGGATTGTGCATTGTGATTGTTTCTATATCGGCCGAATCGATACGGATCCCTGGAGTCTCCATATCCAGTATCTGATTGATGAAGGCATCCATTATCCCCAGAGAATTAAAAACCTTTCTCAGGATTCTTTCCTAATCAAAATGGTCCAGGCAAAAAAACCATTACTCCTTAATAGAGAAAGGGAAGACACCCCCCTATATTTACCTGATGGGACTTCTTCCCAGGGGATGACCCTGGGTAATACACAGCGAAAATCAGCCAGTTTGATTTTTATCCCTTTATTTTTGGGGGATAGAACCATCGGAGTTCTTTCGGTCCAATCCTATAAACCCCATGTATATCAACAGAAGCATCTGGATTTGATTTCTTCCATCGCTTCCCAGTTAACGGTAGCCTTGGAAAATGCTGTCAATCTGCAAAACCAGAAGAAATCGGTTGCCCGATTGGAAAATATCGCGAAACTGACTACAACAACCAGCGCTGCCCTGGATATTACCACCCGAATGGAACGCATTTTATCAACCGTTAAAGAAGTATTTGAGGTGGATTGTTGCATAATCCGCGAAATACACGGGAATGAACTGATTCTCTCCGGGTGCCTGGGATATCCGGCCGAGAACCTTTCCAATGCTCTCCCCATCAACAAAGGTATCCCTAGACAGATTTTGGAATCAAGGATGCCAGTGGCCCTTTGTGATATCAACAATCCAGTTAAATTAGAAGAAACAGACAGCCCTATTTCATCCACGTTGACTATGAAGGCTCAATCCTTTCTGGGAGTCCCCATCTTTAGAGACAATCAGATTAGAGGAATCCTGGCTATCTATACCTGGAATACCATTCGTAATTTCAGTGAAATTGAAATTCAACATCTACAGATAATTGCCAATTTTTCCGCGGTAGCCTTTGAAAATGCCCGATTATTTGATGAGAAACTGCGGTTCACTCAACGAATGCAGGCCCTGGCAGCCATTGGAGATATGGCGTTAGCCCACCCGAATAAGGAAGAAATGTCCTCCTTATTATTAAAGAAACTGGTTGAACTGCTACATGCCGATGCCGGGACCCTTTTCCTCTTGGATGATACGGGCCAATACCTTGAAGTAAATGCCTGGTATGGTTATTCATCAGCCATCCATAAATTGAAATTGAAACAAGGTGAAGGAGTCGCTGGGAAAGTCTTTAATACCCATACACCTCTCGTTATTGAAAATGTCACCCAATACCCTGAATTTGTCGCATTCCCGGGGGAAGATTCGAGTAAAGTAATATCCACCATCGGGATTCCCATCTGGTGTTCAAAAGGGACTATCGGAGTCATCCATTTAGATTCATTCCAGGAACGGCATTTTACCGATTGGGAAATATCCCTGCTGGAAATGCTGGGAACCAGGGTGGGCATGATTCTCGAGAATCAACGGCTTTACAAGGAGGCCCAGGATAGAGCTCAATCCCTCCTATTGTTACAGGAAGCTCTGGCCCAAGATATGAACAAGCTGAATCTGGATGAGTTGTATGAAGCCATCCCCAAGGTAGCCTCAGGATTAGTAGGATCAGACTATGCGTTACTGAGATTTTTCAGAAACACTGATAATAAAATGATGGTCAATACGGCCTGGGGTTCCGATAAAGGTATTAATCGATTAAAAGAAACTCCGGTTGAATATTCAATGGAGTGTTATCATTCCCCAACTAATGACAAATCTTCAACAATCTTGGTCAAGGACCTGTTGGATGATAAAAAGATGGACCCGGCCTTATGTGAGGAATTAGATATCCAGAAGGCGTTGATTGTTCCTATCACTCATGATCATCAATGGAAGGGGGCCCTTAGTGTCTTTCGAAAAAACCCTTCCTTTACCCGATTGGATATCAACACCCTGGAACTTTTTGCCCGGCAAGCAGCCCTGAATATCCAAACAGCAATCCTTTTTGCCACCAGCCAGGAAGCCCAGGAAAATTATCGTAATCTGTTTGAAAATTCCAATGATTCGGTATTTGTTATTGACCAGAATCGAGTTTTCACATACGCCAATCCTGCTATGCTGCAAATGACCGGATATGGTATGAAAGAACTAAAATCAACCAATCTGGAAAGTCTTTTAGACCTTAACAAAGAGGAGTTTAAAGACATACATTCCTCCCACTTACTGGATGTTCTACTCACCCAGTCCCCTTGTGAATTTTCCCTTCGCAGGAAAGACAGAGAGAAAATTCATATTGAGATAAATTCCAGACTAATCCATAAGGATGAGAAGGTTTACGGAATCCAGTGCATTGTCCGTGACATTACCGAACGAAAACGCAAAGAACAACAGATTCTCCGGATATTGGACTTTACCCGATCCTTCCAACTAACGACCCCCTTGGAACAAACCATGGAGGAATGCATCGAGGGAATAGAACATATTGTTTTCCCCAAACCTTATTCCTTTATCTGGATTGCATTAATGGAACCAGAATCATCAAGTCTTAAAATTTCCCACCAGAAAATTGCGCCTTGGTATGTGATGGATGATTACAGCCAACAGGCAGGCCTGAGTATCCTTCAGGAGACAGCCCAGTCTGGGAAATCACAACTGACAGTAGGGACCTATCATCCTCAAAAACCCAATATCCTGGCTACAACCGTTGGTGTTCCCTTAAAAACCAACGATAAGATTCACGGGGTTGTCCTGATTGCTTTGACCGATGCGGCACATAACCATATTTATGATGAGAGCGACCTCCAGGTGGTGGAGTTAATGTGCAATCAACTGGTCTGGGTACTGGAAAAACAGCGATTATATGAGGATTTGCAATATCAGTATATTCAAACAATCCAAGCCCTGGCAAAAGCCGTGGATTTAAAAGATTCAGATACCATGGACCACTCCAACAAGGCATCCATACTGGCCGGAAAACTAGCACGGCTTTTAAAACTCTCACCCCAGGAGATTGAAAAAATTGAGACGGCTGCCTTATTGCATGATATCGGGAAAATCGGCATTCCTGATGAAATATTAAGAAAGAAAGGGGCTTTGACTGACAGTGAGTATTCTTTGGTTAAACTCCATCCAATTTTGGGAGCGGAATTATTGATTGCCCTGCCCCAGATGAATGAAGTAGCAGAAATGGTTCTCCATCATCAGGAAAAATACGATGGAACCGGTTATCCTGACGGATTAAAAGGTGAATCAATCCCACTAGGCAGCCGAATCCTGGCCATAGTAGATGCCTGGCACGCCATGGTCTCAGACCGGTATTATCGGAAAGCCATGAGTTTTAAAGAAGCAGTAAAAGAGATGGAAAAACATTCAGGGCAGTATTTTGATCCCGAATTGCTCAGTTCATTTCTAGATATATTGAGAGAAGAAGAAAGTAAGGAATAGACCTGGCTGATTAAGGGGTTTTACCGGTTGGATTCCCCTGTAAACATACTGGTAGTTTCATAAATTCCATCCCCATCCTTATCCCAGTAAATCGCCACAGTCCCGTCATTGCCTTCCAGAATCAACTTCCCAGTCGTTGGAATAGACATACCCTTCAAACCTGAAATCATTAATTGCTGACTGAGGTTATAAGTACAATCTCCTTTTTTATCCATATAAAGGACTATTCCGCCTTCCTTAGTTTTCAGGAAGACTCTTTTATCATCTGTAAGAACCACGCTGGTGACGTTATTTACAGGAAAAGAATACCGCCTTTCAAAAAGCCCATCATCATCATCGTCGGCTAAAGCGATCACTGTCCCATCAACCCGAATAAAAAGATGCCCGGCGGCATTATAAGCAAACCATTTCAAATCTGCCGGAATAACAGTTTCAGCAACTTCGTAAGACCCATCCTTATCCTTATCGTAAATGGACATCAGTTTGCCCCCATCAAATTTAAGGAGAAGGCGATAATTACCCACCGGACTGATACCTGTCACCCCGGCAGCAGCCAGATTATGGAACTGGTCATATGTTCCATTTCCGTCGGAATCGGTAAACACAGTAACACATCCGTCTTTTTGACGAATAATCACCCGCCCGTTATCGGTCATCTGGATAGAAGACACATTCATGGGAACCAATGTATTTTTAACATCATAATGCCCATCATTATCTGAATCGACATAAACCGAAGCATCCCCACCCTGTAAAATGATCCTTCCGGCAGAGGGTGTGATGACCCGGGAAATCCCTGAGGGAGCCAACACTTCAATCACATCATAAGTACCATCGTTATCTTTATCCGTATAAACAGTAACTTTCCCGGAATTTTCCCGGGTCACAATCCGGCCTTCCGGGGTGAAAGACATTTCGCCACAAGCCGTTGATGCCAAGGCTGTCCAAAACACTGGAATGAAGATACTGAGCAATATTTTATTCATAAATTCAATCTTTTTCATAATAATCCCCTAAAAGGATTCGGTTCTACCTGGCTTCATTATACACTTTATATTTACTTCCGGCAGCCTGGATTTGTTGACAAATGAAATTTAAACCCAAACAAAAGCATATAGGGATATATAAAGATAAAAACACCCCTGAGTTTAAATCGAATCAAAACCAGAAATAATGACCTCATTTCAAGTAAGCCTTTTGGAAATCTTCATGGTATGATTTATGGTTATGGCAAACCTCTTAAAAAATAAAACCCTCAAATACACCCTTCTGGGTATCGGGGTCCTCCTGGTATCCATCCTTATCATTATTTTACTCTGGTGGTTCGGCTACACCCCTCCGGTCAATTTTGAGAAATTGGCATTGGAGACACCGGTGGTCCAAGCCCAGATTCCAAGTGGAACCAATTCCCCTTTACGAGGGGTTTTGATTGGAATCACTGAAGAAAAGATGCTCTCCTCCATGGGTTCCGGATTAAAGAGGAAAGTGGCCCAGATAGGCCTTCGACTGGCTTTCCCGGTAATGACCCATGCCTATGTTTTTGAATTTCCGGGTGAAGAAACCCCTGTTTATCTATATGCCATTGATTTTGGCCGGGGTATCAAACTGGTCCGGTTTGGCCAGGATAAAATCAACTCTCGGCTTTTTGGGAATGAATCTCCTGAGGAAACCCAGGTTCAGGGATATACCCTGATGCAGAGAAAAGAGCAGCTGACAGTCAAAGGGTTTAAGGATATTAATGCCGGGGCTTGGATTGGTTCCGGGCTTTTACTTTGTTCAGACCCTGCCTATTTAAGAAAAGTCTTGGAACAGTACCCTGAAGCAGCCGAAGCCGGTTCCTCCAAGCCTGCTTCTGATGCGATCCAAATCCATATCGACAATCAGACTGGATACATGGAAAAACTGATTCGGTATTATGAACAAAAGTTCGCTTTTGAACTCTTTGCATCAATTGACCAGGTTTCTGCGGTGGATATCAATTTAGCCCCGGTAAATGGGGACACTCTTAAGGGTGATTTCGCATTCAAGACCCAAAACCCCCTCCAGGAAGATGATCCCATGGTCAGTGATGTGGATTTCTTTTATGGCGTCCTTCGCCGGACCTTGCGGCCTCAAGGCATTGAAATGTCCGGGGAGACAGTAAAAGATGCTGAAGCTGTTAAGCTTCAGGTAGAGTTGACTGGCTTTCGCACTGCTTTATCTCAGATAGAAAAACTCACCGCCGAGGATAATCAATAATGAAACGCCCTTTTATTTCTTTTCTAGTGATTAGTTCACTGCTGCTGGGGTCAAGAATAATTGCCACTCCCGGGTCAGCCGCTCCTTCGGTCAGCCAGGATGCAGTGGGATTTGCTGAAATCAGTATTAATAAGTCCGACCCCGGTGTTGCCTGGATGACAGGGGCTTGGCTGGGAGCGCCCCGGTCCAATTCACTTAAAAGTATTTACCGTAAATACCCGCTGAATCGGACGGTGGTTGGCATTTATCCCTCAGCAGGAGCTTCCCTTCCTTTTGTCGTCGTTGCCCAATCCGGTAAAAACCTGGCCGGTGAAGTTGAAAAAAAAGAAATCCTCTCCATTATGCGACATGAGGTAGCCCAGGGCCAGTATAACCGTTCCAACTACCGGGGGTATGACCTCTATACCGGAACCCGGAGCAATAATAAAGGGAGTTTCGGTTTTTTCATTAAAGGAAACGAATTAGCCCTGGGGACGGATGCCAATGCCCTTCGAAAAGTAGCGGATGCCAGCGCGGGGACCGTTGCCCCCATGTCAGCCCAGGCCGATTACCGGGACCTTCGAAGCCGGATTCCCGCCGGAAGCGACCTGGTGTTCTTTTTTGCCAATCAACAGAATCAATTTGCCAATACGCTGAGAAAACAGGAACGAAAATGGAAATTAAGTCTGCTGTTATCTTCGGGAGATTTAGCCGGGATGATGGGTGGATTCAATTTCGTAGATGGGGATAAAATCACCGGCAGTATCGTTTTTAAGGCCAAAAACCCTAAAGCGATCCGGGATATTCAAGATGATGCCAATTTCATGGGAGAAGCCATTCGGCGTAAATTCTCCCATGCTCATATCACTTATAAGAAACAAGTGACTGTCCAGGGGAATTATGTAACCCTTTCCTTCGAGATGAAGGGACTGAAACCCCTGTTCAAGGATTTATTTACCGAGGGAGTCTCTTCCCTGCTGAAATAGGTTCTGTTATTAATCCCAGAAATCCAAGAGAAACTCCCCGACTTATGGCTGGGGAGTTTTTTCTTGGGCGGTTTCAGGTTGAAGGGGCTTTTTATCCATGCCCCTAATGGTATAGGGAAGCCGTTTGGCATTCCCCGACAAATCAATTTCTTCCAACTGGTAATAATACTGGGTAAATTTGAAGATGCCATTATCCACAAACCGATACTCATGGGGTTCACTGGTAGTCCCATGGCCGGGAACCACCTGGTCAGTGATTTTCACCCAGGGGCCCTCTTTGGAAAGGCTTCGGTAAATATTAAATCCGTAATTTTCCTGTTCCGATTCAGTTTTCCATTTCAGGGTGATACTCCCCTGAACCGTGGTATCCTCGGAAACCAGGGTTGTATCCTGGGAAGGAGCCGATTTCGAAGCGGTCGTTTCCTGACTTCGGGTATTTTCCATTGGAACCTGGGGTTGGGATCTCACTTCAGGAAGTGAATCTTTTTCCCTTTGAAGAGTTTTGGAAGGGGTAACGCATCCGCTCAACAAGATACCCACTAAAAAGGAACTAAGGATACCTAAGAGTAAGTGGAATCTTTTTCTATTCTGAAATTGCCTCATATTTCTGGTTTCCTCCTGATTATCTTGCCTATCAATATAGGGGAAACACCTGATTACTTCAACCCGCTTTTGTCTCTTTTTACACTTTCATCTCCGGGTCAGCTTATGTGCCACCAGGAAGAATCACCCTTTTCTTGTCCGGAAATGACGGGGACAGACCCAGGCTGTAGCCATCAGCCTGGGTCTGAGTCCCTTAGTGAGCCTGAAAATTCTCAGTTTCAGACAGTTGGAGAATCCAAAAGGTTGGAATATACTTTAACTGTTCTAATGACTTGATTTGAGTTAAAGCAGTGTTTAATGATAGAATGCATCAGGCAAAAGAAATGGGATGTAGAACACAAATAAGACTGATAAAATCAGGAATAACGAAGCAAAAGCAGCTCTGTCAGGGGATTCATACATTGCTATGAGACTAGAGACACAAATAGCAGTTTTAATGAATGACTTGTCGGAAGATGTACTGTTGTCTTCTATTCCCCGGCTGACCCGGGAGCTTTCCGGGGCAGATGCCATTCTTCTGGCATTACCGGGAAAAAGCTCATCTCCCCATCATCTAACCTGGAAAACCGGCGGAGCTTGCGGTTCACTACGAGAAGATATCCAGGAATATGCCCTCTCTCCATGGCTGGAAGGGATAGATATGCCCCTTTCAACTTCCCGATGGATCACGGATATGCTGGAAGCTGAGGCCCCAGTAACTCCCAAGGAGAGGGAGTCTGCTATCGAAATGGGTTATCGGTCCATAGGTTTCATTCCTCTAGAGGGCAAAAAAGAGTCTGTAGGGCTGTTGGTTTTGTTTTTCACTCATGCCCGGGATTTTGAAATCAACTGGAAAACGGAATTAGGCCGATGGGCCACTTTCTGTGCTCTGGCCCTGGAACAAACCCATAGACCCTTTATAACAACGCCTTCTGTTCAACCAGCCATAATGGTTCCTCCATCGGAAAAATCAGAATCGCTGGAATCCGAGGAAGAGGGAGAAATCAACCTCACTCAGATGGGTATGATTGCCTCCTCTATCTCACATGAAGTAACCAATAGCCTGGATGGGATTAAAAATTATCTCTACCTGATTAATTCGGAGATGCCTACAGACCACCCCCATAAGGAATATATGGAAATCATCGAGGGGGAGATAATCCGGGCCGGAAAAATCATTCGACAGCTTTCCGACCTGAATAAACCAGGGAAATATGCCAAATCCGACCTGAATCTGAATGAATTAATCGAATCTATCATCCCTTTGCTGGATTACCTGGTCAAAGGGAAGAATTATGAATTTAAATTAAAACTGGCACCCGATATCCCCCTGATTAAAGGGGTGCCTGAACAACTGAAATCCGTCCTGATAAATTTAATGAAAAATGCCATCCAAGCTATGCCCAAGGGAGGCACTATCACTGTCAAAACAGGAAAATCCGAGGAACACCCCGGCAAGATTCAAATCATGGTGGCAGATAATGGACCGGGGATCGCCAAAAAAGATTTAGAGAAACTGTTCCAGCCTTTCTTTACGACTAAAGAGAATGGGACAGGATTAGGCCTGACCATCTGCCGACAGATTATCAAGTCCCATGGAGGGTATATCACCGTCGAATCCACCCTTCGAAAGGGAACTGAATTTACCATAACCCTGCCAACCGGCGAGGACCGTGAGGAATAGGAATTAAGGGGTTTATTTTATGAAACCAAAAGATAAATTACTGGTAATCGATGACCAGAAAATTGTCCGAGACAGCCTGGCCAAGATACTCCGAAAAGCCGGTTATAACTGCCAAACGGCCGCATCTGCCCATGATGGGAGAGAATGCCTGAAAAAGGAAGAATTCTCCCTGGTCCTGACCGATCTTCGGCTGGGTGATGGAGATGGACTGGAAATCATTGAATATATCAAGAAATACCATCCCCAGACCCTGGTCATTCTCCTGACCGCCTATGCCAGCCTGGATTCCTCGATTTCAGCCCTGCGCCGGGGCGCCTATGATTACCTCATTAAACCCTGTAATGTGGAAGACCTTAAACATACCGTCGCCAGAAGCCTTGATAAACGCCGCCAATCCATGGAAAATGAGCGGCTCCGTTTTGAATTGGAACAAGCTTATTTTCTTACCGTAAAAGCCCTGGCCGCCGCTATCGATGCCAAAGATAAATATACCTGCGGGCATTCTGACCGGGTGATGCAATACACCATGGGAATTGCCCAGGAAGTCACCAGAAAATTAAAATCTTTAACCATTAAAGACATAAATGATATCCAATATGCCGCCCTGATCCACGATATCGGTAAAATCGGCATTCGGGACAATATCCTGACTAAACCCGGCAAACTCACTAATAAAGAATATTCCATTGTGAAACTGCATCCGGTGGTGGGATATGAAATCCTTAATGAAGTCCATTATCTGAATAATGTTAAACATATTGTCCGCCATCATCATGAATGGTACAACGGAACCGGGTATCCAGACGGGTTAAAAGGGGAAGATATCCCCATGGGAGCCCAGATCATCTGTGTTGCCGATGCCTATGATGCCATGACCTCCACCCGGCCTTACCGAAGAATGATGAGCCATCAGGAAGCCCTGGATGAATTGAATCGTTTTAGCGGCAAGCAATTTTCACCCAATATCGTAGATGCTTTCATGAAGGTTTACCACAAGCAACCGCACATTGTGGAGTCCACTCATTTGCCCCCGGGACTGCTTCCAGCCTGAGGTCTCTGGACAATTACTCCTCAATCCGATATTCTGGGAAGAAGAACAACTGTAATTTCAGCCTGAGAATGGTTCAAAAGAATGCCGGAACTCATTGACCCTTATCATCGAATCATAGATTATCTTCGAATATCCATCACCGACCGGTGTAATCTTCGCTGTTCCTATTGTATGCCTTCAACCGGCACCTCCCTTCATCCGAAAAGCGAGATTCTTACCTATGAAGAAATCCTGAAAGTAGCCCAGGCCTGCCTGAGCCTGGGAATTAATAAATTTCGGCTGACCGGGGGAGAACCTCTGATGCGCCAAGGGCTGGAGGAACTTGTAAACAGCCTTTCCCAGTTAACGGGCATCCAGGACCTGAGCCTGACAACCAACGGAATTCTATTCCCTCAACTGGGCAAAAAACTGGCCGAGTCAGGATTACAGAGAGTCAATATCAGCCTCGATACCCTAAACCCTGCAAAATTCCATAAACTTACCCGGGGGGGAGACTTAACTCAAGTGATGGAAGCTATCCAACTGGCTCTTCAATTGAATCTTCATCCGGTAAAAATCAATGTGGTGATGATCCGGGGATTCAATGATGATGAGTTGGATGATTTCATCCATTGGGTATCAGGACAACCCCTAATACTTAGATTTATTGAATTTATGCCGAATTCCGGCACTCTGGATGAGGCCTGGGGACCAGAGAAAGTCATAACTGCGGATGAAATTAGGGAAAGATGCCTGTCCTTAAGAGAGATGGAACCGATGGAAAATCCTGTTCATGGGTTTGGTCCTGCAGAATATTGGAATATCCCGGAAACACAAACCCGGGTTGGATTTATCAACCCCATAAGCAGTTTGCATTTTTGTGAAAGATGCCGGAGAATTCGGCTTTCGGCTGATGGGCATCTCCACCTTTGCCTGCACCATCCCTTTACTGTTGATTTAAAAACTCCCTTAAGGAAGGGAGCTAGTATTGAAGACGTGGCACGATTGATAAGAGAGGGAATCCTCCATAAACCCGGAGAACATCAGCTCCGAGAGGATTTCCATCAGTGTTTTCCGGGTTCCATGTCCCAAATAGGAGGATAAGCTTTATATGAAACCTTTGGACCGCTATTCCATAGCCTGCCTGCTTATGGTTGGGTTATTATTCTCCGGTCTGTTCCCTGCCAGTATGGCTGCCAAACCCATTAGAGTCGCCCTATATGCAGATGAGGGAACCCTGCCCCGTTGCCTGGACAGTACCCTGAATATCATCAGCAAAGTCAAAGGAATGGAAGCGCAAACTCTGAAAAGCCAGGATATTCGGGAAGGGAAACTGGATAAATTTGATGTATTCCTGCTGCCTGGAGGCACGGCTTCGGGACAGAGGCAGTCTCTGGGACCGGAATCCTGCCGGATATTGACTGAATATATCCATAATGGAAAAGGGTTAGTCGCTACCTGCGCTGGGGCTTACCTGGCAGGTAAAGACTGGAATCCCAATAAACGGGATATTGAGGTCATTAATTCAGAGGTAAACGATTTAGACCATTGGGCAAGAGGGGTCCAAATGGTAGAATGTGAAATTTCCGGTTCTATCAAGGGTCAAAATGACAAGGTATTCTCAATATTCTATGAAAATGGCCCTCCTTTAGTGCCTTCAGACCTGACGACCCTTCCGGCCTATAAATCCCTGGCCCGGTATCGGACCGACTTACATTCCCCAGAAGCTCCCCAGGGAGAAATGGGTGGAAAGGATGCCATTATCGCCGCCCCATTCGGTAAAGGAAAGGTCCTTCTGTTTTCTCCCCATCCGGAATTGACTGAAGGCTTGGAACCTCTCTTGATCCAGGGAATTAAATGGGCAGCCACCCCCCTGAAGAAGAATGAAAGGCTTTCCTGGGAATCCATCTTTGGAAAATGGGTACCCGGAAGGAATTAACAGCTTTCGCTTAAGCTCTAGCCCGAATTTAGTGTATAATTATTTGATTCCCATGAAATATTCATAGGAATACTCTTTGTTAAGGAGCGACACCAGACATGATTGTTACAACTAAAGATTTATTCAAGCATGCTTACGGAAAGTATGCTCTCGGCGCTTACAATATCAACAACGCCGAACAGACCATGGGCCTGTTTATGGGGAATATGGATTCCAAGGCTCCCTTTATTATCCAAATCTCCAAGGGTGCCCGTAAATACACCCACAAATTACTCCTCGAAGGCATGATCCGAGCTGCTGACGAGATTTTCCCGGATGCTATTTTTGCCGTCCATCTCGATCATGGTGATGAAGAAACCTGCTATGACTGCATTAATTCAGGGTTTTATTCCTCCGTCATGATCGATGCTTCCCACATGTCTTTTGATGAGAACATTGCTGCCACCAAACGAGTGGTTGATGCTGCTCATGCTAAAGGAATCAGCGTAGAAGCCGAACTCGGCCAGCTCGGTGGTGTGGAAGAAGATATTAAAGTTGCAGAAGGTAATGCTAAACTGACAGACCCGAAACAGGCTGTCGAATTTATTGAACGTTCCGGTTGCGATTCTCTGGCCTGCGCCATTGGAACCAGCCATGGGGCCTTCAAATTCTCCGGTTCTCAGGGCCTTCATTTCGAAGTCGTTGAAGCCATCCAGAAACTCCGCCCGGGTTTCCCCCTGGTTCTCCATGGTTCTTCCTCAGTTCCTCAGGACGAAGTTGAACGTATCAACAATGCCGGTGGTGCCATGAAAGGCGCCAAGGGCGTTGACCCTAACCAGTATCTCCCGGCTGCCAAACTCGGCGTCACCAAAATCAATATTGATACCGATGGCCGTCTGGTCTGGACCCGCGTTCACCGTGAATTCTTCCGCGACAAACCGGAAGTCTTTGATTTCCGACCGGTCGGAAAAGTCTTTATCGAAGAATACGCCAAATTCATCGCCAGCCGCAATGTGTTCCTGGGTTCTGCCGGCCAGCTCGATGAAGTTCGCGCTATCCTGAAAAAATAACTTGTTTTTCAACTTGTCCATTCCAAGCCGGTTGATATCTTATCAACCGGCTGTTTTTCTTTTCGTTAGACACTCGGGGTGATCTATCCATTTCTTTACAAATCAGTTCTCTATCATTTTTTGACACGTGTCAAAACTTCTTCGCATTCCCTTACCGAGAACCCCATCTCCTGTTGGGAAAGGGTCTTCTTTTTTCCTTTTTCCGGAGTAACTGATATAAAATACATTGTTCTGCCAAGACAAAGGGTAGTAGCTGGCATCCACAGTGTCCTCCAGAAAGGAGACGGAAAAAATGGTGCATGTTCATTATGATTCATTTTTGATTTTAAGTGTCCTGGCCTTTCTGACCCCGATATTGATATATTCCATTAAAAAGGTAAAAATCCCTTTTGTCGTGGGGGAAATCCTGGTGGGGATTATCATCGGGAAAAGTTTCCTCAATATTATCCAAAACGACCCTTGGATTCATTTTCTCAGCAGTCTGGGATTGGCCTATTTATTGTTTTTAAGCGGCCTTGAAATTGATTTAGATTCTATTCTGCTCAAAAGAAATTCAAAAGGCACCGGGAATCATACCCTTTTATACTGTACAGGGATTTTCCTTTTATCCGTGTTAGTGGCCTATTTGTTTGCTGATCGGCTATTTGGCCCCAATATCAATCCCACCCTGTTTTTTACGGTTTTACTAGCCTCTTCAGCGCCGGGTCTTTTGATGCCAGTCTTGAAAGAACGCAAGATTCTTAAAACCGAATATGGACAGATATTACTGATATTTTCGTTACTATGTGAATTTGCCTGTCTGATTGGTCTGACAGTGGTCTCCCAATCCATCGTGTCCGGACTATCCATCAAAAGCTTCCTGTTTGTACTGGTTTTTATTGCCTCTTACATAATCTACAGGCTCATTACCCGATATTCCAATAAGTTTGATTTTTCCTTTGATGCATTTGAAGGGTTACACTTGAGGGTCAGGGCCGCTTTTGCTTTGATTCTGATCTTAGTGACCCTCTCGGATAAAGTTGGAACCGAAATCATCCTGGGGTCCTTTTTGGCCGGATTAATATTTTCAGCCATAACCAAAACCAGCCGGGAAAAAATGATGTATAAACTCGATATCATCGGATATGGTTTTCTGATACCGGTTTTCTTTATGATGGTGGGAGTCACTCTGGATGTAGGAACAGTCATTCACAGCCCTGCGGCCTTGTTTAAGATTCCCTTTTACCTGATGATTTTCTTTGCGGTTAAATTCCTGCCTTTTTTAACTCTGATGAAGAAGTTTGGGTTTTACAAATCCTTGGGCGCCGGGTTTCTGACTTCCAGCCAGTTATCTCTTTTGATTGTAGGAGCGCAGATAGGGTACAGCATCAAACTGATAGACAGTGCAAATTATACCGCACTGATTATCTCCACCATTATTTCCTGTGTCATATTCCCGATTATATTTGACCGGCTTCAGGAATTTGAAGAAGACCGAAGCCTGGCCCGAGAACAGGTATATGATGATTTTGAGGTTTAGTGGCGGCCTGCGAAATATTAAGCTTTCAACATTGTCCGAAGATATTTGCCGGTATAAGATTTCTTGATTTTTGCGACTTCTTCCGGGGAACCCTGGGCAATGACAAAGCCCCCTTCATCTCCACCTTCAGGACCCAGGTCGATTACATAATCCGCCGTTTTAATGACATCCAGATTATGTTCAATGACCAAGACGGTATTACCAGCTTCCACCAGCCTGTCTAATACAGTCAGAAGCCGTTTTACATCATCAAAATGGAGTCCGGTGGTCGGTTCATCCAATAGGTAGAGGGTTCTGCCGGTAGAACGACGGGATAACTCCGTTGCCAGTTTGACCCGCTGGGCTTCCCCCCCGGAGAGGGTGGTAGCGCTTTGTCCCAGTTCAATATAACCGAGTCCCACATCCACTAAAGTATCCATATAACGGGCGATACCGGGAATATTCTTAAAAAATTCCTGGGCTTCCTCGGCTGTCATCCGCAGTACATCATAAATGGTTTTACCCTTATATTGGATATCCAGGGTTTCTTTATTGAATCGCATCCCCCGGCAGACTTCACAGGTAACATAGACATCGGGAAGAAAATGCATCTCAATTTTAATAGTTCCATCTCCCTGGCAGCTTTCGCATCGTCCGCCTTTGACATTAAAACTGAACCGGCCGGGCTTATATCCTCGAGCTCTGGCTTCCGGCACCGAGGAAAAGAGTTCACGGATGTCAGTAAACACTCCGGTATATGTTGCCGGATTGGATCGAGGGGTTCTTCCGATAGGTTCCTGGCTGATGTCGATGACCTTATCAATATGGCTCAACCCTTTGATTTCATCATGCCGCCCAGCATTGGCCCGTGACCCATAGAAATATTTGGATAACTGCTGATATAAAATATCATTGATCAGGGTGGACTTCCCGGAACCCGAAACCCCAGTGATTGCTACAAACTGGCCTAAGGGAATCTTTACATCTATATTTTTTAAATTATTTTCCCTGGCGCCTATTATTTCCAGAAACTTCTTGTTACCCGGCCTTCGTTTGGCAGGCATCTCAATCTTCGAGATATGGGAAAGGTATTTCCCGGTAATAGAATTGGGGTCGGCCATGATTTGCTCAGGAGTTCCCTGAGAGACCAGGTATCCCCCATGCTTGCCGGCTCCCGGCCCCATATCAATAATCCAATCGGCCATCCGCATAGTTTCTTCATCATGTTCCACCACCAGGACCGTATTGCCAATATCTCTTAATTCCAACAGAGTTTCCAGAAGCTTTCGATTATCCCTCTGATGCAGCCCGATACTGGGTTCATCAAGAATATAGAGGACTCCCACCAGTTGGGACCCTATCTGGGTGGCCAGCCGGATACGCTGGCTTTCACCACCGGAGAGGGTTGCCGCTGACCGGTCCAGGGTCAGGTAATCTAGTCCTACATTCACCAGGAATCCCAACCGGTTTCTGATCTCTTTTAAAATCCTTTCAGAAATGGTTACTTCTCTGGGAGATAATGAAATTTCATGGAAATGTTTTAATGCCTTTTTAACTGACAGCTGGGTAATATCATGGACATTCAGCCCCCCTATTTTGACTGCCAGGGATTCGGGTTTCAATCGGCCGCCTTTACAATCTGGGCAGGGTTTTTCCCGCATGAAAGAATAAATCTCATTACGCACATATTCAGCATTGGTCTCAGCAAACCGCCGTTTCAGATGGGGAATGACCCCTTCAAAATCATTATTCCAATATTGTTTCCCCCGGGTAGCGACATCCTCATTACCGTCCTTGCCAAAAAGGACAATATTCTTCTGTCGGCTGGTCAGCAGCCGCCAGGGGGAGTCCAAGCTGATATCATTCTGCTGGCATATCTGTTCCAATATCCGATAATAATATCCCCCCAGCCCGCTTTTACCGGAAGAATAATATCCGGCAATCCGGAACCAGGGAACAATAGCCCCGTCATTGATGGATTTGCTTTCATCAGGAATAATCAGTTCAGGGTCCAACTCAGTGCTGGTACCTAACCCATGGCAACTGGGGCAAGCCCCATGGGGGCTATTGAAAGAAAAATTCCGGGGAGCCATCTCTTCAAAGGAAATTCCACAGTCCGGACAGGAAAAATGCTCAGAAAATATTAATTCATTATCTTCATCCGGGAGATTGATATAAATAATTCCCATTCCCAGTTTCAGGGCTGTTTCGACGGAATCCGCCAACCGTTGCCGTATTTCAGGTTTAGCGACTAAGCGGTCCACCACCACATCTATATTATGTTTTTTATATTTCTCCAGCTTAATATCTGAAAGGGATTCATTCAGGTCCATGAGTTCCCCATTGATTCTGACTCTGACAAAACCTTGCCGCTGGATATCTTCCAGCAGTTTTCGGTATTCCCCTTTACGCCCCCTGACCACCGGGGCAATCACCATATATTTGCTGCCTGTTTTTAGTTCCATTAACTGGTCAATAATCTGGGAAGCCGATTGATGTTGGATTTCCCGGCCGCATTGATAACAGTGAGGATGTCCGATTCGGGCAAATAACAACCGCAGGTAGTCATAAATCTCAGTAACAGTTCCTACTGTGGATCGGGGATTTTTACTGACAGATTTCTGTTCGATGCTGATGGCGGGAGAGAGTCCTTCAATGAAATCAATATCAGGTTTCCCCATCTGTTCCAAGAATTGCCGGGCATAGGCTGATAAAGATTCCACATAACGGCGCTGCCCTTCGGCATAGATGGTATCAAAAGCAAGAGAGGATTTCCCGGAACCTGAAAGACCGGTAATAACCACCATTTTATCCCTGGGGATGGTTATATCGATATTCTTCAGGTTATGTTCACGAGCCCCTTTAATGATGATTTCATTTTTTCCCATATAGTCCTATAATCCCTTGAATCTACCGGCAAGGGTCTCCTCATTACTGATTTTTAGAGTAATCTATTATTATACCCCAAATGGGGGTAACAAGTGTGAGCCTATTAAAGAGGAAGGGTCCCCATCAGAAAGATTTGGGATTGGAGATAAAGGGGTTAGTTATTTTGTCCGTATTTTTCTTTCCTATATTTTTCCATCAAGATACCGGTTCGTTTTCGTTCAAAATCTTCAATTTCCATCCGGATAGAAAAATTATACCGTTCAACAGTATGACCGGCATGCCATAAGTTAAAGAAATAAAAACCAATCACTGTAGTAAATGCATAATTATCATTTCCCACTAAATAATAGCTTAATCCCCAAAAAATAGTTCTCCAAAACCCTATCCTCAAGAAAAGAAAAATAATAAAGGCATTTATCAGAAACATAATAATAAAGACCACCCAATCCCCACCATACAGGGTTCCGGCTCCCGGAAAAAAGAGGCTCAGTAAAAAAGCCTTTCCTTCAGATTTCTTCTTTATCTCTAATGCCTCGATTTTCTTATCAATTTCCAGGGTTTCAGGAAAACTCTTAAGCATAATCCGGCCTCTTTTCAATCATTTTGGAAAAGTTCAGCCTAAACAGCATATATATCGATTTACCCTCTAAAGCCTTTATCTTTTAAATATTTTTTATAATCAATTTCTTCCTGGAGAGAGAGCCGGGTATTATAATCCAGGCAATCCCGGGCAGCCATCTCCGCTGAATAAGCCAAATAAAAGAGATAAATGGCAATTCTGAAATATTGGATTCTGAAGGCAAAGACTCCCCCATTGACTCGGCCCAGAGTATTCGATAACGCAAACACTATTATCAGGAATCCCAATATCATCCAGACAAAACCCTTGATTTTATCTCCCGTATAAAAAAAACCCAGTCCGGGAATAACATACGACAAGATTCTTGCCACCATCGGTGATTTTCGAGGATGAGTTTTAGGGATTGCCATGCCATAAACTCCTTTTCGGATCTATCGCATTAATCGCTAATCAATTTTCCTATTTTTAATTTCATTGATTTTACGTTTAATTTCTTTATTCTTTTCAATATAATCCTCATAGAGGATTATATTGTTTTTCTCCTCCGCTTGTTGGGAAGCACTGTAGGCTGAATAAAGAAGAAGAAGGATATAAAAAAAGGCCACCATCCAGAGGGTCAGCGACCTCATGCCAAAATGCAATAACGGAGGATGCATGGTTCTTCCATTAATGATTATGAGTGTATTGGAAATAATATAAATCTGGGTTATTAAATAATATTCAATAATCAACCCGGGAACCAGGCAAAAAATCCCTTTAGCAGGTTCTTGGATATAGAAAAATCCCCCCCCGGGAATCAGCAGGTTTAGTAGAAAGGCCCTGAGGGGGGAATAGAGTTCTTTTCCTTTTTGAGATTTTAATACAGCCATATTTTAGTTATCCCCTATAAGCCTCAAAATCCTTATCAGGGTTATCAGGAGAAAAGGATTCGGCCTCCCGTTTGAGTTCCTCGACATACTTCCAGGTTTGGTCAGCCTGCCTGACTCTCAGGTTAGTTAAATTATAATCTGGAATCATGTATTCAAATCCTGTTAGGAACAGGATCAAGTCATTACCCAAGAATCTGGTTCCCAACATAAAGAGAGCTACCATCATCCATATCAGCCCTCCCAGGTAATTTCGGGCATAAAAAATCCCTAAGCCGGGTATAAACAGGTTTAATACCACCCCATTAAAAGGGGCCACCTTTGTATGGATGGCGGTCATTTTCTCAAAATATACTTGGATTCTTTTAGGGCTTTTCATATCATCCGCCAAGCCATTATACCCCTGTAGATAATAGAATGACAAACATCATGACAGCATGGGAAGAAAGGATATTCAAGATAGGGAAATATTTTAGATATCTCCAGTAATAGGAAATACTCACACGATGTCCCGGTCCTCTGAGAAATTCTCAGGGTTTGCTGATTTCCCTTAAAGCAAGGGTTACAGCAGCTTCAGGAGTTTCTGCCGGTATCATCCGGGATTCCCGGGGCAATTCCCAAGTCTTCAGCCCCACGGTAGGACGGCCCAGTTTCAAGGCGATAGCCAACTCGGAAAGGGTTCCATATTCCCCGCCTACCGAGATGACCGCATCGGCAGAACTCACCACCATGATATTCCTGGCATGGCCTAATCCGGTCAAAATGGGAATATCAATGTAGGGATTGGCAGTGGCTGGGTCATAAGTAGGAATAATTCCAAGGGTCATACCCCCAGCTGATTTAGCTCCCCGGGCGGCATGTTCCATCACCCCGCCTAATCCCCCGCAAAGGAGGATAGCACCGGCCTCAGCAATCCGGCGGCCCACTTCCTCTGCCAAGATGCCGATATCATCGTTACAGACCCCGGCCCCGATGACAGCAATGATTTTTTTTCGATTGGCTGTACTCATAACTTCATAATATATCCTCTCCCCCTGATTGTAAACAAAATCTGACCCATTCACTCTTTAATTTGAATCGGAGAAGTAACGGAGAGGGTCTGACCCTCTCCGTTATAACTCCGTCTCATGAGGGTCAGCCAACCCCCGTAATGCCATTCCTGGACCCAAGCAAGAATCATGCCGAATCGGCATAAATAAACCCTGTTTTTCAGCTGATAATTCAACTGAAATCCATTTTCCGATATGCTAAGATGGAACAGTTTTATCAATTCAAAATAATTATCCTAATGGTTTCAAGTGAAGGAAGGATTTAACTCAAATGAGCAGTAAGAAAAGAATAGTCAAGGTTGGGATCATCGGAGCCGGAGGCATTGCTAAACAGCATGCCTGGGGTTACCAAAAATGTCCCGATGCAGAAATGGTGGCCGTCTGTGATACAGACAAATCCAGAGCAGAGGCTTTTGCCAAGGAACTGAATATCCCTGAAGTTTTTACCGATTATAAGGAAATGCTGAAAAAAGCGGATATTGAAGCCACCAGCGTTTGCCTGCCGAATTTCCTCCATGGCCCGGTTACAGTGGATGCTTTGAATGCCGGCAAACATGTTATATGTGAAAAACCCCTGGCCCATTCAGTTAAAGATGGGGTAAAGATGGTGGAGACTGCCAAAAAGATGAAAAAAACCTTGATGGTAGGTTTTCATCAAAGATTCAGAGGGGAGACCCAGGTTCTTAAACAGTTCATTGATGAAGGAGCCTTGGGTAAGGTTTATTATGCCAAAGCTGCCTATCTACGCAGAGTCGGCATCCCTGCCTGGGGCCAGTGGTTCTGCCTGAAAGAAAAATCCGGCGGCGGTCCCCTTATCGATATTGGGGTCCATGCCCTTGATTTGACCCTCTACCTGATGGGATTCCCGGAACCCCTTTCGGTCAGCGCTTCTACTTATGCTGAAATCGGTCCCCAGGGATTAGGATTCTGGGGGACTCCCTGTAAATTTGATGTGGAAGATTTAGGAGTAGGCCTGGTTAAGTTCAAAAATGGGGCCACCTTGCTTCTGGAAACCAGTTGGGCCCTCAATATGCAGGGTGATTCTGAAAGCTATATCAAACTCTATGGCACCGATGGAGGGGCTATCCTCGATCCACCGACCATTTTCAAAAATCAGAAAAATATCCTGACGGATACCAAAATGTCCTTCCCTAAGGTTGAACCTTATAACCTGGAAATTGCTAATTTTATCGAATCTATCCAGGAAAATAAAGCCCCGATGGCAACCGGTGAACAGGGTTTGGTCTCCCTTAAAATCCTGGAAGCCATGTATAAATCCTCAACCTCTAAAAAAGAGGTCTTTATTAAGTAAGTTTCTTTCCCTTAGCTATATAAGGTAAAAAGCCCGTTTCCCCGGGAGGGGAAACGGGCTTTAAATTTTTGCTGGAAATAAAGACACAAGTTCTCCCCAGGATTCAGAGGATTCTCCTTCCAGACAGACCCTTCTTTTAGCATAAGGTTGGAGAACCTGAAACCATGAGACCCTTGATAATAATATAGTTATATTTTTGACAGCTGTCAAAACAGCCTCAATTGTATCAAGAGAGGTACTTTCCTGGAGGCCTAGATAACCCTAAAATAATCTCAAATCGGGTTTATGTGTTAATAATCTAAGATTAATTGAACAACAAAATTGAATATTAGGTACAGAATCCCAGGGGAGGACTCTTGAAGTAACAAAACTCTAATAGAAGGCCCCTGACCTCAATTTTTTATCTCAGTTCAGGTTTGATATCCCCCCGGGGATCCTTTCCCGGGATAGGATTTGAACTTATAGCTGAGGGATAATTATGCTAAGATGGCAAACCATGAAGAAATTCCCGGAACCGAAATCAAGAGACCTTCCCCTGCTAGTATTTATCGGGGTTTGCCTGAGTTACCTGGCCCTGATGATAAGCCATATTTCCCTGGCATATCTAGATTTTGGGGATGGGAATTACCTCTATATAGCCAGAAGGATGCTTCAAGGGGTAGTGATTTACCGGGATATCCTATCCCCCCAGCCGCCCCTGCACTTATATACAGGAACCCTGCTGTTAAAAATTGGAGATTGGCTGGGAAACCCTTTATTTACAGTCAGAGTTTTCACCCTGTTGCTTCGAGCCATTCATGCCGGATTGATCTATTACCTGGCCTCTCGGATATTCCTTGATGTGAACAAAAAATGGCTCCCTTTTTTAGCCGGAACGGTTTATTTATTCCTACCCATCGGGTTCTGGTGGTCCCGAGGTTATCAAAGTGAACCTTTGGAAATCCTCTGGCTGTTGATTTCAATAGGATTCATGATTCGATGGACCCCTAAATCCATGGCAGGAGCCGGTCTTTTTGCCGGACTAGGGGTTTTGACTAACATGACAGCGGCCCCCTACCTGCTCCTGACAATAGGAATCCTGGCTCTCTATGACCGAAAAAAACTCTTTTGGTATGCCATTCCCGCTTTATCATTGCTGGCCCTGGCAACCCTCTTCTTTCAAATCTATACCCAGGGAATGTTTCTGCAAAATGCCATCCTGGACCAGGTAGGCACCTACCCCAAAGAAAACACTCTGGGATATATGCTGGGAAAAATAAAATGGATTGGAGGTATCATCCTCCACCTGGAAGGCCCCCTGATAGTAGCCTCTCTCCTGGGCTTGATTCTTTATTATAAAACCCAGATCCATGGAAAAATAAAAACATCCCCCCTGCCGGTATTCTTGTTTTTATATTCCCTGGCAACCCTGGGCTCCTTTGTCTATGCCACCAAAGGGGGAACTGTTGATTATATTTTCACCCTTGGAGAACCCGCCGTTGCCCTCTTTTCCGTTTATGGGATTTATAGGTCAACCCAGTCTCTTGTAAAAGCCAAACCATTTTGGCTGGAAGCAGTTGCCATTGGGGTTGTCCTGATACTGGGCCTGCCTGGGTATAAACAGAACATTAACACTCTCAAGGGAATCAATTATGAGTTGCCTTCTGAGTCGGTAAAAGGAATTATTTCTCTGATTCAGGACCATTCCAAACCTGGGGAGGCCATATTTTCTCCCCCTTATTTTGCTTTTCTGGCAGAAAGACCACTAGCAGGTGAATTTTCTGAGCAATATGTCTGGTTTATGAAATATTTTAACTGGATGGCTTATCGGGAAGGGAACCCTGCCAATATGGAACATCTGGAAACCATTGGGGAGATGTTCAGCCGTCGGGAAATCAAGATTGTTTTATTGAATATCGACCCCCGTCGAGGACAACAGACCGGAAAAATCATGCCCTTCCGGATGCCAGTGGATGCTTTTTACCATCCGGTCGGGAAAGTGGATATGAGAAATGAGACCTTGACAGTCTTTTTTCCAAATCAGGATGAATAGTCTCTATAATAGAAAAAGAAGCACTGTCTGGTCTCAACCAGTATTGAGAGTAAAGGTAGCCTATTCAAATGGATAATATTGTAGTTTTAGGAGGAGGCACTGGCCTCTTTACCATACTTAAAGGCTTAAAAAATCATCGGGTGGAATTATCCGCCATTGTTACCATGATGGATGACGGGGGCAGCTCCGGAGTCCTCCGGGATGAATTTGGCACCCTCCCCCCGGGGGATATTCGCCGATGCCTGATTGCCTTATCAGATTCCACAGAGATGATGAAAGACCTGCTTCAATACCGATTTGACCGGGGAAGAGGCCTGAAAGGCCATACCTTTGGCAATCTACTGCTAACCGCCCTGAAAGATATTACCGGTTCCGATGAGAATGCTATTAAAGAAGCGGCCCGGATTCTTAATATCCGGGGAGAAGTCATACCCGTAACCCATGATAACGTCCAGCTTTGCGCCCGATTGGATAATGGGAAACAGGTTAAAGGAGAAAGCGCTATTCCCAATAAAGTCCAGAGGTCTTCCACCCGGATTAAAAAAGTCTATCTGAAACCTAAAGCTAAAATAACCCGGGATGCCAGGAAAGCCCTGATGTTTGCTGATTTGATCGTCCTGGGTCCAGGTGATCTCTATACCAGCATTGTTCCCAATCTCTTGGTGGAAGGTGTAGCAGAAACTATCCGCAGTTCCGATGCCCGAAAAGTTTATGTCTGTAACCTCGCCACGAAACATGGAGAAACCGACGGTTATAAATTATCTGATTTTACTCAGACGATTGTCCAATACCTGGGAAGTGATGCGTTGGATTTTATTATCTATAATAATGGCCGGCCCACCCGGGAAATTATCCGAAGATATGCCAAAGAAAAGTCCTACTTCATCCGGGCAGATGTAAAAAAAACCAGGGAAATTACCAAAGCTGAATTAATTGGGGATAATTTGGTCAGTCAGACCGATATCGCCCGGCATAATCCCGACAGCCTGGCCGACCTGGTTATTAGCCTGATGGGACGATAAGCTATCGCGTCCCCAACCCTCTATTGATTGCAGAATGGAATTTATTCCGCAGCCTTGCCACCAATTCAGGCATTTTTTTAAAGAGGACATCCAAGTTTTCTGTATCCGTATCCTTGAGAAAAGTAAACCGAATCGCTCCCCCAGCTGCCGCCTCCGAAATCCCCATATTCAGGAGAATCCGGCTGGATTGGCTGGTCTCATCCCCACAGATAGAACCGCTGGAAGCTGCCACCCCTGCTTCCAATTCCAAAAGAAGCAGTAAGGCTTCTCCCTGGATTCCTTCTACACAAAAACTTAAGTGATGAGGCAATCTCTTCTGGGAATGCCCGGTCCAAATCAGATTGGGTATTGATGATGCCAGGTTAGCCTTTGTATAATCCCGTAAATTTACCAGGTGGGTCATCCTTGACGGCATCTCCTGCAAAGCCAGCTGGGCTGCCATCCCTAATCCCACAATACCGGGAAGATTATGGGTGCCAGGCCGATGATGCTCCTCATGCTTTCCCCCATACATCAAGGGAGCCAGATAAGTCCCTCGCCGAAGATACATGGCAGCAATACCCGGAGGACCATAAAACTGGTTTCCTGCCAAACTGAGGGCATCCAGATTTAACTCTCTGACATCCATGGGAATCTGCCCTACAGCCGCCACCCCATCCGAAAAAAAGGCGATTTGATGATTCTGGCAGAAATTCCCAATTTCCTTTAAAGGTTGGAGTGTCCCCACTTCCCCATTCGCGGTGGTTATAGCGATCAGGATGGTTTGCTTTCGTATGGCCTCTTCCAGAGACTCCAAAGAAGTCAACCCTTGGGAATCCACGGGAAGAATACTTATTTCATATCCTTCTTTTTCCAAAGCCCTTGCTGTGAAAAGCACCGATTCATGCTCCAACCCACTCAGAATAAGATGGTTCCCTTTTTCTCTCAAGGAATGAGCCATGCCAATCAATGCCATATTGTTGGATTCGGTCCCGGTGGAAGTGAAGATAACCTCATCCGGGAATGAACCTATCAAAATCGCTACTTGTTGCCGGGCCTTCTCTACGGCCTTTTGGGATTTTCCTCCCAGTCCATGCCGAGAAAGAGGGTTTCCATGGCAGCCTGTCAGATAGGGATACATCGCCTCTAATACCCTTGAGTCTATTGGGGTCTGAGTAATTGAGTCCAGGAAAAGTTCTTGCATGAAGTCTCTCTGGAAAAAGGTTAAACAATCTTTCTATCAGGATGGTTATATGGATCCAGGCAATGGCCCCATTGCTTATTGATTTCACATTGTTCTACAAAAGCTGTTCCACAATTCAAGCAAAGGATTTGCGATAAATCTTTTTCTTCCAGGGAGGCCCTGATAAAAGCTTCCAGCCCCTGATAAAAAGATTCTTTCTGTTCAGGGGGCATCCGCTCAATAATGGTTCGAACCCGTTCCAACCGATAATTTCGGATGGATTCAACTATTTGTTTTCCCCGCTGGGTCAGTCGGGCATAATATACCCGATTATCATCCATATCATTTTCACGAGTTACCCATTTATGTTCTTCCAGCCGGTCCACAAATTTTGTAGCCGCCGGCCTGCTGATGGATAATCCAGTGGCTAGATGGGTTACCGGGCATTTCATCCCATGCCGGTATATATATAATAAAACCTCAAACTGGGAGGGGGTAACAGCTTCCGAACAGATGGCTTCCAAGGTAACAGGATTCAATAACTGGTCCATGACTTCAGACAATAAATCCGCCAGTAATTCACCATACCGGGTTGCTTTATCCAGCTTGTCCTGGTTATTATCAACAGCCATGTTTCCCAGCCTTCCTTAAGATAAACTAACAACCGACACTTATCCTATTTAACTAGAGGTTGGAAGCCCTGTCAAGAATTGTTCACAAATTAACAGGGTATAAATCAAGCAGACTCTGGAATCCCTACCGGGAATATGGTAACTTAGTAGATACTAAGTTTCTTTTTCCAGTCCGTTTTAACCAGGTAAATTCGTTATGCAGGACAAACAACCTGTCTCAGGGTCCAAGACCCTGCAAAATACTTTTTATATACTGGCTATAGTAGCCCTTTTTACAGTTATTTGCTGGTTCGGTAAAACTGTTATCACCACGATAGCTGTTTCATTTATGATATCCCTGGCATTGGAACCGGCAGTCCTTCTCCTGGAAAAAATCCGATTACCCCGTTGGTTTGCTGTATTGACCGTCATTTTTATTACCTTGGTGGTGGTACTGACCCTCTCTACCCTTCTTTTTCAAAGGAGCCAGGGGTTTGTCAACAGCCTCCCTAAATATAAACATAAAATCGAAAAAATATCCGAGGATATTCAGGCTCGTATCACCCGATTTCAAAAAGCAACTGAAAATATCATTCCCCAGACCACTCCGGAGACTACCAAACAAGTCCGTGAAGTAAAAATCCAGGATGACAGTAATATGTCTCATGCCATTTCGGCTGTCTTGGAATTTTTATCCCATGCCATTTTAATACCCTTTATTGTCTTTTTTATCCTGATTGCCAGGGATGATGTGCGAAATAACATTGCCAACCTATTTGGAAATGAAAACCGGAATTCAGCCATGGAAGCCATTGACCAGATCCAAGCCCAGATGATTGGTTTTCTGAGTGGAAATATGGTCTCGGTTTTGATTCTTTGGGTAGCTACCAGCTTGGGATTTATGCTGGTAGGTGTCGATTATGCTTTGGTAAATGCGGGAATATTTGCAATCTGCAATATTATTCCTATTATTGGGGTCGTGATAGGTCTATTACCCCCGGTGGTCCTGATTTTTCTGGAAACAGAATCTTTTTTCCGAGTCGCCTGGGTCGCCGGATTTGGAATGCTCATGCACTTGATTTATGCTAATGTGCTTTCGCCCAAACTGGTGGGTGCCAGAGTTAAATTGAATCCAGTCGCTATTCTTTTTGCCATGGTCTATTGGGCATGGTTATGGGGAATAACCGGGCTGATACTGGCCATTCCCCTGGTGGCAGCTATCAAAACCGTTTGCGACCATGTGGAACCCTGGAAACCTATCGGCAAACTCATGGAATAAGTTTTTTTACTTTTCATTCTCTTTCCCAATATTATTTCTTGATTTTTTCTCTAACTTCTGTTTATGATGTAGGCAATTAATGCAATAAATGATTTCATTATATTCAGGGGATATCCATGGCAAGAAAAATCACCCGTTCGATTCATGATTTTATATTACCTGAAGTAATGTGTCATGAGAAAAATCTGTCCAAGCAACAAAGAGATATCCTACAGGAAGCAGTCAAGCAATTCGATGAAGCCATCATGGCAATCCCTACCGATGAAGATGCCTGGTATGGGAAAGCTCTTTCCCTCTATAAACTGGGGTTAACCGGAAAAGCTGAAGAGTGCCTGAAGCAAGCAGATAAACTTTCACAAACAAAAGGGACTGGCTCTGGCAGAAAACAGGTTGATCCTGTTAAAAAAGCTCCAGGCTTTTAGCAATTTCCTGGAATATCAGCTGATGCCCTTTTTCATTGGGATGAATATGATCATCCTGCATAAAACCTTCCGAAGACCCAAACCACCCGATTTCTTTTGCCCAGCGTTTATGGATATCCAGAAAAGAAACGGATGTTTCCTTCGCTACTCTTTCAATGGCCTGGTTATAGGGCCGAATGGCTTTTTCACTTAAAGGCACCGCAAACACCGGGGTGGTCATTAATATCACATCCGCTTTGGATTGGCTTTTGATTTTACTGACCATGGCCTTCAACTGGGATTCAAACTCAGCTACCGGGACTTTATTTTTTAGGTCATTGCCGCCAAAAGCAATCAAAACCAGATCCGGCCTGTGATTTAACACAGTTGAATCCAGCCGATTCAGCCCACCGGCTGCGGTATCTCCGGGTATTCCGGAATTAAAAACCTGAGTCCGGTCAAAAGCAGTTGTGTTCTTTAGATATTTGCGGAACTGGAACACATAATTATTTTCTTCACCCTGCCCGGCTGTAATTGAATCTCCTAAAAATACAATACAGAGATGTTGACCGCCCCGCATTTTAGCCAAAAAAGCGGTGGGGTGGTCATAAACCGGTCCCCTTGCCGAAAGATATAGAAGGGTCAGGAAAATTATGGGAAGAAAAAAGGCAAACACATACCATCGAATTTTCATTCCAACCTTCTTTCATCCTGGCACCGATTGTCAGGACTGAGAGGATTCATCATCTTCATCATTATCTTCCACGTGGGCGACTGATTCATATACTTCAGTCTCCACCTCTTCCACCACACTTGGAAATACAAATCTTAACAAGACGGGTGTTGCTAGAGTGGTAACCAGAACCATGATAACCATGATGCTGAAAATATTCTCATCAATAATCTTATGGGAAAGACCATATCCTGCGACAATCAAGCCCACTTCTCCACGGGAAATCATTCCCACACCCACTCGCAGGGATTCCTGGGTATTGAACCCGGTCATCCGGGAGCCAAGCCCGCATCCGATTATTTTAGACAGAATCGCCAGAACTATGACCGCTAGCAGGAAAAACCAATCATTGCCCAGTTTTGTAGCATCCGCCCGAAGGCCAATGCTGATAAAGAAAACCGGCACAAATAAGGAATAAGTAATAGGATGTATCCCCCGGTCAATCCGTTCTTTATATTTCGTTTGAGCAAATAAGACCCCGGCAATATATGAACCAGTAATAGCAGCCACTTCCCCCAGATATTCTGCCGCAAAAGCATAAATAAATGCCACCACCAAAACAAAAGCCATGAGTACCTGGCTGGCAGGGATTTTTAATACTTTTTCAGTGATTTTCTCCAGGTATCGGTTGCCCAACCACCAGGCAACAGTAAAGAAAGCCACTATTTTAAACAGGATTAAGGGTATTTCCATGACTCCTCCGGAGGAGCCATCCTTGACAGTAAAGGCTACTACCAGGGAGAGGACAATAATCCCCAGAATATCATCAATCACAGCGGCTCCCAGGATAGTCGCTCCTTCTTTGGAACGTAACTGGTTAAGTTCCATCAAGGTCTGAGCGCTGATACTTACAGAAGTGGCTGTCAGAATCGCACCGATAAACAAGCTCTGGGACCAGCTATGTTGAAAGATATGCGCTATCAACATGGCTGAAAGAAGCGGAAGAATGACACCCCCAATGGCAACCCAGAAAGCTGTTTTACCAACTTTCTTCATTTCCTTCAGGTCAGTTTCCATGCCGGCCACAAACATCAGGAGAATGACCCCGATTTCCGCTAGATCCTCTACGATATATTCAAATATATATGGTTTTACCCCAAAAGATGTATAGGTAGCCATTACCTCGGGAGTTAATCCGGGAGTTTCAAAAACCGGCCAATGCAGAAAATTAAGTAAGGTGGGTCCTAATATTAATCCAGCAAGGATTTCACCCAATACCGCCGGTTGGCCAAACCGATTAGCCAAAGCGCCGGATAACTTGGCAATAAAAATGATAAAACTTAATAAGAGTAAAAATTGGAGAATATGGTTCATTACTGAAGGTCCTTCCCGTCATCATTCAGGAAAGTAATTATTTTCCTGAAAAAATATACTTATCATCATAACGTTATTTTTCCAGGGATTCCAGTTTTTATGAAAAAGGAAACCTGCCAAAGTACCGGCAAGTTTCCTTTATTGAACTCAATCATCCCGAATCATCCGGGTGAAATTTAGTTATCTTAATTATTCGTTGATTCCTAAACGGAAGGGGACTGTTCTTTATCAGAGACTGTTTCTCCCTCATTTTCACCAGGTGAAGAATTGTCGTCTTTATCAACGGTTTCTTCTTCCTCCACAAGATGGGGGGGAATAGGGGTCAGCCCGAAGTAACGTTCAACCATATCATTTAGAATATTTAAAAGGACATCATTATCATAAGGCTTCACCACAAAGGCATCAATCCCATATTCCAAAGCTTTAGCCTTTGCTTCAGCTCCGGTATAAAAACCGGTTCCCAGCACCACAGGCAGATGCGCCAATTTTTCAGTTTCTCTGATTTTTTTGGTTAAAGCCCATCCATCCATACCCGGCAGGAAAATATCCAGCACCACTCCATCCGGACAATTCTCCATTAATATTTCATAACCGATTTCAGCATTCGTTGCCTGAACCGTCTCGTAACCGGCAAAGTATAATTGCTGTTTAAGAATTTCTAAAATATCCTCATCATCATCAATAATCAGGATTTTGGGACGGCGTTGGGTTTTGTTTGCATCAATGACCAATTTTTCTTCATACCCTTCCGGGCGAAACAACATCGTTTGGCATCGTTGGCAACACCATAGATGCGGCCTGAAATATTTGGGCGGGGCTTTCTGTAAAATCAGAAGATTTCCGCATTTGGGACAGCGATCAGTAATCAAGTTACCACCCCCTTTACTAACCAGGGTATATTTGCCTCATTGTATAGGGTTCTTAAGCCTTGAGTCAAGAAAAAAAATCAGGAATGATTACTAATTTGATGAATAGGGGAAGGATATTACCAAAATCGGCATAACTATATCAATAAAATAGGGTGAGGAAGCTTTTTCTAAAGCACCTCACCCTGATAAAAAACAATTTCTATTGAGGATTAACGAGTCTGCCAATGATAAGTAATTCCTACTCCACAGTTAAAATCTTCAGTTTTTTTGGTCAGACCAGCTCCAGCGGACCCATAAAGAATAAAATCAGATAGTTGATACTGAATACCCACCCGGGCCAGAGACCTGTCATTATATTTGGTTGAGCAGGCCTGTCCGGTGATTTCCCCGCCAATAGTCAAAGAATCCGTTACCGGGCCGGTCAGGGCCAATCCATAAGTCATGACATCATCCTGATTAAGGTTTCTCTCAGGATTCCCCAACAAAGCCAGACCTAAGTTGGCATGAGCCGCCAATTTTCCAAAATGCTTGGTTGCTAAAATAGCCCCATAAACATCCGGTTCATTCGTACCTAAACCCTCATCATAACTGGCCGAAGGAACTTTAAATCCCATCCTGAATCCTAATGCCGGGATGAAATCTTTTTCATCAATCAGGCGGATTTTGGCTGCTAATTGAGGATCTCCGGCACCATATTTATCATGAATATCATTATCAATGCTCAGCAGCGCCCATTCAAATTGTAATTCCACATTATCCCCCAGCCCGGCCGCCACAGCCATATATGGCGCTTCTATTCGATCTCCATCCAAAGCTGGATTACTGAATGGGTCCACATAACCATCCTGATACTGAATCCCCAAACTCAGGTCAATTTGGCCTTTGGGAAGGGTATTGGCATCTTCCGTAGCCAAAGGTCTAAGGGTTTCAGCCTGCAGAGGCATCCATACCAGAGTCAACAAACCTGCTGCCAACATTAATTTAACTAATCTTTCTTTATACATTAATAGCTCCTTCATATTTAATAACAATCATCCAAAGAATTTAACGGGAAGTCGTATAAAAATCAAGAGGCAGAAGACCCTCATAAGAATTTCCTGTATTTAAAGACCCCTCCCCTAATTCAGAAGATAATTACTGAGGGATACTTTTGACTGGAGGGAAAAATGCTCAAATCCAAAACCAGAGAGAGTTTGGCAATTCCCCTGGGCATCTTGAAGTTGAATACCCGCTTCGGGAGGCAGTACTTCTCCGATAACGGTAGCTTTCACACCGGTTTGTTTCTCAAAATCAATTAGGCGTTCTGCTAATCCTTCTTGGGATAGGGTAAAAACCAATTCATAATCTTCCCCACCCTGGAGAGCAAAATCAGTAGGTTTTTTCTCCAGCATTTCAGCCACTTTACAGGTAGAGGGATGAACGGGGATTTTATCCAGGTAAACCCGGAAACCAACCTTGCCGGCTTCTGCCAGATTTTTCAGGTCTCGGCCTAAACCATCACTGGAATCAGTCAAAGCTCCATGGTCAATTTGAGCTCCAATCCATCGACCCGCTTCTATCCTGGGAACAGGATGAAGATGCTTTTCCACCGGATAAGATTTGATTTCAGGCAAAAGCTGCAACTTTCTTCTGAGAATTTCCAGTCCGGCATGAGACCCTCCCAAATCCCCCGTAACCAGGAGAGCCTGCCCAGGTTTAGCCCCGGATCGATACCCCGTTTGGGAAGGCTCCACTTCTCCCCAGACAACAATATTCAATACTCCCTGGGAAGAGGTTACCGTATCTCCCCCCGCAATATCGGTACCATAGGCAGCCGCCAGTTCACTCATCCCTTTATACAGGTCTTCTACCCAGCTGACTTTAGTAATCTCCGGAACACCCAGAGATATCAAAACCAACCGGGGAGTTCCCCCCATAGCCGCAATATCACTTAAATTCCCAGCCATAGCGCGCCAACCTATCTCATAGGGAGTCGCAAATTCTTTGGAATAATGCACCCCTTCAACCAGCATATCAGTAGTCAGGAGTCCCAATTTCCCATTGGACAATTCAAATACAGCGCAATCATCTCCAATGCCCATCGTAACCCCTTTATGGGGAGGGGGAAGCATTGCCGCTATTTTCTGAATTAATCCAAATTCACCAATTTCCTTAATTTTCATATAAACCCGCCTATGGGGAAAAGATACTAAAGGGAACTCTGCACAACCCCATACCTTTCAGTCCCGATTTCAGACTCACAATAATAATGGATTGAATTCAAGAGTTCCTGTCAACATCCGCTCAATCAGTCAGTTTATTATTTCAGGGTAACGGCTGTCAATGTTCCATCCATAGCCGCCGCATAGACAATCCCTGATTCATCCACTGCCGGGGTTGCCAGCACCGGGAGTTGAGGCGTCAGCTGATACTGCCACAGTTCTTTCCCGGTTTCATCCTCCACACAATAGAGGGTCCCCCAACAGGAAACAGCATAGACTTTCCCATCCTTCTCAATTGGTGAGACAGAATATCGAAGAGCTCGACCCTGCCCCATCATATTTAATTTAATGGGAGAAGTCCAGATTTTTTCTCCTTCCAGAGACCATTTTTCCAATTCACCGGCTTCTCCTCTCAGGTTTCGAACATATAGATATTTATTCTTATCTCCCAGGCTGATAGCCAGTGTATTGGTTGTATACCAGCCTAAAGTCCCTGAATCAGGCTGAATTTGGCTGAGGTACCAATCTCTGTCTGAGACATAGATTTTTTGGTCTCTGCCAATCCATATATCAGAATCTGCCGCACTATAATAGTGTTTAGCTGCCGGTCGAACGGTTGACCCGGCAGCCGTGTTCTTCCATATTAATTTTCCATTGGCAGCATTGATGGCATAGATAAAAGAATCCCAGGCAGTCACATAGACTCTTCCATTAGAAACCGCTAATTTTGACTCAATACAGTATTGGGGATCCGTGTTTTTCCATTTCTGTTTTCCATTATCGATATTAAGGCAATAAAGAGTCCCTTTCTTAGACCCAAAATAAACAGACTCCTCAGCTATACAGGGCGAAGAGTAAATGGGAGCATCTGCCTTGAATTGCCATTTCAATTCACCCGATGTAGAGAGGCAATAGAAGGAACCATCTCCCGACCCCAAATAAATGTTGCCCTGATCGATCAATGGCATGGAAAGAATCTCCGCCCCGGTTTTAAAGGTCCAGAGGACCTTCCCGTTGGTGGTAGAAACCGCATAGAAAGAACCTTCCATATCACCCAGGTATAGAATGCCTTCACGATAAAGAGGGGTGGCCCTTAACGAAGCTGGAAATTTCTTCCTCCAAAGAGCATGGGGGCCTTCAGGCTTTTCATAATAAAACAATTGGGTTCGGTAAGCGGTAAATTGGGAGCCCGTCATCTGGACTCGAATATAATGGACCCCATTATTAAGGTTGGAGAGGGAAGCATCTCCCTCAAATTGGGTTCCGGTATTAGCTAAAGGAATAAGGCGGCCTCCATCAATCTGGTATTCCGGCAATGCAATACTCCCCGGAAACCGATAAACTGTCGTTTTTAATTTCAGCTTATCCCATTTCAGTAATTCTTCGGACTGAGGGGTTTCAATATTGATTTGGGGATAAAAATGCTGCCGGGCCAGGGGCTTCTTTAATATTGGGATTCGGGCTGTCGATTCGGTGGAAATCCGGTAAGCGATATAGAGGGTATCTTCCGAAACACTCACCAGGTTATACCCAGGACCGGGATTCCCTTTTACAGGACTCCCCCCCTGCACACCATCATACCCTTCAAAGTTATGTTTTCGGGCTGAATGCCCATGGCCGACAAAAACACAAACCAGGTTATAGGGCTGAAATAATTCCAGAAGCCGGGTCCTCTCATAGGGACTGACAAATTCTGAGGAATCCAAAGGATGGTGTAGGGCCAGGAAAACAGGCGTTTCCGGATGCAGGCCGGACAAGTCTTTTTTCAACCACTCGATTTCTTCCCGGCTGAATCCTGGCATAGGGTCCTGAACCATGGGAGATTCCAGCATGACAAAATGACACCCATTCACATCAAAAGAATAATAGGGTTTCCCATATAATTTCCACATCTTATCCCGATTAGAGGACCAGGTGTTATCATGATTGCCTAATAATTCATAAACCGGTGAATCTATCTTTTTCCAGAGAGATTCCAGAGAAGGCCAGCCGGTCTCTCCAAACTCAGTCAAATCCCCGGTAACCATAACAAAAGAGGTCGTCCCCATTTTAATGCCATAATTAGCCAAATCCATATTCTTGGTTTCCTTCAGAGTGGAAACGACTTCTTGAGACTGTTGATATGGCATATGAATATCTGATAACTGGATAAAGCTGAAATCTGAAACAGCTCCGGCCGTTACTGAAATAAACAACACCAAACACGTTAATATCGATCTTTTACACATATTGGATTCTCCTTTATTGCCTACCTTTTTATAAACAAGGCAAAATACCCTTATCAATTTACAACCCAACCCTTTATGTGTCAACCGACCCCATCTCCAAGGTTATAAACTCTCCTCATCACTAACCCAATACACACAATATCATTCCCAAGGCAGCTCATTTATTTCATTGTATCAACCAGACTCTTTCCTATATACTTAGAATTAAAGGTGTCCAAATGGAAAATCTCCATTCTAAAAACCAGCATCGGCATAATAATAAAGCATCCCCAGAAAAACCTGAGCCCCTGATAATACCCAATCCGCCTCTTACTTCTGAAGATTCATCCCTTCATACCCCCAATCTAAATATCATCGATTTATTAGTTTCAGAGATTGATATAAGTCATTACGAACTGAAGGATATTCTTGATATTCCAAAACTTCAGTCTCTTATGGAAAATTTCACTCATTTGACCGGGATGGTAACGGCCCTTCTTGATGCTAAGGGTAATGTTCTGATTTCTACTGGATGGCAGGATATCTGTACCTGCTATCATCGGATTCATCCTCAGTCTGCCCAATATTGCACCGAAAGCGATCTGTTTCTAGCCAAGAATATTAAGCCGGGAGAATTTGTGGCTTATAAATGTAAAAATCATTTATGGGATGTGGTAACTCCCTTGTATATTGGGGGAAAACATCTAGGAAATATCTATACAGGCCAATTTTTTTATGAGGATGAAAAGATTGATGAGTCCATTTTTATCCATCAGGCAGACCAGTATGGATTTGAGCGGAAAGCCTACTTGGAGGCTCTCCATAAAGTTCCCCGGTTCAGCCGGACTCACATCACTGATGCCATGAATTACCTGGTCAATATCACAGAATTCATATCCCAGATTGGCCTTAGCAACCTTAAATTATCTATGACTTTGCAAAAACAAGCAGAATCAGAACAACGGTTTCACATCTTGTTCGAAAATTCACCTATTTCCATATGGGAAGAAGATTTTTCTCAAGTTAAAAATCACCTTAATCAACTAAGAATCCAGGATATTCAGGATATTGACCAATATCTGGAGAAACATCCTGAAGTAGTCCATGAATGTTCATCGATGGTCAGGATTATTGATATCAATAAGGCTTGTTTAGCCTTACATAACGCTGCCAATAAGAAAGATCTTTTAGATAATTGGCAAAGAACCTTTACCCATGAATCTTATACAAACTTTCAAGAGGAATTGTCCGCCATTGGGAAAGGGAGAACAGAACTGGTCTCAGAAGGGATTGTAAAAACCCTTGATAATAAGAAACGTTTTGTCACAATCTACTGGTCAGTTCTTCCCGGATATGAGAAATCCTACCAAAGAGTCCTGGTTTCCCTGGTGGATGTTTCTGCTCGGCAAGAAGCTGAAAAACTGGTTAATCAGCAACTTGAATTTCTCCAAAAATTGATTGATACCATTCCTAATCCAATTTTCCATAAAGATATCAAAGGGTATTACCGCGGTTGCAACCATGCCTTTGAAAAGTTCCTTGGAAAAAATGCCAAAGAGATAATTGGAAAAACTGTTTTTGACCTTTCACCTAAACCTTTAGCCGATACCTATTATCAAAAAGATAAGGAACTTTTTGACCATCCCGGTGTTCAAATATATGATTTCCCCTTCCAGCAAGAAGATGGAAGCCAACGCAATGTCATCTTTAATAAGGCCACTTACTGCAATACAGATGGAAAAGTGGAAGGGCTTATTGGCGTTATTGTCGATATCACTGAATTGAAGAAATTCCAGGAAGCTCTTCAGAAAAGTGAAGAACAGTTCCGAACCATTATTGAACAGTCACCTCTCAGTATGCAGGTATTAACCCCTGATGGATGTACGGTAATGATTAATCATTCTTTCGAAAAACTCTGGGGACTCACTCTGGATGATTTAGTAGATTACAACATCTTGGAAGATAAACAACTTTCCTCACTGGGAATCCTTAAGCTTATAAAAGAAGGTTTTAATGGAACGCCAGCCGTTATCCCTCCGATTCAATATGATACAAACCAATCCTTGGGAAAGGGACATAAAAAATGGGTTCAAGGCAGAATCTACGCTATTAAGGATGAAAACGGAATAATAAAAAAAGTAATATTAGTCCATGAAGATATCAATGATAAAATCCTGGCAGAAGAAGAAAGAAATAAATTGCAAGCCCAACTTCTTCAATCCCAAAAGCTGGAAGCTATCGGGCTTCTGGCGGGAGGAATTGCCCATGATTTCAATAATATGCTTACCGTTATTTTGGGATATGGAAATATCATTGACAGTGAAATTGAACCTGACAGCCCTGTTAAACCTCATATAGAAGAGATACTGATTTCTGCCGAAATATCAGCCAATTTGACCCGTCAGCTCCTGGCCTTCAGCCGAAAACAAATCTTATCACCTCAATTGACCGATTTAAATAATTTAATTAAGGGGATTGAAAACCTCATTAAACGATTCATTGGAGAGGATATTAATTTTGAAACCAAGTTATATAAGAATCCTCTACCGGTAATGGTAGATCCCGGTCAAATTGAACAGGTATTACTGAATCTATGCACTAATGCCAGAGATGCCATGCCTAAAGGAGGCAATCTCCTGATTCAGACGGGTTTAGTTGAATTGGATGAACCCTACATACAGGCTCATACAATGGGGAAACCGGGGCAATATGCCCTGATGACTATCAGCGATACCGGGCAGGGAATGGATAGTACAACTCAACAGAAGATATTTGAACCCTTCTATACCACCAAAGAATTAGGGAAAGGGACTGGACTGGGGTTGTCTATTGTGTATGGAATCATCAAACAACATGATGGAAACATCTCTGTCTATAGCGAGCTTGGAAAAGGCACATCTTTTAAAATATTACTGCCATTAAGCAGTGAAAAGCCAAAAAAAGCAGTTCCAGTCACACCCGTTTCCTTAATAGGAAATAACGAAACGATTCTTCTGGTGGAAGATAATGAAGAAGTAAGAAGCATTCTTAATAAAATACTCAGCAATGCCGGTTATACCGTTATGGAAGCGGTGGATGGTGCCGATGCCATTCATATTTATATGGAACAGAAAGATACCGTGGATATGCTCATCACTGATATGATTATGCCTCATAAGAGCGGCAAAGAAGTCTGGGACGAAATCAAAGCGATTGATCCAACCTCTAAAATCCTCTTAACTAGCGGATATACAGCTGATTTAATCAGTAGCAATGAAGCTCTAGACCCAGAGATGGATTTCATTTCCAAACCTGTCACCCCCCATGATTTACTCAGTAAAGTCAGGGAAATTCTGGACCGACCAACCAAATCATAAAAAGACTATTCTTCATAGATGATCCAGCAGACTTAGTCTATTAATCAGACCTCTTTCCATGTTAAGGTAAAAGTAAAGCGGACCTTACAGGCCTGCCGCTATGGATTATACATGGTCGTTCGGCAAAGTAATGCGTATCGCAAATGAATTAAAGGAGTGTATCTATATGACAATTGCTAACACAGGCGATACAGTCAAAGTCCATTATACCGGCAGGAAAACCGATGGCTCAATCTTCGATTTTTCCGAAGGAAAAGAACCCCTTCAGTTTACGATTGGACAACAACAGGTCATTACCGGATTTGAAAATGGCGTCATCGGAATGGAACTGAACCAATCCAAGACCGTCCAGATTTCGGTAGAAGATGCTTATGGCCCCAGAAATGAAGAAATGGTTATTTCCATTGACCCGTCCCAGTATCCTCCGGGACTTAATCCTGTTCTCGGACATCATCTTGAAGTTAAGACCAAAGAAGGTCATGTGTTTGTCGTTAGGGTTATGAATATCACAGAAAAGGAAATCACCCTGGATGCCAATCATCCCTTGGCTGGAGAAGCCTTAACCTTTGATATCACCCTGGTGGAAATAACCCCGGGCGATCCTTCAACCGGGTGCTCCTGCGGCTGCTCCCACTAATCAGATTTATTTATCAACAGGGCTGCTTGTCTCCTACCGGCAGCCCTGTTTTTTATTTATTCGAAAACTCCCAGAACAATTATTGGCACACGAAGATGCCCTTCTGACCCATAAAAAGAAACCCCTGATATGGGGAGGATTTATAGAAACTCAGGTGCTTCATACTTTCCAAATTCCGTTCTATACATCAGAGATATTCCTGCAATTTGTTTTCGATAAGCGAAGGGTTTTTCAAAATGATGGAGGGAACAGTTATAATATTAAGAAATTGTATTATTTGAGTTTTCTTCGGTTACCCCAATATAAAGATTTGCCTTAATTTGACCAGGAAAGTATTTAAACAATCAATATTGGATATAAAGAATCATTATTTTTTGAGAGGACTTAATCAATGTCAGAACTTATGATCAGTGTCGCCGGTATTAGAGGCATTATCGGAGACAATATCACTCCCGATTTATTCAGCAAAATGGCATCCGCTTTTGGTTCCTATCGGGGCGGACAGAAAGCAAAAATCATTTTAGGAAATGATTCCCGGATTTCCGGCGACATGCTCAAACATGCTGTTTATGCCGCCCTGGTCTCTGTGGGTTGTGAAGTAATTGATATTGGACTGTGCGCCACTCCGACTGTTGGCATCCAGATTCGCAAACAAAATGCTCAAGGCGGCATTATGTTATCGGCTTCCCATAATCCTATCCAATGGAATGCCTTAAAAATCATGTGGGAAGATGGGATTTTCATGGATGCCGACCATGGCGCTGAATTCCTAAGAATCTTTCAGGAAAATCTGATTCAATATTCCGATGTATTCCACCTGGGGAAAATCACTTTCCATCCGGAAGCCATGGACGAACATCGGGCGCTGATTCTCTCCCATGTCGATGTTGAAAGCATCCGGGCATGTAAATTTAAAGTCGCTTATGACCCCTGCAATGGGTCCGGCGGCCCAATGATTCTCCCCCTATTGGAACAACTGGGCTGTGAAGTCTTCTCCATCAATGCGCAACCCAATGGAATATTTGCCCATACACCGGAACCGGTTCCGGAAAATCTGGTTCAGCTTTGTGATTTAGTGAAGGCCCATCATGCGGATATCGGGATTGCTACGGATCCTGATGTTGACAGGGTAGCTTTTGTCTCAGAAAAAGGGACTCCTATTGGAGAAGAAAATGGCCTGGCACTGGTTGTGGATTATGTATTAGGCAGCCGAAAACCAGCGTCTGTTACCACTCCCACCGTTGCGGTTAACATGTCCACCACCCGGGCGATTGAAGATGTTGCTGAAAAACATGGCGCCAAAGTCCATCGGACCAAAATCGGAGAAGCCAATGTCGCCCGAACCATGATTACTGATCCGAACTGCATTATTGGGGGTGAAGGCAACGGTGGCGTTATCTACCCCCCGACTCATTATGGCAGAGATGCCGCCATTGGGATTGCGTTGGTTCTGGAGATGCTGGCAAAATCCGGCAAACCTCTGTCTGAAAAAGCTGCGGAAATCCCTTCCTATATAATTGTGAAAGATAAAATAATCCTGGACCGGGACCAGATCCCTGTCCTCCTGGAAAAAGTCAAAACAGCCCATGTAAATGATTCGGTTAATAATCTCGATGGGGTCAAAGTGAATTTCAGGGATTCCTGGGTGCATGTCCGGCCTTCAGGAACCGAGCCGATTGTCAGAATTATTGCGGAAGCCAAAACGATTGAGCTGGCGAAGGAACTCTGTAATAAAGTGCGCGCCCTTGCAGGCCAATAATTCCTGATTTCATACTTATAAAATAAACCAAACGCCTTTTCTCTTTCCGGGGAAAAGGCGTTTTTGTTTTATTCTCCCAAATGGTTAACCTGAGTTATTTATGGTTGCAGTAATTATCTTAGTTCTATAGCCTTAGAGATATGGGATTCAATCATCATCAGGAGGGAACTCTATATGAAAAAGCAGGGTCGATACTTTTTTTTGTTATCCGGGATTTTCATGGGGGTTATCGTATCAACAGCCGTCAGTAGCGAAGTAGCAGGAACTCAGGGGAACAAAGTAACACCTCGAGTCGTGGAATGGAACACTCTGGCATCCTCGATTGAAGCAACAGCGCTATCCGAACCCTCGGTTATTCCTTTTATGAGTTCACCAGGACCCAGGCTATTCAAAGTGAAGCTCTTCCATCAACTCCTGTATCCAAACAGGAAACGGTTTCTTTACCCAGTATCCAGGGAGAAGCAGCCGCTCCCAGCCTTAGCATGAGTTTTTCAGCAGTCAGTGATAACCTCAGCTATATTCCTCCGGACACCATAGGAGCCATAGGCCCTTCCCATTTAATGACAACTCTCAATGGGACGGTTCGAATCCAAGATAAAACGGGGGGAATCATCAGCACTGTTTCTTTAAATTCTTACTGGGGAAAACCCTCAGGAGTCTTTGACCCCAAAGTTTATTATGATGAAGATATCAACCGTTGGATTACAGTGGCCTGCGTATCATCTCAGAATGCCAATTCAGCGGTTCTTCTGGGTATCAGCTCCACCAATGACCCGACGGGAGCCTGGTATCAATGGTCTTTTGATGCTGATGGCTCCAATGTTAACTGGGCTGACTATCCGGGAGTTGGGTTTAACCAGAAATGGATTGCTATCTCCATGAATATGTTTACTGTGGCCGCCAATGCTTTCAGCGGCCCTAAAACCTGGGTCATGGATAAAACTACAGCCATGACAGGGGGTGTCCTGCCCCCCACCCTCTTCAATCCCGGTTTCGATGATATTGGTTCAGGCACGGGTTTTACCTTGATACCCTGCCATACCTTTGGGACCGAGACAGACCTTTATATCCTGGATTCAGACTGGGCATCCGGCCTAAACAAATATGTTCGGATATCCAAGTTGACTGGAGCAGCAGCCACCCCTTCCTGGAGTTTTCTGGGATATGTGGATGTCCAAGATTACAGTTCTTCTTTCCCGGATGCGCCTCAGTTCGGAACCACCACCACCATTGAGACTAATGACACCCGGGTAGTGAATGCTGTCTGCCGAAATGGTTCTCTCTGGTATTCTCAGACCGGAGCCTTGCCGACAACTGCCCCCAATCGGACCGTTGCCCTTTGGCATCAGGTATCAACAGACCTGACCCTGATTCAGGAAGGGGCCATTGATGGGTTGGTGGGAGGAACTACGACCTTTTATTATTTCCCCAGCATAGCGGTTACGGCATCCAACGATGTGGGAATCGGTTTTTCCGGTTCAAACAGCGGGAATTATCCCAGCGCTTATTATGCCAACCGCAGGGGAACAGACCCCTTGAATACCTTCCAATCCGTCTCCCTTATGAAAGCCGGAGAAGGCATTTATACGAAGTATTATTCAGGAACCAGAAACCGCTGGGGTGATTACAGCGCAACCGTTGTGGACCCTGCCGATGGCTCTCTCTGGACCCTCCAAGAATATGCGCTGGCTCCCTCCGGTTCAGGAACAGATATTGGCCGATGGGGGACTTGGTGGGGTAAATTCGATGCTTCGGTACCGATAACCCTCTCTTCTTTTGCGGCTGAGTAATTAAATAATTAACTCCTGTACCCTTAAAATGCCCCGCCAGATGATTTCCTTTATCTGGCGGGGCATTGATTTTAGCCTGTTTTTATGGTTTTAATTGAACCATCCGCAAAGATTTGTTAATATCTAACAGATAATATCAAGGTATAGAGCCGTGGATGAACAATTAATTAATTTGGGCATAGTTTCAATTTATCTGGTATTGGCCATTGGGGCCTTAGTCTTGTTTATTGCCCTGTTCCGGCGGAGCAAACCTCCCAAGAAAGATTTTAACAATGAAATCAAGGGGTTTGAACAGCTGTATCAGGAGGGTAAAATCAATAAACAGGAATATAACCAGATCCGTATGACTTTGATGCAGAAATATGGCGGAAATCTGCCCCCGGAAGTTCTCAGGGCCGGTTTGATGAACCCGCCGAATCATACCTTCAGCGGGCCCAATACGGAGTCTGACAAGAACAACTCAGATTCAGAGTCCAAGAATTTAAAGTAAGAACCACGAATCAAGTATTATCTTTTTATTAAAACGAGTGTCGGAAATATAAAAAAATCGTCTTTTGCAATCCATGAAAGGATAACAGGGTATCAAGTTATGCCTGATTTTTTATTTGGCCTATTTTCCAGTGATTTAGGAATTGATTTAGGTACTGCCAACACCCTGGTTTATGTTAAAGGCCAGGGGATTGTTTTAAGTGAACCTTCTGTGGTTGCCATCCAGCGAGGGACCAATGTCCCGCTGGCCGTAGGAGCTGAAGCTAAGCGAATGCTGGGCAGGACTCCTGGAGAAATTGTGGCAATCCGTCCCCTGAAAGATGGGGTTATCGCTGATTTCGAATTAACGAACGCTATGTTGCGTTATTTTATAACCAAGGTCCATCGGCGCCGGATGCTGATTCGGCCCCAGATTATCATCGGGGTTCCTTCAGGCATCACCGAAGTAGAGAAGCGGGCCGTCCGAGATTCCGCTGAGCAAGCCGGAGCCAGGGAAGTTTACCTGATTGAAGAACCGATGGC
>DIVR01000078.1 GCA_002428325.1 bacterium UBP4_UBA6127
TTCCCCCAAACCCCCTCCCAAACTCTTTCTAAGGTTGAGAAAAAGGTGTTAATTGGGGAGATAAAAAAACCGCCAGTCATCTTGAATAAAGACATCCGGCGGTTTACTTGTTTTAGAGTCTGGGAAAAGATTATTTAAGGGTTGTTTTATTGACAGAAACCAAGTCTTTCATCGTGGTGTTCACAACATTCTGTTTTACGAGATAAATATAAACAGTATCCCCTCTGACGACATAAAGGTAACTGCCATTCACCTGCATTGCCACACTGGGCTGAACAGTTGTTGTCGTCTGGGCATTTGCCACAGTTGCCGGGCTCCAGTTAGAAGTCCCCATAAAAAATCCTACTAAAAAGGCGATGAAGAGTGCTACTAAAATCCAACGGTTTTTATCCATGGTAAGAATCTCCTTTAGAGAATTATTCAACAGTCATTGAATCAATCAAGATATCTTTAAGCTCTGTCGGCTGTCAAGTCTAAACCTTCCAGAACCTTATTTCGGGCTTATTGAATATTATAATGGTTTTTCTCTGAGAAGTTCACCCTCCCTGGTTGAAAAGGTATAGGACGAATGTATGGAGTATGGTTATAAAACATAGTTGGAGTCTCACAATAAGATATGCTAAGTTTCTTGGGACTGTTATTTTTAGCGTTACAAGTACCATAATCCAAAGAATCCAGAAAGATATTAGATATGTTCAGAGTCTTATTCATTCTCTTATTAACAGGAATTATCATGAATCAAGCTTTAGCCAAACCCATCAATGGTTTTGAAAGATCCGCTTTTATGAATGTCCATCCCCAATTGACCCAGGAGGATATCCAAAAATATGTCCAAACCTTCAGGGCCAATGGGGTCACCGGAATTATCATCGGAGGAGGGGGCCATCATTATATCTATGATACCCTGGCTCAGCTGGATGATTATGAAAAGGTTACTAAAGCTTTGGTGGATGAATGCCATCGATATGGAATCAAAGTGGCTGAACACCATTCTAATGTGCTGATTACAGATAAAGTCTTTAAAGATACCCATAAGGACTGGTTGATGTATAGTTTGGACAGTCCTGACCAGCCTGTATTATGGGATGGATATGCGACCTGGGCTTTTTGCCCCAATAATCCCGCTTTCAGGAAATATTACTGGAACCTCCTGTCTGATTTTATTAAAAAAACAGGGGTGGATGTGGTGATGAGTGATGATGCTTGTTTCTATTGCGGCTGCAGCTGCCCTTCCTGCCAGGCTCGATGGAAAAAAGAAAACAAAACGGATTTATTGGATGCTTACCGGGACAGTAAAGAAGTCGGCAGTGATGCCTGGCGGCTTTGGAATGAAACCCGCCGCCGATGGCTGTTGGATTACAGAACCTGGTTATATCAGAGAATGAAAACAGAATTCCCCCAGGTAGAGAATATCTGTTTATCCAATTCCAGCCATGCTGCCTGGCCCACCTTGGTCCATGGGTTTTATCCGGAGGTGGGATTGGAGACGGCAGAAGCACTCTGCTGGGAAGTCTATAATCCGGCAGATTTTTACAGCTGGCGGAAAATCAGTGTGGAAGCCGCAATTTTTCATGAAGCATCCAGATTAAGGAATGTCTCAGTCATCTGCCTTCCCTTTGCTGATCAGGCTGAGACAGCCAACCAGTATGACCCTCTGGAAGAAGATTTCATGTGGGCTGTAACTAAATCCTTCGGCCTGGATTTCTGCCATTCCAGAGTCTATTTAAATGGAATGACACCGGAAGACCCTCCCCGAAACTATTTTAATTTTGAGAAAGACCATCTGCAGTCCTGTCAGGATTCCCGAATGACCTCTCCTCTGGGAATCATGTATTCCCGCCGAAGCCGGGACACCGACCCTCGCTGGGAAGCCAATCATGTCATCCCTTCAGTGGCCTGGGGCCAGATGAGCCTGAGTTATGCCCTGCCTTTCCGCGCTGTTACCGAAGAAACCCTTTCCCTGAAACAGTTGGATGATATTAAAGTCCTGATTCTTCCCAATGTTTTTGCGTTATCAGGGAAGAATCTGAAATTAGTGGAATCTTTTGTAAAAAAAGGGGGGATTCTGGTTGCCACTTATTACACAGGAACTCATGATGAAAATGGGAAATATGTTTATCCTAAGCGGCATAAAATCCTGGAATCTTTATTGGGAGTCCAACTTCAGGGAGAACAGCTGACCAGCAAAGTAACCACGGATACCCTGCCATGCCAGCCTCTGACTGCCAAGCCCTTGGTTTTGGAAGGTGATTTGCAGGGGTATCAGAATAATTTCGGTAAAGGAAAAGTTTATTACTTTCCCTCTTTGATAGGAAGTGATTTTCAGCAGGGATATCTTAACGAAGGGAATCCATATGTTGAAATCAAAAACCAGGCCCGGATGGCGGTCTTGGCTTCTTGGGTCCAATCTCTGATAGCGGATAAGGGAATGGTTCAATTTAAGGTTCAATCTCCCGGCAAAGCTCCCTTAGTGACAACCCATACCAATAAAAAAGGGCAATTATTGATCCACATGGTCAATACCCTGGGGTCCTATTTACCGGATGGCACCCTGATTCCTGTTCCCTCCAAGGTGATTTTAAATAAAGAAGAGAGGGTGACTATGGAATTCAAGAACCCCCCCCGGAAGATTCAGATTATCTCTTATCCATGGAAAGAAGATGTGGTGATAGAGAAACCGGGTTCTACCGTTACTTTGAAGACTCCCCAAATCTATCAATTAGTGGTAGTGGATTTCTAAACCTGTAAGCAAAAATTGGTTCGGAAACCTGGCCTGCCGTCAAGCCCTGACAGGGGTTATCAAGAACTACTTTAATAGGGTCATAAGGTGATGATATTATCAATTTAATTTTTATGTATAAATTGATGGAGATTTATTTATGCCCTACACCCCCAAAGATTACCTGGATTATTATCTAAAAACTGTTTTAGAGAAGATTGAGCAATCTATATTTGAACCGATAGCCGATTTGAACATTCAGGCCTGGACCACCCCTGAACCGGTTGTTTATACCCAGAGAATGAAAGGGAAAAAACTAGACCTTAAACTGGGCGATAAATGGGGAAACCTTTTTGATTGCGCCTGGTTCCGATTCACCGGGAAAGTGCCCAATGATGCTGCCGGAAAAAAAATAGTCCTCCTGTTGGATATCAATGGGGAAATGCTGGTGGTGGATAAAGATGGCAATCCTTACCGGGGGTTGACCAATGTCTCTTCGGTCTTTGGATTTGATGTGGGATTACCGGGGAAAAGAGTCTTACCCTTTCTCTCGAAGGCCCAAGGGGGCGAAAAAATTGAAGTATGGGCGGATGCCGGATGCAATGACCTGTTCGGAAATCTTAAGGAGAATGGAACTGTTAAAGAAGCCAGGGTGGCTATCTGCCATGAAGAAATCCGCCAGCTGTATTATGATTTCCTGGTCCTTCAGGAATTGAGAGCCCTGTTGCCGATAGAATCAGCCCGATGCCAGTCTATCCTGGGGGCCATGAATGAAGCCGCTGACCTGATAACAGATTGCACTGAAAAAGAAGTTAATTCTGCCCGGAAAATCCTGGCCAAAGAATTGAAGAAGAAAAACGGGGATGCCTCCCTGACGATTACAGCCTTGGGACATGCCCATATAGATTTAGCCTGGCTTTGGCCCATTCGAGAGACCCTCAGAAAAGGCGCCCGGACATTTTCAACGGTCCTGGAATTGATGGAAAGGTATCCTGATTATATTTATGGCGCCAGCCAGCCTCAGTTATACCAATGGATGAAAGAGTATTATCCTGCCTTATACCGAAAGATAAAACAGAAAGTGAAAGAAGGAAGAATCGAGCCTTTGGGAGGAATGTGGGTGGAATCAGATACCAACCTGACCTCAGGGGAATCCCTGGTTCGCCAGTTTCTATATGGGAAACGTTTCTTTCGGCAGGAGTTTAATAAAGATTTGAAGAATCTCTGGGTACCGGATGTCTTTGGATATTCGGGTTCTCTTCCCCAGATTTGTAAGAAAGCCGGAGTGGATTATTTCCTGACCATTAAGATGTCCTGGAACGCAGTCAATAAACTTCCCCATAATACATTCTTCTGGGAAGGGATCGATGGGTCCAAATTACTGACACATTTCCCTCCGGAAGATACCTATAACTCATCCGGGGCACCTCGGGCCATCTGGAAAGCCGAGCGGCAATATCGGGACAGCCGGGTGAGTGATGGGGCTATGGTGGTTTATGGCATAGGAGATGGAGGCGGAGGACCCGGCCCCGAACATCTGGAATTATTATCCAGGGAAAAGAACTTGAATGGATTGGTTCCGGTGGTTCAGGAAACCGCAGAAAAGTTTTTCAGGAAACTGGAAAAGAATTCCGCGAAATATAAAACCTGGAAAGGTGAATTCTACCTGGAAAGGCATCAAGGGACCCTGACCACTCAGGCAAGAAATAAACGTAATAACCGGAAAATGGAAATTGCCCTGAGGGAAGCCGAATGCCTGGCAGCCCTGGGGACAGTAACCGGGTTGATGGAATATCCTGCTATCCAGTTTGAAACCCTTTGGAAGGAAACTCTTCTCTATCAATTCCATGATATTTTACCCGGTTCATCAATCACCCGAGTCTATGATGAGTCCCTGGCCCGGTATGAAGTGATGAAAAAAGAGACGGAAACTATTACCCTGCAGTCAGGTAAAGCCCTTTTTGCCCAGATGGATACCCGGGGAATGACAGGCCCGGTTGTCATCCTGAACTCCCTTTCCTGGGATAGGGAAGAATGGCTGAAACATCAAGATAAATGGGTGAAAGTCAAACTCCCTTCCCTGGGATATCAGTTGATTAATATGAACACCTGGCAGGCCCCTGTTATTGAAGACCTGAAAGCCACTACCACCCTCCTGGAAAATGAAGTGCTAAAAGTGAAATTTGCTTCCGATGGGGCAGTGGTTTCAGTTTTTGATAAGGAGAATAAACGGGAGGTTATGGCTCCCCATACCAGGGCTAATCAGCTGGCTGTCTATGAAGATAAAGGGGATGCCTGGGATTTTGTTTTGAATTATGATGAAAAATCCCCGGGGTATTTTAAACTGGAATCCTCGGTGGCTAAAGTGGATGGACCCCTGGCAGAGATTCGCCAGACTTATACTTTTGGCACATCCCGTCTGGTCCAAAAAATCCAGTTATTCTGCGGTAGCCGAAGAGTGGATTTTGTTACTGAAGTGGATTGGAAAGAAACTCACAAAATGTTGAGAACCTCATTCCCAGTGGACATCCATGCCACTGAAGCCGCCTGTGATATCCAGTTTGGCCATATTAAACGGACTACTTCCAGTAATACCAGCTGGGAGGCTGCCCAATATGAAATCCCGGCCCAGAAATATGTGGACCTTTCAGAAAAATCTTATGGGGTGGCCCTCCTGAATGATTGTAAATATGGCCACCAGGTGAAAGAAAATGTCCTGGACTTAAATCTCCTTCGAAGCCCGGTCTATCCTGACCCAGTGGCCGATAAAGCCTGCCATTTCTTCACATATTCCCTGTATCCCCATGCCTGGGACCATCTGGAGGGGGGAGTGATTCAGGCTGGATATGAGTTAAATAATCCCCTTCGGGTCATCCCTATGCCGGAGAATCAGATAAGCCAGGTGGGGATGCCCCCGGAGGCTTCTTTCTGCCAGGTGGAACCGGATAATATTATTCTCGAAACCATAAAAAAAGCTGAAGATTCACAGGAACTTATTCTCAGATTATATGAAGCCTGGGGAACCCAGACTCCGTGCCAAATCCATCTGGGACTTCCCCTTAAAAAAGCTTCTCTGGTCAACCTGATGGAAGAAGAACTGAACCCTCTGAAAATCAAAAATAATCAGGTTGAATTAGATTTTAAACCTTTTGAAATCCATACCCTGAAACTGAGTTTTTAATAATCTTATCAGGAAATATTAGGCTGGGTTTTTCTTTTTTAAGAGAGAAATCCAGCCTTTATTATTTCCCGGTTTCAGTTACCATTCAAAATCATCCTGAAATTCTTCTAATGGAGAATTGCTTAAAATAAGAATTTTCTTCCATTTTTTATCACTCCGGGAGTAAAATGAGCTCAGGTCTATTGTGGTCGGCATAACTGAGCGGAGGGTTTTAATATCATGGCTAAAATCCTGTTGATGTATTACAGCCGGACAGGGAATACCGAAAAAATGGCCCGATTGATTGCTGATGGTATTTATGAGGTGGAGGGGGTTGAGCTTATCCTTAAGCCTATCGCCCTGGTTTCAGTCAATGACTGGGTTTATTATGATGGGATTATCATTGGAGCGCCTGTATATTATGGAACGGCACCCTGGGAAGTTAAAAAAGCCCTGGATGAAAGTGTTTCATTTCATGGAAAACTGAAAGGAAAACTGGGTGGGGCTTTTGCCAGTTCAGCCAATGTCGGGGGGGGGAATGAAACCACCTGTCTGGGGGTTCTTCAAGCCTGGCTTATCCATGGGATGTTGGTGATGGGAGACCATGAAGGGGACCATTATGGCCCGGTCTCGGTGACTGCTCCTGATGAAAGAGCTGTTAAAAATTGTAAAAATTATGGGAAAGTCTTTGCTGAAACCACTAAAAAGCTCTTTGGTTGACGAATGGGGAAACCTTTTAGAAAAAAGCAGCTCCCTGGACCCCTTACCAACCTTTTTGGTTCAGGCATCATTTAATTCTTATCCTGCGATATTTTAAGATGGCTATCAGAACGAAGCTGTCTGGAAAAGTAAAACTCATTTCTTTTGTTACTGCTACTTGAATCCAAACCTTGATATAATCCCGGTAAGATAATGATAATTAATTTTTGAATCAGCCCAAGGAGTTTTCCGGATGAACAATAATCAGCCGACCCCATCAACCCTGAGTAGGAAGAGAGTGGAAGCCATTGATGCCTTCCGGGGTTTTACCATATTTGCCATGATATTTGTCATTATGGTGGCTGGATATAAAAATCTTCCTTTCCAGTTTCCCCAAGTGGGAAGTGTCCCGGTTTCGACATTCAAACATGCCGGGGAAGATGATGGCCCTAATGATTGGAAAAGATGGGAAGCCAATCATCCTGGAACCCATTATCGGTTAGGTTTTGTTACCGGTGTTTCTGCTGATAACCGGTATTCAGTCGCTATGGAATCAGACACTACCGAAGTCCCTGAACCCTATGAAGGAGTCCGCATCAAATCGGCCCGGCTTCTGAAAGAAGGGGATGAAGTGGTGGTCTTGGAGAGAGAAAACGGCCGGCAGTTCCAACAAAGAGGGATTGGCTGCACCTTTACTGACTGGGTAGCCCCTTTCTTTGTTTTCATCGTAGGTTTATGTATTCCCCTGAGCCGAATGCGGCGGGAAGCCGGATGGTGGAAACATGTGGGACTCAGAACCCTGGGGCTAATCGGGCTGGGGATTCTTTATATTTCTTTGATATTAAAACTTTCCTGGTGGTGGGGGATATTGCAGGCCATTGGAATTTCTTACCTGATGGCAGCCCTTTTTTTGAAGCTTCCAGTCTGGAAACGCTGGCTGGCTTTTGCGGCGGTCGCTCTGTTTCATACCTGGATGTCTTTCAAATACCCCTGGTGGCAAGTTTTGGGGAATCCAGAAAACGGGTTCTGGACCCTAGTGAATCCAAGTGGGGATATGCTTCGGCCTTTGACGATTCATTGCACTCCCTGGGCTTCAATTTCATATGGGCTTTGCGCAGTAGCCGGCTCCTTTTTGGGTGAAGCGGTCTCCAGCCGGGAAGCCGGTAAAATCCTGAAATCTTCTTTGGGTCTGGGAATTCTGTTAACCCTGTCAGGATATCTGCTTCATTTATTTATAGTCCCTATCCATAAAGAAACGGTCTCCGCTTCCTATACCATTTTTACTTCCGGGATTGCCTGCCTGGTCTTCCTGCTGTTTTATTGGGTGATTGATATGAGGGGCTGGAAAAAGGGGTGGTCATGGTTTCTGGGGGTCTTTGGAGCGAATGCTCTATTAGCTTATTTCATGCAGCCGGTCGTCCGGTTTTTCCTGAAAGCCCTGGGTTTTTATGATGGGTTAGGGGGCCTTTCAGGGTGGCAGGGAATGTTAGGAGGATTGGAATGGACCCTGATTCTCTGGTGTGTGGTGTTGTATTTTAACCGTCGTGGAATCTACTGGAAATTATAATAACTGGGACTGCTTGCAGAGGTTGGGGCTGTCTTCTATGATGGAATCTCAAAACCTGAGTTCATGGCAGGGAATCATTTCAGATATTCTTTATTTACAGGATCAAGAGACCTTATGCCCATAAAGATATTTCACAGCGCTGATTTGCATATTGGCTTAAAATTCAGTAGTGGAAACTATTCAACCCCCATTCGGGAGGCTCTTAAAGAGGCTCGGTTTACGACTCTTTCCCAGATGGTCCGGGAAGCCGGAAAAAGAAATTGCCAAATGATGGCGATTGCGGGAGACCTCTTTGACCATATCCGGCCCACTAAATTAGAAATCCGCCGGGTGGTCCAGGAACTGAAAACCTTTTCCGGAGATATAACCGTTGTGCTGCCGGGGAATCATGACCCCCTGTCCGGAGATTTCTGGAAAACCTTTAAAGATGAGGCCGGAGACCGGATTCTCCTGCTGGAAGAACTCCACCCTTATGATTTGCAGGAATTTGGGGTGAAAGCGATTCTCTATCCTGGACCCTGTATGGAAAAACATTCAGACCCTGGTTTTAACCAGATTGGCTGGATCAAAGATGTTCCCAAGGGTTCAGGTGTTCTTCATATCGGCATAGCCCATGGAAGTCTGGAAGGGGTCTCCCCCGATGATGACAAACTTTATTATTTAATGACCCGGGGCCAGCTGGAATCGGCTGGAGTTTCCCTCTGGCTGATGGGGCATAACCATTCTCCCTATCCGTTGACTCCTGGGCTTCAAGATAAAATCTTTTATCCGGGTTCTCATGAACCGGATGGTTTTAACCGAAGCTATCCCGGGTCGGCCTGGATTCATGAACTTTCTGATGAGGGAACCTTGAAATCCGAAAGACTCATCACAGGCCAATATCGTTTCCTGCAGCAAGATATAGTCCTGGAGGGAGAAGAAGATATCCTTAAATTAAAAGAAGGAATCTCTTTGGATTGGGAACCCTCGAATACTCTCCTTAAATTATCTCTTAAGGGAAGATTGACTCCTGAAGAATTGGCTGAGACCAGAGAAATCCTGAATCTTTCAGGGAAACAATATCTCTATTTCGAAACGGATGAAGAAGCCCTGGGCCAGAAGATCACCCCAGAGTCCATCCATAAGGAATTTTCTAAAGACTCCTTTCCGCACAGGCTTTTGCAGTCCCTGTCCCAAGAAGGGGATTCAGACGGCTTGCAGCTGGCATATGAACTTCTTCAAGAGATGAAGGGAGCTCGTTAACCCCAATGCGTATTCTTTCATTATCTCTTCATCCTTTTGGGGGAATCAGTAACCAGAGAGTGGATTTCCAACCGGGCTTGAATATTATTCTGGGCCCTAATGAAGCCGGGAAATCCACCCTGTATGCCGCTCTTGATAGAGTCTTATTTACTCCTTCCCAATTAGCCAAATCCCGATTTGATAAAGAAATAAAAAAATATCTGCCGCTCTCGGGAGGGGATACCCTGCAGGTTCAATTGTCTTTTGAGAAAGATTCCAATCCATATCGTCTCAGCCGAAGCTGGGGTGCCAGGAAAGGCTCTGAATTACAGCTTCCCGGAGGGCAATTGGTGGTGGAGGAAGAATCAGTCCAGGAAAAGCTGCAAGTCCTCCTGCCGGCCAGCGAGGGAACCTGTCATCAGGTGTTGATGGCCAGACAGAGGGTACTTCATGAAACCCTGGAAGATATCAGGAATGAAGGAAAGTCGGTTCACTTACTGGGAGATATTCTTCGGCAGGCGGTGCTTCAGACCGATGGGATTTCTGTAGAGGCTTTCAAGGAAAAAGTCGATGAACAATATGACGAGTATTTTAGCAATTGGGATGAATCAAGGCAGATGCCTAAAAATGGCCGGGGAATCGAAAACCCCTGGAAAAACAGAGTCGGTAAAATATTGGCAGCCTGGTATAAAGAAGCGGCAGCCAGGAGTTCTCTGGAGGAAGGGCGGCGGGTTTATGATGAATATGAATCGGTGGCTTCCAAACTTCGAGAAATAGAATCCTCTCTACAATCCGATGCCCAGTACCTGGAATTAAAAAAGGAACCTTTTGAAAAAGCAGCACAAAGCCTTCTGCTGGCAGAGAAAATAAAAGCTTCGAATGAAGTCATAAAAAACCTGATGGAGGCCAGCCGTAATTGGTCCCTTTTTGAAGAAGGCATTAAAACTCTGGAGGCAACACTTCCGGAAGTGGTATCCAACCTCCAGTCAGTTCAATCAGAATATGAGATTGCCAGGAAACAGTCCTCTTTGGCAAGTCTTCGCCAGAAGTATAAAAGGGTTTCTGAGAAAAAAACTTTCTGGGAAGAGGCTGAGAAAAACATTAAGACCCTTCCTGTTTTAACTGAAGAGGAATTCAAACAGCTTCAGAAACTTCATACAGAGATCGAGAGGTTGAAAACTTCCCTGATAGCCGGAAAACTGGCCGGGAAAATCAAGGTGATACATTCCCTTTCTCTGGAAATCCAAAAAAGCCTGGAAGGGCCGGCCGAGTCAATGGACCTGGCGGCTGGAACAGAATATAAACTGGAAGCGGAAGGCCGGCTGGTTATCCGGCATGCTGATTGGGAAATGGAACTGGCCAGCGGTACCGGGGAATACCAGAAAAACTGGGAAGCTTATGCCGCCAAGAAAACTCAATGGGAAAAGGTTATTGCTGATAAAGGACTAAAGGATTTATCAGAAGCCGAAACCCGATGCGCAGCCTATCGGCAGGCTTTACAATCCGCTCAAAATGCCCAGATGAATTATCAGCAGGAATTAGGTTCCCAGACCTGGGAAGAATTGGAAGATATAATCAAATCAGCCGGTGAGGTTCTTCAGGTTCGGGCCGAGGCTGATTTGGCAAGAGAATCCGCCCGGCTGGAACATGAATCAAAAACTATGCAGGAACAATTGCAGCAGAAGAAACAGGCGCTGGATAAGCTGGTTAAAGAGTATTCCTCATCCCGGGATCTTTTTATTAAAACAGGTAAAGAATCGGCTCAAATGGATATATGGATGACTGAACTGGCAAACCTCTCAGGCGGCGAGGGAGCTGGCCGGAGTGAAGAAGAGATTATCCGGTTTATGGAAGATTATAAAAAACGGAAAGAAGCTTATGATTCAAGAAATAAAGAAATACTGGAGCTGAAGATGGCCCAGACCCGGTTGGAAGAACAGCTTCCTGATGAGTCTCTGGAGGAACTGGAAAAGGAAGTAAATGAGGCTGGGCGGGAATTTCAAATAATTCAACGAAAAGCGTCTGCTCTGGCCAGAATCAAAACTAAAGTTCAGGAAATCCTGGGTTCTCTGGACCTGGGGACTTATAACCCCTATTTGGAGAAGATGGAAACCTATTTTTCCACTATCAGCGGTCAAAATGACAAAACGGCATCTGAACCTTCAGGCAATCTGCCGACAGGTATCCGGCGTGGGGAAGAAGACTTAGTGATTCCTTATGATTATTTATCCACCGGGACCCGGGATTTATTTGGGCTGGCGCTTCGGCTGGCGATGGCTGATTATTTTCTCCAGGGAGCTGAAGGATTCCTGGTATTGGATGACCCCCTGGTGAACTTGGACCCTCAGCGGCAGGAGAAAGCCGCCCGATTATTGTCAGACTATGCTCAGCATTGCCAGGTGATATTATTTACCTGCCATCCCCGCCATGCAGAGATGATGGAAGGGAACCTGATCAAGATAGAACAATAGAAGAATAGGATTCAATATTATTTGATTTCAGAAGGGATGTTTGTGAAAAATAATAGTAAAAATGATATTGTTGATATCGCTATTAATGGACCGATGTCTGACAAAACTATTTGGAAATCCGATTCGGATATTGGAAAAGCTTATGGGGATATGGTTAAATACCTATATCGTAAACCCAATTGGGGTTGTTTGTATCCAGGTTGTGGGGAGAAACCAATAAGCTCCCACTCAATTCAAGCATCGAAGATTCAAAAAAAGTTATGTGATAACAACAATACGGTTGTTTCTTTTCAACCAGTCTTTTCGAAAGAAAGATTGTCTGTTACAGCAAAATATATAGGTGTTCATGAGGCTTCTACTTCTCCAATGTTTTGCAAAAAACATGATGCTTCTTTATTTTATCCTATTGAAAACTATGATGTTGATGTGTCGAATGAATTGCATTTATTCCTTTACTCATATCGTGCATTCATAAAAGGATTTTATGATAAGATGTTTTCTTTTCAGGCATCTATTGATGGAGTTGAAAAGCTAAAGCAAGTATTAAATTACAATGAGGACAAACCTTTATCTGATTATCCAACTTTAATGAATGAAATTAAACATTCATACGGTTTCTACTTAGGTTATTTTAATCAACTTAAGATAAAAAATGTTTTTGATTATGCTTTTGAACATAATAAGTATGATGTATTAAATTTTAAAACAAAAGATATCCCATATGAAATTTCGTTTGCAGTATGCAGTTCTTTTACACCCAATAATGATTTTGATGGAGATGTTATTAATGATTATATTGCTGATGATGAACCACCTAAATTTGTTTTTATGAATATGTTTCCAGAAAATGGCAAATCATACTTACTAATTAGTTATTTAGATAGACAAAAAAAATATTTAAACACTTATACTGAATCACTAATATCTGAATCTAATTATAAAGATAGACTATCTGAAATAATTCTTAGATATACAGATAATTTTATAGTGGCTCCAACTTATTGGAATTCAATAAGCGATGCAAAGAGAATTGATTTGTTAAGGTTTTTTAGCGATACAATTAATAATAAAGAAATATCTTATTATCCTAATAAGCATAATTTATTTGAAGTAGGAAACAATTAGAATTAATCAGATAGCTATGTTCTTGCGTGTCAGTGCGTTCCAGCCAGAAGAGCATGGGAAGAGTATATTCCAACCCATGTTATGACCAGTAATATGGACAGAACAGCTTCTTTACGGATAAATATCTCTTTAGATTTATGGATATGATGAATTAGGGCTTTCCAGTTAAAAATCAAATGGATTACCATTAAAAGAGTAAATAAAAAAGCTGCTGAATTATGGACAGACATCCAATAATGTCTTTCCATCGTTAGGGGTTCAAATTGCAGGTGATGGTTCATTATTCCAGAAACTGGCAGCAACAGGCCAGCAGCCAAAATAGCCAAAGAAATAAATCCTCGGGTACTAAAAGTTGTTTTCTCCATGATAATATCCTTTTTTATAAGGGATGGTAGGCACCATATTTGCACGCATCAATACAATTCAAACACCCTGTGCAGTTTTGGGGATTAATCAATCGGGCATGCCGGTGTCCCAGAAAATCGATTTTCCCAAGCACAAGGTTAGGGCAGGCTGCTAAGCATTTCCAGCAGGCTTTACATCTGTGAGTATCCAACTGAATAAAATCAGTTTGGATTAGGGTCGAATGAAATAATCTTAGTTTCATATTGTTAATATAAATAATATCAACAATAAATTGGATAAGGCGATAACAATTGTTAAGAAAAAGAACTTATTTCCGGTTTCTTATCCGGCTCAGTGATATAGGAGTGATCCCGAGATAGGAAGCAATATAATGCTGTGGGATCCTTTTGATTATTTCAGGATGGTTTATGAGTAGGTCGTTATAACGTTCTTGCGGAGTGTCTTTAATTCTGGAAAGAAATAAACTGGTGTAATTTGCCAGCCTCTGAATAAGAATCTCTTGAAACTTATCTTTTATATCGGGATATTGTTGATTTAACAGCTCAAAACCTTCTCTGCTAAGGCTAGTTACAATAGAAGGTTCAATACTCTCTAGGCTGAACTGGCTGGGTATCTGTTTTAGATAACTCTCCAGGGAGGATACTGCCTGATTCTCAAAAAAGAACTGAAAGGTAATATCCCTGCCTTCATTATTGAACCATAATCTCAGGCAGCCCTTTTTTATAAAAAAAAGCTGTTGAGAGATTTCTCCCGCATTAAGTAAAACAGTCTTGGGTTTAAGATTAATCTCCTGGAAATGGTGTTGATATTGAACCCACAGGGTTGGGTCTTTTTGTAATCTGTTAATAAGTTGGTCAATCATCAGATTAATATATCACAGAGGTGACGGGTAAATTATTTCTGAAAAGACACTTCTCAGTTTTGTTAGAAGATATCAAAATGAATTTGTTTTGATACCTATTGGCTATCCATTTTTCTCATTCTAAACCATCCGATACAGAAAGCAATCAAACCCACTGATAACAGGAGGCTCCAGGAGAAGAGCATTTCGCTAAAACTGAAATCTCTCCAGATAGCTCCTTCCATTGAGTAGATTCCCCATTTCACCGGGCTGAAATTACTGGCTTTCTGCATCCATACCGGCATGGAAATCAAAGGAATCATCCCTCCGCCGAACATCATCATGATAAGAGAAATGCCCCAGGTAGCATCCCCGACCACCTGCTCGGTTTTACCGAGGACGGATATCAATGACATGATGCCGACAAAACACCAGGCGGTGCAAAAAGATGTCATTAACAGGAATATTGGGGTGGAGGCTCGCACATGAAACACCCCATAACCCAGCAGCAGCAAAAATAAATTACTTCCCAGACACGCAAGAAAACAAGCCGTTCCCTTACCCAGGAGGATTTGGAATGAATGGATGGGGGTCATGCGTAAACGGTGGTATGTGCCTTTCCTTCGCTCAGAAACCATGGATATGGCAAAAGCATTGGCGCAGGCTATTATTCCCCAGAGAATTGCGGAGGGAAAAGTGATATCAAAAGACGACCGGGGTTTCCCTTTATAATCCCGGCTGATGGATTTAATTTTCAAACTGGTTTTCGCATCGCCTCCGCCCATGGGGCTGGATTGTTTAGCGGTGGTATCCATATTGGCGTAATAGTTTTCCATGGCACTGAAAAATTGGGAAGTGTTTTTCTTTTCTCCCAGAGACATTGTGGTATCGCTTTGAATATCTTGTTTACGGATACGAATTTTATCCTGCATGAAAGTTTTATCTTTCATCATGTACTGCATTGATTCAAATAAGGATTGGACAATCATTCCCTGCAGGTATCCGGATTCGGCTTTTCGGCTGGGATCAATGCCGATTTCCAGGGAATCATTATCTTTGCCATAGATCCCCATATTATCTCCAAACCCTTTTTTTAAATGGATATAGGCGGTTAATTTTCCCAAGCGGACCATTCTTTCGGCAGAATCCAGGGCATAGGGTTGAATGGATAAGGATTCCCGTTGATGCAGGTTCTTAATGAAGGTATCCGCATAAGCCGATTTATCATCATTGATCAGTCCCACATACATGATTCCCATCGTTCCCTTCCCCCCAAAAGAAAGAATCATGCCAAAAAAGACAGCCATGATCAAAGGGAATCCAATCACCCAGAACAGACCAAACTTATCCCGGGATAATTCCAGTAAATCTTTCAATGCGATGGTTAAAATAGAACGCATTAATCTCTTAATCTCCGTCCGGTTAAATTTAAGAAGACATCTTCCAGGTTGGCTTGTTTAATATGCAGGCTGATAAGATTGACTCCCAATGCGTTTATCCGGGCCAGAGTTTCCAGAGGCTGCTGAGTCTCAGCCCGGAACTGAGTCCCTTCCAGCTTACCGTGAACTCCATTGAGGTGTTGGGGTTCACGGTCGAATACTGCTTCGAGGATGGATTTTCCCCCATAGGTTTGGACTAGTCCTTTGACTGTATCCAATGCCAGGAGTTTCCCATGGTCCATAATGGCGACCCGGTCACATAACCGCTGGGCTTCTTCCATATAATGGGTGGTATATAAAATAATCCGGCCGGATAGTTTTATTTGTTGAATATTCTCAAAGATTAAATTTCTTGACTGAGGATCCACTCCGGCGGTGGGTTCATCCATTAATAGAACCTGAGGTTCATGTAGCAAGGAGCAAGCCAGGTTTAAACGGCGTTTCATTCCTCCGGAATAAATACTGACCCGATCTTTTCTCCGTTCGGACAATCCGCTGAATTCCAACGCCCATTCACATCGTGATTTTAAGGTTTTCCCGGATAATCCATATAACTTTCCAAAGAAAGATAAGTTTTCCCATCCGGTTAAATCCTCATACAAGGCAATGGCTTGAGGGGTGGTTCCGATGTTTTGGCGGACGTCCACCCGGGTGGTGTCAGTGGTTCCGTTGATTTCTATGGTTCCGGAATCGGGTCTCAATAATCCGGACAACATCTGGATGGTGGTGGATTTCCCCGCTCCATTGGGTCCCAATAATCCAAAGGTTTCACCTGCCTGGATGGTAAAGGAAATCCCTGCGACCGCTTGGATTGAACCATAGGATTTTGTAATGTTATCGACCTTAATCATATATTTGAGAATGGTATCATTAGTTCTCTGCATAATTCAAGAAACCCGCGGCTGTTTGGATACCTTTCCAGGCAAAAGAAAAGCCGCAGGGTTTAAATCCTGCGGCTGGAAATAATCGGTTGTTTAAATAGAGGCTTAAATTCTATTCCCGGTTTTTCATGGAAATATAATTGGTCAGGGTCGGACCGGTATAGATCTGCCGGGGCCGGGCGATTTTGCCAATAGATTCGTCATGTTGTTCTTTCCACTGGGTAATCCATCCGGGGAGACGGCCCATGGCAAACATCACCGTGAACATATTGGTGGGGATGCCGATGGCTCTCAGCAGGATGCCGCTGTAAAAGTCCACATTGGGATAAAGTTTTCTATCCACAAAATAAGGATCCGATAATGCCAGCTCTTCCAATTTTCGAGCAATATCCAGCAGAGGGTCTTTTCGTCCCAGTTTATCTAAAACTTTATCGCAGGCTTTTTTCAGGATTTTGGCCCGAGGGTCAAAGTTCTTATAAACCCGGTGGCCGAATCCCATCAGCCGGACATCGCTATTTTTATCTTTAGCTCTCCGAAGGTATTCTTCCGGGGTGAGATTGCCCAGATGAATGCGTTCCAGCATATCCATGACCGCCACATTCGCTCCTCCATGGAGAGGGCCCCAAAGGGCGCAAACCCCTGCCGCGCAGGAAGTGAATAAATTGGCTTTGGCAGACCCGACCATTCTGACGGTGGTGGTGGAACAATTTTGCTCATGGTCGGCATGAAGAATCAAAAACAGGTTTAAGGCATCTTCAATATCCGGGTCCACTTTATATTCATCATAAGGCAGGGAAAACATCATATGCAGGAAGTTGGCTGCATATCGAAGTTTGGGATTGGGATACATATAAGGCAGACCCTTGGTGCTTCGATATGAATAAGCCGCAATGGTTCTGATTTTACTGAGTAGTTTAGCCGCCGCTTCTTCAAAGATTCCCACATCTCCTAACTGAAGGTACTGGGTATGGAAACAGGCAAGGGTATTGATCATGGCCGAAAGAATCGCCATCGGGGGAGCCGATGAGGGGAATCCCTGGAAATGATGTTTCATATCCTCATTAAGATTGGCATTATTGGTCAGCATTTCGCTGAAACGCTGGTATTCATCTTTTTTAGGAAGCTGTCCAAATATCAAGAGCCAGGCCACTTCTACAAAATTAGGATGGGGGACGTCTCCAAATTGTTCAATCGGGATGCCCCGATATCGGAGAATTCCTTTTTCGCCGTCAATATAAGTGATGGCGCTGGTACAGGAACCGCTATTGGCCAGCCCTGGATCCATGGTGATATATCCAGTCTGGGTTCGCAGCTGGGTGATATCGATTCCTTTTTCACCTTCAGACCCGGTGACAATGGGAAGCTCAATCTCCTGTCCGTCCAGTATTAATTTAGCTGTTTTGGGTTCGCTCATGGGTGTTCCTCCTGAATTCCTGGGCAAGGACCGGATATTTTTTGAGTATTATTTAAAATAGCAAAACACTAAAATATATAGGCCCCTTCTTTTTATTATGCCATTGATGGCCTCTCTTCCGATAGCCTCTATTGTATCTTTGCTCCGAGAAAAAATACTGGAATTTAGGGTATTGACCGTTTATATGGCTAAACAATGCAGTCACCGCTCAGGGCTTCCCCGAATTGACAAAAAATTCCATCCCCGATTATTATGATAATAAAAAGGTGATCTGATGTCGTTTGATTTATCCGTTTTATATTGGGGTTTGAATGGCAAAAGTTAAGGCATGTCCAAACGGTGAGGCGAAATGTTGTAACCAGTTAACGCTGATGATTACGAATGATTCCAGCTTGAAAGCAGTATATACCCGGGCCCTTTCCCATCAATGTTTTGGTTATGTGGCGAATGATTATGAAGAAGCCATGGTTCTTTGCCAGATCAATCCCCCCCATATCATCTATATTGACCAGTCCTTACCTGATAACCGGGCCGAAGAGTTGGCTCTGCTTTTCCATCGGGAGTATCCTTCCGCCGTGATTGTCTTTTTGATTGAAAAAGTCAGTATGGATCTTCTGAAACGACTCTGGGGCAAGGTTCGGGAACTCCTGGAAAAACCGGTTACGGAATCGGCGATCCAATGGATTTATGAAAAATACTGTCTGGCCCCTAAAAAAGGGGTTACTATCTGGCATCTGGCGAATCAATATATCAGCCAGCAATATGGAGACCCTGAGCTGACTGAAATTAAAATAGCCAGGATCATGGGGATCAATCCAACCTATTTCTCCAGGATTTTCAGCAATGCCGTGGGCCGTTCTTTCAAGGATGTTCTTAGCCAGACCCGAATCGGGGTGGCTAAACAGATGTTGCTGGATAATCATTTGCAAATCAAGGAAATTGCCCATCATGTGGGATACAATCACACCGCTTCTTTCATTCGTATCTTCCGAAAAATGACCGGGGAGACTCCGACAGATTACCGGAAACGGCTCCATATTATCTCAAATAATCACGCCTGATTGATGGACTGTTTATTCCTTTCTTACTTTTCTGCAATAGAGTAAATAAAATCGAAATATCCTGATTAATATTTTCAACACCCTACAATTATGTGGAAATATGGGCATTCTTTTGTTAAAAGGGTTAAAAATAGTAAATTTACGCAAGAAAAGCGAAGTAAAAGCTTTTGACAGAGGGTATGGGTACTTATATCATAAAAACAGGTTGAGCGATAAGGGCATCTCCCTCCGGGAGGAAACGAGCAAAAAACCGAGAGGGGAAGCCCAACACAACCTACAAAACCCTAATTCCCTTTCCTTGTTGCCCGGTTTCGAGTTCTTCGAAACCGGCTTTTTTTTATTCTCGTTCAGAATCCTCTTTTTCCAGGGGCGGGTTTCCTCCCTGTGAAGGGAGCTGGTACNNCAGGCTGATGCCATCAGCCTGGGTCTCTCGCCCTTCTGAAGAGGAATACTTTTCAAAAGAGCTCTTTTATGAACAGAGAATTATGAGGGGAAAGAAAATCATCCTGGGGAATTCCCAAGAAGAAGAAAGATGGATAAACTATAAGCATGTCAAAATGGAAAGAGTTTTGGAAAGGGAATATCCCTGCCAGTTCCATGGTCCTGATAACGGTTCTGGCCCTGGGGATTGGCTTTTTTGCCGGGGTCCGATATGCGGATTCTGTTTACCTGAAGATACAATCAGGAAAGAGTCAGGCCGGGATGAATCTGCCGGAAGGCCATCCTGCCATCTCTCAGGCGGAAGGCCTGGGGCAGGGGATGGATTATCAGGAAGCTATCCGGTCTCTGGAAACCCAAGTGAAGAAGGAGCCGGGCAATTCTTCCCTGTTGATTCAACTGGGGAACCTTTATTCTGATATCGGTCAGTTTCCCCAAGCGGGAATATATTACGAAAGAGCCCTGAAAATCGAGCCATCCCTGGCCGATGTGTGGGTGGATTGCGGGGTTGCTTACCGGGAAATAAAGCAATCAGAAAAAGCATTGGCTTGTTTTAAGACCGCCCTTTCCTGTGATTCTGCCCATCCAATCGCCTGGTATAATCTTGGGGTGGTTTATCAATATGACTTTCATCAGCCAGCGGAAGCAAAAAAAGCTTGGCAGAGTTTCCTTAAAATGGCTCCTGATTCCCCGTTGGCTCCCCAAATCAGGCAGCAACTGAATTCCCGGATAAACTGATCTCCTGTCTGATTTTCCTTATCAAAAAGAAATCCCCTGAAGGTTTCGGGGGAAACCTCCAGGGGATGAATAAATCTATCGAGTTTATATCCGGTCTTAACGGCGGCCGGGTTTTCTGAGATTAAATTTCTTAAGGACCGTTTCCAAGTCTTTCTTGGAGATATCCTTGGGAACGAACATCCGGTTAGAGAGCCTTTCCAGCCGGGGATTACAGCTGGCAGCAATGATAATGCTAGAAGGTTTGACAACCCTTCTGATTTTCAGGATTTCCTGCCGGATATAATCCAAATGGACGGGTTTCTTCTCGGCATTATACACCTCAGACACAATCCGGGTGACCATATCCATCAAGTTTTCGGTCGGTTTCTCATAGCCCCATTCTTTCAGTCCATAGGTGCCACGGGTCCCAATCCAGACAAAACCAAACTGATTGACATACCGGGGGGCATTAAGGGCAGAGCGGATGGAGCGTTCGGTGCAGGTCCTCTCCGGGAACAATTTATTATGGAACCGCTGAATATCGGTAAAATGCAGGGGATGCCCTGTTGACAGGAAAGTCAGGTATAGCCGTTCGGCGCGAATCATGTGTTTCCGGAAATACTGGACGATTTCGGTGGAGACAAATTCAATATCTTCTTTCTTCATGGGGAGTTTGAACCGTCCATCGAATTCCTTGGCCAGTTTTTGGGTGTACATCAGGTTTAATCGGATAGTATCATCCTGAATAGCATTGCGTTCTTTGGGAGAAAGGACTTTTACGGCAAATCCGAATTTTTCATAATTGCGGAAGGGTACCCGGCAGGCTTTGCACAAGAATCGGTGAATTTGGAAATCTTTTCGTTTCCGTTGGACTATCAGGCTGCCTTTTTCGGCCATGAACTGGCAAAGAAAAGCACAAATGAATTTCGGGTAAGAGGGATTATTCTTTTCCCATACTTCTCCCCAGAATTTTTCTTCGATCTGGCGGACTCGCTCACGGGTGATTTCATATTTGTCGCCAATAGCCTGAAGGGTTTTGGGTTTTCCAGTCTTAAGACCTTCTCTTGCTTCCATCATATCCACAGTCCGGTCGGGGCAGAAAGAGAAAGCTTCTGTTATGAAGTTATCGACCATCGGGGCTATGGGGTTGTTGTAAAGGTCTTGATTTCCAAAATCGTTCAGGAAGGATTCGGCAATCATCTGGCCTTCCTGATTCAGGCTGGCAATAACTTTTGCGAGGGGGAAAACATACTCTTTCTCGCCATAGCTTTTGGCAATCAATCCAAGGGGTTCGGCAATTTCCAGAATCTCTTGTACGGAACTACCTTTCTTTATATCTTTGGCAAGGTTTTCTAATAACTCATTCCCTTTATCCTCATCCATCCGATATTGTTTCTTTTTTACTAAATCGAGATTTTCCTTGCAGAGCTTTAAGAATACGGTCTGTTGCATGTTTTTTTCCATTCCTTTGTCGGGCATTGGAGAGACCCTCCTTCTCCTGTTTGAAAAGGTTTCTGGTACCGGTCTTTCTATCTGATTATTATCCCTTATCCGGCACTCCTAAATATAATAACTTAAAACTAATTGATTTTAGCAAATATTATTGAAATTATACAAATAATAATCCGGCCAGCGGCCCAAATCCTAAAAAAAGCAAGCGAGATAAATCAGTCCAAATCGACCGGCTGGCTAGAGGTTTACAGTTCATTACCGCCGTTAATCTCCCGATAAAAGGTTTCAATTTCATCTTTATAATGGTCGGAAATAATTTTTCGGCGCAGTTTTAAGGTGGGAGTCAGTTCTTCCCGATCCCATGAAAAATCATTGGCGAGCAGGATAAATTTGGTGATACGTTCATATTCAGCCAACTGCCGGCTGACAGTTTTGAGTTCATTACGGATCAGGTTCTGGATCTCAGGGGCTTTGACCCATTGTTCGCGGGAAAGGCCTGCCAGGCTGGGATTTTCAGCTTTAATCCACTCTTCCAGGTTATCCCATTTGGGGACAATCAGGGAACAGAGTGATTTCAGTTTATCCCCGATAACAATGGATTGCCCGATATATTTGGTGGAATTTAGGATTTGTTCCACGGCTTCAGGCCAGACATTTTTCCCTGAAGCGGTAACAATCATTTCTTTTTTCCGGCCGCTGATTGTGAGGTTGCCTTCCCGGTCAAAGAATCCCACATCGCCGGTATGGAGCCATCCTTCTTCATCAATGGTTTCCCGGGTGGCTGATGGATTATTCCAGTAACCCTTCATGATATTAGGCCCTTTGGCCAGGATTTCACCATCCTCAGCGATTTTAACAGTAACCCCGGGAATAGGTTTGCCGACGGTCCCGATGACATTATCACCGGGGCGGCTAACGGATATAACCGGAGAAGACTCTGTCATGCCATATCCTTCATAAAGGGGAATTCCTACTTTGTCGAAGAATCGGGCAATTTTAGGATTTAAGGGAGCTCCCCCCGAAACAGATCCCCAGAGACGGCCCCCCAAAGCTTTTCTGATTTTTCGGAAAACCAGTAAATCTGCCAGAATATGGTTCCAGGTTCCCCGCCGTTGACGCAGGGCCCAGTTAAAGACCCGCATTCGCTGTTCCCCTTCATGTTGGACTTTGGAGAGGATATTGTCATAAATCAAATCAAAGACCCGGGGAACCGAGACCAGGATGGTTGGTTTTACTTCCTGGAGGTTTCGGGCCATGGATTTGTTTTTTTCAACATAAGCAATCACCGAACCGGTTCTTAACAGGGGCAAATAATGCCCGGCGGTCCGTTCAAAGGCATGGGATATCGGTAGAAAGGATAAAAAAACATCATTCGGAGAAACGGAGTAATATTTCAGGGCGGCATCTACATTGGAGATAAAATTGTTATGGGTCAGGGAAACCCCTTTAGGTTCCCCGGTGGTGCCTGAAGAATAAATCAAGGAACAGATATCATCCCCATCCAGCAGCGGATAAGGCCGGTTACTGGTTTTTTCTATAAACTGGCTCCATTTCATGATACGGGGATCTGTTTCCTCGGTTGTTTCAAAGAATAAGATAATATACTTCAAGCAGTTTAGTTTGGTTAGAAAAGGTTTAATCTTCTTAAAAAGCTCAGGGGTAGATACAAAGAGGAATTTAGCTTCTGAATGAGCCACTAAATCAGCCATCAGATGGCCGCTGAAGGTGGTATGGACGGGGACGATAATGGCTCCTGCCATCATGCCCCCAAGGTCCAGCATGGCCCAACGGGGCCTATTTTCCGATAAGATGGCTAACCGGTCCCCTTTTTCGATTTCCAAGGCCATCAAAGATTTGGCGACTTTCTCGACTGATTTTAATAATTGATTAAAAGTCAGGTCTTCACGAATATGGTTTGTTTTAAATCGAACGGCCAATTTATCGGCATATCGGGCAGCATTTTCTTTAAACAGTTCAGGTATGGTTGGCATGGATTCTTTTACTCTTTTCAAAAGATTTTCATATCCGCCGGCGCATCGGCTGGCGATAAGTTCCCCGGCATCGCCGGGCATGAAAACCACATACAATAAAACATCTATCCGATGATAAACATATCTGATTTGCCCTGATTTGTCTAGAGAATAGCTGAATAAGGCGGCTTGCGGGTGAATGAATATTAAACTGTTTTGGCATTGGAATGATTACGGGGGAATTCATAAATCAAAAAATAAAATCCCCTTCTTCGGGATGGGGCTGGAAGAAGGGGAAAGATGAACTAAAGAGGAGGAGAGGGTTTAACTCTGGGGTTTTGTGTACCAGTTAGGGGAGGCTTTAAACCATTGGGTCGTAATTCGTAAGCCTTCCTCAAAATCCACTTTGGGTTCCCAGCCCAGCTCTTTTTTGATTTTTTCAGGGGAGAGATAGATATGATTCACTTCTCCAGCCCGTTCTTCGGCATAAATCGGAGGGTTGGGGAATCCAGTGATTTTCTGAAGGATATGATAAATGTCGTTGACCGAGATGGGTTTAGCCCAGCCCAGGTTGAAAATACCCATTTTATCGGTTTTCATGGCCAGCATATTGGCTTCCACCACATCATCCACAAAGACAAAATCCCGGGTTTGGGAACCATCGCCGAAGATGGTAGGGGTAATGCCCTGGATCATCATGCCGATGAAGATGGCATTAACGCCGGCTTCCCCATAAGGGTTCTGGAAATGCCCATAGACATTGGGATACCGCAAAATCACATAGTTCAGGTTGTAGAGCATGTTATATAACTCAATATAATGTTCTACGGTATGTTTGGAGATCCCATAAGGGCAAAGGGGTTTGATGGGGTGGCTTTCATCACAGGGAAGGTACTGGGGCTCACCATAAATAGCACCGCCAGTGGAGGCATACACAATCTTTTTGACCCCATAATCCCGGATGCAGTTCAACAAGTTCAGTGAACCCAGGACATTGACGGTAGCATCATAGGCTGGATTTTCGACTGATTTGCGGACATCGATTTGGGCTGCATGATGTATGACCACATCAAACTTCTCTTTGGCAAAGACATCTTTTAATGCCGCATCCCCAATGCTCATCTGATAAAAGGTTGCTTCCGCCGGGACATTTTTTGAGTTGCCTGTGGCAAAGTTATCCACGACTGCTACCTGATGGCCATCTTTAATGAGCCGGGTTGCGACTCGGGACCCGATAAAACCGGCTCCACCCGTAACGAGTACTTTCAGTGACATATACTATTCCACCTTCATTATATAAAGTTTATTTTATTGGGACAAAACCAGGCCGAAACAGAATCCAAGGGGGGGGGATGGATTCTAACCAATTCTTTCGGTCCTTAATGCAAAGAAAGAATTATAAATAGAATACCATAGAAAAAGGGAGGGTTCATCCCTGAAAGGGATTGTCAGTCCCAGAATCCCGGAATCACTTCATTACAGTGAGGGCAATGCCCGTTCAGGAGATTATTCTTTAAAATAGTAAATCCCATCCGTTCCACCAGGGTTTCTCCACACTGGGGACAGCGGGTATTTTCCCAGTCTCCGGTGGCCCCGGCCAGATTCCCGGCATAACAGAAGTGAAGCCCTTCGGCTTTGCCAATCTGACAGGCATGAATCAGGCAAGAGGCTTGGGTCGGTTCAGGTTCTGTCATCTCAAAATCGGGATGGAAAGCGGTTATGTGCCAGGGGATATGAGGGCTGATTGAGGCAATAAACTTGGCTATTTGCCGAAGTTCCTTTTCTGAATCATTGAAACCAGGCACTACCAGAGTGACTATCTCCACCCAGAAGCCTTTTTCTTTCAGGAGTTCAATGGTTTTCAGGACGGTCTGAAGTTTTCCTCCCAACTGCAGATAATGTTCAGGATTAAAGGATTTCAGGTCCACCTTGTAAAAATCCACATAAGGCCTGAGGATATCCAGGATTTCCGGGGAAGCATTCCCATTGGAGACATAAGACCCCTGAAGTCCTGCTTCCTTGCCTCGTTTGAATATCTCCAAAGCCCATTCACTGGTAATCAAAGGCTCATTATAGGTACTGGTAATCAGGCGGCAATTATGCCGGAGAGCCAGATCCACTAATTCCTGTGCGGAAATCACATAAAGTGGCATCGGGCCCTCCGGATGCCGAAGCGCCTGGCTGGTAGTCCAATTTTGGCAATATGCGCAGTGAAAATCACACCCCAGCATCCCGAAGCTCAGAGCTTTACTGCCGGGATATACATGGTAGAAAGGCTTTTTCTCAATAGGGTCACTGGCCAATCCTGCGACATAACCATGGGGGACTTTCATTACTCCTTTTTCCACATAACGAACCTGGCAAATACCTCTTCCCCCTTCGGGAATGGCGCAATAATGGCCGCAGGCATAACATTTCAGCCGGCCGTTATCTTGTTTCACATAAAACCGGCCGGGTACTGCATATTGCCTGAGGGTATCATCCAGGGTAGTAGATTTTGGCATATTGATAGGGTTCCTTCTTCTCAATTTAGGACGTTTGGTGGTGGCTGTCAACAAAGAGAGATTGTTTAAATATCTAAAGAGGGATTGTTTTGGAGTATTTCATTCATAAAACTTATGAATGAATCTATTTTACTTCCTTCCAATATATATATAACTAAATTATTATCAATTTTTAACGATGGAGGAATTTGGTTATTTATTTGATGGTTAACGCAATTAATAATAAAAAGCATTCCATGCATTACAAAGGAATGCGTGTTAATCCCATTTATTCGTTTACTATTTGGAGGAACAATCAAATCTTTTTCTTGTTTCCCATTTAACAAGATAATACCTTGGTGAAAAGTATATTGGTATGTTTTACCAGGGTCTTTGTTTAGAAGTAGATTATGTATTCTTTCCTTATATGGTCCTAATGAGGATATCTTGAAAACGCTCTTTTTTGATATACTCATTCTCCATAATACTGATAATAGAAATAGTTTATATTTAATATAATCAACATCGGGAATAATAATGAATCCCTTATTATAATCAAGAGAGTAATTACTTATTTTCCTGAATACTGATGCTGCATATCCTTCATATACACTAAAGAAAGATTCGCATTTTTTACATAATAGTTTTTCTCTTAATCCCTTTTGATGGTATCTTACTTTTTTTATATTGGATAATTCATAAAATTGATGTTTTTCTTGGTACATTGGTTTATACATAAATTCGGGAATTATGTGTGAGTCACATAATTCCCGTTCTTGATTGCAAAATTTACATATTCCCATTAACAAGTCCTGTTTATGGTGTTTCTTATTTCTCAGCGGTGATGATATGCCGATCCATGACTTTATTAAGGGTAATATTTTGCAGTTTGACTGACTTCATCCACTCTTCATATTGTTCAAAGGTCCAAGTGCCGCCCTGGGCTGTATTGACCAGCATATTAACGGCATAAATGGCAGCATAAGGATTTTCATCCCGGACAAAATCCCCAATGGCGATACGTCCCTTTTTGGCAAGGACCATGGCCGACCGTTTCAGAAGGCCCTGGTTTCCCTGTTCCCCAAGGATATGGGAGACATTCCCCAGGTAGATAAGGTCATAGGGTCCTTCAGGAAGGCCCACAATGAAATCACCGGCGACCATGCGAATGTTATATTCTGAAGCTTCTTTCTTATATTGGGCAACTACCGAGGGGATATCCAGGACTGTTACCCGGGCACCCCGTTCTGCAAAAAGTCGGGCAAAAACCAAAGGGCCTCCTCCCACATCCAATACTTCAATTCCTTTGGGATAACCTTTCAGCAGGAATTCCACAATGGCCTGAGCGCATTTTCCGGCGCCATAACGCATGGCTTCAATGAAGTATTGATGGTCCAGGGGTGTGATTTCATAAGGATGGGGCTTGCCGGATTTCAAGACTTCAGGAATATGAATCCAAGTTTTCAGCATGTCATATCGATACATGAAGGCAAATCCCATATATTTTGGATCATTCTGGTTGTACATGAGATTCATGGCTTTCTGGGAAAGGGTCAGATGCCCTTCTTTGAGTTTTTCCAGGTAGCCCAGGGTAAGGAGTGCCTCGGTGATGGTCCAGACGGCTCTTTCGTCCATGCCCAGCATATCAGTCACCTGAAAGACTGTCATGGGTTTGTTATGAAGGGCTTCGATCAGGCCGGCCTGAACAGCTCCACCTAATATCAGTAGTTCTTGGGGAATGCACATGATATCTTCTTGCATAAATATTTCCTCCTTCAGCATCTTTTCCCATTTTACTCCATTTTGCCAGAAAAGGAAGAGTCTTTATTTATTCAAAAAGTAAAATAATTAAAATGTTGAATTTGTTATTGGGCAGGTAGGGTTGTTTTTATTAGAATTTCCGGGCGGTGATGAGCTGCCTTTCTTCGATAGCATGTAATTGGATATCGGCAAATCCAGCCGAACTGAGCCAATCGGAATATTGGGAATAAGTCCAAGTGCCTCCTGCAGGGGTATTGACCAGCATATTGACGGCAAAAATGGCGGCCTCGGGTTTTGTCCCTCGGATAAAATCCGCAATGGCAATACAACCGTTTCTCTCCAGAATCCGATGAACCTTATTGAATAACAGCTGATTCTCCGGCTCTCCGATGATATGGCAGATATTTCCCAGGTAGGCGACATCATAAGGGCCTTCCGGTAATTTGCCCAGAAAATCCCCTGGTATCATCCTGACTCCCAACCGTTCTGCTTCCTTCTTCATCAGTTTACAGGTATCGGGCCGGTCGAGGATATGGACCTGAGCGCCCTGTTTCATAAATTCTCGGGCATGGAAAAGGGGGCCTCCGCCGATATCCAGCAATCGGGTCCCGGTTCTGGCTTTACCCAGCAGAAATCTGGCAATGGCTGGAGCGTTGGATTGGGCATTATAACGCATGGCATCCATAAAATACCTGGTTTCATCGGCTTCAGGTTTGCGGCGGGCGGGTTTTCCAGTCTTCACAATCTGGGGCAGCTGAATCCACCGTTTAATTAGGTTATATCGGTGCATGAAAGCCAGACCCATATAGCCAGGGTCATCGGGTTCATATATCATCTGCAGGGTTTTGGGAGACAAAGCATATTTCCCTGAATCTGAACAATCCAGGTATCCCAGGGCAACCAAGGCTTCCGCCAGGGTCCAGACGGCCCTCGGGTCCGCCTCCATTTTCTCCGCCAGTTTGATGATTGTCAGCGGTTTGGATTCCAATTCTTTAAATAATCCGGTTTCAACGGCTGCTCCCAGGATCAATAATTCCTGAGGGACATTAAGTTTCGGTTGCTGTTTCATTCTTCTGTCCTTATAAGTCAGAGCTATCTCACATCCCCGATATTTTACTCTAAATAGTTAAGAATGATAGTGGGGGTGAATAGGATTTGCCTGAAGACAGAAATCAGGCACCCTTTTTTATGCAGGAAATCTCATATGAAACAGGCCTGATATCTTATTACGGGATAGTCAGATTATCAGGGAGAATGATAAACTTTTTTGTATGGGATTTTAGAGGAGAGGAGTGGCCCTCTGATGAAGAGAATTATTTATTTTATTCTGATGGAGTTTATTCTCATGAACAGTATGGATGTATCTGCAAATCCTGTGGCCGATAGAAGTTGCGATATTTTGGTGGTTGGAGGGGGGTTGGGGGGCTGTGCGGCGGTTCTGCAAGCCTGTCAGTTATCGGAGAAATTCGGGATTGATAAAGTCATTATGACTGAGGAGACTGACTGGCCGGGAGGCCAATATACCTCTCAAGCTGTTGTCGATGACCCCAGCACTGCTTTAAGCCAGGGAAAATATACCATCGCTGCTTCAGAATTATATTACCGGTTCCATGAAAATATCCGGGACCTCTACCGGGATAAAGCCCTTGCCAACGCTGCCGCTACCGGGCGAAACGGCGGTCCCGGTACCAAAGCTTATAAAAATGAAGTGAATTGGATAAAGAGCCATAGATTTTCTCCCGGGCTGCCTTGGGGTTCCCGTATGGGGTTTCCGCCTCTGGATGGAGTGACAGTCCTGACCTGTATGTTCAAACCCTGGATGGATAGAGGAAATCTGGAAGTATATTATAAGGTTCACCCTGTGGAAGTCCTAAAGGATGGAGATAAAGTCCTTGGGGTCAAATTCCAGTCGGCTGACAAAAAACAAGAATTCACAGTGAAGGCTAAAGTGGTCTTGGATGCGACTGAATTGGGGGATTTATTGCCTTTATCAGGCACTGTCTATCGTTTAGGGGTAGATGCTTCCCAGGATACCCGGGAACCCTCATTGTTCGACAAGAAAGGGACCCCTCTGATACCTGAGGCTGTGCCTAGCAGTATCCAATCCTTTACGTTTCCCTTTACAGTGGAATGGTGCCAGCCCGGTGAAGACCATCGGCTTCCCTGGGAAAGCCGGCCAAAATCTTATGAGAAGAATCGGTCCCGGTATTCTCTTCGGGATTATAAAACACCCAGTGGTTTCATGATGAATCATACCAATGAATATTCTTTTAGTATCGGTAAGGGAAATTCCTCTTGTTTCTGGACCTACCGGCGGATATTGACTGCTTCTATCCTGGATCCGAAAGCCAAGGTTGATACGTATCCCCGTTTTAAAAAAGGTAAATGGATTACCGATTTAACGCCTGATGCCCAGCCGGAATTATTTATGCCCTGTGAAGAACAGGCTTATGTGGGAGACCTTCTCCAAGTTAACTGGGCCAGTAATGATTATTATGGAAAACCGATTGTGGATGTGCCTGCTGATGTCAAAGAACAGGCGCTGCAGGAAGCTAAAGAGCTTTCTTTAGGGTTCCTTTATTACCTTTGGTATGAATGTCCGAGAGACCCTGATGACAGTCGAAAAGACCCTTCCGATGAAAAGAACTGGTCCCTGGACCCGGCAACCGGTAAGAACCGGGGATATGCTAACCTGAAATTCCGGCCGGATATCCACGGAACAGAAGATGGGTTGAGTAAATATCCCTATATCCGGGAAGCAAGAAGGGTAAAAGGGTTGGTTACCATCAAACAACAGGATATCATGGGACCTTCTGAAAAGAGAGCCAGCCTTTTTATGGATTCGGTGGGGATTGGCCAGTATTATATGATGGATATCCATCATTGTGTACCGACTCCCGGTAAAAAATGGAGTTTTAATTTTAGAGATACTGTTTTTAAAGATGGGTCTAAAGGTAAAGAGGGCAATGTCAGCAAATTCCAGATTCCTTATGGAGCATTAGTGCCTGAAACAACTAATAATCTTCTGATGGCCTGTAAGAATCTGGGTACCACCCATATTACCAATGGCACCTATCGGCTGCATCCGGTAGAATTTCAAATCGGACAGGCAGCCGGGACTGCTGCGGTTTTGTGCGCTGCCTGGCGGCGGCAGCCCCGGGAGTTATGGAGCCAAGAAGCCACCTCCCGGCCGGATAGTTCTGAAATGAAATTGCGAAGGCTCCAGTTTGAACTGGTCAGGTCCAAAGTCCCACTTTTTTGGAATTATGACTGTGGCTGGGATAGCCCTGATTTTGAGGCTGTCCAATGGGTCACTTTACTGGATATCCTCCCCTCCAGGGATTTGCATTTTAAACCTGAAAACCCATTAACCAGGAGAGATGCCATTATTGCCAGTGTCCGATTAGCAGGATTGAAACCCGAACATCCCCAGGCAACGCTGCGGTTTAAAGATGTCCCACCAGAGGATAAAATTCTCCGGGAATCCCTTCAATGCCTGGATGAAATCACCCATGGCAAATGGATGGAAGGGGATACTTTTAATGGTAATTCTTCTGTTACAGAGTCCCAGTTCCAGAAATTTCTCAACAGGGTTATGCCTGGCAGGCTTCGCGACTCTACTTCAACCCATAAATTGACACGGGGTGAGGCCGCCGTTATCCTATTTAATGAAATCGCCAAACGATACGACCTTCCGGTGGAGTGATTTCATCGGGTTAATTATGAAAGTTTTTATTTGGGGTATAATCAGCCTGATAACTGGATATGATAATTGATAAGACCCAGGAGAAGTCTCTTCGGGGACATCAATTCATAGGAGGCATGTGAACGGATATGGGAACCAATCTCCTTATTATGGAATTAGACCGGGAAATTAAAGGATTGCCAGAAGAAGATTCCCTGCGCCAGCAATGGCAGGTTCTATGTGAATCAGCCCGCCGTTATATTAAAATCCATAAAGAATATGGTGAGTCTGAAAGGTCTGGCAAAGTCAATGGGCAGGCCCTTGCCCAGATGGGGATTATCCTGACTCGAACCCATAATATGTTTATCATGAATTACAGGAATTTCTGCCAGGATTATAATCCTAAAATGGGAAAACCCTGCCCCCTGCTTTCCCAGTTCGATTTCAATAATCGGCTGGAAGTTAAAAGACTGGGGGAGGATATAGTGAAGGCTTTTTTTAGTGAATAGTAAGAATTTTAACGCAATATAGGAAACACAATATTATTATTCTGTATCAGTCCCCTGGCTACCACAACCCGGACCGAATTTGAGTGAATGCAGGGTTCCATGGGAGGCCCAGTTCTCTCTGGGATATTCTTCAATCAGGACTGTTACCCATTCGGGTTTTACTTTCAGGATATCCACAGCGGATTGAGTTACAGCTTCTACAAATTGTTGTTTTTGTTCAACAGTTCTTCCTTGAGCCATTTTCAATGTGATTATCGGCATCTTATTATCCTTTTTAATTCTGAGTGAGATAATTTAGTCGAGAGAGATATTATGGCATAAAATAAAGGGGCAATCAGGTTTCCTATCCTGGTTGCCAGGATGAAAGGGTATGATAAATCATGGCCAACCATAAAATCTTTTCCTACGTAAGTATCCTTTATTTATTATTGACTTTTGTATCTCTCTCTGCCCAGGAAGTTATTGTCGATAATGGGGATACCGGATTCAGCGTCGTGGGTGCCTGGTCAACCGGAACTTCTTCCATAGATAAATACCATACTGATTATCGATATGCTGCGACCACTACCGACCCAGTTTCAGCTGTTTGTACGGCCACCTTTCTGCCCACCCTTCCTTTAACAACTGTATATAGCGTATATGTCTGGTATCCCCAGGGAGGCAACCGCCCCCCCGATACCCAGTATATTGTGAGTTATGCCGGAGGCACTGCTTCTTTCACCGTGAATCAGCAATCGGGAGGAGGAGATTGGCGAGGGTTGGGGGCTTTTCCTTTCCAAGCAGGAAGCCAGGGGAATGTAAAAGTAACTAATTATTCTCAGACAAATGGTAAATATGCCATGGCCGATGCTGTCATGTTTATGGTCCAAAGCCCGGACACCACAGACTCGCCCCAATTCAGGGGAATCTGGATTGAATCCTGGAGTTCCGGAATGCATACTCCAGACCAGGTAACCGCCCTGATTGATACTGCCAGAAGGTATAATTTCAATGCCATAGTACCGGAAGTCCGGAAAATTGGAGATGCTTTTTATAAATCTTCCTATGAACCCTGGGCCAGAGAAATCAGCCCTGCCGGTTATGACATCCTTTCCTCCATGCTTCAATATGCCCATGATACCTCCGGCGGAAAACCCTATATAGAAGTCCATGCCTGGATGGTTACTTATCGAGATTGGAGAACAGGGGAGACCACTACCGATACTACCAAGCATATCTATTTTACCCATCCTGAATGGTTTACCCGGACCTATACCGATGCTACCGATGCCAGCGGTTCCATGTTCCTGGACCCCGGTATCCCGGAAGTGGAAGATTATCTGACTGAAATCTATCTGGATATTGTGAGAAATTACCCGGTCGATGGCATCCATTATGATTATGTCCGGTATCCCGGTTCCAGTTGGGGATATAATTCCATTGCCAGTACCCGGTTCCACCAGGAATATGGGGTTGCTCCTCCTACATCTTCCTCCAGCCCCATTTGGGGTATTTGGTGCCAGTGGAGACGGGACCAGGTGACGGCTCTGGTAAAAAAAGTTTATGCCAATGCCATGGAAATCAATCCTCACCTTAAAATCAGTGGAGCTGTTTTTACCGCATCTACTTTTAAAACGGATTTCACCTTACTGACACCTTATACCAGTGTTTTTCAGGACTGGCATGGCTGGATGAAAGAACATATTCTGGATGCCAGTATCCCGATGGCTTATTTCCAGGATGCTTTGTCCGCTCCCAGCACTTCCTATCGGGGATGGGCGAGTTTTGCCGTGAATTCGAGCTATGGCCGGCATGCCTATATCGGGCCGGCGATCTACTTGAATGATACGGCCGGCTCAGCGGCTCAGATCGATTATGCCTTGAATTCTGCCGGAGCTCCCGGAGTCAACCTCTATGATTACCAGGGGACTAATAATGCCTCCCTCAGTAATGCGGCCGTTTTTAGCATGGTTTCCTCCCGATTCTTTAAACATCGGGCCCCTGTTCCTGAAATGGCCTGGAAAACCCATCCTATCACCGGGATTCTGAAAGGGCATATTTCCGGAACTGCGACCGCTCCTCTTCCTTACTATAATGGGAATAAAGTTTATAAATCCAGGGTGATTGCCAGGAATCTGGTTACGTTGTCGGAATATACAACCACTTCGGACGGTACAGGATTTTATGCCTTCCTGGATATGCCTCCCGGAAATTATCAGGTCGCTGCTTATACCCCGCCGGCTTATACCGGTTGGGTCCATTCTCTTTCTTCATCTGTCAGCGCCGGGGGAGTGACTACTGTGGATTTATCGTTTATGGGTAATTGTGTCCCAGTGGAAAAAATTGAATATACAGAAGAGTAAAAATACTGATACCCGGGAATTGACAATAATAATTTGCTAGAGAGTAGTGATTTCCTTTATATTTGATGGGTTTAATTGAAGCAGAGAAAAGAGAGGAGTACGTTAATGGGATTAATCGGAATTATTGTAGGAAATATCTTTGGATTTGCCGTAACGGTTCTTGTTTTTACGCTTTTATTAAAACTGACCTGTTGGATAGTTGCTCGTTTTTCGCCGTCATTTGGGATGGCATTAAAGGCCAGTTTTTTAGGAATGGTCGCATCTGCAGTTGTTTTTGTCGTTGTTTTGCTTGGGACTGTCTTTATTGGTTCTGGATATTTCAGAGATGACTATATGTTGAAAGCAGCGTTTCTTTTTGTCGCGCTTATGGGTATTATGTTTTTTGTCCAGACAGCCGTTTATGCCAAGATTCTAAAAAAACCAGAAGGAAACTCCATCGGTTTTCTAAAAGCCCTCCTGATCAATATTGTTATTTATGTATTTTTAATAGTGATTTCCGGATTGTTTTCTTTGATTGGTTTATCCTTGTCATGAGTTGATAGATGATTGATTCAAGAGAGTGGAGAACCCCTTGTTTAAAGGGTCTTTTAGCTGAGCCGGTTTACACTCTTTCCTGGAGCCGGGGTCTTTTCCTGAAAAAGTTTGGAACCGGCCCTGTTGGCTTGAAAAAAGCATATTGATTATTTTGATGAGAGCAAATTTCTCAATCGTTCTTCAAACACCGATACTTTTTATTTTCATTACTGATAAAAGGTGTAAATGGTTTTCTATAAATTGGTTTCAACGGTCCCCTTTGCTATCTATGCGTCTACCTTATATAGTATTTATAAAATATCTTTAGGAGAAAAGGCTTATGGCATGGATATCTCTGGTGATTGCCGGGCTTTTCGAAGTCGTTTGGGCGGTAGCCTTGAAATATTCAGAAGGTTTCAGCCGGTTCTGGCCTTCTGTTATCACAGTGATAGGGATGGTCTTGAGTTTTATTTTCCTGGCAAAAGCATTAAAATTCTTACCCTTAGGGACCGCCTATGCCATCTGGACGGGGATTGGTGCGGTGGGAACTGTTCTGGTAGGGATATTCTGGCTGGGAGAATCCAGGGATTTCCTGAGAATCCTGTGCATTATCCTGATTCTATCGGGGATCATTGGCCTGAAACTGGCAACAAAAGCTTAATATCAATCGATGGGAAGAGTATAATCAACTTAAAGAGCTTCTGAATGATTTAATGAGGGCCTAAACTGATGTCCAGAAAAAACAAGGAACTATCTTTATCTGACAAAATCCACCAGCTAATTCTAAAAAATGGCGATGTCGATTGTACAGGCCTGGTACATGTAGCCCTGTTATCCCAAAATGCCATCCTGATTATGGATTCCCAAGGCAGGATTCAATGGGTCAATGACAGTTTTACCCGGATTACAGAATATAAACCTGAAGAAGTCTGGGGAAAAAAGCCTTCTGATATATTGACTGGGCCGGAAACTGATACTGAAACCCTCCGTATTATGAGTGAACGGTTAAGCCAGAATCAGCAAGTCCGCATTGAAATCTTGAATTATACAAAATCTAAGAAGAAAATCTGGCTTTCGGTGGAAGTTGAACCGGTCTTGGATGAAAAAGGTGAAGTCTCTCTATTTGTTGCTGTGGAACATGATATTACAGATAAAATTGAAATGCAGTCAGCGTTAAGAGAAAGTGAAGAGACCTTCAGAGGCATTACCAGTTCGGCTCAGGATGCCATCTTGATGATTAATGAGGAAGGGAACCTTTATTATTGGAATAAGGCGGCTGAAAAGATTTTTGGATGGTCTCTGGATGAAGTGATGGGGAAGAACCTCCATCAACTTATTGCGCCTCTCAGATATCATGAAGCCCATTTTAAAGCCTTTGATGTATTTAAAAAAACGGGTAATGGTGGTGCGATTGGAAAGACTCTGGAATTGTCTGCCCTCCGTAAAGATGGAACAGAATTTCCTACGGAATTATCCCTGGCGGCCATGCAACTGAAGGGGAAATGGAATGCCGTGGGGATTATCCGGGATATTACCGAACGCAAACAGATGCAGGAATCTCTTCAATCCAGTGAAGAAATATTCAGGGCCCTCAGCGAATCGGCCCAGGATGCGATTATCATGATATCCGCTAAAATTGATATCGAGATTTGGAACAGAGCGGCTGAAAAGATATTCGGCTATTCCCGGGAAGAGGCTGTCGGTAAAAACCTGATCAAATTACTGGTTCCTGAACGGTATCAGCAAAATTATTTCGAACGGATGATGCGATACCGGGAAAGAGGCATTAAATCCGGTCAAGAGGGGACTACTGAATATACTCTTTGCCGAAAAGACGGGGTTGAAATTGTATTGGAAGCGTCCCTTTCCAGTGTAGGGTTGAAAGGTGTTTGGCATGGGATTGGGATTTTAAGGGATATCACCAACCGAAAAGCCTTGGAACGGTCTCTAAAAGATAAACTCTATCGGGTTCAGCTGATGCAGACTCTTTCTGAAACCTATCAGGATACCCTGGATGTCCAAAAGGTTGTGTCTGATATCCAAACTATGATTCCTAAATATATGGGAATCCAACGGGCGTTACTCTTATTCTATGATGAGAAACAAAATTCCTTGGTCAGTGAAAAAGTGATTATGAATACCCGGAGGCATCAGGATGTGGAGGATATCAAAAGCACCCTACAGCCTTTGGGATACAGCATATCCGGGGTTTGTTTTAAAGAAGCCCGGCCGGTTTATGTGGAAGACTGTGCCCATACCGATTTGATTCCACAAAAATATGTTAATGAATATCAAATGAAATCAGCGCTGGCAGTGCCGGTCATGCTGCAAGACAAACCTATTGGAGTGATGCGGTTGGATGTTGCTGACAGAACCCATGCTTTTTCTCCGGAAGATATCGATTTTTATTCAGGGCTGGCTCGGCAGCTGGGAATTATCTTGCATAATGCATTCCTGTTTGACGAACAGCTTTATAACCTGGAAGAACTGAAAAAAGCAAAAAATGCCGCGGAAGTGGCGGCTCAAAGCAAATCAGAGTTTTTGGCCAATATGAGCCATGAGATAAGAACNNCCAATATGAGCCATGAGATCCGGACTCCGTTAAATGCCATTGTCGGGATGTCCGGTCTGCTTCTGGATACGGAATTAGCTTCTTCCCAGAAGGAATATGCGGAAGTGATTCGTAATTCCAGCGATGTGCTTTTAACGATCATCAATGACATTTTGGATTTCAGCAAAATCGAGGCCGGAAAACTGGAATATGAGCATATTGATTTTGACTTAAGATGCTGTGTGGAAGAAATCATGGATCTGCTCAGCCAGAAGGCCTATAACAAAGGGCTGGAACTGGCGCTGCTTATCCAGTCTCAAGTCCCTGAACGAGTTAATGGAGACCCGGGCAGGCTTCGCCAGATTCTGCTCAATTTAATCAATAATGCTATTAAATTTACTGAAAAAGGCGAAGTGGTAGTTAAAGTGGATTTCCAATCTTTGGATGACCAGATGGTTACTTTGAAATTTTCGGTTATTGATACCGGGATTGGGATCCCGGCTGACCGGCGGGACCTGTTATTCCAGAGTTTTTCCCAGATAGATGCTTCTACCACCCGGAAATATGGCGGCACAGGATTAGGGCTGGCTATCTGCAAAAAGTTAGTGGAAGGGATGGCGGGAGAAATCCATGTGGATAGCAAGGAAGGGGAAGGGTCCTCTTTCTGGTTTACTATCCAGTTTGCCCGGGTTCATGGCGGGTTGGCAAAGACCAAAGTCCCGGCAGAGAATTTGAAAGACCGGCGAATTCTGATTGTGGATGATAATGCCACCAATCGCCAGGTACTCAGGGAAATGTTGAAACTCTGGGAATGTTCTTTTGTTGAAGCGGCTGATGGATTTGAAGCTTTGGATATTTTGGCTAAAACCCGGTCAGTTCCTAACCCTTTTGATGTCATTCTGGTGGATTACAATATGCCGGGAATGGATGGAGAAGAGCTGGCAATGAAAATCAAGGAGAAGCCTGCTTTCCAGGATATTCCGCTGATGTTGTTGACATCCTCACCTCGCAGTGGGGATGCTCTGCGAATGAAAAATATCGGGTTTTCTGCCTACTTGACCAAACCCATCAAACTGTCGCATTTATATGATGCTATCTCTACGGTGTTAGGTTCGGCTGTGGAAATCAATGCGGTTAAGGCCAAACCAGAGCTGATTACCCGGCATACCTTGGATGAGGCACATCGGGCCCAGACTCGCATCCTGATTGTGGAAGATAACCTGGTGAATCAAAAAGTTGCCATCAGGATGCTGGAGAAGCTGGGGTATCGATGTGATGTGTCATCCAACGGCAAAGAGGCATTAAAAGCCCTGGATATGATTCCGTATGATATTGTTTTTATGGATTGCCAGATGCCGGAAATGGATGGGTATGAGGCCACCCGGGAAATCCGGCGAATCCAGGGAGCCTTAAAACATACCCCGATTGTGGCGATGACAGCTGAAGCCCTTGAGGGGGATAGGGAAAAATGTATTAATGCCGGGATGGATGATTACCTCCCCAAACCTATTCAGATTAATTCCTTAAAAATGGTCCTGGAGAAATACTTGAGCCTGGGTGAACCCGATGCCCTTTCGGATAAAGGTTCTGTTGAGACAGAGCAAGAAACCGACCCGACGCCTCCGGTGGATATGGAGCGATTAATGGAGGTGGTGGCCGGGGATAAGGAATTTGAGAAAGAATTGATTCACCTCTTCCGGGAAGAAATCCTCTTAAGGCGGATGTCCATGGAAAAAGCGTTGGAAGCTGGAGATATGGAGACCCTCCGGAAAGAAGCCCATTCTGCCAAAGGGTCTTCCGGGAATATCGGGGCGGCCAACCTTCAGGATATTGCGGCTAAACTGCAACATTCGGCTGAAGAAAAAGATAAGGAAGCCTGCCGGAAATTCCTGGCAGAATTAATTATTGAAAAAGAACGAGTCTTGAAATATCTGGATGAATTAAAGGATTGATTGAAGGAATGATGATTGATAATGGAACGAAGAAACCTGCTTTAAAAATATTGGTGGTAGATGATGACCGGCTCTCCCTTCGAATCATGGAGAAGAATCTGGCTAATAAAGGGTATGCAGTGGTTACAGCTGAAAACGGGGTAACGGCTTTTGAACGGCTGGAAGGAGATAAGGATATCTCTCTGGTGATTACTGATTGGAATATGCCTTTGATGGACGGGGTGGAATTATGTCGAAAAGCCCGGGTCTTGAAACGCAACCGATACCTGCCATTGATCCTCTTGACGGCTCGGGGTGAAAAACAAGATTTGATTGAAGGATTGAATGCCGGAGCGGATGCGTTCATCTCCAAACCCATGGATTTTTCTGAACTCCAGGCCCATTTGAAAGTTTCCGAACGGATTATTGATTTAGAGGCTAAACTGGCTGACCAGTTACAAAAATTAAAGGAAGCCCATGACCGGATTGAGGAAATAGCCCACAAGGATGAACTGACGAACCTGGCCAACCGAAGATTTATCATGGAACTGTTGGATAAAGAAATCTCCCGGTGTAAACGATATGGGAATCCCCTCTCGGCATTTATCCTGGATATTGACCATTTCAAACGGGTCAATGATGAGCATGGGCATCTGTCCGGGGATAAAGTATTACGGCTAATCGGTTCAATATTAAGCACCACGGTCCGGGATACCGACCGGGTAGGCCGATTCGGCGGAGAAGAATTCCTGGGATTTCTTCCTGAGACCGATATCCAGGGAGCGGTTATCCAGGCGGAAAGGCTTCGGTGCCAGGTGGCGGAATGCCCTTTCATAGTGGAAGAAGAGAAAATCCTTCAATTAACCGTCAGTATCGGGGTGGCTCAGTATGATATTTCCAATGATACCATTGAAACTTTTCTCTCCAGAGCTGATGAAGCCCTCTATCAGGCTAAACAATCTGGTAGAAATAAGGTCAACACCAAAAATATTTGAACTCCCCGTCCAAAGTATTGAGTTGGAGGGGGGAAGACCCATTAAACAGTCAGACCCACCCGGTCAGGAGAATTAGGCCATTGAATTAATGGGATATTTTTTAAAATATATTCTCTCCTTCGGGATTCTTCATTATGTGATTTTCTAAAGAAAATAAAAAAACATTCAAGCCTCGGGGAAAATCATTCATAATAGAAAGCATTATTCAATTAACGAAATCAATAAAAGGTAAAAACTAACCCAATGGCCGAATTACTCATTACCATCATTTTTTGTTGCCAGCCTAATAATGATATTTATCAGGCCCTCATCCAATCAGGTTACACCTGTCCCCGATTTGATACGATTCAGGAAGCCATCGACCGATCCCCTCAAGGGGCTTACCTGTTGGTTCTGGGGGATGGGTATCCCGAGAAACCCAATCAGCTTACTCCAATCCAGCTAGAGGCTGCCAGGAAGAAAAATCTGACTTTATATCTGGAATATTTTGACCAAATCCCTGGATATTCCTTTGACTCAGGCCCGCATACCCAATGCCCGCATACCCAATGGGAAAGGTGTGTGGTTTCCAGTGATGTTTTGGGTGCCCAGCTCCCTTCCATGGAGATATTGATGGCTCATGACTGCCAATATCTTCCGGTTCAGGAAGTAAAGAATCCTTTACTGGTATTAGCCAGGGTAGCCGGATATGATAAAGCCGATTTAGGGTTGCCGGCCCATGTCCATCCTTTATTATTTGCCTCCCAGGAAGGGGATATGCTGATTGCTTCCACCCAGTTGAGCCGGGTCATCCGGGGCCGGTATGCCCCCAAAGACTCATGGAAAGAACTCTGGAAATTCATCCTGAATTATAAAGGGAAATCGGATGCTTTCCCTCAATTTGACTGGGAACCCCAGGTCAAACCCTGGTATGGGAAAGAAGAGTCGCTTCCTGCCGGTTATGAGAAAAAAGCATTCCATAACTCGGTGGACTGGATATACCAATCCCGGTTATTCCCGGATAAAAGGGATGTGAAATCCATTCATCAATTATTAAAATCCAAAGTGGAAACCAGGCCCGTTCCCGGGGAAGGAGCCTCCAATGGGGATGGGTCTGATGGGTTCATGGAAGGCTATGCCTCCCAGATTCGGCAAGATGGCAGCCAGATACAGCGGATCATCTTGAGAGCCGATTGTATGGCTGAAGTTGCGATGGTCCTGGCCTTGGATTGGCAGCTGACTAAAAATCTTGAAAGTAAAAAAAGAGCCCAGAACCTGATGGATTATATCTATTATAATTCCCGGCTTTGCCAGGGGGTGCGAAATGACCCCAACCACCCGGCTTATGGAATGATCGGCTGGGGGGAAGTGGCGCCGGCCTGGGAAATTGCCAATTATACCGATGATAATGCCAGGGTGCTTCTGGCAACTATGGCTGCCCGAAAATCCCTTGATTCCCATCAATGGGATAAACCAGTCTTAAAAGCATTGCTGGCAAACCTTCGGACCACCGGGCCTTCAGGGTTCAGGAATGACCGGTTGGATGTTATCGGATTGGAAGAAAAAGGCTGGGAGATTTTCAGGGATGAAGAAAGGGTGAATTATTCCCCTCATCATGAATCTTATATGTGGGCCTGTTACCTTTGGGCCTATGACCAGACCCAGTATCCACCTTTCCTGGAGAAAGCCAAAAAGGGAATTACCTTGATGATGGAAGCCTATCCTGATAAATGGAGATGGCAGGATAATATCGAAAGGGCTCGAATGCTCCTTTGTTTATCCTGGCTGATCCGGGTGGAAGATACTCCCCAACATCGGGCCTGGTTGGAGAAGGTAACCAAAGACCTCCTAGCTTACCAGGCTCCCTGCGGCGCTCTCAGGGAAAGGCCGATCCATCATGCGGCTGGCGGCGCTTATCAGGCTCAGACCAATGAGACTTATGGTACCGGGGAAACAGCCGTGGTCCAGAAAGATGGCGACCCGGCTACCGACCAGCTTTATACCACCGGGTTTGCCCTCCTGGGACTCCATGAGGCGGCCTTGGCGACAGGCAACCCTGATTATCAGAAAGCTGAAACCAAACTGGCCCAATACCTCTGCCGAATCCAGATTAAATCCCCCCAATACCCCTATCTCCAGGGAGCCTGGTTCAGGGCTTTCGATTATGATAAATGGGAATTCTGGGCAAGCTCAGGGGATGCGGGCTGGGGTGCCTGGTGTATTGAAAGCGGTTGGGGCCAATCCTGGATCTCGGCTATCCTCGGACTTAGAGAAAAAAACCTCTCCCTTTGGGATTATTCTCAAAAACCGGATATCTCCCCCGCTTCTTTCTCTGAAACCCTTGACCAACTCCCTCAATAACCTCAGTGAACTCTCATAAAATATAAAAAGAGCCTTTCTGTTCGACCAGAAAGGCTCTTTATTTTTATCTTCTTCTAATTGACCCGGTAATCTGGAGCTGGAGAGGGGAATCGAACCCCTGACCTACGGTTTACGAAACCGTTGCTCTACCAGCTGAGCTACTCCAGCATCTTCTTTCGAGTTATATATTCTAACTGATTTGATTCATGCGGGAAAGTAGGGAGGGGGGGAGTAATAATTATTAACAAAATTACTTTATATCTTTTGAAAGATAATAGATAAAACTAATAGCATCACTTTTAAGTCGATCAAGTTCTTTTATAGCATTATCAATAGTTATTTTATATTCTTTATTTATAAGAAGGTCTATTTCATCCCCTTGCTTTTTGATTTTATTTATTGCTTCTTCAATCTCATTAATATTACGTTCATTTTTAACAGAAATAATTAATGTAAGAAAAACTCCACCAATAAGAAAAACAGTAAATAAATTTTCAACTAGAGATAGAAGCATAGAGGTAGTCATTATTGGTGTTATTTCAGTTATACCGCTTCCAAACAAAACTTTTGTACTATAGTAAAAGAAAAGGAAGAAACTAGGTTGGTTTGTGGTGGCAAAATTATTATTATTAATTTCATATAATCCATAATTCATTACTGAGAATAACCCTATTGTAACTAAAGTAAGAAGAAGTAAATTGATTAAATCAAAAACTAAACTTGCTTTACTTTTTTGATAATCCCTTAATTTTGACGCTAAATAATAGCATAAGCGATTCGCAATAACAGCTAATTGTAAATTATCTCTCCACTGTTCCAGTTGGGTTTCATTTAAATTTATTATTGATACATCCTTTATCTCTTTATTTAGTTGATATTTGTCTTTGTGAAAATCTAATACATCACAAATCATATTTGATTGTATTTTATATATTTCCGATGGTTTAAAAATCCTAATGAATCTATTTATGAAAATTATTAGTAGAATATTTAAAATTACTAATATTGAGAGACCAATAATATACTTATTAGAAATTAATAAAACTAAGAATATTGAAATTAATGAAATAGTTGCCATTAATAGATTGTATCTTAATGACTTGCAGTAGATGATAAGTACATTAACTAATCCGATTGTTATAATCCAACTTTTTGTTTTATAAAGCAAATTTGGTATTCGCCAAAAAATAAAAATAATAGGATAAAAAAGAATGTATACAATCCATAACAATTTATTTAATTTATTTGCAACAGTCACACATATTGTTACTAGAAATAATGTAATCAGAAATTTATGATGAAAGATCCATTTTAAACTAGGAAAGTATGTATTAATTAAAAACAGATCTATATCAAATAGAAACAGTTTTAATATTGCATAAACCCAAAATAATATAGCAGTTAGTTCTTTAATCATAAAAAAGAACATTTTCTTGAAATATAGTGTTTTAACTGAATCAATAACCACAACTTCTTCTTTAGACATTAAATTATTTATCTCCTCTAATGATATTTCAATATGTTTCCATTATATTCATATCTGGAATGATTTAATAAGTATAATTTTGCCCTATTATAAAACAACCTTTTTGGGGTTGATTGTTTTAACTTCACAACAGATAATAACTGAGTATTTTAGAAGATGAAATAGTTTTAATTAGTTTTGTAAAAATAATACTTAATGAAAGCTTTTTATTATGAACTTGACATGTTATATCTCATAACCATCTAAAGTAATGGTTAAATGTTATTTTTTAATATCTTTTAAGTTTTTATCTCGAAACCCTTTAAATTTGTATATTCTCTTTGTTACATTTCGTCCACTCCCATTAATACCTAATGTCACACTATCTTTATTTCCCTTTAATCCTAAACCACCTTCACCCATTACATCGTAGTATTCCTCTATGGTTACTACTTCTGCCGTATCTATTCTATTTGCAATTGCTAATTCTTGAGCCACTTTAGCTTGTAATGCAGCTATTTTTGTAGAGATTTCTTGACGTGTTGCTTCCGCCTCCATTTCATTAATATCGCCTTTCTCAACAATTTTATTCGATTTACTAACTGAATTTTCTACTACATCAAATATAATCGCAGTCAAAGGGTTTGTTGCTCTCATTACATTCTTAGTTATTTCCCACATGTCAGTCTTTTTTACCATACAATTAATCTCCCTTTAGATAAAGTACTCACGGTAATATTTCTGATAGAGTTTTCCCACTTTCTTTATATCAGAACAGTGTAAATAAAATCAATAGTAATTCTTTTTTCATCTGTCATAATTAAGCAAGATAGATTATAGACCCAAGATCGATAGTTCTCCTCATGACTGTAGTCTTGAATTATGGATTCACCCCAGACACCAGTAGTGGCGACCCACTGGGTCGCTTCTTGAAATCAATATCAATAAAGCAATGCCCTGTCAGACAGGTATGGTACTACCCAATGTCAATGATTATTAATGAGCCATATCAGGTTATTGAATGGTTTCTCCCCTCCCAGTAAAATTGACTAGAGGATAGGGGAAACTAAACCTGTTCTAGGATTTAACAAGGGAAGAGGTATGTCAAAATGGCAGGGGAAGGGGCTTTTAACAGACTCCTATTATATTAAAGGTGTCGATAGACATTGAAACGGTTCAAACCGTTAAGCATAACTTTGATGGTACCTTTCCCCCTGGATGAATCCAGGGGGAAATCTTTGTTTCCTCGAGGGATTGCCTCCCGGCTTAAGGCCAGAAATCTGGTTTTTGAGGGCCCTTTTGACGCCTGTCAAAAGACAGGGGGGTATTTTGACAGAAGCTGACAAAAAATAGGCATTGAATTTATTAGGGTTATCTTTTGACAGCTGTCAAAAGAGGGCAGGATGGCAAAAGAGGCCCAACTCAAAAAGTGCTCCCCATGACTCTCATCTTATGAATTATGGATACCTTATCCTAGCTGTAAACAAATACGGAAACCTTATTGTATTGCCTATATCGCATATTGCAACTGCAGGTAAATCAGGCAGGAAAGGAAATCAGGTATCTATTCCTGGAAAAGGAGAAGGAAATGAAATCAATGGTAAGAGTCATGGGCATATTGTTTATTGTTTTGGTAGTAGTATGCTCCAAAGGGTATTGCCTGGATGAGGAGTTGATGGAGGAGGTCAATAACGGGATGAAAGCTCATCTGGCTCTCATCCAAAATAGCCAGGGAGAGATGAAATCCCAAGATATCATTACAGACCCCCAAACCCCTAAATTGGAAAATCAATTCAAGTGGGTCATGTATGGGGATAAGATCAAGGTATCCGGCCAGAATAAGATTGTTACTCCCGATGGAAAAGTAATCAATATGTCGTTGGATAGCAAGTGTTGGGATAAGGAATTCCAAGTCAGGCAAGGGATGCTTATAAAAAGTAAAACAATTACCGCTGATATTGAAAAACCAGAAGAAAAACCTCGGGATTTCCTATTATTTTATCCTCTTGACCATGGTCTGACATTTACCAATAAAATGGCCTTATTAGATTTCCAGTCATACCTAAGAAAGTATAATGGGGAGATAACCAGTATTCATATCAGTCAGGAAAACGGAACAAAAGAATATGTCATTGTCCGGGAAATTAAGGATAACCCTTCCGGTCCTGTTGAAAAAATGACTATTTGGATTGACCCGGCAAAAGGCTATACCCTTCGTAAAGCGGTTGCTCAGGTAGATGATAATCCCCCTTATCTTCTCCATGAATACCAATATAAACGGTATCCTGCAATCATCTCCAATAAGGATATCTGGTTTCCAACATCTGAAACCCTCACGAATTATGATAAAGAAGGTAAAATCACGAAAAAACAGGAAATCACCTTCAGTAATGTCAGTCTCAATGGGAATATAACTTCCCGGGACGCAGATATTATCTGGGAATCCGGGTCTCTTTTGTTTGCCCGATGTTTTAGTAAAGATTCGAGTTTTACTATCTCAGCGCCTGCTTCAACGGAAGAAATATTAAAGGGAATTGTTTCTCCAACTCCTTATGTCAGCAAACCTGAAGATGAAGTCGTAGATTTAACCGGCCAGCCGAAACCGAACCCCCCTGTTTCTAATTTCTTCTTATCCTCTAGATTCTTAATGATTCTGGGTGGAATACTTTTAGGGTTGATCATTCTGGTGTTTATCATACGGAAATCTAAATAACTATTTTCTGGTTTCCCTTCCCTTATATCAGGAATTATTCCGAGAATCCATATCCCCAGGTTCTGGAAAGGGAACGGACTGGTAACGGAGTGTCTCAGAGATGCTCCGT
>DIVR01000079.1 GCA_002428325.1 bacterium UBP4_UBA6127
TGAACTGACAATTCCCTTCTTGGGGTCGGGGGCTTCTTCCATTTCAATGCAGGGTATTCCCCTGAGTTCCCAGGCAGTCCTCAGTCCCACTACGGTCATGTGGGTTCGAATCCATTCATCTCTGGACTCCCTGAATTGTAGTCCATTAAAGATGCCCTGCCGGTTCAGGAACCTTGCATACCGGGGGCCAATCCCCTAGATGTCTCCCACTTCAGTCATTGCTAAAAGCTTTTTGATTTCCTCAGGGCTATTCAATGTCATCACTCCCTGGCATTCAGGGGTCCGTTTGGCAAACCGATTGGCCACCTTGGCTAGGGTCTTGGTGGGCCCGATTCCGATGGAAACTGGAATCCCTGTCCATTGCCGGACCCTCTCCCGGATTTCTTGTCCCAATTGAGGATAATCCTTGATTCCCAGGCGGGATAACTCCAGAAAGGATTCATCAATGGAATAGATTTCCATCTCAGGGGTGAATTGAGACAGAACCTCCATTACCCTCCCGGACATATCCCCGTACAGAGCATAATTGGAGGAAAATATAGCCCCTCCGCGGGATTTCAAAATCGACTCAGCTTTGAAAACCGGTGTCCCCACTTCAATCCCTAGTACTTTAGCCTCACTGGAACGGGCCATAATGCAGCCGTCGACTACCACGGGTTTCCCTTTAAGACTGGGATTGAAAACTCTTTCACAGGAAGTATAAAGATTGTTGCAATCTACCAGAGCTATTACCCGCTCTTCCATTGTTTTTTTTCATGCAGCAGATGACATAAGTGTCAAAAAAAACATAATTTTCAACTATATTTATAGCATTAATACGACCTCCTGATGAGGGAAAAAGAGGTATAAACAAACTCTCTGAATATGAGGATAGAAGAAAACAATCCGGTGATATGTTACATCTAGCTAAGATGGATTGTTATTTCTTTCTGCAATAGTTTTTTGGACTTCAGCTACCAAGGCATCCACAAAATCTTCTTCTTTGATCCGGCGAAGGACTTCACCCTTTTTTAAAAGTAATCCGACCCCTTTACCCGAAGCAATACCCACCTCCGCCATTTTAGCTTCACCCGGGCCATTCACTTCACAACCCATCACCGCTACCGTGATTGGTTCTTTGATATGGGCCAGGGCTTTTTCAACTCTATCAACAATCTGGAATAAATCCACATCGCAGCGGCCACAGGTAGGGCAGGAAATGATATTGACTCCCTGTACCCTGAGTCCAAGGGATTTTAATATTTCCCAACCAGCTTTTACTTCTTCCACCGGGTCAGCAGTCAAGGAAACCCGAATGGTATCACCCATACCCATCCATAACATGGCCCCTAAGCCAACCGCTGATTTGATAGCTCCCCTGAAGGCTGGACCTGCTTCAGTGATTCCTAAATGAAATGGATAATCTACTTTATCACCCAGGAGTTTATAACTTTCTATGGTTAAACCAACATCAGATGTTTTTAAGGAGATGAGAATATCCTGAAAATCTAATTCTTCAAGGACATTAATCTCCCAAAGGGCTGATTCTACCAAGGCTTCCGGGGTTAATCCCCCATATTTAGTAATTAAAGCAGGATCAAGAGATCCACCGTTAACTCCAATTCTGATAGGTATCTGCTTCTCTTTAGCCGCAGATACTACTTCTCTGACCTTATTGGCATCCCGGATATTTCCAGGATTTAGCCGAATTTTATCAATACCTTTTTCAATCGCTTTCAGGGCTAATTTATGATTGAAATGGATGTCAGCTACCAGGGGAATAGGACATTCTTTTTTGATGTCTCCCAAGGCTTCGGCATCTTTCATCTCAGGGACCGCCACCCTGACAATTTCACAACCAGCATTTACTAATTGATGAATCTGATGAAGAGTCGCTTTCACATCATGAGTATAGGCGGTAGTCATGGATTGGATCCTGATGGGATTGTTTCCACCCAGAATCAAGTTCCCAACTTTCACTTCCCTTGTTTTTCTTCGTTTTATATTGATATTGGATGCTATTTGCATTGAAATATTCCTTTAAAATATCCAATTACCTGAGTAAACAGGTCAGGAATCAGTTTAACATGGAGAGAATTGGTGGGACAAGGATAGAAGAATAAAATATCAGGCCAACCCTCTATTTCTTGCTAATTTGACAGCTGTTAAAATAGCCTCAGCCATGGAAGCAGGATTCGCTTTGTTTTGACCCGCGATATTATAGGCCGTACCATGGTCCGGGGATGTTCTTACAATAGGCAATCCAATGGTTATATTGACGCCTCCATAGAAGTCTAATGTTTTGAGGGGAATAAGGGCCTGGTCATGATACATGGCAACAACGAAATCAAATTCACCCTGCAGAGTTCGATGAAAGAGGGTATCCGGAGGGATAGGGCCCAAGGCCATAACCTTTCTTTTCTTTGCTGCTTGGATGGCTGGAATAATTGATAATATTTCCTCATCGCCAAACATTCCATTTTCTCCTGCATGAGGATTTAGTCCAGCCACCCCGATTTTAGGATTCGGAATACCTAATTCCTGACCTGCCCGATGAGCCAATAATATGGACTCCAAGACTCTTTCCCGGGTAATTAATCGAGGCACTTTGGCGAGAGGTTCATGAATAGTCGCTAAAATCAGTTTTAAACCCCCTCCGGTAAAAGCCATTCCAAATTGTCTGGAATGGGTAAGTTCTGCTAATAATTCGGTATGCCCATGATGGGGAGAGCCAGCTTTCTTCAGGATTTCCTTATTCAATGGGGCGGTAACAATACCCGCCACCTCATTATTCAGGGCAAGTTCTACAGCTTTTTTTATTGAAGTTATGGCTGATATCCCGCAAGCTTTATGAACTCTCCCATAGGCAGGTATCTTCTTTAAATTGTGAATATCCCAGAATCCAATCTTATTTTTAATAGAGAAGGGAGACTTATCGATGAGAATCCAGTCTAAGGATAAGCCCAGTTTTTGAGCCATTTCCTTGAAAATCAGATAATCCCCAATAATGATAAAACGACATTGTCTGGCTATTGGGGGATGATAGATGGATTTAAGGATTATTTCAGGCCCAATGCCAGCCGCATCGCCCATAGTAATTGCCAGTAAAGGTTTTAGAGCCATCTTCCATTTTCTCCTCAGTAATCAAGAGTATCTCAACAGCAGGAGTATAATAAACTAGATAATCATAGGGATACTGTCTTGCTTTTATTCCCTTATGATATACTATCGCAAAGTTATTCCAGAAAGCAGGTAAATTGTCAAAATGAGCCGGGAAATCAGAAAATGCATTGAATCTTTACAACCTTATAATGCCGGAAAACCCATTGAGGAACTTGAACGGGAAATGGGCATAAAAAATATTATTAAGATGGCCAGTAATGAAAACCCTCTGGGCCCCTCTCCCAAAGCGGTAGAAGCCATAAAAATGACGGCTGGTGAAATGAATTATTATCCGGATGGCAGTGGATTCTATCTTCGCCAGAAATTGGCTGAAATCCATAAGGTTGAGCCGGATGAAATCATGGTAGGAAATGGTTCCGATGAAATTGTCGGATTAATCACCCAGATGATCATTGAACCCGGGGATGAAGTTATCATTTCTGAGTTGGCTTTTGTTCGATATGAAATGGCTGTGCAATTCATGGGAGGAAAATCGATTGTGGTTCCGGCCAAAGACCGATATGCCCATGACCTTCCAGCCATGAAGAAATCTATCACCGATAAAACTAAAATTATTTTTATCTGTAATCCCAATAATCCCACCGGGACAATGATATCCCAGAAAGAAATGGATGAATTCATGGAAGGGATATCGGATGATATTTTAATTGTGTTTGATGAGGCTTATTACGAATTTGTGACCAGTCCTGAATATGCCCAAAGCATGGTTTATTTTAAGGACAAACGAAATGTGATGATTCTTCGGACTTTTTCCAAAATATATGGTTTGGCCGGTCTCCGAATCGGATATGCCATCACAGATAAAGAATGGGTATCCAACCTCAACCGAGTACGTCCACCCTTTAATGTGAACCGTATCGCACAGGCGGCCGCCTTAGCCAGTCTTGATGATAAAGAACATGTTGAAAAAAGCCATCAGATGAACACTCAAGGGAAAGAATATATTTATCAACAATTAAAAGAAATGGGGATTTCTTATACTGAGACCCAGGGAAATTTTATATTGATAGATACAGGTAAAGATGGCCGGGAAGTCTATCAGAAACTTCTGGAACAGGGTGTTATTGTCAGGCCCATGGGAATGTATAAGCTTCCCCAGCATATTCGGGTGACAATCGGTACCATGGAAGAAAATATCCGGTTTATTGATAGTTTTAAGAAACTCTATAATTCGTAGTAGAAATATGGGAGGCGGATGTGATGATAATTGTCTTACGTCCCGATGCAACTGAGGAACAAATTGAGCATCTTCTTGTTAAAATAAGGGAAATGGGACTTACCCCTCATATATCAAGGGGAGTAGAAAGGACTATTGTGGGTGCAATCGGGGATGAACGCATTTTAAGAGAACACTCGATAGAATCAATCCCTGGGGTTGAACAGGTAATGCCTATATTAAAGCCTTATAAACTGGCAAGTCGGGAGTTCAAACAGGAAAATACCATTGTTACTGTTAATAAGACAGTGATCGGTGGTAATAATATAACCGTTATGGCTGGCCCCTGTTCAGTAGAAAGCCTGGAACAGATTCTGACGATTGCTAAAACCGTTAAGGAAGCTGGTGCCACGATTCTCAGAGGGGGAGCATTCAAACCCCGTACATCACCTTACTCCTTCCAAGGGTTAGGAGAAGAAGGATTGAAAATACTGGCGGAAGCGCGCCAGAAAACAGGCTTATCCATTATTACAGAAGTCATGGATACGCGGGATGTAGCCCTCGTAGGGCAATATGCTGATATCCTGCAAATCGGCGCCCGGAATATGCAAAATTATAACTTATTAAAGGAAGTGGGTATCTCAAAAATACCGGTTCTTTTAAAAAGAGGTTTCAGCGCTACCCTGGAAGAAACTCTTATGTCAGCTGAATATATTCTCTCCAAAGGAAATTATAATGTTATCTTGTGTGAAAGAGGGATAAGAACATTTGAGCCATGGACTCGTAATACGTTAGATTTATCGGCAATTCCGGTATTGAAATACCATACCCACTTACCGGTTATAGTGGATCCCAGCCAGGGAACAGGATCCTGGAGATGGGTCAAACCCATGTCTATGGCGGCTATTGCAGCTGGCGCGGATGGTTTGATTCTTGAAGTCCACCATGATCCGGAAAATGCATTATCTGATGGGTCCCAATCTTTACTGCCGGAGAAATTCTCTGAGTTGATGGTTGATATAAAGAAAATTGCCGGTGTTTTAAATCGGGATATGTAATCGGGATATGTAATTGAATTAACTGGTCTTGACTGGAAAAACCCTTCTGCTTGCTTAGAGAAGGGTTTTTTTATTAATAACAACCAGATGAATCACTTTTTAAGATTAATACTTTATAAACTTGCTAAGCCTCCATGAATATGGGTTAATAGTATAATATTAAAAAAGGTGGATGATGAATGGAACCTCTATTCCGACAAATATCTATCATTGGGACAGGCCTTATCGGCGGCTCCCTGGGATTAACTATCCATAAAAAGAAATTAGCCTCAAAAGTTGTTGGGATAGGTAGAAATCCCGATAAATTAGATAAAGCACTGAAGCGAAAATCAGTAGATGAAGTAACAACGGAATATTCACAGGGGGTTCAAGAAGCTGATTTGGTCATTATCTGTACTCCCGTCCGATGTATTGTTCCAATCTTTAAAGAAATATTTCCTTATCTTCCCCAAGGGTGTATTGTTACCGATGCTGGAAGCACAAAGAATTCAATCGTTCAAAATATCCAGAATTACTTATCTCAGAGTGGTAAGAAAGTTTATTTCATTGGCAGCCATCCGATGGCAGGCTCTGAAAAATCTGGAATAGAGGCTGCTCAGGAAGATTTATATGAGGGTTCGTTATGCATTATTACTCCTCCTGCAGAAAGCCTGTATGACCCTCAGATTCTCAAGAGAATTGAATCATTTTGGGAAAAAATTAGGTGCCGAATATCCCGAATGGAACCCCAAAAACATGATTTGGCTGTAGCTGCTATCAGCCATCTTCCCCATTTGGTTTCAGCCATTTTGGTTAATACTGTTTCAGAAATGGACAACAATTCAGGACACCTTTTTTCAATAGCCTCTTCTGGATTTAAGGACACCACCCGGGTTGCCAGCGGCAATCCAAACCTATGGAGTGATATCAGCCTGGAAAACAAAGAAGCCTTGATAAATTGTCTGGAGATATTTGAAACACAGCTTCAGTCATTTAAAAAGGAAATTTTGTCATCTAATCCAGAGGAGATTTCCCGACTATTTGAAAAAGCCAAACATTACCGGGATTCCATGGTTAATTCAAAAAAATAAATATAAGAATAAGAGATGAACCCCTATGAGATTCGATAAGCTGACAATAAAAACTCAGGAAGCCCTTCAGGATGCTCAATCGATTGCTCAAAAATACAACCATCAACAGATTGAAAATGAGCATCTGTTACTGGCCTTACTTGTCCAAAAAGAAGGTATCATCGCTCCCCTGATAGAGTATTTATCTATTTCCCCAGAACCCTTACGGCAGGAAATTGAAAGCTGGTTGAATCAACAACCCAAAGTGTACACAGGGGGTGAGGGGCAGCTTTATTTATCAACGAGTTTGAATAAAGTATTGGAAAATGCTTTTAAAGAAGCTGAAAAATTAAAAGATGAATTTATCAGCACTGAGCATATATTTCTGGCGATGACGAATTTAAGGGATAACACCCTGGTGAGCCAGTTATTAAAACGTAATAACATTACGCATGAAACTGTCTTAAAAGGCTTGAAAGAAATTCGAGGTAATCAGAGAGTGACCGACCAAAATCCTGAAGATAAATATCAAGCATTATCAAAATATAGCAGAGACCTGACCGAATTGGCATCTCAAAACAAATTAGACCCGGTGATTGGCCGTGATGATGAAGTCAGGAGGGTATTGCAAGTTCTTTCTCGGAGAACAAAAAACAATCCTGTCTTAATTGGTGAACCCGGGGTAGGAAAAACGGCTATTATTGAAGGATTGGCGCAAAGAATCATAGCCGGGGATGTTCCGGAATCCTTAAAAAACAAAAAAGTTCTTGCTTTGGATATGGGATCTCTGATCGCCGGAGCTAAATTTCGAGGGGAATTTGAGGATCGATTAAAAGCTGTTTTGAAAGAAGTTCAGGGATCTGAAGGACGAGTCATTCTTTTTATAGATGAACTGCATACCTTGGTTGGGGCTGGTGCGGCTGAAGGCGCCATTGATGCTTCTAATATGCTGAAGCCTGCTTTAGCCAGAGGGGAACTCCGTTGCATTGGAGCAACCACTCTGGATGAATATCGTAAACATATCGAAAAAGATCCTGCCTTAGAACGGCGGTTCCAGCAAATTTACGTTGGAGAACCTACTGTTGAAGATACCATATCGATATTAAGGGGGCTTAAAGATAAATACGAGCTTTATCATGGAATCAAAATCAAAGATTCAGCCCTGGTCTCTGCTGCTGTATTATCCAACCGTTATATTGCAGACAGATTCTTGCCTGATAAGGCTATTGATTTAGTCGATGAGGCGGCCTCCAGATTAAGAATTGAAATTGACAGTATGCCGACAGAGTTGGATGAAATCGATAGAAAAATCCGCCAATTGGAAATTGAACGGCAGGCTGTTAAAAAAGAAAAAGATAAATCATCCCAGGAACGCTGTCAAAAAATTGAAAAGGAACTGGAGGATTTGAAAGAAACATTCATTGGATTGTCCACTCATTGGAAAGTAGAGAAAGAATGCCTTTCGAAAATTCAAGTTCTGAAAGAACAAATCGAGAAAGCCAGAAATGAAGAAACTATTGCTGAAAGAGAAGGCAATTATGAAAAGGCCGCCCGAATCAAATATGGGGAATTAGTCTCTCTGGCAAAAGAGTTAGATGCGGAAAACAAGAGAATCCAAGAAATTCAGAAACAGCAAAAAATGCTGAAAGAAGAAGTCGATGAGGAAGATATTGCGGAGATTATTTCCAAATGGACTGGGATTCCTGTTTCCAAGATGATGGAAGGGGAAATGGATAAACTGCTCAAGATGGAAGAAAGGCTTAAGATGAGGGTCATCGGGCAGGATGATGCCATTTCTTCAGTAGCGAATGCGGTAAGACGGTCCCGTTCAGGGATTTCAGATCCCAATCGTCCCATAGGGTCTTTTCTGTTTCTTGGCCCGACAGGGGTAGGGAAGACGGAGTTAGCCCGTTCATTAGCGGAGTTTTTATTTGATGATGAGCAATCAATGGTCAGGCTGGATATGAGTGAGTACATGGAAAAACATACTGTTTCCAGGCTGATTGGCGCTCCTCCGGGGTATGTGGGATATGAGGAAGGCGGCCAGCTGACCGAATTAGTACGGCGACGACCTTATGCCGTTATCCTTTTTGATGAGATTGAAAAGGCTCATCCCGATGTTTTTAATATCCTTTTGCAAATACTTGATGAGGGTAGATTAACGGATGGGCAGGGACGAACGGTTGATTTCAAAAATACCATTATCATCATGACCTCCAATATTGGCAGCCAATTCATATCGGATTCTGATGGAACCCTTGATGAGGATGAGATAAGCGCTCGAGTCATGGAATCACTGCGAAATCAATTCCGGCCTGAATTTATCAATCGAATTGACGATTTAATCATCTTCCACCGATTAGACCAGACTCAGTTAATGGCAATTGTGGATATCCAGATCAAAAGAATGCAGCAACGTCTTTCAGAGAAGAAAATCTCCATACAACTGAGTGAATCGGCAAAGGAACTCCTGGCCCAAAAGGGATATGATCCAGTATTTGGAGCTCGACCTTTAAAGCGGATCATTGTAAGGATGATTCAAGACCCCCTGGCGTATAAATTAATTTCCGGTGAATTGCATGAAAACGAGACTCTCACAATAGATGCTCAGGATGAACAATTGATATTTCGAAAAGGATGATGGGATGGAAATAAAAAAGGACCCAGCGGCACATAATATTCTTTATCCTGTCATGTTGGATTTAAAAGGCAAAAAATGTGTCGTGATCGGCGGGGGGAAAATAGCTTTTCAGAAATTGCAGACTCTTGTTCTGACCGGAGCAGTCATCCATGTGATAGCCCTGGAAGCTGATAGTGATATCCAGGCATTGGCGCGAGAGGGGTTCATTACACTGGATATTAAGGCATATGATGAAGCAGACCTTCTGGGGGCTTATATCGTATTTGGAGCTACCAATCAGAGAGATTTGAATGAAAAAATATACCAAGATGCTCA
>DIVR01000067.1:0-103519 GCA_002428325.1 bacterium UBP4_UBA6127
CCAGGCAATGGTCTGGGTATATTCCAATTCTTTCATTCAAAAAGCACAAAAAGAAACCTGCTTCTCTGAGGCTGTTTGTGGAGATTTTCAACTACTACTTACTCAGAGTATCCAGGGGAACGAGATTACTCCTGAATTATATAAAGAATACAGTAAGGGTCTGGAGAAACTGGCTGAAGAAACGGATACCAGGGACATCAAGCAAGAATTAGCTGTTTTAATGGAATTATGGGATATCGCTTTTCTGCTGGAAAAGATGATAGGAGCTGAGACACCCCATGATAGGATGCTTGAAGCAGCCCGGTTCTTTGACCTTACCGTTAATAACCATATATTTGATTACATTCCTTATCATTACCATACCGAACGAGGTATCGGATTTAAAGCTTATCATCGGGAAGAAATCTTCAAGCTGAGTCAGTTACGGCATCAATGGCTTTATCGGCATCTGCATTATTTACTCACAGAAGAAACCGAGTTAAAGGATGTATCGCCCCGATACAAAGATTTATGGCTGGGTAATATTCTGGAGGATAAACTCCCAATGGGAGTGAATGTTGAGACTCCATGGGAACAATTCTGGTTCAGTTACACCCGGTTAAGAGATGTCTGTGTCTTGATCCATGAAGGCATTCCTCTTCCCAGAATTATTGATAATCTCCCCAGTAAATATTTAAAACCTGAAGTCAGGGTTAATGTGGTGATTGTTTATCCCCATGGGAACACCACCGTACCGGTGGCCCTTCAACAGGGTGCTAAACTTTCTCGGGAAGACAATGTAAACCTGATGCTGACTGCTTTCCCCAGGATTCAAAATAAGAATAATAAATCTACTCTGCAAATCCTGGATGGGTTTATGTTTATCACCCGGAATGATTATAAAGCTATTACCCAGGATCCCAGTTTTGATTCGGAATTAAATAAAAATCTTGGGAATGAAGATGAGCCGGTTCTTATCATGGCCCGGTTTAATCAACCAGTGGAAGCTCATGCCCTATTCTTCCATTTTACTCATTATTTAAGGGTAAAAATCGATTCTCTGGGAATTCCTATCATTCAGCCCTTCCTTTGGGAAGCCGCCACTCATTTAAAATGCCGACTGCCCGAAATGCTGAAAAACAGTGGAACCCGGACCGCTGACCAGGGTAATTGGTTCCAGAAAGACACATTAAAAATGCCAGCGGCTAAAGCAAAAGCTCAGATTCATAAACTGGTAACTTCACTGGCTCATAAACATGATACCCTGATTGTTAAATCCGAAAAAGAATCCGGCGGGCGAAGTGCCATGATTCTTCCAGTCAGACGGGGTAAAAAACTGATTAATGACAATATTAAAATCCTGACAGACCATATCCATACCGTATCAAAATCAGATAATGTAGTGGTTCAGGAAGTTTTGAAATCCCAAGTCAGGAAACTCTACTCTAAAGAATTTCTTGCTGATATGGTGAATCGGTTCATAAAACTGGGGTTGGCAGTCCAGTTGGATCGAGACCCTAAAACACCCTTATTCTCATATTTCCGGCTTATCGCTGTCAGAGGAAAAGAGGGGTATCGGATCACTCATCGAATTACTGTCGTCAGTACCCAGGGTATTGCCAATGTGGGACAGGGTGGGCTTCTTTATGAATATAAGGATGATATTATCAGCCCCAGATACCGGGAAATATTCCGGTCTGAAATTGAAAAATCCACTTTCAGATCGATTGAATCCCAAAAACAGTATCTGAAAACCCATGGGAAAGAAATCCTCCAAGATTATTTGGAAGCCCATACGGAATTCGGTAACGATGTTGATATTGACCTTGAACTGAAAAATACGGATTTGCCGTATGAGATGGGGGATTATATGCCGGTCTTCCTGGTAGATAATGAAGATAACCTGATTCGTATCTACGATGAAGAAACCGGTGAAATCCATAATCTTTTTGAGGATGGAAAAGTCACCAAAATTAAGGTTTATGATAAGAAGGGTAAAGTTGCGGCGCCTCCTTACCCCATGTTCAATGAGACAGGTCAACCGATTCAAAGGTATAATAAGAAGGGACAGTTACTCAGTCCTCTGACAGTCTTCAAGATTGAGCCTAACCCCGGCGCAGGACTCTGGCGTCCACATAATGACCAGCTGCCTGCAACCCGCAAGGGTGAAGGTGTTTACCTGATATTCAAATCCCTTGGTGAGATTGCCCAGGGTTATAAAAATAAGAAATCTTAACCTGAACCCGTGGATTCATTAATACAAAAGATTCGCCAGGAATTGGGATTGACTGACTCGGAGTCTTTGACTCTGAATGAAGTTAGTGTTTGTCTACAGATATTGGCAAGAGATGAAACCACTCTGAAACATGCTTCGACCGAAGACCTTCGGGCCCTTTGTCTCAACCGTTCAGCCACCTTCTCCTTCCTCAAGGGCCCGAAGGTAACATTTAATGATGATTATTTAACACGAATAGGAGAATCTCTGAATGAGATTCTCCTTAACCGTGAGCAGCCTCTCCCCTGTCTGAGGGTTTCTCCTCAGCCACTGTCACTCGTCCAAATAGAAGAGAGATATAATCATTCTTTTTGTCTTGGAATAGTGTTTACGGCAGAAATGACAAGTTTTCAAGATATTCTGCACAGCATTCAAAATGATGCCTATGTTTATTCATCAGGAGCTAATCTGATAGAAGTAATGGGGATCAGGGAATCCTGGCTGATTGAGAAGGAAGGCTCCCTTTGGACTCAAAGAGCTCTTATCCTCGATAATACCGGACTGGTTCTGGATCAAACTTTTGAGGCCCCTGTCAAATTGAATACAGGATGGATACTCCATTTAAAACGAGAACAGGAAATCCAGTCTCACCAGAAAATCTCCCAACAATTCCAGAAAAACAATATACATTTGGTAAATCCCTTTGGAAAGGCCGTTGAAAATGCGGATTCAAAATATCAGTCTTATTTATGCTGGAATCATCATCTGATTCAACCGAAATCCTGCTTTATCCAAAAAGGAATGGAATCCAATAAATTACGGGAGACAACCGCTGATATGAATGATATCCGTTCCGCTTATCTACTGCCGAACACAGGAACTGAGGGGATTGGCATACAACCTATCCAATTGAACGAAACCTCTCTGATGACAATTTCCCAAGCGTCCATGAAGGAGGATTTCATCCTTAGAGAATCCCGTGGAAATGTGTATTATTTTGATCCAAAGGAATCTTCTTCAGGTTACAGGAGCATAGTTCTTAGAGCTAATGTTTTTTTTAATGAAAATGGATGCCAAACAGAGTCCGGGTACCTATTGGTTTCTGAAAACAGTCAAAATGAGATTGCCTCAGTTTCACAGGGAGGTAGAATTTTATCTTTAGATAAATGCCACACTCATTTGTATTGGAAAGATGAATCAGGACAGTTCCAACCTTTGAAAATTACCAATAGTGATTTGGATAATATCGGTAAAACAGCCTCCAGGGGAATTGAACTATTGAATGTCCCATCAACTCCTGGAGAGCATCTTCTTTTTGCCGGGATTGATATCTTGTTGGAATATCATCGGGATAAGGGGATAATCCCAGTTATTCTGGAAGCAAATCCGAGACCTTCGGGCTTACCCCATGCCCGGGAATGGATAGCTGATCCTCCCAGAGTTTTATTGGTTTCAAAGTTATTGTTTGAAAGTATATACAATTACATAAACTAAAAGATATTTATAAGGAATAGAATTAGCATGGCAGATACACCTGTTTTTTTAGACATCCAGATATGGAGAGACCGCTACAGGGACAATCCTCGATATTTCAAAGCAATTGATGCATTTATTCATCATTATGGTGCAAAAGCACCCGTTGCCCTGTTAAGAGTCCCGGCAAGAATCAATTTAAAAGGGGTTCACATTGAGCATCGTGGCGGATTTGTCAATTATATGGCCATTGATAAGGAAGCTTTGTTTATCATCCAAAAACGATTCGATGATAAAGTTCTGATGAGAAACTCTGAACCTCAGTATGAACCGGATGAATTTTCCATATCAGATGAACTCCCCCCTTCAAAACGAAATAACTGGCTTTCATATATCCAGGAAACTAAACTCCGCCCAGGGTATTGGACTAATTATATAAAAGGCGGGATTTTAAAACTTCAAGACTCTTTTCCTGAGACTCCTCTCAAGGGAATGAATATCCTGGTTGATTCAGTCATTCCCATGGGTTCAGGTCTCAGTTCTTCCTCTTCACTGGTGGTTGGTTCCATCTTGGCGGCCATGAAACTCAACGACCTGGAACTCAGTGATAATGATTTAGTGGAATTATGTGGTACCGGAGAATGGTATGTAGGAACCCGTGGGGGTGCCGGAGACCATTCAGCTATGATATTTGCAGTTAAAGATTCCATTTTACATACCAGGTTTTTCCCATTTCATTATGAAAGAGTCCCCTTCCCTAAGGGATATCGAGTTGTCTTTTGCAACTCCATGGTTAAAGCCGTTAAGACTATGAATGCGAAGAATAAATTTAATGAAAAAGTTGCTACTTATCAGATAGGACTATTACTCCTAAAAAATCTATATCCGGATAAAGCCGATAAATTTCCCTATTTCAGGGATGTGTTAAACGAAGATGAAACTTGGATATATAAGGCCCTTAAACAATTGCCTGCCCGGATAAGTAGAAATGAACTTTTTCAAAGGTTGCCCCGATATCAAACCGAATTGGAAACTATCTTCAAATCACATTTGGAACCCCAAGACCATTATCAAGTTAGAAATGTCTGCCTGTTTGGATGGTCTGAGTGTTCCAGGGGAGAACTCTGTGTGGATTTTCTAAAATCGGGAGAAATCGATAAATTCGGAGAATTGATGTTCATCAGCCATGACGGAGACCGGGTGGTCAGTTATAATTCCAATGGCAAAAAAACACCCTGGATATATGAGGTAACCGATGAGATGTTGGATAATCTTATTAGTATGTCTGTTCAAGGAACTCCCTCTGGTCGGCTTTATCGGCAGCCCGGAGCATATGCTTGCAGCTGTGAAGAACTCGATGATCTGGTAGATACAGCCAGAAGAGTACCAGGGGTTTTGGGAGCCGGCTTGACGGGTGCAGGCCTGGGGGGTTGTGTTCTGGTCCTGGTAGAAGAAAATAAAGCTGATTTACTGATAGAAACTTTAAAACAGAACTATTATGATAAAAGGGGACTCCCATTAGGGTGTGAAATTTGCCACTCTGTGGATGGAGCTTCTTTTTTAACCCAATAGAATTTTACCCTTATTATTTAAAAGGAGAAGTTATTTATGAATAAAGATTATGTCGGATGGGGTGTCGTCGGTTGCGGAGTTATTTCACCATGGCACATCGAAAATGTTAAAAAGACTCCCGGCGCCAAAATGGTGGCTGTCTGCGATATTCTCGAAGATAAAGCTAAAGAAAAAGCTGAAATGGCCGGGGGATGTGATTATTATCTCGATTTTGAAGAGATGCTCAAAAGGGAGGATCTGGATGTGGTTTCCATCTGCACTCCTTCTTCCATGCATCCCGACATGGCTGTCCTGGCAGCAAAATATGGAAAACATGTCCTGACAGAGAAACCCATGGCAACCACATTGGCTAAAGCGGATGAGATGATTAATGCCTGTAAAAATGCCGGGGTTAAATTAGCCTGCATCTTCCAGAGAAGAATGACGGAACCTTTTATCTCTATCAAAAAAGCGGTTGATTCCGGTGAAATTGGAAAATTAGCTCTGGCTGATATGTATGCCAAATATTATCGTTCCCAGGCTTATTATGATTCAGCAGGCTGGCGGGGAACCTGGGAATTTGATGGCGGTGGAGCCTTGATGAATCAGGGCATTCACATGATTGATATGCTCCAGTGGCTGGTAGGTGATGTGGATGAAATATATGCTATCTGCCGAACTCAGGTCCATAAGATTGAAGTTGAAGACACTGCCATCGCCACTATTAAATTCAAAAATGGTACCGTTGGGGTTATTGAAGGGACCACTTCAGTTTATCCTGATGTACCCCATCGGCTGGAATTACATGGAGACAAAGGAACCATCATGCTTTCTGGAGAAGGCATTTCCAAATGGTCGGTGATAGGCCCTGATGGCCAGCCTCTTGATAAATTGACTTCCGGGGTGGGAGTCAATCAAGCCCTTACCAATCCTACAGATATCAGCATGGAAGGGCATGGCATCATCATTGCCGACCTGGTTAACTGTGTGAATACCGGGAAAGAACCGATTGTTCCGGGTACCGAAGGCAGAAAAGCTCTGGAAATTATCCTGGCTATTTATGAATCTTCAAAAACCGGGAAACCTGTTAAACTACCTTTAAAGTCTTAAGCTCTTAATGGGATTGAAAAAGCCGGGGAATAATATCTCCGGCTTTTTTTAATTCATGAGTTCCAGATATTTCCATTGAGTTTCTCCCACCGAAGTCAGCACATCCGTCTTCATTATTTTCACAGCCAAATCCCTTTGGAAAGGAGGCGGATATATCCCCAATTCTCCTTCTGGCGTAGAATATGAAATCAATGGAGCTCCCAAAGGTCCCCCGGAATTATAGGTATCAAAATACTGGAGGGTGAATTTTGCATCAGGAACCAATCCTTTTAGGATGATATATTCATCCGTTAAAGTCCTTCCTGCCATATCTCCCGGTTCGGCTTCGATAAAATAATCATTCTGGGTATCTCTGAACCAGAGATACCCTCTTAGAGAATTGGACATGCCGCAAGCTCTAATTCTTGAAGATGGTATCAAATCTGAAGGGGAAAGATGGTAGTTGGGCCAATCTTCAAAAGGTATCTGGTCAGGATTCATAGTAATTCTCATATAAGCTTCCAAGGGGGGATAATGGTAATAAAGAGGAAACTGGGGTTCCATCCGATGTCGGGTAGTATCTGCCTCAATATAATAGTCCCACCACCATAATCCAGCCATGGTTCCATTCATCAGGGCTGTCCATAACCCATTATGAAGATGGGTCCCTTCAATCAGATGGTCTCTTTGAGTGGTTGTTCCAATGAAAGTGGTCGGATCAAATCCATCCCCAATTGAAGAATAGGTCGTTTGATTATTGAATTCAGGAAGACTTTGAATGCCAAATTCACCTATCATATGGGCCTTATTGGGATAAAGAGTTCTAAATAGGTCGCATTCATTGTTAAGATCGTCTTCAATATCATATGTATAAATATGGGTTTGAATAATATCTATCTCAGGAATCAGCCACAAGGTAGAAAATAAACTATAATTGAAATAACCATACTGGGCATACCAGGGATCATCTGAGCTGGTCGTTACCAGATGATGATATGGGTCCATTGATTTTATATATTGAGCCATCTCCCGATGCCATTCAATCACATCATTCTTGACTGTCTCATTGGTAAACACATTTTCCTGGGTATCACAAGTATATTCAACCTCATTAAATAATTCCCAGGCAAAAAGATTTGGCAGATGCCCCCATCGGGATATGCAATATCTTAAATATCTCTTGAAAAGGCTTTTTGAAGTTGTATTACTGAAGAAATCTTGAGGCCTGCCATTGGGAACAGCGCCACCATTAAGAGCATTATAAGGGCTTTGAGGCCAATAGATATCCGCCCAATTACTCACCTGCCTGAAATCATTTAATGTAAAATGAATATTTACCCCGTTTATCCTGGCAGCCTCCATGATTTCATCGGTTCGATAGGCTTTTGCCAGAGAATAGGCACCGGGTCCGGGATAATCATCACCCGTCCATTCAATAGCATTTTTATAAACATTCGTCAGCCAGAACCTTGACCAGTTAATTTGATTAGCAGAAAGCCGGGGATAATAAAATCGGGCGGCGGTAACTCCATCCAAAGTAGGATGTGTTCCAAAACTGGAACCTGAGACATTATGTCCCCGAGGATAATATACCTTCCCGTTATCATATTGAAAGTATCGTTTATTGGTTTCATGTAATCTGATGAATCCTGGCTGGCTGGAGGGTGAGACATTAAAATACAGGCTAGTGCAGCTGGCATATCCGTATAAACTGTTCAGGTTGATATAAAATGAGCCTCTGCCAGTCTGATGAGGTGTATATCGAATCATCCATCGGGGACTACCCGCAGAGAGGTATTGCTCATCTCCACTGACACCGTTGGAGATAGAATAAGGCTGATACCAAAATCCATAACACGTTTGGCTGGAATACTCACTCTGACTGAAGATGCCCACAATATTTACCTCTTCAGAATCAAATGGATTGGTAAATGTAGTGGAAAGGTCAAATTGAATTTCCAGGGTTTCATAAGTAGAAATATCGTTATTATTGATTTCGATATCCTTGATTTCAATTGCGCTGTTGGATTTTGTATTTAATAGATAATAAATAATAAGAAATAATAATAAAATACGTTTATTAAAAGATAGAAATAGTGTCATCATGTACTTATAATATTCTTTTCTTATTACCATGTCAATTTCATTAATGGTCTTTTATTATCTCTTAAGCTCTATAATTTAAAAAGTATTCAAAGAACCAACTAACTCTACTACTGAGTTTATATTAAGCAGAATTATAAAAAATGGAAACTATCGATATTCAATCTTTCATTCAAATATTGGTTGACCGAGCTGTCAAAAGCTCCGCCCGGGGGGCTAATTTTATGGATTCAGGAATAGATTGATTTGGTTATAAAGAATCTGGGCGGATTGGGAATTCGGATAAGTTTTCAGGACAATTTGGATTTGTGCCATAGCTTCAGGATATCGTTCCTGGAGAAAAAGAACACCTGCCAGTCCTATTATGGATGTAATTCTGTTCGGTTCCAGCTGTAAGGCTTTTTTATACATTTCCTCGGCTCTTTTATACTGCTTGGCATGTACCAGGGCCACGGCATAATTGTGATAAGTCCCAGGATTATCAGGCTCCAGCGATATCAATTTTTCATAGACAGGAAAGGCCTTTTCAGGATTTCCGGTGATATCATACAGCAACCCTAACTGGTAATAAGTAAGGGTATGTCCAGGATTCCGGGATAATGATTTCTGCATATAGGCAATCGCCGTATTAAGATTTCCTTGTTTCCAGGCTTCCCTACCCATTTCATAATAAGCCAATCCTTTATCAAGGGATGTCTTCTCAGCAATAAATTCGGCTAAAGGATTAGATAGGTTATTTCCTTGAAAGGTCATATAGCTGAGGTTTTCCAGGAAAGGAATCGGGGTGACAGCGTTTTGCGGCCAGGGATTATAAACTCCTATCCATGCAATGATGATAGAAGGAACCATCAGCAGGCCTACGCCGGCAACTCCCTTTTTGGGGGTAAAAACCCTTCCAATCCAAAGAGCAGTAAAAAGGATGAGTAAGGGAAGAGCCGGAATCACCCAGCGAAGCCCATAACTTCCTCCACCTAAATCACTGATTTGGACAGCATAGGAAGCCATAGTGCCAAAAAGTAAGATGAATCCCAGGACCGCTGGTTTTCTCCAGATATCTTCCTTTTTCACAGAACGCTGAATCATTTCCCATAATCCTCCTAACAAAATGGGAGAAAAAAGGAATATCCCTCGGTATCCCAGGGTCATATGGAAAAATTGACCCGCTACCGAATTACCAAAAAGCCTTTTCTTACCTAAAGCTCCTCCCCAATAGGATCCATTGAACTGATAGAACTCTTTATGCAGATAAGCAGGAACTAAATCCCCTGTTTGCCAGTAGTTAAGGCTGAAATGGGCCACTGAAGGCAGGATGGCACCCCCCAGGTAACTCAATAAGTATTTGGGTTCTTTTTTCCCGATTAGAAATCCTAATCCAAGAAAAGTAAGCCCGCCGGTGGGAAGCTCCAAGTACATGCCCAGAGAAGCGAAAGTGCCTATTCCCGCCACCCATAAACTTTTTTTCAGGATCTGCTTATCCAGGAATAAATACATCCCGACCGCTACTAGAATCATTAAAGCCGCCATAAGATGGTTATTAAAGGTCATGGCATAAGGCAAGATAATCGTACCCGTAAGCATGATTCCCCACCCTGCCCAGGCAATAACCTTATTGTGAGTCACTTTATCCAGGATGGCATAGCTTAATCCGCATAGAAATACAAAAGGAATCCCCGATAAAAGAAAGGTCAGTAGGTAATATATGAATCCATAATGATTGGAAATATCGATCCCAACCTGATAGAAAGGCCAGTAAACTAAAGCACCCATCCCCTGAAGGAGAGGAGGCTTATCTGAATACCGATGCCCGTTCCTCATCATGATATCCACATCGGATTTCAGGATAGCATGGTCCAGTGCCATGGTATGCTGTTCGACCATTGCCTGGATAGTAGCCATCCGGGCCGCATCATTAGGGCTGCCCACATCTTTTTTGGTGAATATCAATACCAGTAAAAGGGGAATTAAAAAGATAATCCATTTTAGGGATTTATCAGGCATGTTTGGAAAGCTCCAATCTCAGTAATTTAATCCGTTCCAGATCCTTCAGGGTAAATCCTTCCCATTGGCAGGGACAGATTGTATTATTTTGGAAAAGAGGTTCATGTTCCAGATCATAGGGAGACCCTTTTTTTGCAGACTCAAAATAGGGGGTCCTGGGTATCGGGGTAAATTCAGACAGATAGGGATAAGCTCCATTTTCAATCACAAATCGGATGGAGCTTTCTGCCTCCTGCCACCGTTGCCCTGGCAGCATCACAAGCAGATAGACGCCGATATCCCGATTCGAATAGCCTGCTTCATGGAGATATCGGCAACATTGGATGAACTCTTCATTGGAAGTTTTACCTCCGGTTGTTTTCTGGAGGATCGGTTCGGAGGTTTCCAAGCTGATTCTTAACGTTTTAAAACCTGATTGGTACATTAGTCTGGCTAATTCCGGGGTGACACCCCGGATATGAAGCCCATTGGGAGTATGAAAGGTCAATTGTAAATCCTGTTTTACTACTTCTTCCAGTAAGGGAATCAGCATCGTCTCCGGATTGATAGCCAACGCATCATCATAAAAAACAAAATTTCGAATTCCCTGCGTCTCCTGATAATGGAGGATTTCTTTAAATACACATTGCCAGTCTCTTCTCCGATAACCCGGACTCAGTTTGTCATGGGCACAATAAGTACAATGAAATGGACATCCACGGGAAGTCATCAGGCATGCATAATTCGTGTTTTTCACCAAATCCATGGCGGGATAGGGATAACTGTCTAAATCATCCGGATTGACCCGGAAATCAGAATTCCAGCCGGTTATTTGATTACATAGTTCTACCGCAGTATTTTCCGATTCTCCCGACAATATATAATCAGCTCCGGAATATTTCCGGGCATGTTCCCTGCAAAGAGAGGCATAAATCCCTCCCAATAGCACAGGGACTTCCGGGAATTTCTGTTTTACCAATTCAATGACCTTGAAAGGGCCGGGATACCAATAAGTCATCATGGAACTGACCAGTATCACCTCTGGTTTTTCAATCTTATCCAATTCTTCCAGAAACAACTCTAGCTTCAGCCCATATCTGCCATAATGCCGGGAAATATCCGCTAAGCATGGGGGATTCTCTAATCTTTCCTTATATAAAGGATGGGACCCAAAAAAAGATTTCCTGGAGCTTTTTGACTTCAGATATGGTTTCATGCCCGGGTGGGAAAGATTCAGACAATCCAAATAGGTCAAATGATACCCGTTTTTACGCAGGCAGGAGGCAATATATAACAACCCCAGCGGCTTCATCCAAAAATCATACGCCGCATAATCATATATCCATGGATTTATTAATAATGCATGAGGAGCATTCATTTTATTCTTCTTTCGAACTAATAGGATAAGAGACATGAAAGGATTATTCAAGGGATAAATACTGATAATTATTCCTGTTTTGGGTTTCTTTTCTACGGAATTTTAACTGACTGTCTCTGACCCGCTCCGTTACGGCTCCGTCATCCCTTCGGTAGCTTCTGATATAGATTCTGGAAATAATTCCTGATATTAAGTTTTCATAATCAGGGAAATAATGGAAAGATAAGACTCATTTTCCAATTTGCCGGAATCAGTATAATAAATTCTTTTATAACAAAGTTGCAGGAGGCCTGAGCAAAGGATATACTGTAATTATGGTCGGAATTAAGATGGCAAAAATCGAAGAGAAGCCCGTCACATTGCGGACCGCTATCGCAAAATGTGAAGTTTGGCTTTCTTCAGAAACCCTGGAACAGGTTTTAAACCAAACCCTGACCAAAGGGGATGTTATAACCACAGCTCAGGTCGCTGGGATCATGGCGGCCAAGAGGACTCCGGAATGGATACCTCTATGCCATCCCCTGAATCTGACTCATGCCGAAGTTAATATTGAACCCATGCAGCATCTGGATAAACCCATTGGCCTGGAAATCACCGCGACTATCCGGCTGGAAGGAAAGACCGGAGTTGAGATGGAAGCGCTTACCGCCTGCGCCGCCGCTGCATTGACTATCTATGATATGTGCAAACCCCTGCAGAAGGATATCCAGATTACCCATTTAAGGCTGGTCAGTAAAACCGGTGGAAAATCCGGGGATTATGAAGAAATCCGCGCGGGAAAGGAAGATTGACCCATGCCGGAGCTCATGAAGACTATCCAGGTGGGAATCCTGGTTCTCAGTGACCGGGGAGCCAGAGGGAAAAGAGAAGACCAGACAATTCCCCTTCTGAAAGAACTGGTGGAAAAGCAGGGTTGGATAGTAAAAGAAACCCGGATATTACCGGATGAAAATGAACTAATTTCGGCTGCTTTGATAGAGATGTCCGATCAAAAGAAATACCCTTTGATATTGACTTCTGGCGGCACCGGATTATCACCCAGAGACAATACCCCTGAAGCGACCCGGGCGGTCATTGAAAAAGAAGTGCCGGGATTAGCTGAATTTATGAGATATTCCTGCAGCAAACAAACTCTCCAGGCCATCTTATCAAGGGGAGTTTGCGGAATCCGGGGCAACAGCTTGATTATCAATCTGCCGGGAAGCCCCCGTGGAGCTGTTGAAAACTTGAAAACCATTCTCAAAGTTCTTTCTCATGGTTTGGCAAAACTGGGTGGGGACCCATCAGATTGCGGTTCACTGCCTGAAGAAGAATATTGATTTGAATCCACAAGGGAGGTAAGGAACATGATACCTTTTGAACAAGCTTACGAGCAAATTCTCGAAGAAATAAATCCCTTATCCTGTGAAATCATCCCTCTGTGGAATGCAACCGGGAGAGTCTTGCGGGATGATATCAAATCTCCGGTTGATTTACCTATGTTTTCTCTTTCCGGAGTGGATGGATATGCCGTTAAATTTGAGGATATTCAATCCGCCTCCAAAGAAAATCCCGTCGAATTGGAAATTATCGATACTATCGCCGCCGGGAAATTCTCACTCGAGAAAGTCACTCCCGGCAAGGCTATCCGTATTTTGACAGGGGCCCCGGTGCCTGAAGGCACGGATTCCATCGTCATGCAGGAATTTACCGAGAAAAAGAAAGATAAAGTCCTGTTTTTTGCTCCTGCCGGCAAAGGGGATAATGTCAGGCCCCAGGGAGAAGATGTTAAGACCGACCAACAGGTGATGCGGTCGGGTACTTTCCTTCGTCCCGCTGAAATCCTGATGTTGGGAGCCCTGGGAATGGACCGGGTCAAAGTAGGCAAAAGACCCCGAGTAGCCATTATTCCGACTGGCAACGAAGTGGTAACCCTGGACGACCCCCTGGAACCGGGTCAGGTCAGAAACTGCAACCAATATGGAGTAGCCGCCGCAGTAGTCCATTGCAATGGGAATTTAATCCTCTCTAAAATCATACCGGATGATGAAATAGAGTTGGAAAATGCCATTCGAGACTGCCTGGATGCGGGAGCTGATTTAATCTTGACCATTGGAGGAGTCTCGGTGGGAGATTATGATATTACCAAGGCTGTCTTCCAAAAAATGGGACATATTAAATTGTGGCGAGTTGCCATCCAGCCGGGAAAACCCCTGGCTTATGGAAAAATCCAGGATATCCCCATCATGGGATTACCGGGATTCCCTGTCAGCTGTATGGTAATATTTGAAGAATTTGTCAGGGCCATCCTCTGGAAAATGCAGGGACGCCATCAATTTGAAACACCGCATTGCCTGGCGATTCTGGATGAGCCTATCCATAGGCAAGCCGGACGGCAGGCTTTTTATCGGGGCATTGCCGTCAAAGATGAGAGTGGACGGTACCATGTCAAACCGACTGGGCCCCAGGGGTCTGGTATTATCAGTTCCCTGGTTAAAGCTAATTGTTTTATTATACTTCCGTCAGAAAAAGGCACTTTCAAGGCAGGTGAACAAATCACTATCCAGTTCCCTGAGATTTTAAACAGTTAAGCATACATGCGCAGACATAAAATTCGATACATCTTATTAAGCCTCATCCTTCCGGCTATTTGGATAACATTGGTGGTTTTCTTGTATTATCGGCATTCCACCCGTAATATCCTTGAAATGGATCCTGAAGTCTCCATCAGCGATCCCACTCAAGTTATTTTAAGGCAGGATTGGAAAGGGCTCTATCTCAACGGCAAGAAAATCGGTTATTCCCATACTATCCTGAAAACCGGCCCGCCTTCTCTCGACAGCCAGTATGAAATCTTAACGGATAGTAAGATGATCATTCAGCTGGGAGGCACCCCTCACGAAATCAATATCTCTGAAGACAATCTGATTGGCCATAATTTCAAACTCCGAAACTTCAGATTCAAGATGAATTCAGGCCAGATGGACACTTTGATTTCAGGCTCTATCCTTCGGAATCAACTTAGAATCAAAATAGATGGGTTAGGCGGCAGCAACAGTAAATTCATGAAACTGGCCAGCCCTCCCTACTCTCCCAGTGTGATTAACCTGTTCCTCTTAAAAGAGGGTTTCCCCCTAAATAAGACCTATAAATTGCAGATTTTGGAACCCAGCAGCCTGTCCCTTGAAGATATGGAAGTCAGAATTACCAATAAGGAAAGAATCCTGATAAACGGCACTAATTATGATGCCTTCATCGTTGTCCAAAAATATAAAGGGGTTGAACAGAAAACCTGGATCAGTGACAAGGGCGCTATCCTAAAGGAAAACGTCATGCTGGCAGGATTGGAAATGGACTCCATCAGTGAAAGCGAAGAAAAAGCAACGGATTTGACTACCATCAATCGTAATGAAGATATTCTTTATACTACAACCGTACCGGTTACCGGGGATATCATAACCCCCCGAGAAGCTTACGATATTAATCTTAATATAAAAGGATTCCAGCCAGAGATCCTGCCGGCGAATGATACCCGTCAGCAGGTTCTTTCCAGAGATACTCATGGAAATGGATTCCTCCTCCACATTGCCAGCTCCCCTCTGAAATTATACCGTCCCTCCAAGGCCTTATCTTCCCAGGAAAGAGCCCTGACAACTGAACCTTCAGCGCTTATCCAGAGCGATGATGCTTCGATTATTCGGCAGGCCCGGGCAATTGTCGGAAAAGAAAATTCCCGGGTGCGGCAAGTGGAGTTACTGACTCATTGGCTCCATAAGAATATCCGTAAAAAGATATTAGTAAGCATTCCTTCCGCCCGGGATGTTTTAGCCAATAAAGAGGGGGATTGCAATGAGCATTCCACCCTGTTTACAGCCCTGGCCAGATCCCTGGGAATACCGACTAAACTTGTTGTGGGGATTGTTTATGTTAATGGAGGATTCTTCTACCATGCATGGAATGAAGTCTGGATGGGAGAATGGGTGCCCATCGATTCTACCTTCGGGCAGACTCGCGTGGACGCCACCCACATTAAATTATTCGAGGGAGAATTAGACCAGCAATATAAAATCTTCCAATTTATGGGTAAAACCCAGATTGAAATCCTCGATAGCAAGGCAGGTAAACCTGATGCCAATGATCGAAATAGATAATCTCACCAAACAGTTTGGTGAAAAGAAAGCTGTTGATGCCTTAAACCTGTCCATACAGGAAGGTGAGATATTTGGATTCCTGGGTCCCAACGGAGCAGGAAAAACAACCACCATTAAAATACTGACCGGGCTTCTCAGGCCCACCTCAGGCAAAATTACAATCGGCGGTGTGGATATCCTTAAAGATCCCCAATCGGCAAAATACATCACCGGTTATGTTCCTGAAGACCCCTTTATTTATGACAAACTAACCGGAAGAGAATTTCTGCAGTTGGTGGGAGGGCTTTATTCCCTGGCGGATAATCTGATTGAAGACCAGATTCAGTATTGGACAGATTTTTTCCAGTTGGAGACCTATATGGATACTCTCACCGAAAGCTATTCTCACGGGACTAAACAGAAACTGGTCATGTCCGCCGCTTTGATGCATGAGCCTCGGCTGATGATTATCGATGAACCGATGGTAGGCCTGGACCCTATCAGTACCCGAAAAGTCAAAGACCTGATTAAATCCAAATCCCAGGAAGGTACGACTATTTTCCTTTCCACTCATATTTTAAGTGTAGCTGAGGAGCTTTGCGATCGGGTGGGGATTATCCATCAGGGAATACTGATTGCCACAGGAAGCCCCTCTGAAATCAAACAAATGTCAAAATCCGAAGAAAACGTATCTCTTGAAACAGTGTTTTTGAAACTGACTGAAAATGGGAATAATCAATGACGCCCCCCAAAGATTCCGTATTCAAAACCGTAATGGTAATCCATAAGGTCAGATACCAGGTTATCAATAATTGGATTAAACGATTTAATACGGAAAATTGGTTTTCTTTATTTATTATGATGGCCCTTTTATGGTTTTTCTGGATAGGGGGATTCTATTTTTTCTCTTTTCTGGCCTATCAATTCCATAAAATCCCGACCGTTGGAGATATGCTGATTCAAAGAATCATGGCTTTTTTATTTCTGGCCCTGTTTCTGATGACGGCATTCAGTGATTTGATTACGGCCTTATCGACCCTTTATTTATCAAGGGATTTGCCTACTCTGCATTACCATCCAGTCCGCCCCGGGACCATCTTTCTGGAGAAATTTATCCAGACTGTTTATTATGGAGCCTGGGCGGTTGTCTGTTTTGGGATTCCCATCTACTTTGCTTATGGAAATACCTTCAATGCTCCCTGGTACTTCTATCCGATTGCCATATTAAGCAATATTCCCTTTTTGATTATATCGGCGGGAATCGCCATTTTAGCGACTCTGGTTCTTGCCTATTTCCTTCCGGCCAACCGGGCCCGGACCATGATTGTCATCTTGTATGGGTTTTCTTTCCTGGCAGTCATCATCTATATCCGGATGCTGGGAGGGAAAAATCTAATGGGGTCCCAGGAGTTTGGGCAGACCGTCGAAAAGTTTTTATTTAACCTGACCCTGACCACCAATCCCTATATACCCAACTATTGGATCAATCAGATTTATATCTCTGCCATCAATCAAAACCTTCCGGAAATGTTCTTTTACCTGGCGTTGCTGTTTACCTCAGCCGGATTGATTATCCAGATTTGCTGGCAATTAGCTGAAAAACTTTATTATCCGGGCTGGACAAAAACCTGTGAATCGGTAAAGGGAATGGTGGCTCACCGAAAAGGATTATGGGACAGGGTTTTTAGCCTCTTGTTCAGGTTCTTCTCTCCCCCGGTAAGGGCTGTCCTAATTAAGGATATCAAAATCTTTTGGCGGGATATGACCCAATGGGGTCAATTCACCTTACTGATTACGTTGGTACTGGTTTACCTGTATAACACTCGGAATGTCATTGAGAATACCGGCTTGATGCAGCAGATGGTTTTTAATCTTCCGCTGAAATGCCTGATTGGAATCTTTAATCTGTCCCTGGTCGGTTTTGTGTTGGCCAACCTGGCCATGCGTTTTGTTTTCACCATGATCAGCCTGGAGGGAAGGATTATCTGGGTCATCAAGAGTTCTCCTTTTACCATGGGCCGTTTATTCTGGGCAAAATACGGACTGGCATTAGCGACCATGCTGGGGGTGGGAATCGGATTGATTCTGCTGGCCAATCATTTTCTACAGATAGAATCTTTCATCGCCATTATTTCCATACTGGCGGTTATCTGCCTGAGTATCGGGATGACTTCTCTGGCGACCGGGCTGGGAGCCATGTTTCCCACCTTTAATGTTGAAAACCCCATGCAATTGACTACTGGAACCGGGGCTATCATTACCGTCGTATCCGGTTTGCTTTATCTCCTGGCCAGCATCGTATTAACGGCTCAACCCATGATTGCTTATTTCTTCAGCGGTGGCAATATAATGGGAATTTCCCCTCAGGCCCTTCTCATTCCCCTGGCTCTTTATATGGCAATGAATCTGCTGGTTATCATATTACCCATCTGGATAGGCATTCGAAGGCTGCGTAACCGAGACTGATTTTCCATCCTTACGGAATCTTTTCTTTCAGTAAATTTATCTGGGTCAGGGCCATTTCTTTTTCTGTTTCTGAGACACCGGAGTTTAAATACAAATTCCATTGTTTGATTGCCAAAGCCGGCTGATACCATTGTTTACTGTAAATCATGGCTTTCATTTGATAGGGAGCCGAATAGCGAGGGTAAATAATATTAGCGCTATCGAGGATTTCAACCGCCCGTTGCGGTTCACCATTTTTTAGAATGGCCTGAGCCAGTACCAGATAACGCTCCACATCATCCGTCCCATATTGGAAGGCTTGAAAGGCGTTATGGACGGCCAGAGTTGTCTCTTTAGTACCGGACAGATAATTGGCCCTTTGCAGATAAGCCTCACCCAAAGATGGGTCATACAGCAAAGCTCTTTGAATGAGGATATCGGCTTCTCCGGTTTTCCCGCTCATTAACAGTTTCATCCCTTGTTTATAGGCCAGATTGCCTTTGAAACGTTTCAGGGTAATATAACCAGAAACCAGCAACAAACCAATAAGGAATAGAGATATCCCCCGAATAAACCAGCTTGCAGCCAAAGAAATCTTATGATTATTTTCATCGGATTCTTCCTCCTTAAGACTTAATGAAAGCCATAAGGTTATCCCAATCAGAATCCAGAACAACATGGAAGGCGCTGGTAAATAGAGCGGGAAATTCACTAAAGAATCAAATAGAATAAAAAAGATGCTTAAGAGAGTCCCGGCCAGCAGAATCTTTGTATCCACTTCATCCTGGCTGAGAATCTTTCGAATGGATGATCCCACGGTCATGGCTATGATCCCGATGAAGAGAAATATGCCTGCCAAACCCCAATCCACGGTCATTTGCAAATAATCGTTGTGAGCCTGATTGGCGTTGGAACCCCGAGTTGAATTGGCTGAGGAGATAAAAGCTTCATTTTCGGGATTTCTCAGGAATTCAGCCAATTTCTCCAGATAATGAGTTCGGAATCCTCCCGCTCCCCACCCCCATAATGGTTTTTCCAATATCATCAGGTTAGCCACTTCCCATACCATAAACCGGTCAACATAAGCTGAAATCACAAAGGTATGAGCAGGTTGTTTTTTCAGATATTCCCAGTTTTCTGAAAGGCTGGCTGAAAATATCCCAGTGGCCACGACTAATAAAAAGATTGGGATACCTATCATTTTCTTCCATGGAAATACCCACTGGGCCTTAAACAAATCCCGGAGATTCAGAGAACTATATATCACGGTGGATCCTATTAACACCAAAGCCCCTAAGCACAAGGGTAAAACAATCCAGACTTCAGCCGACCCGGTCAGCCAAAAACAGCAGGTGGTTAATATGACTTGAAAGAATCCCATTCTGCGGAGCCACTTATTCTGATAACCCTTCCATGACCATGCCAGGGTAACCGGAATCAAGGGTAGTAGATATTCAGCCAGAAAATTGGGATTTCCCATGGTTCCCATAACTTTCAGGTGAGGAGGAACTCCTTTCCATTTCAGATAAGACAACTCATATCCAAAGTATTGGGAAATGCCATGGAGAGAAACCAAGAAGGCAGATAATTGAATCAGAACCATGACCCACTCAAGATTTTTTCTGCTCTTGGTAAACAGGACCATAACAATCGAAAGCCAAGGGAAAAGAATCCATAAATAACTGTCTCGAAAAGAAAGCAGAAAATCCGGAGTCACCCATGACCGAACCATCAGATACCCCCAGAATCCCCATAAAGGAAACAGATATAGATTTCGGCGGGAAATAATCAACTGGGGCTTTAATAGAATGGCAATGCAGGTTGCCAGGAATCCAACAGTCAGAATCAACCCGGAAAAGAAATATTTAGTATTCACAGCCGCTGAATAAACAGGCTTCCAGATTATTAAGGGCAATAATAATACTAAAAGGCCTATCAATCCCGCATGAATAAGGGTTATTGGGTCTTTTTCAGTTCTTCCAGTGTTTTTTGAAACCATGCTTTTTCATTCGCAGGAGGATTGGTTGCCAGGTACTTCTCGATATGGAATACTGCTTTACCTGTATCAGGGATATACTGGGTATAAATAATGCCCAATTGCTTATGGGAAACTGCATGCGTGGGATAAAGGGTCAATATGGTTTGGTATAAATCAGCCGCCCGTTGATAATCCCCTTTCATATAAAGAAACAAGGCAGGGTCTTCATAGACTGTAATATCATCGGTTCCCATCATGGCAGCGGTTTCATAAGATTTTAACGCAGGTTCCAGCAATCCGCTGACTCCATAAAGTTTACCAATCAAGATATAGGCATTCCCCATGGTCGGATTGTAATCCAGGGTCTTTTTGAAAGAATCGAGAGCTTCCCGGGCTTCCAGCTTTTGCAGATGATAGAGGCCTTTTTTCATTGAATAGGCCGCATAAGCTTGAGTCGTTCCATACCAGCCGCCAATCAACAACACAATCATACCCAAACAAATAATTGATATCCGAGTAATTCTATTGAATACTTTCTCAGTCAATATTGGCTCCCGGGAGGGTTCCAGGTAGAGATGCGCAATCGAGAGTCCTGTCAGACTCCAGAATAAAAGCCCATTGGCTGGCAAATACAGGGGAAAACTGACCAGCATATCCACCCAGAAAGGAAGGGTGCCGCAGAACAAGCCTGTTTGCCTGATTCGCCAATCCCAATGGTCACTATGCCGGATAGCCTTAATCTGGAAATAACTGAAAAAGACCAGAATCCAGAAAAAAACCGCTATCGCCGGGATTCCTGATTCAGCGGTCATTTGTAAAATATCATTATGCGAATGATTGGCATTCTTGCCGCCGATAAAAATCAACACCGCATTATATTCCCCATGAGGGCTTTGCAGGTTCAGAAATTGAGATAACTGAGGGAAGAAATCAGCCTGAAATTTTCCTATTCCGATACCTCGGAGAGGGTTGTCGCGAATCATCTGCATGGTAACTTGCCAAATCAGGAAACGTTCTTCCAGTTCATGGATATTGGAAAGGCTCTGGATTCGGGTTTTCAACCAGTCTGTTTTATATACCTGATACTTTTGCATGACTCCCGCAAAGGTAATCAACAGGATTAAGGCAACGATCCCCCATTTAATGATTTGTTTTTGGGACCGGGGACCAGAAGGATTGGCTTGTTGATTCACTCGGCGGGATATCAATATGACCCCACCCGCCAGAAGGGAAACGGGAAGAGATATCCAGGCGGATCTGACTCCGCTGAGTAAAATACAGGCCGCCATGATAATTAAAAGGATTATCCCCATAATCCGCCATTTGGATTGAACCCGGGAAAGGACCATCCAGGTTAATACCAGGAGAAAAATGGGGACCAGATAAGCTGCAAAAAAATTGGCATTGCCAAAGGTGGATATCATTATCTGTTTGCCAATCATTTTTCTGCCAAGCCATTTCAACTGGAAAATATCCAGATTCATATATTGCATCAGCCCATAGAAGGCGCAAAGGCTTCCCCCAATAATAATGGCTCCCACTAGGTAATTCATGTTTTTCCTATTCCGGGCATGATGGCTGAGAATAAAAGCTCCTGCCAGCCAGAAAAGCATGGGGAGTCCTTCATAAAGGCTGATGAGCCGGTTTGAACGAAATAAGGAAGGGATCAGCCAGCAGATTCCAAATAATAAGAAGGGAATTCCCATTCCCATGGGAATGATTTTCATTTTACCGGATTTCCCTTTTTCCAGGCACCATAAGGTTATGGCAACTGATAATCCCCCAATTGAAAAAATATATTTAGGCAGGATCGCTGAATTCTGTAATGCCGGAACCAGGAATAATGGGGTCATGGCTAAGATAATGCAAAAGACCCATATGATAAATTGATTTATCTTGTCAGGGGATGATTTCCTCTTTATTTCCTTGGAGGAATTATCCTTTTTTCTTATGTCAGGGCTGTCTTTATGTTTCATAATATATTTCTAAATAGACGGGAAATCCAGCCATTGGTATGGATCCATTGGCCAAGCCAACCACCCAAGGTATCGGACATTAAATCAAATCCGCTGGTTTCCCTGTGAGGAATAAAATATTGGTGAAATTCATCCGAAATCCCATAAAGGAAGCAAAACAGTACCGCATAAAATCCTGGGTTTTTAAAAATTTTCTTTCCCTTCTCATCTTCCACCATGGCCCGATGTACCAAATACCCCAGAAACGCATAAATCAGCAGATGTTCTATCTTATCCAGAGAAGGAATATGAATTGGGACTTCCGGCAGTTTGGACTGATGGGAAAGGTAAAATATCAACAGGCAAAGCATAACAACAGGTCCCCAATAGTAAAGATAGGGAAAACCTTCCAGCCGGTTGATTATCTTTCGTATGTATTGAATCATTTTATTGTTATCCTAAGATAATATAAATCAGATGTTATTCTATCACTGAGCCATAGTTTCTTCACCTAGGTTCTATCTCTAGGGCTCCCTATCAAAGATTCACCGATAACTTCTCAATCATGGTATGATTTTTGAAGGTAATTTCTTATGTCAAAAAAACGAATCGCCATTTTAGGTTCCAGCGGAACCATCGGAATTAATACGTTAAAAGTATGCCGGCATCTTTCCAATGAGTTGGAAGTGGTAGGTCTGGCTGTATGTTCTAATATTACCCGGCTGGCTGAACAAGTCCGGGAATTTAATCCCCGGATAGTTTCTATCATGAATCCGGGATTAACGGATGATTTCAGGCAATTACTGGAAGAACCTTCCTCCACCAAGCTGGAAGTCACCACCGGACTAGATGGATTGATCAAACTGGCTTCCCATCCGGAGGTAGATATTGTCGTGGTGGCTACCGTCGGGTCGGTCGGACTGCTCCCTACCCTTGAAGCCATCGGGGCCCATAAGACCATTGCCCTTGCCAATAAGGAAGTACTGGTTATGGCAGGAGAACTGGTCATGAAAAAAGCCAGGGAAAATAAAGTTTCCATCCTCCCTATTGACAGTGAGCATAATGCCATATTCCAATGCCTGATGGATAAAAGCCCCCATGATGTCAAAAAAATCCTGCTGACCGCATCCGGAGGGCCTTTCAGAAACAACCATGATTCCTTTGAACAGATCACTCCCGAACAGGCTTTGAAACACCCGACCTGGAATATGGGCCGAAAAATATCCATTGATTCTGCCACTATGATGAATAAAGGATTTGAGCTGATCGAATGCACTCACTTATTTGATGTGCCGCCGGAGAAAGTGGAGACAGTCATCCATCCCCAGAGTATTGTCCATTCCATGGTTGAATTTATTGATGGGACCATTCTGGCTCAGATGGGAATTACCGATATGTTTCTACCCATTCAATTTTCTCTGACTTATCCCACCCGGATGAAGACCCCCTTTCCCTCCTTAGACCTGACCCGGGTTGGACAGCTTACCTTTGAAAAACCTGACCTGGACAGGTTTCCCTGCTTACGACTGGGTTATGAATCCATTAAAATCGGGGGAACCCTGCCGACTGTCATGAATGCGGCCAATGAAATCGCTGTTCAATCCTTCCTGGACCGGAAAATAAGATTCACTCAACTGCCCAGGCTGATTGAAATGACAATGAAACGTCATGATGTCATCCATCATCCCACCTTGGATGAACTGTTAAAATCCGACCAGTGGACCCGGGATATCGCCAATCAAATCATTGAGCAGGAGTTTTGAGTTCCGGCTCAAAATAATCTATGGCTAACTTCTTCCATACTCCCACAGGATTGAAGCTGGCTGAATGGCTGGGATGGGGTTTTATCAGGGGAATCAGCCTGACGGTCAGGCTGGATGTCCTGGGAATGGAAAATATCCGGCAAATTCGGGATATGAATCAACCCATTATCATGGCCCTCTGGCATGGGAGACATTTTCTGCCTTTAGATAAATTCCGCCGCCAACACTCTGAACGGGGCCACATCTGTGTCATGGCCAGCCGCAGCCGCGATGGCGAAATTATGGCTCGGGTTTTACATCGGCTGGGGTTTGAAGTCGTCAGAGGTTCTTCCAGCCGTGGGGGAGCCCAAAGTTTCCTGGAACTCAAACATTATATGGATGAGGGTTTTGATGCGGTCATAGCGGTAGATGGTCCCCGAGGCCCCCGCGAAATTGCTAAACCGGGTATCCTGTTATTGGCCCAAAAAACCGGTTATCCAATTGTCCCATTGTCATCCAGCGCAACCCGATGTAAAATATTCCCGTCTTGGGACCGTTACTTGGTACCCTATCCTTTTACCAAGGGAGTTACCAGTGTCGGAACACCCATCTATGTTCCTCCTGATGCCGATCGGGAATCTTTAGAGAGGATTAAGCTATCACTGGAGAACCAGTTGAAGGATTTGACACGACAGGCAGACCATTATTGCCGGCTAAAAAGCCAAGCCTATGAATAAGCCTGATAAGACATATTACCCAACTTCAGCGCAAGCCGCGGCGGGCCAGTATCAAAAAGCTTTGCTTTTGAAAAATCAAAAGCGATATTCTGAAGCTATTGAATTCCTTCAACAAGCCATCCGAATGAATCCGAATGATATAACTTATACCATTGAGATGGCCAATTGTTATGTTCATTTGAATCATCCCATCCGGGCTGTGAATATCCTTACGCCCTTATACCTTAAGTACCCGAATAATCTATCTATTTTAAAACCTTACTGTGCGGCTCTGGTTGATTCAGGCCAACCGGAAAAAGCCCGTGCTGTCCTTACCAAAGCCAAGGAATTACTAAGTACGGATATGGCGCTCAAGGTCATTTGGGATAAACTCAATATCCCGAAAAATCCTCTTAAATAAAGGATTTACCGTTTTCTTTCCAAAGTTCTATCCTCAGAACTTCAGGCCTGATTATATAATTGATATATATCTGTTTTATTTATAGTTACATATACATCTCGAAGGTGTTTTCTAAGGTTCATAAAGAGATATCAGAGAAGGAAAAACCAATTACAGGCTGATAAGCGGATAAGTTTATTTAGGGAGGGATCCTGTCTTTTTATAATGAAAATATTCTTTCAGAATGGTTCCATGGTCAAAAGCGATGGGTTCAGGTAAAGAGTCTTCCGAGTAAAGGGCAATATTCTGGGCATCATCGGCAGCCAGAGGAATTCCATATCCCTTCGCAATAAAGACAGTCGAAATAGTATGCAGCCGATTATCCCGTTTAGGATCCGAATAAGTATGAAACTGGCCGATGAGTTCAACATCCAGGGAAGTCTCTTCTTTTGCTTCACGAATAGCGGCTGCCTCCAGGGTTTCTCCATAATCAACAAATCCGCCGGGAATAGCCCAACCAGAGGGAAGATTTTTCCGTTCAATCAGGATAATTTTATCCTCACTCATCTCGATTATGATATCCACGGTAGGGACTGGATTACGATATGTCTGGGGTTGCTCAGTCATTGTCATGATACCTCTGAAGAGATTATCTCCCCTAAAAGAACATAAGCGGTAGTTCTAAGAATCCGGACCTGCGCCAAATGACCGGGTTCGACTCCTTCTTTTTCAGGGAAAGCTACAAATAGATTATCCCGAGTCCGGCCAATCAATTGGCCTTCTTTAGCATTTGACGGACCCTCCACCAGGATTTCATAGGTTTTGCCTACTCTCTCCTTGAGCCTGGAGAGGGTGATTTCCTTTTGGAGCCGTACCAGTTCAGAGACTCGTTTTTTTCTTTCAGGCAGAGGCAACAGCCCCTCCATCAGGGCGGCTTCAGTTCCTTCCCGGGGGCTGTACATGAAACAGAACGCATTATCAAACCGGAGGTCCCGGACAAGACTCAGGGTTTCCTGAAATTCTTCTTCGGTTTCGGTTGGGAATCCGGTTATTAAATCAGTCGTTAAACCTGCATAAGGCCAGTAATCCCGAATCCGCCGAATGATATCCAGATAGGTTTCGAGGGTATATCCCCTTTTCATGGCCTGAAGAACCCGGTTATTGGCTGATTGGAGGGGAAGGTGGAAGGATTCACAGATTCGGGAAGAATCCTTAATCGTATCCAGCACTTTCTGGGTGATATGGCTGGGATGGGGACTGGTAAATCGAATCCGCAGGATTCCATCCAAAGAATCAAGGGCCTTTAATAAATCGGAAAAATCTTTCCCGTCTGAACGCCAGGCATCCACTGTCTGTCCCAGGAGAGTCAATTCTTTATACCCTTTAGCGGCGATTTTCTGGGCCTGTTGCAGGATATCTTCAAAAGGCCGGTTCACCTGTCCGCCCCGGGTGGTGGGGACAATGCAAAAACTGCATCGATGGTTGCAGCCTTCCATGATACTCATATAAGCTTTGATGGTATCTTCCCGTTTGACCACATCCTCATGGGTATAAGGATCCTCAAATCCTGTCCTTACTAAAGGGCTTCCGTGTTCTCGGATTTCCCGAATCAGGCTTCCGATTTGCTGGATTTGCCGGGGTCCCATGACTAAATCCACATGAGGCAGTTTCTTTAGAATCTCTTTGCCATATTGTTGTCCCATACAGCCGCAAATCCCGATTATAAGGTCAGGATTCTTTCTTTTCAGGGGAGCAATTTTCCAGACCCATCCGAATAAACGCTGTTCAGCCGTCTCCCGGACACTGCAGGTATTAAATAAAATCAGGTCGGCAGCTTCCATTTCTTCGGTCTGAAAATAGCCGTCTCTTTCCAAAAGTCCTGCCAACCTTTGGGAATCGTAATCGTTCATCTGGCACCCAAAGGTGATGATATGAAATAAGTTGCCTGCCATAATTCCTTTATCCTGAGATAGTGCGGAAAGTTCAGGGAGTTTCCTGGGAATGATATTTCTTTCATCATTTTAGCCCAGCCAGGGAACAAGGGGCAAGAAAACCCCTCTCCTGAACGGGAGTTCTAACAAACCATCTCTCCCCCGTTCCTAATAGGCTCCTATAGTACCAGCTCAATCATAAATCTAAGGGAAAAAATAGGATAGACAGAGATATATTGCTTATATTGTTAAGGTTATAAGATAATACCTAAACTGATTATTTAAGGAATGACTAAAAGTTATTGAGCATGGGGATTCCCCCAATACCCGCTAAAACCACCTGATTCTTACCATCCAGGGGTTCTAATTCCACAGAACCCAGAATAGCCGGTAAAATACAGCATTCTCCCTTATGGAGGGTAAAGGGTTCTCCGGCAGCCCTGAGGGTGAAATTCCCCTCTAAACTGATAAGCGCCTGGGTAGAGATGGGATTCACCGTCCAACTTAAATGGGTATTCAAGGTCATTCTTTCAATACGATAGGATGGAATATCCACCAGGACTTCATGCTCCCCCCAGGAAGTCTCATTGGTTTCAGTTAAGATTCGAGGTTCAGCGGGGGATTCGAATTTCATTACTTTCCGGGAAGCATCCAGATGTAACGGCCGGGGTTTTCCATCTTCCCCAATCCGGCCATAATCAAAAATCCTGAAGGTTGAATCAGAAGGTTCCTGGATTTCCAGGATAACGACACCTTTACCGAGCGCATGAACCGTGCCCGGCCCAATCCGAAAGACATCTCCCGGTTTAACTTCCACTTTCCTCAGGCATTCCATCAACTTCCCCTGAGATAATAAATCGTCAAAAGTCTCCAGGGTTGTCCCCGGTTGGAACCCATAAAGGATCCCAGCGCCCGGCTCGGCATATAATACCACCCAGAACTCATCTTTGCTGAATTCCTTGGGAAAATATTTTTGGCAGTCTTCCTGCCCGGGATGGACTTGAACACTTAAATCATCCTGGGCATCCAGGAATTTAACCAATAGCGGAAAACGGCCTTGAGTAGCAGGATTTTTCCATCCGGTGCCGATGAGGGCTTCTCCCCAGGCCCGGGTTACATCGGTAAGAGTTTTTCCTGAATAAGGGCCATTGGTGATCAATGAGGAGCCTTCAGGAAGGTCAGCGGCAATCCAGGCCTCGCCGATTTTTGCAGTTCGGGCCATGGGATAATTGAAGAGTTCTTCCAGCTTTTTCCCTCCCCAGATTTTAGGTTTTAATACCGGTAATGAGATTAGTGGATAAACAGGGGACCGTTCTGCCATTTTGCCATTTCTCCCTCATGAATAAAATGGAACTCGGGTTTCTGCTTCCCTTGAACTTTGGCATTATTTTAGCATGGTATCGATATTATCCTATTCTTTTCCGGGAATTCTTTTTCTTTTCTTGACTCAGGTTCCTTCCCGGTGTTAGTTTTTTCAGGATGATACCCCCATTTACTGAGTTTGACCGAAAAGCTATGGAAATAGCCCTTCATGAAGCTGACCAGGGTGCTGATGCGGAGGAAGTGCCGGTGGGCGCTGTCTTGGTTATGGATGGGAAAATAATCGCTACCGACCATAACCGGAATATCCAGGCTAACGATTCTACCGCCCATGCGGAAATCCTGGTCATCCGGAAAGCCTGTGAACGATTGAACCAGAAACGATTGGATGGCGCCTGGATCTATGTGACCAAAGAACCTTGCCCTATGTGCGCCGGAGCCCTGGTGATTGCTCATATCGATAAACTGATTTTTGGACTCTCCGATGAGAAAATGGGTTGCGCCGGTTCTATCCTTAACCTCACCGATCACCCCAGGTTTAATCATCAATTGATAATCCAAAAAGGCCTCATGGAAACGGAATGCCTCCGGCAATTACAAACTTTCTTCCAAAAACTTCGTAAAAGAATGTAAAATATCTATTACAAATTCTTTATTCCCCGGTTTGTTTATGGAGAGATGTCCGAGTTGGTTGAAGGAGCGCGCCTCGAAAGCGTGTAAGCTGGCAACGGCTTCGTGGGTTCGAATCCCACTCTCTCCGCCATTTAATTCCTACTTAAAATCGTCCGAAATTATCACTTTTCACATCGATTATTACTCTTTGACGGCAAGTTGGTCTTGGATAGGTAAATCTTGAGTGATTTTATTGAGTAATAGATTGCAGTATGCAATCGAAATAATTCAAACTGATTACCACATGAATTGAAGGTATTCATCTCAGCCTATCTTTTTTGACCCAAAATTAGCTTCTCTTATTTTTAAAACAAGGACACATATGCTAACTATAGTATGTAGCACTAATATTAGCAACACCATATACTATAGCAATCTATTAATTAAATTTTATGAACAAAACAATTTTAGAAAAATTTGGTGATAAAGTAAGAAAAGAAAGACTAGCACAAGGCCTTTCTCAGGAAGAACTTGCTGCAAAAGCAAGTGTTCATCGTACTTATATCGGAATGATAGAAAGGGCAGAGAAAAACATAACGCTAGAAAACATTGCGAAAATTGCAAATGCTCTAAACATTAGTATTGCAGATTTTTTTCGATCATAAAATATGATTCCTAAATTCATACAAACAGCAGCAGACTTGCAAACACCACATCGTGATATTTGCTCTGGCTTTTTGATACAAGCATTTCAAAAGACTGATCAGGCTGAAATTTATATCAAAGAAGCTAATAAATTCTATGATATGTTAAAGAATACCCAAAATATTGATGAGCTTCTTAATCAACCTAATTTTTTTTCATATATTACCTCTGCATGCGGATTTTCTCAGAAAGCACAATCACATCTTACTCAAAAAGAATTGATCGATGTAATAAAAAAAGTTTTGATGAAAATATCCAAGGAAACAGGAGAAGGTTTTCGAGAGGATCTTTTGTACCGTTATTTATTGACGAAAGGCGATTCATTAGGTGGTCGTATGCGTAATTTGACAGGTGCATATGCGGGTATTAAATTGACAGATATAATTAGGAAACGACTATCAGCTAAAAAGAAGGAAGTTAAAGTAGAAAAAAATGAATCAGGAAAAGTGAAAAAACTGACTTTTCATAATAGAATACTACTTTTTGATGTTACACCAAAATTGATTGGCAAAAATATTGATGTAATTATGATTGATAATGGTGGTTCTTCAGTAAAAAAAAACAAGTTGTTAGCGAATGAAAGTAAATATATTGCCTGCGGGGAGTTAAAGGGTGGAATAGACCCTGCTGGAGCAGACGAGCATTGGAAGACTGCAAATACTGCTTTCGGAAGAATTAGAACAACATTTAAAAAAAGAAAACTTGGTTTATTTTTTATTGGTGGTGTTATTGAAATATCAATGGCCAACGAGATTTTTAATCAGTTAAAATGTGGAGAGTTAACCCATGCTGCAAATCTCTATAATGAAAAACAGTTAACCGATTTAGTTGATTGGTTACTATCTTTATAGCTTCCTCCATACATAAACACATTTTCTAAGTTCTTCTCGCCCATGCTCTTCCATTTGTTGACTACTATTTCCTTTTCCTGTCGGTAAAACCCATATCTTTTCAACAAAGAAACCTGCATCCTCAGCAATCGCTGAGAGGATGAGATCCACGGGTATATTAGCACCTGCATATCTAACATTATCATTTACCATAACGAACGGCGCACCCTCTTTTAGAATTCGAGTTGACTCGAATATTATCAATGCCATTTCATAAAAGTAATTTTTCACCATTCTCACAATCCCTGGATTGTTAAGTTCTTTCGATTCTTTTTTTTCTTCTAGATATTTGATTATCGTTTGTAATTCCTCTTGCTTTTCGAATGATTTGTTAGCTTCTAAAAAAATATCTTTTGAAAAAAGTGTATCTAAATTTTTCTTTCCCTTATTTTCAACAGTACATGACATCATCGTTTGCCTTAATTCTCTTATCTTTTCTTCATTAACACCAAGAAGGGCGAGTTCAAGAGCATATGTTCTCGTATAATCGTAACGATTACAATAAGGTGGTGATGTTATTAAAAAATCAAAATCTTTTCTTTCTAACTCTGGAAGTATAGAAAGACATGAACCTTTAATAATTTCGATTTTCCCTCTTGAAGACCTTGTTTCTATTTGAGTATCAAAGAGAGTATTTCCTCCTTCAAGATCTTCAATTATATCCATTACTTTTCGTGTAATAGATAGGTTGAATTCTATAATTTCTCCTTTATTAAATTGTTTTTTTCCATTTCCTCGACCAGAACGATAATCCCACCGGAGATATTGTCCATCTTTTCTTGTATAACTTATTTCCTCTAATACACAGAGGAGGGAAAATCTAAGTACCTTTCCATATTCTTCTTCTTTTACTTTATCAATCGCATTGAGGAATTTTCCCAGTAGTTCATCAGTTTCTTTTGGAAAAGCTCCTTTTGTGATTTTTAGATGATTAAGATTTCGGCCACCATTTTCTCTCAGCCACGGTTTTTCCTTAATCCATTTTTTCAAGAAGCTAATTAGTTTATTATGATATTGGCTGTTAATAAGAAGTTTTCGTACTTCCATAACTTCTGTACCAATAGGCAATAGTTCAATTCCCACTGAATCGAGGCCTTTCTCAGAAGAAGCAAAAAGGGATGTTCCACTCCCAGCAAATGGATCAATGATTTTTCCTGATTTTATTCCAAGCGAGTTAATCACATAAGTTACTAAGGCAGAAGAAAAGCCCTCTTTGAATTTATACCAACGATAGCCTGGAGCTTTTTTATTGGCTTGAAAACTAACAAGAGTTCTTTTTAGATCATTATTTATAACAAGTTTATCCCGAAATCTTCTTTCGAGTTTTTCATTTAATGCTTGAATTTCATTTATGGTAATAGGCATAAGTATCATCTCTAATTGCTAACTATAGTATACATATCTTTATTAAATATTTCAAGAGGAATAAAAAAATATTAAATTAGCCACCAAACTGAGAGAAGCTCGGATTTTTGTTAAATCGGAACGATAAACTTGAAATCATCCTATCAATCAGTGGCAGGTGTATTGCGGGAAATTCCGTCCCTTCTACAGATTTCGAGCAAAATTCTGTTCGTTTTTTTCGAATAAACTCCGCCCTCAAATAAACCACCCTGCCCCATTATCTTTGAATTGGTTAACACTTTCACTTCGATTCACCTGATAAAACATCGTATAGGCTATACGATATTTATCGTATTAGTTATCTCCTTAGTTCTTTTGACAGCTGTCAAAAGGGTTCATGCAGAACTTTAAATAAATAGATTTAACTGATTTATTCACAATATTATAATGATACTTTACCGGCCCTTTTATCTCCGTTTGAGGAGAGGTCTGGACCCTGAGTCTGGATGGATGGGAAAAATTAGGATGCCCAAGAAGTATGCTTATCTATAGAATATAATTGGAAGTTTTCCTATTCAAAAAACAAAGGATATGGGGATGAAGAAGATTCTGTTTTGGGTTATCAGCATTCTCCTGTTCATGGTTCTGCAATTCATCATATTATCCGCCAATCAGACTATCTACATACTTATCATGATAGATATTCTAGTCATTATGGGTCTTTTCTTAGCCAGCCTTTACCTGTCCCACCAATCATTAAAAAAAGAAATCCGGAGAATTATCTTTCATTCAGTGGAAAAAAGAGAAAAGATACTGACGGAGGAAATGATAGAAGGACTTCCCTTACCGGTGAAAAGGTATCTGAGGTTCACCGGAGCTGTTGGAACGGTCATTCCAGAGAGGGTTTATCTCCGGCAGAAAGGTAGAATCCGAAAAAGTACTGCAACCCCCTGGATGGAAATTACAGCGGAAGAATATTATTCGATGGAACCTCCTGCCTTTATCTGGATAGGAACAGTGAATAAAGGAGGCATTCCCGTTATTCAGGTCAGAGATAAATATGCTCAGGGTAAAGGAAGCATCCAAATCCGGCCGGGAACTGTTTTCCCCCTGACTCCCGTCAGAGGAGAGAGGATGGACCAAGGCTCCTTGATGAGATATCTGAATGAAATGGTTTTCTGGTTTCCCTCTGCCCTGCTCCGGGAGAATATTACCTTTGAAACTATTGATGAGAATACGGCTAAAATCCATTTTACGGATTCCGGGAAAACCGTCAGCGGCACCCTTTATTTCGACCGGGAAGGTAAACTGGTAAATTTCAGGGCTGAAAGATTTGAGATGAACAGAAACCGTATGGAGATATGGGAAACGCCGATTTCTGCTTATGATAAATTCCTGGGATTGACCCTAACCCGTAAGGGGAGTGGGGTCTGGAAATACAAAGAAGGGGACTTAAACTATATCGAAATCGAATTGACCCATTTATCCTATCAACCCGATTCAATGTAGAAATTTTTTTTTAATTGAACCCTTCCAACCTCTCCCCAGATTTACTCTATTTGCCGGTAAAGATGTAAAATATAGAGAGACTGAGTTTCTTTCATCGTGAGATGTCCGGCATCCCACGATACTTTTATATCAATCACTTTTATACATTTGTTTCATATATGACCGCTTATGGACACGAACACAGATAATTTAATATACGATTCTGAATACTTATTGGAATTTAACGATGCCACCATCAATCTCAGGGGACATAAGATACTGGATTCCCTGAGTTTTAAACTGCGTCAGGGAGAGCATCTGGCTATTATCGGGCCCAATGGTTCGGGAAAATCCTCTCTGATCAAATCCATCACCCGGGATTATTACCCTGTAAATGAGACAGGCGGTCCCCCGGTCAGGATTTTTGGGGAAGATGCCTGGAATGTGATGGAGCTGAGAAAACTCCTGGGCATTGTTTCCCCGGACCGGCAGGAAATCTGTCATAGGTATATTTCCGGTATGGAGATGGTTCTCTCAGGATTCTTCAGCAGTGTGGGATTGTTTTTCTGCCATACGGTGACGGAAGAAATGAAGGCAAAAGCCAATGAAGTCATTGAATTTCTGGGGATTCAAAGATTAACGGATAAACCCATGACCGAGATGTCTTCCGGTGAAGCCCGGCTGGTCCTGATTGCCCAAGCCCTGGTCCATGACCCCAAAGCCCTGATTCTGGATGAACCTTCCAATTCCCTGGATTTTAAAGCCACCCGGCAATTCCGGGATGTAGTCAGAAAAGTCGCTCAATCGGGAAAAAGCATCATCCTGGTAACCCATAATCTTCAGGATATTATCCCGGAAATCCAGCGAGTCATTCTGATTAAAAACGGTTCTATCCTCCAGGATGGACAGAAAGAAGATATTTTAAACAGCCATAATCTCTATGCGTTATTTGAAACCCCCTTACAAGTCCATTGTGATGGGGGATATTACTCAATCACTGATAGGGATGATACTTCTGAGGAATCTCTGATGACCCTTTCCAGCAAGGAGCAGGATTTTTAGTTCCTCTGGATCCTAACTATTTTTTATGGCCCATTATTCAATCATCAGCTGCCACGTATTATGGAGAGAATTATGCCATTGGGCTTCTCAATCTCCCCATCTGTATTATTTTCATTTCCTGAAACAAGGCCTGCATAATACCCCGGATATCCTCAGAAAAGAGTTGCAGCTGGCCATTGATGAGAATAAAGACGACAGTGAAGCCCTTCTGCTGGGATATGGCCTTTGCAGCAACGGATTGGCAGGCATCACCGCCCGAGACAAACCCCTGGTCATCATGCGAGGGCATGACTGCATCACTTTTTTCCTGGGGTCCAAAGAGAAATATTTAGAATACTTCAATCAACATCCCGGCACTTACTGGTACACCCCCGGATGGATAGAGACCGGGTATGTCCCCTCCCAACCAAGCCTCGCCAATAAAGCTCATGATTATGAGGCAGAATATGGGAAAGAGAATGCCGATTATCTTATGGAAATGGAAATCAACTCTCTGAAAAACTATTCACGGGCTGCCTATATCGATACCGGTATCATGGATGCCACTCATTATCTCCAATACACCGTTGAAGCGGCTTCCCATTTTGGCTGGCATTTTGATAAACTCCCTTCAGATACCACTTTGATGAAGGATTTTCTCAATGGCAACTGGGATGAAAAACGTTTTCTGATAGTCCCTCCGGGAGAAACCATCCAGCCGGCTTATGATTTATCCATTCTAAAATCTCAGCTTCCTTAAATCATCAACTTTATCCCCTTGTTTTTTACTTATCAATAATAATACTTGCCACTTTTTCTCCTCCTTCCTAAAATCAGAGAGAGGAGAGACTCCTATGAAAAATATCGATTTAAAGAAATTCGAGAAAAACATCATTGTCCGGCTCATGAAACCCGAAGACTTCGGGTTTGTCATTAAACTGGGAGAACGGTGTTTCCCCGGTATGCATTCCTGGACCTCAGAACAGCTCCAGAGCCAGGTTTCCATTTTCCCTGAGGGCCAGATGGTCGTTGAATATAATGGCAAAGTCGTTGCCTCCTCCAGCAGTGTCATTATTGATTTTGACGAATACCGGGAAGGCCATACCTGGATAGAGGTTGCGGATGCCGGATATATCAGGAATCACGACCCGGAAGGAGATTCCTTATATGGACTGGAAATCATGGTGGACCCTGATTTCCGGGGAATGAAACTGGCACGGCGGCTTTATAGCGCCAGGAAAGAACTCTGCCGGGACAAAAACCTCAAACGAATGGTTATTGGGGGTAGAATTCCCGGGTATCATCAACACAAAGATAAACTCTCCGCCCGGCAATATATCGATAAAGTCCTGGATAAAGTCTATTATGATCCTGTCCTGACCACTCAGTTATCCAATGGTTTTGTCCTGAAACGACTGATTCAAAGTTATATCAGCAGCGATTTAGAATCCGATGGCTGGGCAACCCTGATGGAATGGACTAATCTGGATTATAAACCCGACCCTCGGAAACGATATCTGGCTTCCCATCCGGTTCGGCTTTGCGTGGTGCAATATATGATGCGGCCTATCCGTAATTTCGATGATTTTGCCCAACAATCAGAATATTTCATCGATGTGGCATCTGATTATAAAGCCGATTTTATCTTATTCCCGGAAATATTCACTAATCAGCTGCTTTCTTTCATTAAAGCTAAACGGCCGGCGTTGGCTGTCCGGCGGCTGGCAGAATATACGCCTAAATATTTGGAGTTTTTCAATAACAGCGCCATTCGATATAACATCAATATCATCGGGGGGTCCCATTTTACCCTTCAGGATGAACATTTATACAATATTTCTTACCTCTTCCAACGAAACGGTCAAATCAATAAGCAGTACAAACTCCATATCACTCCCAATGAAAGGCACTGGTGGGGAGTTGAACCGGGAGACAGAATCGAAGTCTTTGAGACCGATAAGGCCCGAATCAATATCCAAATTTGTTATGAGATAGAATTTCCCGAAGTCTCCAGAATCGCCGTTCAAAAGGGGGCCCAGATTATTTTTGTCCCCTTCTGCGCCGATGAAAGGCACAGTTATTTAAGGGTCCGATATTGCGCCCAGGCCCGCTGTATTGAAAACCATGTTTATACGGCCATTGCCGGAACTGTGGGCAATCTCCCTTTTGCGGAAAACATGGATATCCAATATGCCCAGTCCGGGATTTATACCCCCTCGGATTTTGCTTTTTCCAGAGATGCCATTGCCTCGGAATGCACCCCCAATATTGAAACGGTTGTTTTTCATGATATCGACCTGGAATTGTTGGAAAGGCATCGGCAAGGGGGGACTGTCCTGAACTGGAAAGACCGGAGAAAAGACCTTTATGAAGTCCAATATAAAATATCAGATGAACCGGATAATTCATAAAGCCTCGCATTATTTTCAGCCAATATCTCCAGAAGCCCGGAATATGCTACTCTATTAGAGATATGGCAGATATTCCCATAACCCGGTTGGTCAGGACTCGAAGACGCACCCTCTCTATTGAAGTTACCGCAGAGGGAGACGTGGTCATTCGGGCGCCTCTCCGCACTCCCCTGAATTTTATCCAGCACTTTATAAAAGAAAAAGAAGACTGGATCCTGAAAACTGTCGATAAAACCCGGCAGAAGAAATCCGAAATTCCTCCCAGACTATATTCTCCCGGTGAACATTTCCTTTTTTTAGGCCATACCTATCCCCTGTTATTCCATAATAATTTTGAGAAAGAACCCTTTTTCTTTAATCAGGGTTTCTTTTTGTCGATTGAACATCAGGGAAAAGCAAAAGATTTATTCTTTCAATGGTATATTAAACAGGCCATGGACATCTTTCCGGCCAGAACCGAGCATTACTCGAATCTGACAGGGCTACAAAACCGGGGAATCAGAATCACCAATCCCAAGACCCGATGGGGGTCCTGCAGCCCTTCCGGCAACCTGAATTTTAACTGGCGGCTGGTGATGGCTCCCCTGCCCGTATTGGATTATGTCGTGATTCATGAGATGGTCCATCTGGAAGTCAAAAATCATTCCCGGAAATTCTGGAATAAGGTCGGATATTTCTACCCGGGCTATACGGAACACCGGAAATGGCTCAGAGAGAATGGACATCGGCTGGAACTATAATGGAAAGGCTTTCCTTTGAAATCCTTTCCGGGAGTGAAAAATGATAAAAGGAATCTATGCTCATCCTAAACCTTTCTGGGAACAGGACCTCCGGCTGGATGATTATGGGGTCAATGCCACATTTATCCATTCGACCGAAATCGATGAAGCAACTCTCCAGAGAGCCCAGCGGGAAGGCTGTAAAGTGTTTGCGGAGTTTGCCACCCTTAACGGGAAATATGGGAATTATGTCTATGACCATCCGGAAGCCCATCCCATGGATGACCAGGGAAACCAGGTACCTCCTGCCACCTGGTTTTTAGGCGCCTGCCCCACCGACTCGGGATTCAGGTCATTCCGAATGCAAGCCCTGAAGGAACTGCTGGCAAAATATCCCCTGGATGGAGTCTGGATGGATTACATCCACTGGCATGCCCAGTTTGAAGACCCTTATCCCCAATTAGTTAAAACCTGTTTTAATGATTCCTGCCTGAATGCCTTTCAAATATGGGCAAACTGCGAGATTGAGGGAAAATCCACCCCGGATAAATCTAAATGGATTTTTATGAATAAGGCTAGAGAATGGGAAGACTGGCGAGTCTCGGTGATTTTGGATTGGGCTCGTGAATTCAGGGAAATAGTGAAAATATCGAATCCGCAAGCTCTGGTAGGATGTTACCATTGCGCCTGGAAAGATGAAGACCTGGGAGGACTGAGACGCCGTTGCCTGGGGCTTGATATCGAAGCATTAAAAGAATATGTGGATGTCTTCTCCCCCATGGTTTACCATGGCCGTTCAGGAAAAACTCCGGACTATGTAAGGGACTATGTCGAATATTTCACTTCCCGGTACCATATCAATAAGGAGGACTCCGCCTCCCCCCAATTGTGGCCTATTGTCCAGGCTCAGGATGAACCCCGGATCCCCCCCGAAGAATTTGAGAAAGTCCTTCATTATGGGTTGTCTGGCGGCAGCACCGGGGTCATGATGTTTACCATCGGGAGTGTTGCCGCTGATAAAGGAAAACTGGAAGCAATGAAAAGAGTCTATCACCAATATCCCTAAAGGAATCTCCATATGCCAATTCCCCGAAAATCCTTGAATTCATATAACACGAAAGCCCTCCAGTGGGCAGACCGCATGCGAAACGGTAATAATACCGCCCATGATTACCTGGAAAAGCCGGCTATGTATAAACTTCTCCCTGATTTAAAAGGCCGTTCCGTACTTTGCCTGGGATGCGGTACCGGTGAAGAATGTAATACCTTCATGACCCGGGGCGCCGCCACGGTAACCGGGATCGATATTTCCGCCGGGATGCTCAAAGAAGCCCGTAAAGCTTATCCTGAAATCGAATTCCATAAAATGGATATGTCCCGGTTATTATTTCCTGACAATTCTTTTGATTTTGCCTATTCCAGCCTGGCCCTCCATTACCAGAAAGACTGGCTTCCCTGTTTAAAAGAAATCTACCGGGTATTGAAACCCGGGGGAGTTTTCCTGTTTTCGACCCATCATCCTTTTCGCTGGGGAATGGAAATGAAAATCACACCGGGAACCAGAAGCCATTACATCGGGTTCAGCAATAATAAAAAAGGGGATTTAGAGATATGGGGCAACTATTTTAAACCCCGGAAAATCGATGATATCTGGTTTGGGGATTTTGAAGTCTCTTATTATCATCAACCCTTAAATGCGATTCTTAAATATATTATCGATTCAGGGTTCAAGCTGGAATCTTTTGAGGAACCCATTCCTCTTCTCTCAACAAAAAAGGTTGAACCCACTTTCTGGGAAATCAATTCCCGGATTCCCCTTTTTATGATTTTTAAATTAAAAAAATAATAAGGGGTGTAAATTTTAAGGCAATAGACTGATAGAAAGGAAGTTACTGGAGTGACAGGTATGTACATCAGGAAAGCGTTGGAAACAGACTTGGTAACGGTACAAAAAATTACCCATGTAACCATAAAAGGAATATATCCCCGGTACTATCCTGCAGGGGCAGTTGATTATTTCCTTGCCTATCACAGCCCAGAAAATATTGCGGCCGATATTGCTTCGGGAAATACAGTCCTCGCCATGATCGGGAATGAAGCGGTAGGAACGGTCACGGTAAAAGAGAATGAAATAGGCCGTTTGTTCGTACTGTCTCAACATCAGGGACAAGGATACGGGAAAGCGCTGCTGGAGTATGCGGAAAAGGTAATATTCCGAAAGTCTCCCCGAATCCTGTTGCACTCTTCACTTCCGGCAAAAGGAATCTACATTAAATACGGTTATAAACCATTGGAATACCACATATTACCCGTTAATAACGGCGATTATCTTTGCTATGATGTAATGGAAAAAATTATGGACCATTAATTTTTTCCAAAAAACAAATTACAATTTGCAACCCCGACAGCATCATTTTATTTATAAGGTTATTAAAAATCTCAGGAACTGTCTTTTTTAGTGGAGCCACTGGCAAATATTTACTGATATTCCCCGCAGGACAAAATGGCGGGAGAGTTCCCTTAATGGGAGCATATTGCCCTTTTGTTATCACCAACTCTTATCAGGGTCTGCGGATTGCTCCTGTAAAATGATATAAGGAGAGAACCTATGCCGATAAAAAATATCGAAATAAAAGCCCGTTGTGCCGATACGGCGAAAATTAGGGAAATTTTAAAATCCTGGCAAGCCGAATATAAGGGGCTGGACCACCAGGTTGATACCTATTTTAAAGTCAATAACGGAAGGCTGAAACTCAGGGAAGGGAATATTGAGAAAAACCTGATTTATTATGACCGGCCCAATCAGTCCGGCCCTAAAAAATCATCCGTCATTCTCTACCCGGTTGCCGATAGCCCTGCTCTAAAAGAGGCTTTGACCCGTTCACTGGGAGTTTGGGTGGTAGTTGATAAGCATCGGGAAATATATTTTATCGATAATGTAAAAATCCACCTGGACCGGTTGGAAGGATTGGGAGAATTTGTTGAGATTGAAGCCATTGATAGAGATGGAACTATTCGTGAAGAGAAGCTATTGGAACAATGCCAAAAATACCTGGATTTATTTGGCATCAGGGAAGAAGACCTTTTGAAAGGCTCTTACAGTGATATGCTTCTGGAGGCTCAATCCTGAATTGAGAAAAGAAATCCCCGTTTCAGGCTGCCCTTATTGCATTCATCAATAAACCGGATAACCCTGGGATCCACCATGATATGCCGGGGGAGTATTTTCTGTTTCAGGACAATTCCATCCAGCCTCCGGCATCGGCTTAAGGCTACATAGGTCTGCCCCGGAGCAAAAGAACCCCATCCCAAATCAATGATGACCTTATCAAAGGATTTTCCCTGGCTTTTATGAATGGTAACGGCCCAGGCCAGCCGGAGAGGGTATTGTTTGAATTTTCCAACCAGGTCAGAGATGATTTTATTCTCCTCAGTATCCCATTGAAAATGAAATAATTCCCAGGTAAAAGGAAGCACTTCATGGAATTTCCCATTAGGGAATTCCACCACAACGCTTTCACCGTTAAAGCCAAGGACTCTTCCCAGGCTGCCATTCACCCATCGCCCTTCGGAATCATTATTCAGGCACATGACCTGGGCTTTTTCTTTCAAAAAGAGGTTTTGTTCGGTAGGCAGGTTTCGGGTGTCGAAATTGCCGTCAATTTCCCCTGACAAAGATAATCCATCCCCCGGTAATTCTCCCAATTTTCCGGCATTGATAGTATTGGCCATGGCATTGGTGGTGGTCAGATGGATGGTATATTCATCGGAATAATCAGCGGTTGGATTAAACCGGGAATTCAGCCGGTCAAGTTCTTCCGGGCCGGCCGTATTATTCCGAATCGCATTGAGGATCCGGATAAAATCTTCTTCTTCCTGCCGATAGACCTTTTCCAGCTCCACATATTCCATTTCGATTTCAGTAAACACATGCGAACTGAAAAAATACTCTGAGGAATAGTATTCTCGATAAATCTTTTTCTCGGCGGTCGTAACTACCGGAGGCAACTGGAAGAGGTCTCCGATAAAAATCATCTGCACTCCGCCAAAAGGAGTTGCCCGGTATCCCCGGTTCAGCCGCAGGGATTTATCCACACAATCCAATAAATCGGACCGGACCATGGAGATTTCATCAATGACAATCGTATCGATCATCCGATAAATATTATTTCCATCGGTTCCAAACCGGCGGTTTTTCCTGACTTTATCGTGAGTGATGTCCGGCTTGAACCCAAAAAAGGAATGGATAGTCTCCCCACTGACATTCAATGCCGCTACTCCGGTGGGGGCCAGTACTACTACATTTTTCCGGCTGTTTCGCCGAAAATAATCCAGCAGGGTCGATTTTCCGGTACCGGCTTTTCCGGTTATCAGCAGATGCCGATTAGAATTTTCCATGATATCCAGGGCTTTGGCAAACCCTGGGTTTATCTCTATCCCCTCTGAACTGACCGGCGCGAAACTATCATCCATTATATCTATCGATCCAGAAGGCTTTAACTGGAATCCTTCTGTCCTTTCATGGCTGGAAACGGTTCCCATTTTACCATGGACTGTAATATTTCAACTTCTCTATTATAATGATGGATGAGATTTTCCAATGATACCGGATAAAGCTACTTCATAATATGAGCGCAGCCGAACCATCAAGCCTTGATTCCAGGGCCTATCTTGACCTTCGGGCCGAATCTTTAGGTAAAACCCTTTTCAAACTGGCATATCCTGCCGTTTTGGAAAATATCCTCTATATGGCTGTCTATATCTTTGATGCTGCCATTGTAGGCTGGCTCAAAGATGAGAGCGCACTGGCAGGCACCATGCTGGCCAGTTCAATTTTCATGGTCATCGGAACGCCTTTTCAAGCTATCAGTGTGGCGGTAAATTCCCTGGTAGCCAGAAGCTGGGGTGCTGGGGACAAGGAGAGGGCCAGGTTATATTCCCGGCAGGTCCTGGCAATGGGATGGATTTTTGCTTTTATCATGATGGGATTAGGCTACTTCCTGGCTCCTTATCTTCTTTCCTGGATGGGTGGGAAACCGGAGGTTGTCCGAGCCGGCACTTTATATTTCCGCATCGTCATATTGTCTCTTCCCCTGCAAGTCCCCCTGTTCATGTCCAGCGGTATCCTTCGGGGCACAGGCGATACCCGGACTCCGATGATGATTACCCTGATAATGAATATCTTTAATATCCTCCTCTGCTGGCTGCTGGCCTTCGGGGCCGGCCCCATACCCGCAATGGGACTGGCGGGGGTTGGTTGGGGAGCTGCTTTAGCTCAGGGACTGGGGGGGATGATTGCTTTCTTTGTATTATCCAAAGGACTCAGCACTATTCGTATCCCCTGGAAAGAATGCCTGGCATGGAGTAACTCCATTATCAAACCGATCTGGAGCCTGGCTTACCCGGTAATGATTGAACGGTTTTTTACAACCGGCGCCGGACTGGTCTTCATGTATATCATCGCTAAATTGGGAACTACCGCCCTGGCGGCCCATAATGTGGCGTTGAGGATCGAATCCATCGCCTTTATGCCTCCCTGGGGTTTGAGTGTGGCGGTGGCTACCCTCGTCGGCCAGTCCCTGGGAGCTAATCGTCCGGAAATCGCTGAGTTGACCGTTAAAAAATCCCTTCTCTGGATCAGTTACCTGATGGCCGCGATGGCTGTTTTTTTCCTCATATTCTCACGGCAAATGGTTATTGTCTTCGGTGCGACTCCGGAAGTTCGCTGGATGGCGGGAACGGTCCTCCAGATTGCCGCCCTCGAAATGCCTTTTATTGCCTTCTTTGCAGTCCTGGCGGGATGCCTTCGGGGGGCGGGGGATACCAAATCCCCTCTTTATGTCATGACTATCTGCTTATTAGTCTTCAGATTCGGTGTTGTTTATCTCTTTGCCATCACTTTCGGCTGGGGATTGCCTGGCGTCTGGTTCGCCACTGCCCTGGATTGGATGGGACGGTCCGGCGGCCTTTGGTATATCTTTAAACAAGGCCGTTGGAAACAGGTCCATCAAAAACTCGCTCCTCACTCTTCCCCCTGAACTTCTTTTATTCCTTTTTTATCATCCTGATTCTTTTTTCGATTCTCTCTTTTTTTCGGAATGGGACCCACCCTGTAACCTTCAGCCTGGGTCCCTCCCCCAATTCCCTCATCTCCCACTGGTTATGTTTTTATTCGAAATACACTTTTCTATATCCTCCTGATACAAATATTAAACTAATAATTAACTCCCCGATTATTCGATTCATTCTCAACTTCCCCCCTCCCTGAAGTATCCTTATTTATAATCTATAATATTATAATTATTGTTGTTATATTATAATCACCGATAATATAATAATTATATTGAATTTAACCACCCCCCGTTGTATCATTACTGTTAATATTTGATTTGGTATTTTATAAGCTGGTTATTTATAATATTAATATGATTAAACGGGATAAAGAAAATATAAGGGAAATAAAACGCAGCCAGGATGCGATCTATTGATAGAAGAGCTTTCAGGGTAAAGCTTAAAAATGCACTTTAAGGGAATTACCCAGGGAGGGAGGGGAAAGATACAGAATGAAAACAAGAAATTCAGGTTTTACATTAATTGAACTTTTAATTGTTGTAGCGATTATTGCTATTTTAGCTGCCATTGCCATTCCGAATTTCTTAGCGGCTCAGACCAGAGCAAAAGTGTCCCGATGTAAAAGTGATCTCCGTACATTACACACAGGTATGGAATCTTATTATGTAGATGAAAACTCTTATGTACCAGAACATTTAGACATGACTGCTAATGAACAATTGAGACACTTAGCAATTTATGCTCATTTAACAACACCAGTTGCTTATATAACAACTATTCCTGTTGATCCCTTCAAATCAGGGATGCGGGATGGTACCAGTTATGTCAATAACCCATATTATTGGTATTATAATTGGCTTGCCCGTTATGGACACCCCATTGATTTAGTCAACACCTATGGATGGGATCCATGGTTTGATGGTCAATCCAGCGCAATAATGATATCCATTGGTCCATCATTTAAAACTGTTGCTAGTGTAAGTGGCGTAGGTTTTGGAGTATACGATCCATCAAATGGAACAGTCTCCCCTGGTTATATTTATCGACTATTGCCAGGTGGCAGAAGCAACTAAAAAGCATATCCTCGTTTTTCCTTTATGTATTCAGCCCCAACCCCAGGTGGGTTGGGGCTTTTTTTGAGGCCGCCTTTATATAAAATAGGGTAGAATTTAATTGCTTTTATTAAATTCCACACTATAGGGAGAGAACTCATGGTAAAAAGAATAATCAGCCCCATACTGATAGGATTATTAGCGATACTTCTAATAAGCCTCCCCCAGAGGGGAAATGCCCAGGAAGAGAAGAATATCCTTAAGGCCCAAGTGGGCCAAATGCAGTTTCAATATACCCCTCAGAATGGGTTATCTTTGAATGTTCATGGCATCCCAGTCATTAAAGGAAGTTCCTTCTGGGTATTTAAACCCGGGTGGAAAGGCCAATATTATGGACTGGAAAACAATAAGAATTTAATCCAGGATGCCAAAGTTGAGGATTATCGGGGGGGCAAAAGAATTACCTTTTATCATAAATTACCGGCTCAAACCGAAAACCCCTTTGAAGGCAAGGAAACCATCATCCTGCTGCCCAATAATACCTATAAAATCATTATGGATGGTAAATTAGTGCAAAATACTCCGGCAGCCATGGAATGGAAAATCGGGGAAGTGAATCCCGTCATCATTATCGGAAAACCTTATACAGTTACCACCCGGGGGAAAAAGATAACAAAGACTCTTTGGACTGAACCCAAAGGTATCGACTACGATGATGGAATGGTGGGTAAAGGATTCGACAGCCTTGAATTTCAATCCAAACTGGGTCCTATCAAAATATCCACTCAGTCCAAAAATAATATTTCATTTTTCGATTATCGTAAAAACCGATGGGCCGATGCTTCTAATCCTTATTTCTGGATGGGACGGCTGGATAACGAGATCAAATATGGAAAACCTTTCCATTATGAAATCACATTTAAATTCCCGGAAAATGTCATCCCGGACTCCACCCTTCTACCTTTAAAAGCTCTGGAAGCGGATATCCACCCGACTCAGGAAGCCCAAGTCCCCAATCAAGACCCGACTTTCATTGTGCCAACCCCCAAACAATTGGCTTTTACCAACCAGTTGTTTCCTCTCAATAATCAGACTCGAATCTACACAGGGAAGAATCCCGGCGAGAATATCGATAAGGCCCTTGATTTATTCCTCAGCGAATTAAAAGATTCTTACGGGATAGCCCCTCAAGTTATAAAAGATGATTTCCAGGCAGGAGAGAAGAAAGAAAAAGCCATTATCCTTGGGAAGGCAGGATTACCGGTTGAGCTATGCAAAAAAGCCGGAATTCCTGTCCCGGACAACCCGGAAGGTTATAGTCTTTTAGCTGATAACGACAAGGTTGCCGTGGCTGCCAATACCGACCAGGGGTTATTTTATGGGTTAGCCAGCCTTATCCAGATGGTTAAAATCACAAAAGAAGGATTTTTCTTGAAAGGGGCGGCCATCCAGGATTATCCAGCCTTGGAATTCCGTGGGGTTCATTGCCTTTCCGGAAAAAATCAAGGGACTGAAATATCTAGAGCCGTCAGGACTCTGCTGGCTAGAAATAAATTGAATTCCATGGTCTGGGAATGTGAATATATTAATTGGGATTCCTGCCCTGAAATTGTCAGTCCATTATATGGAATGACCAAGAAGGATGCGGAAAAAGTAAAACAAGCCGCTCAGGATAATTATGTAGAGATTATTCCCCTAGTCCAGTCTCTGGGCCATTCGGCATGGATTTTTGAGAATGGGCAGCACCTGGATCTGGCGGAAGACCCGGCTGATCCTTATGCCTACTGTGTGACTAATCCTGACACCTACAAATTCATTTATAAGGTCTATCAGGAAGCTCTGGATTTCTTCCATCCCCGTTATTTCCATATCGGTCATGATGAAGTAAATACCGGCAGTGCCCGTTATCCCTATCGGAGCAAAGCCAGCGGCAAATCAGAAACCGAATTGATACTGGGGGATATTCTCAAGCATCATGAATGGTTCTCTCAGCGTAATGTCAAACTGATGATGTGGGGAGATATGTTTTTAAATGATAATGAAGCCCCGGATGCGACTTTTGCCAAAACGATGGAAGAAGCAAAAGAAAGAAGATCTCTGCTTCCCAAGGATATCACTATCACTGATTGGCACTATGTCGCTGACACCCAATCTGATTATCCCTCCCTTAAAACCTTTAAGGACGCTGGATTTGATGTGATCGGAGCCGGATGGTTCCGCCCTGAGAATATCAGGGGCCATGCCTCTGCCTGCGCGAAATATGGGGTTAAAGGTTATCTCCAAACCACCTGGGCAGGTTTCAATTTTATGATTGATAACAACCCTTCCTCCTGGCATCAGTATTGGGCCTATATCAATGCGGCAGAATATGCCTGGTCTGGAAAAAACACTCCCATTAATGATTTGCCTTTTCAGGCCCAGCAGGTTTTCTTTGATACCTGGTTTCAGGAAAAGCCACTGGCCACTGAGAAATCAGGGTTCACTGTTGATTTGAAAAAAGCATATAACCGAAGACTCACGGATAACGCCGATGCTGAGGGATGGATGGGACTTGGCACTACAGAGGATTTATCAAGTTTCCCCACAGGCCCTAAGGTTTATGGGCAAACCCAGTTTTTGGTAAATCCAAATTCCAATGGGGAAGCCGCCATCATGCTGTATGGAAAGTTCAACCCTAAAGGCGCCTATCCTCAGGATATGGAGATTTCTCTGGCAGATAATTCAAAAGCCTCCGAACTCCATTTCCTCACTAATGCCGGATTTAATTCTAGGGAGAATACCCCAATTGGTGATATCAAACTGATATTTACAGATGGGTCATCCCAATCATTAGAACTGGTCTATGGGAAGAATATCTTTGCTTATGATGATATTCGCCTGAGCAAATCCTCCCGTATTATCTGGAAGGGAGCCACTTTAAATAACAAAACAGTGGCTGTCTGGGACCTGATCTGGACGAATCCTTCCCCCAATAAAGTTATTAAGAAAATCGTCTTACATTCCAATGGGACAGAATCCTGCCCGATATTCTATGGGATTACTGGAGTCGAATAAAACTGTCTTTATGCAAGACCTGTTAGAAAATAGCTCTGTAGAATGCAGGGCCACAGAAACTGAAATCACTGCCAGGGCCGGTCATTTGAACTTTAAATACCGGCCCCATGGTGGTAGAGAGTCGCACGATTGGAAGATTCCCTTTTATATCTTTAGTATTTTCGTGGTCATTAACGCTAGATCTATCCATCCTGCCTTATTTATTGAGAATATTCATAAAAATCATATCGATTCAACCAAGAATGAAGCATTCTTACTTATTTCATCTCAAACAGCCATCAATTAATTCAAATATAAAAGGAACGCTTTATGGATAAAAAACTACTAATTGAATACTCGGTCATTGGATTATATTTTCTATTCATGATCGGTACGGGGCTTCTATTCAGGAAGTTCAATCAGAATTTCAATGATTATTTCAGGAGTGGATGCCGGGGGACCTGGTGGCTGGTGGGTTCAAGTGTTTTCATGGCATCCTTTACCGCCTGGTCTTTCACCGGAGCGGCCGGAGTGGCCTATGATTCAGGTATCAGTGTCGCTGTCATATTTATTGCCAATGCCCTGGGATACTTATTGAATTATTTATTCACTGCCAAATTGTTCAGGCAAATGAGAGCGACTACCGCGCCGGAAATCATTCTTCAACGGTTTAATTTTTCCACTCAACAATTTTATGTTTGGGTGGGATTACTGCCCGGGATCATGATGGCCAGCCTGACCCTGTGGGCTACGGCGCTTTTCACTTCAGCCGTATTTGGTTATAACCTCAGCACCATGATTATTGTCATTGGGTTAGTCGTGATGGTTTATTCTGTTATTGGGGGAAGTTGGAGTGTCATGGCAAACGACTTCCTTCAAGCTTTGATATTGGTTCCAATCACAGTATTATTGGGATTCTTAGCATTGAAATCAATTGGGGGATTTGGAAATATTGTTGCTGAAGTCCACCGCCAGAATCTACCTGACCTGTTAAGATTTGTCGATTCAAAACCAGGGTCTCAATTTACCCCAGGCTGGATTGCCGCCATGATATTTTTTGTATTCATTTCTTATAACTCAGCCACCGCCTCAGTCAAATATTTCGCATGTAAAGATGGTAATGAGGCCAGAAAAGCAGCCTTACTGGCCTGCATATTAATGGCGCTGGGAGCCGTTCTCTGGTTTATCCCTTCCATAGTGGCCAGACTTCAATATTCTGAACTCATCGAATCCGTCAAATATGCCGGGGTCAATAAACCAGGAGAAGCTTCCTATGCCATTATTGCCATGAAATTACTTCCTCTGGGACTCTCAGGATTAATCGTGGTTTCCATGTTCGCAGCGACCATGAGTTCCCTGGCACCGGGATTAAATCAGTTTGCCGCCATTATTACCCAGGACATCTATAAGGCCTTTATCCGACGCAATTCCTCTCAAAAAGAAATATTTGTCATCGGCCAGATAACCAGTTTTATTACAGGTATTCTATATATTTGCTTTGCGCTTTATTTTTCGCAGATCAAAGGAGCCGGCTTATTTGATTATATGCTGAAGTTCGGAAGTATTTTTGGCACGCCAATGGTGGTTCCCCTCTTTCTGATGCTGTTTATTAAAAAGACACCCCGTTATTCGGCAATGGTCTCAATCCTCTGTTCAGCTGTTGCTTCAGTATGTTCAATTCGATATCATTGGTCATATGAATTAACTGTTTTTTCCATTATTGCCTTGGGAAGTATCTCCTATCTGGCAACCGGCCTTTTCTGGAAGTCGGTTTCGGAATTAGATAAAAAACAAATCAATGATTTCTATACGAAAATCCATACCCCCGTTGATTTTGAGAAAGAAGTTGGCAAACCCAATGATCCGGGGCAATTAAAACTGGTTGGGTATGTATCTCTTTCTGTCGGATTATTCATTGCCTTGTTGCTTTTTGTCCCCAATCCCTGGAGTGGAAGAATGCAGATTTTATCGGTCGCCGGCACCATCACTCTTTTTTCTCTGGCTATGATTGGAACCGGTTATGCTAAACAAAAAGAATATGACAAACTGATAAGACAGAATGCACCACAGGTTGATCTTAAGGAGGTTAAATTAGCTGATGCCACAGAAATTTCCGAATGATGAAGCTTTAGACCTTTTTTTATCCGAACCTTATCCTGAAACGGTTGAAATGATGAAACGGCTTCCTGGAGATATTATGATTCTGGGAGTGGGCGGGAAAATGGGACCCACCCTGGCATTGCAAGCCAAGCGGGCCATAGATGCCGCCGGGGTATCCAAAAAAGTGATAGGGGTTGCACGGTTTTCAGACCCCCAGCAAAAATATAAATTAGATTCTCACGGGATTGAAACTATCAGTTGTGATTTAATGTACCTGGATAAAGTTGAAGCCCTTCCTAAAGTCGATAACCTGATATTCATGGCTGGCCGAAAATTCGGGAGTCCCGGCTCAGAAGCCTTAACCTGGATGATGAATGCCATTGCTCCCTATCATGTAGCCCGTTCATTTAAGGGAAAAAACATGGTCGCATTTTCAACCGGCTGTGTTTACAGCCTGGTTTCACCCAACTCTGGAGGCAGTCGGGAAACAGATGTCCCTCTTCCCCTGGGTGAGTATGCGAATTCCTGCCTGGGAAGAGAACGTATCTTTGATTATTTTTCTGAGAACTATGGGACCCGAACCCTTCATTACCGTTTGAATTATTCTATAGAGCTTCGGTATGGCGTCTTGGTGGATATCGCCGTCAAAGTCTTTCATAACCAGCCTGTTGATTTGGGTGTCAGTTACGTAAATGGAATCTGGCAGGGAGATGCTTGTAATCGAGCCTTACTTTGCCTGGAACACACTGCCAGCCCAGCTAATATAATGAATATCACCGGACCGGAATTGCTTTCAATCAAAGAGCTTGCCTTACAGTTCGGTTCAATCTTCCAGAAGGAAGTTACTTTTACAGGTCAGGATACTGAGACATACTACCTGAGCAATTCTGATAAATCAAACAAACTATTCGGTAATCCTCGCATCAGTCCGGATGAGATGGTCAAATGGATAGCTGAATGGATTCAAACTGGCGGCAGTATCCTGGGAAAACCGACCCATTTTGAAGTAACCGATGGACAATTCCTGGATGGAAAATAGGAGTAGCTATTATGAACATCCCCATGCCTTCGCTTGAAATACATGAAATACTGAAAAAAGGAGTTGCCATCCCGGCTTCCCCTCTGGCTTTGGACACCCATCGCCACTGGGATGAGAATTCTCAGCGGACCGTTTACCGGTATTATGCAGCCGCAGGTGCCGGGGGAATTGCCGTTGGAGTACATACCACCCAGTTTGAAATCCGTAATCCTGAAATCGGGTTATTCGAACCCCTGCTGACATTTGCCGCTCGGGAAATCGATGCTATCTCCCATCTACAAAACAGGCCATTGATTAAGGTGGCGGGTGTCTGTGGGAAAACTCCTCAGGCTGTCAGGGAAGCTGAACTGGCCCGTTCATTGGGATATGATATGGCTCTTTTAAGTCTGGGGGCATTGAAAGAAGAATCTGAAGAGACACTTCTCACCCATTGCCAGGAGATCAGCAAAATCATTCCCCTGGTGGGCTTTTATCTTCAACCGGCAGTTGGCGGCCGGCTCCTGCCTTTTGAATTTTGGAGAAGATTTGCTGAAATTGAAAATGTGGTTGCCATTAAGATGGCTCCCTTCAACCGGTATCAAACTCTCGATGTCATTCGAGGAGTGGCCCTTTCCGGCAGAGAAAAAGAAATAACCCTTTATACGGGAAATGATGACAATATCATCATGGACCTGCTGACTCCCTACAAAGTCAAAACTCCCCAGGGTGAAATCACCCTTCGAATCAAGGGAGGTTTATTGGGTCAATGGGCTGTCTGGACCCATCAGGCAGTCAAACTTTTAAATGAGATTCATCAGGTAATTGACTCAACCCCCTCTGTCTCCATGGAGATGCTGGCCAAAAACATTGCTCTGACGGATGCAAATTCGGTTGTATTTGATACCGCCCATCAATTTGCCGGATGCATTCCCGGAATCAATGAGGTTCTCAGGCGACAGGGAATCCTCCCGACTAATTATTGCCTGAATCCAAATGAAGTACTTTATCCCGGACAGGCAGAAGAACTTGACCGTATAAACAGGGATTATCCCTTCCTTATCGATGATGAGTTCATTTCTTCCCATCTTGATGAATGGAAACGATAAATTTTACTGTTGTAATACCTCATTTTGAACGGTGAAGTAACGGAGAGGGTCTGACCCTCTCCGTTAAAACACCGTTTTATCCTTAAATTGTTTATTGAGTGGTTTTGTTGATTGTATCAGGATGATTTGATAAGGTTTATTTGTTCATTCCAGATTCTCTGGAGAACGAAATCACTTATCGGAGGTTACTCCCCCCATGAAAAAACGATGTTATTTTATTATGAGCCTGATGACACTGGTTGCCTGTGTGATGCTTTCTTCTGCCCAGGCTGGTGAGACTCAGGGAAAATCAATCCAGAAAGAGGAAATTATTGGTATCTGGCTAAGGCCTTCGGCATCTGTCGAAACAGTCCGAATGCAAGTAGAAAACATTAAAAAAGCCGGTTACAACGCTATTTACCTTGAGACTTTTTATCATGGGTTTACCATCTACCCCAGCAAATATGTTCCCATCCGTCCGGAAATGAAGGGCACCGATTACATGAAACTCTATATCGATGAGGCCCATAAACGGGGTATTCAGGTCCATGCCTGGATCGAGACTTTTTACTGGGAAGTAGATACCACTAAATATCCACAATTCCCTAAAACAACTCTCTTTAATAAACATCCTGAATGGAAGTTGTTGCTGCCTGATGGCAAGACCACTGAAGGAGTTGAAGATGCCCATATTTTCGCCTCTCCGGCCAATCCTGAGGTCCAGAAATTCCTGGCAAATTACCTAAAAGAACTCGTTACCAGATATCCGGTTGATGGAATCAATTTAGATTACCTTCGTTACCCCAGTGGACCTCCAGATGCCGGCTATGACCTTTATACCCGAAATCTCTATAAGAAAATCGCCAAGATTGACCCTTTGAATATCTCTAAAGACCCGAATGATCCCCAATGGCAAAAATGGGTCGAATTCAGGGAAGAACAAGTCTTAAAAACAGTCGTTACCATTCGTAAGGCAATTAAAATGAATCGGCCAGAAGTAAACTTTTCAGCTGCCATTTTCCCAGGACCGGATAGTGACCGATATAAGGGTTGCCATTACCAGAATTGGAAGGAAATGATGAAACGGGGCTATTTTGATGTGATTATCCCCATGTCTTATGAGGAAAGCCTTAGTGGGATAGAAAAACAGGTTCAAAGGGTGGTTGCTGAAAATCCTGTTGATTCAAAAACTAAAATCATGCCGGTCTTAGCGGTTCAAAAGAAGAATACCGATTGGTATTCAGGGTCCCAGCACCCCCTCATGAAGGACCAGCAAAAGTTAATGGAACAGATGAATATTCCCGGCTTCAGCGTTTTCTGTTATGACTGGATGATGGATAGCAATGAAGGCCTGAATCTATTTAAACAATAAAAGAGGTTATTAATCAATGAAAACAATTTTTCCGGATGGTTCTAACTCCATTTTTATTGGGGAGACTCCCCTTCCCGAACTGGGTAATGACATGGCATTATGCCGGGTGACCCATGGAGTTATCAGCGCTGGAACTGAACGTGGCATGATCCTTGGCTGCAAAGGCAAATCCAAAGAAGAGATTCTCCAACAGAATATTCGGCTTGGATATACCGGAGCAGGTGTCGTTGAAGAGGTTAAAGGAAGCCGTATTAGCGTCAAAAAGGGTGATAGGGTTGCTTTCTATGGGGCCCCCTATGTTTCCCATAGTGAATATGTTTCCGTTCCCAGGAACCTTATTTACCGGATTCCTGACAACCTGTCTAACGAATTGGCTACTTTTGGCGGACTGGCCTCTATTGCTCTCCACGGATTTCGCCAGGGAAAACCTAATCTGGGGGAAGTCTGTGTTGTCTCCGGACTGGGAGTTATCGGTAATCTCTGTGCCCAATTTGCCCTATTAGCGGGATGCAGAGTCATTGCCTCTGATTTTGAATCTTCCCGGATTGAATTGTTTAAGAAAACCGTCCCGGAAAATGCTGACTTTATAACCACTTCACCGGATCAATTGAACCAAACCGTTATGGATTTTACTAAGAGTAGAGGCGCAGATGTCGTTTATCTCTGTATGAGTACCCGATCCTCTGAACCTATGGAACAGGCTCTTTCCAGTGTTTGCTGTGGCGGAAAAATCGTTGTGGTGGGGGTACTGGATATTCATGTCCCGAGAGAACCCTTCTTTGGAAAAGAAGCTTCCATGACCATTTCCCGAGCGGCAGGACCTGGTCGGTATGACCAGGCCTATGAAAAAGATGGGTATGATTATCCCTCCCAATATGTCCGTTGGACAGAAGGCCGAAATTTGGAAGAATGCCTCCGGCTGACTGCCTCAAAAAGGCTTAATTTCTCCCACTTGATTTCAAAGAAATGTTCTATCGATGATGTATCCAATGCGTATGCCAGTATTCTTGAGGGCAAACCGGATTTAGGCTTCATCATTGACTGGGGCGTCTCCGACTAATTTCTACCGGGGGCAGGTTTCTTCCTGCCCCCTTATCTCTTTTTACCTTTATACTCTTCCATTCCCCCTCCCTTTCCTGCTATAATCTGCACACGGTTGTCTTGCAAGTTATAATAATCCAAAAAAGAAGGGAATAAACGGGTATGAAACCTATAACAGGAACATTTATCGATGAAATAACCTGTGATATTCCATCCCAAAATTGGGGTCAAAAGGAATGGGAAACAGAATTCAACACGATGAAAAAAGCTGGGATTGATACGGTTATTCTGATTCGGGCTGGATATCGGGAAATGTGGGCCTATCAGACAGAAATTACTGATTGTTATGGACAAGCTCATCTGGCAGAATTATTACTGGATCTAGCCCATCAATGCGGGATGAGATTTTTCTTTGGGTGTTATGACAGTGGAAAGATTGATCATACCTGCCTGGGATGGGAAGCTGATTGGGAAATCAATAAAAAAGCCATTCCGGAAATACAGCAGAGGTTTGGTTCCCATCCAGCCTTTCAGGGATGGTATGTATCCCCTGAGACCTGTATCGCCTCTCCGGGGTCCTTGGAAATATTTCGTCGATACAGTGATTTAATGAAAGAGATGTCTCCGGAAAAACCCGTATTAATCTCCCCCTATTATCCATCCTGGTCTTATGTGACTGAAACCAGAGAGGTTCGCCATCATAAATTTATGGAAGATTGGCATCAGATATTATCCCATTCACCTTCTATTGATATTGTCGCGTTTCAGGATGGTTCCTGCAACTTCAACAATCCCGGTTATCCCTTTTCGGAGTTGAAAGATTATATTTCTGAAACCCATGAGTTGCTGAAGGATTTTAATATCATCCAATGGAATAATGTAGAATGCTTCGGCAGAGATTTACCTATCAAATTCCCCCCCATTGATTGGAGAATTCTCAGGAAGAAGATGGAAATTGCAGATCCTTATGTAGAAAAACAAATTACTTTTGAATTCAGCCATTTCATGAGTCCTAACTCTATGTGGATATCCGGCAGAAATCTCTACAACCGATATCAAAAAGATATTTTAGGTATTTCTGAGTAACTGTGGGAGACAATTTTCTGGGAGATGTTCATAAGGCATCTCCCTTTCTATATCCAAATAGGAATTCATTTGATTCTCATCCCAATTTACTGCAGAATAATAGGATACGTTCATATTCTAGATATCAGGAAATAATCATTCCATGGATTCAACACTTCAATATTTTTCCATTCCTAAGCAATACTTAAACCATCCGGATACCCTCAAAAGCCCTTTGATATTTGATAATGGGACCCCTATTAAGGAAAAGAAAGATTGGCCCAAGCGGCGAATCGAAATTCTGAATTATTGGCACCAGGTGATGGGTCCCTGGCCAGAATTAATGGATAGACCGTCCCTGAAGGTTTTAAAGATTGAGGATACCGGTATATTTAAACGAAAGACTGTTGAAATCACTTATGCACCAGATACCCCTCCCATGCTGGGATACCTATTAAACCCCCGGGGTAGCGGACCCTTCCCTGCGGTACTGGACCTTTATTACAGGCCAGAACCAGGTGCCGGTATCGATGAGACGCGGAGAAATGATATTGATTTTGGATACAAATTAGCCCAGGAAGGATTTGTCGCATTATGTATTGGGACTCCGATTCCCATTCGGGAGAACATCCTCTATCCCAACCGTCAAACCCCAACGATTCAGCCATTATCTTTTATGGCTTATATAGCGGCCAATTGCCATACGATACTCTCTCAGCTTCCTTTTGTCATGCCGGAAAGAATCGGTGTAACTGGCCATTCAATGGGGGGCAAATGGTCCTTGTTTGCTGCCTGCCTCTATGAGAAATTCGCTTGTGTAGCCACTTCAGACCCTGGCATTATTTTCAGAGAAGACCATCCGGATATCAATTATTGGGAACCCTGGTACTTGGGCTGGGACAGTGACCATCAGGCAGGTAAAGGTTTTCCCATTACTCCCGAAATGCGCACAGCCAGCTACCAACAACTTATGGTAAACCAGCGTAATCTTCAGGAACTTCATGCCCTGATGGCTCCCCGACCGCTCCTGGTTGCAGGAGGAGCTTGTGATACCCCTGAACAATGGATTCATTTGAGACATGTGATCGAAGTCAATAAATTCCTTGGGTTTTCCAACCGTGTAGGTATGATAAACCGGCCTTTGCATAAAATTGATCCTGATACCAATAAGAAAATATGCAGGTTCTTTGTTGAAAGTTTGAAAGAAGATATCTTTGGTATTTTCTAGCTCAAAAATCATCCTTCTCGGGTAATAACCCTCATTTCCTTGGTATAATTTATTATTCAACCTTTATTAAGGAGTAACTATGATTAAATATTCACTCGGTAACCAGCAAGATCTTATCCTGAAAACATTACCTTCTTATAGGAAGGCAAAACTGATCCAACGCATCATGAAAAAAGATGCTACCGTCTGGAAATCAGAACCAGCAAGAAGTGAAGCTATCGTCAACCGATTAGGCTGGCTGGATATTGCCGATTGGATGCTGCCCAGAGTCAATGAATTATATAAATTATCGGCAGAAGTCAAAAAAGAAAAAATATCCCATGTAGTGCTGCTAGGTATGGGGGGTTCCAGCCTCTGTCCTGAAGTCCTCAGTTCCATATTAGGAATATCTAAAGGCTGCCCTAAATTCTTCATGCTGGATGCCACTGACCCTGAAGCAGTTAAAAATGTTGACTCACAAATTATTCTTCAATCAACCCTCTTTATCATGTCAAGTAAATCAGGAGGAACAGTTGAGACTAATTCCCAGTATAAATATTTCTACGCCCAACTGGAAAAATTGAAAAAAGGAAATGATGTTGGCCGTCATTTTGTTGCTATCACCGATGATGGGACTTCCCTGCAAAAGTTAGCAACGGAAAAAGGATTCAGGAATACCTTTATTAACCCATCCGATATTGGAGGTCGTTATTCCGCCCTTTCCTATTTTGGCATGGTACCTGCTGCAATAATGGGAATCAATGTAAAGAAATTTCTCACCAATGCCAATAAGATGAAAGAATCCATTATTAAAGTAGGTCCCATTGAAGAAAACCAGGCTGTTTATCCAGGCATTATCCTGGGTGAACTGGCTAAGGTCGGAGTGGATAAGGCAACTTATTTGATACCTGGAAAAATGTCACCTTTGGGTTATTGGATCGAACAACTGGTCGCCGAAAGTACCGGCAAGGAAAACATGGGGGTGATTCCTGTTGAAGGTGAAAGCATTGGTTCAGTAAATTCATATGGACCAGACAGGGCTTTTATCAGTATCCAGTTAAAATCAGAAAAGAACAAGGCTTTTGAGAATAAATTAACTTCTCTTAAAAAGGCAGGATTCCCTGTTATAGAAATTATCTTAAATAATGAATATGACCTGGCAGGAGAATTTTATAGGTGGGAAATAGCAACCGCCGCCATGGGCTCTGTTTTACAAATTGATCCCTTTGACCAGCCTAATGTCCAATCAGCAAAAGACCTGACAAAAAAACTATTAGATAACTTCAACACTAAAGGTAAGTTCCCGGCTGAAAAACCTGTTTTCACATCTAAAAACATCAGTATCTATGCGGATAAAAAGGCTTTTGCTATTCCCAGTGTCGTAAAAAAAGTTAAATCCTTAGAAGAAATCCTTGAACAATTTCTGGCAACTGTTCAACCTAATGATTATTTAGCCTTCCTGGCATACCTTGCTAAATCCAAACCTGTCCAAAAGAAATTTGATGCTTGGAGAAAAAATGTTCAAAAGAATTTGGGGATTGCCACCATCCAGGGTTATGGTCCCAGATATCTTCATTCTATTGGACAACTATATAAGGGTGGGCAAAATAATGGTTTATTTATTGAATTTACCATTAAAGATGCCAAAGACTTAAAAATTCCCGGGGAGGCTTACACTTTTGGAGAGTTAAAATTCGCCCAGGCACTGGGTGACTATCAAGCACTGCAGTCTACAGGCAGAAGAACCCTTCGAATTGAATTAGGTAAGAATTACCTGAAAGATTTAGAGATCTTTGAAAAAGCCTTCTTGGCTGCTATAACCAAAATCTCTCAATAATTAATATATATACAAAATAAACAGCTCGGTTATTAGATTCATCCTCTAATAACCGGGCTGTTTTTATGTAGATAGGGTACAATAATTGAAAATTCTAATTATTATCAAGGAGCTCTTTTGAAATGCGATTTTATTTTGAGGAAACCCTTTGGGATGGATGGGAGACTCTTCGTTTTGGAGATAATCTCAAAGGTCAACATCTGCATTTAGCCCTTAGAGGTGCGACCCTTTTGGATTATCAAATCAACCATCAGGGAAAACCAGTTTCTATTTGTGATGGATTTGCCTCAGGAGATGAGCTTAAATACCAGGGTAGCGCCCGTTTTTTCATCATGGCTCCCTTTGCTAATCGTATCCCCAATGGGATCTACCGATTCAATGGACAGACATATACGCTGAAACCCTCCAATCCCTTATATCCCAAGGTAAGACATGGACTCGCTAAAGATATCGATTTTAAGATCAATAAAATCACACAGGATGAATCAAGATTGATGATTGAATTGATTACTCAAGAAATTAGACCAGGTCGGTTTGAGGGGTACCCTTTTGAATTGGATATGGTAATTCGATTTATCCTTACTGATAATAAACTTGAAGTTAATGTGATGGGTTCTAACCCCGGAGATCGACCTTTACCTTTTTATGCTGGTTGGCATTCTTATTTTAAAACATCCACTCAAGGTATTGACCATTGCCAGTTGGTCATCCCGGCCAAACGAGTTATTAAAACCGATACTGATGATATTCCCCTACAAGAGATTGATTGCCTCATAGATATAGATAATTATCCTGAATTAGATTTTAGGCCCAATAAACCAAGCATTATCGGGTCAAGAAAACTTGATCATGGATATGCTGACTTAATACCTGATCCGGATGGATTGATTCGATCTTCATTGATAGATTTAGATAACCGGCTGAAAATCAACTTGATTCAGGAAAAGGGGACTGTCATAGCCTTTACAGGAGATACCATCCAATATCGTCCTAGGTCTTCTCTAGCAATTGAACCGGTTGAGTGTTTCACCAATGCTTTTAATCGACCAGATTGCCTGAACGAAATCACATTAAAACCAGAAGATTCTAAAACCTATCGTTTTGCAGTTGAATATCAGTCAGGCTTATAAACCGACTATTCACCTATATGGAAAAGAGTTGTTTTCAATTCAGCTATCTTCCATTTAGAAATTGTTGGATTCGAGGAAAGGTTCTTTGATATGTCTTTTGCCAATTAAAAGATTCTCTGAAAAAGATCTCTATCTAAATCTTTAAATTAAAATAGCAGGGGTAAATAAATCATATTTATCCCTGCTATTTCGTAATGCTGGTCAGTCAGTTATTTTTTCTTATTTTTCTGTAGGATATCCTTTTCTAAACGTTCCATTTCAGGTCCTGTCAGAGTTTTAAAATCTTCCGCTGTCCTGACAACTCTGGGGGTTAAGAAAACCAATAATTCAGTTTTATCTTTGGTAGTACTCTTACTCTGAAAAAGCTTGCCCACTAAAGGGATATCACCTATTATGGGAACTTTGCTGACAGTCTCAGTCAAATCATCCTTCATGAGACCTCCAATAATGACAGTCTCTCCATCTTTGACCATCACTTCAGTGGTTGCTTCTCGATTAGCAATCACCGGGGCATCATAATAGGTTATCTCTTCGATCTTGGAGATACTTGGATTAACACTCATGGTGACATATCCATCTGGATTGATATGCGGGGTAACCGTCAGGTTAATACCCACATCTTGATAACTGTAGCTGTTGTAAACCGAACCGGTATCTGTTACTTGGCGACTTGTCAGGAAGGGTACTTTTTCCCCAACCATAATAGTTGCAGCTGAATTGTCACTGGTTAATATCCTGGGGGTTGAGAGGATATTAAGCTTGGAATTTTTTTTCAATGCTTGCACTACTAATTGGATATTTTGATTGGTAACTGAATACTTGAATCCCTGGGTTATATCGGCCAAACTGAAGCTGGTTGTCAACGCTGAGTTCAACACATTTCCAAAAAGATTGCCAGTGGTAGTAAGGATGCTCCATTCCGCTCCTAATTCTGTATTATCCGTAACTGTACGTTCGGCAATCAATACCTCAACCATAACCTGGGGACGGGCATAATCAAGAGAGTCGACCATCTGCTTTAAACGATCAAAATACCTTGGGGATGCTAAAAATACCAATGAATTAGTTGTCGTATCTGCTTGAACATTTATTTCACCAATCATAGATCCACTTCCGGCTGAAGCGGCTACTTGAGTGAAAGGATTACTAAATCGATTGTTTTGATTGCTACTTCTGGAAGATTGTCCACTTGAGCTAGTGGTTTGTTGAAGCAGCTTGGTAAACAAATTGGCTAATGCTGTTGAATTCCCATGTTTCAGATGTACAATCAGGGTTGATTCCTGCTCAGTTGCATCTTTATCCAACTCCTTGATTAATTGAGCAATTACCTCCATATCACTGGCTGGAGCTGCCACAACGATGGAATTGGTTCGTTCATCCACGGATAATTTAACTGCGGTTCTTAGCTTAGACTGTAAGAGGTCATTCTGAGTCGCCTGACTGCTAGAGCCAGAATCAGATTCATTACTATTACCACTAGGAAACCCGGGAGGCATGAATCTCCGCATAAAGCCACCACTTGTTTGGCTTGCTGATGAACTACTGTCCTGTTTGAATATATCGTTCAAGGTATCTTTCAAATCAGAAGCATCCGAATTTTTCAGAATAAATACCCTGACTTGACTTGAACTGATTTGGGGTTGATCTAAGCTGTTTACAATTTCAGCAATTCTCCTAACTATAGAAGAAGTTTCAGTGATAATCAGGGTATTACTTCTTGCATTAGCCGAAAGGTCACCCCTTTTTGACATTAAACTGCTAATATCCTTTTTAATCTCATAAGCATCGGCATAACTTAATGGCATCACCAGAGTAATGAATTCATCACTATGCTGGACTATTTCTGGATTTTTTCCAATTTTTACAGGGACTTCAGCTAATTTAGCATTTTCAAGAGCAAGAACCTTTAGAACCTTCCCGGTTTGAACAGCGGTTAACCCTTTTACTGCTAAGGCTGAATTCAATATTGTGATAGCATCCTCAATGGAAACAGTTTTATCAGTCAATATGGTAATATCTCCGGATATATCAGCATCCTTTACCACAGCCATACCTGATATCCTGGCTACATAATCCAACACCTGATCAATGGAGGCCTTTTCAAAACGCATATAGACTCTGCGTTCACCTGACTTATCAGCCTCGGGAGAATTCTCCTGACTTGGCATAGACTCTCTGATATCCGGAGCTTCCCTTAAAATCGGTTGCCATAATCTATCTGGGTTTGTTGAATCAACAGAATGATTCACTGAATCTATGGATACCGCATCCATAGAAGAGATTTTTTCCTGTGCATTTATCATGACAGGAAAACTAATAAACACTATAAAGAACCATCTAATTATTCTAGATTTCACTGGAGTTCCTCCTCTTGTTTCTTTCTCCGTTCACGAAGTTCTGTTTCTAAATCAGAAGCTTCACTTTTCACTGTTACATTTGAAACTGCTTGTTCTTTCTGCTCCCTTTTATTAATCCGTCTAGAATTTAATTTAGGGTCTTCTATCTTATTAATAACAGGCACCTCTTTTTTATCTGCAGTGGTAATAATTTGACTGGAAGTTCCAGGCAACTCGACTTGATCACCTATCTTGAAAATAGTAATTTCCTTTTGTCCTGTTTTTCGAGCTTCAATTCTGTCAGATAATATTGTAATAACTTTATAATTCCCCATTTCATTCCCAGAGACCAGAAACTGTCTCTCTTTGGTCTCAGTATTCTCCACTGACAAAATATAGTGTTTTCCATCCAAAGCAATTCCCGTAATGGTTAGAGACTGAGGTGGAGCCAGAATAACTGAAGGAGCTTCAATAAATTCAATTTCCTTGGTATTGCGTTCAGATGGAATAGCAAAGATATTCTTAGAACTGATTATTTCAACAAAATCGGTTGTATCCTCAGACTGAGTGGTAAGAATCGTTTTCTTTCCTTTTCCATTATCCGTTTGGGTGGACTGCCTCATACAACCAGATATTGGGATAGTGATCAAGATGGATATTATAATTATTTTCCCTGTATTTTTATTCATTCGACAGCTCCTGCGGCAGGGTTTTTTTTCTTTCCGGATTTCATTGTTTCTGAGAGGCAAAGGACTGATATATTCAACTGGGCATTAATATCAGCGCCTTCTTCCTCCCCCACTCTAGATATTCTAAGTTTATTAATTCTAGCCACTGTTTCTGGTGCTTCAACAGATTTAACAAAACTGGCAATACCTGAAAGATTTCCAGATAACTCAATTTCAAAAGATAATTCGCTGATAGAACCTTTATTAATGACTGACCCGGGCCTGATTGATGTTACCTTAATATTGGATTCAGTAGCCCAGCTTTCTGCTTTTTCCAAGAATCCGGCAGTAGTGATTGTTTGATTCTCTACCGTATTATTGGCATAAAGTCCTATTGTTGGATGAGCTTTCAGATATTTAGCTCTCTCGACTTTTTTTGATAATTGCTCAATCTGTTGATCCATATGAAACCATTGGTCTTTTAATGGAACAAAAGCAAATTTATATATAATGGCTGTGATAATAAAAAATACAGCAATCAAAACCATTCTTTTTTCACGTCGGCTTATAACCATTATGAACGACCTCCATTTCCCGTATTTTTCCTAATAACAGGGGTGATTTTTTGAAAACCTGGTTTCCATTTCAGGGAAATGCCAAATTCAACCGGATAATCCGGATTACGACTGGAAGCTCGGATATAAGTCAATTTAGCATCAGTGAAGATACCCGAAGCATTTAACTTGTTCAACAGTTCAGCGACTGACTGACTGTTTGCTGAGGCTCCTACCAGAGCAATATCTTTTGAACGGTCATAAGTTAAAACTTTTAAATAGTAATCCTCTCCCCATAGTTCAGATAATATAGCTGTTAAGGTTAAGATGCTTACCTGTTGTTCTTTAAATCTACTCATTACAGTAGCATCCAGTGAAGCTTTGTCTGCGACTGATAAAAAAGACCGAAACTGATTGTATTCATCTTTTACACGGTTATACTTTATTACTTTCTGAGCATATAATCCCAAGACCAAAACAAGCAGTAAAACCCCAAAAACAATCTTATATCCTGATTTCCTGGAGATTTCTGAAACATGCGAACTCTTTCTGCCAAACAATCTTGGTTTTAATAAATTGCATGCAGGGCTTTCCGGAATTTCATAAATAAGATTTCCCAGAAAAACCATCCATTCAGAAGGATTCTCGATACCATTAATAGTAATTAGCGACGAAGACTTTTGCTCGTTTAAGAGCCTGACAACAGGTTTTTCTCCCTGGAAGAAAGACTGCTTGAGATAAGATAACCTGTCTTCAGGTCCAATGATAAATAAGGGAGAAGATTCCATTACTGCAGATTGAACATCATGAACTTTTATACCTTGAAGTATCTGGGTAATTAATGCAGCTTCTGCTGATTCATAACCTGTTTCAGAGAGGGTTTGATAATTTCGAAAGGAATTAATTCTCCCTTGGTGAAGAGATATCTGTTCAACTTTGTTCTCATTGAATGATAGTACCATTCCTTCTTCTAAAGATGAATAATACTTACGAAGAGCTCGGTGGCTGGATACAATAGACGGTTCAAGACCGGACAACTTCAAGCCTGCTCCTTGAATTAATTGGGCATATCGATTTATCATATTTTTCTTCATTGCTATGACATTAAAAACCTGATTGCCGTTTATTTCTCCGGGAGCCTCTATCCAATCTACTGATAATAAATCAGGGGCCACTGGTAATTCCCGTTCCAACCTTAATTCCATCATTTGACGGCTTTCCTGCTCATCTCCGGCAGGCAAATCAACCCTTGTCCAGAACAATTCATCCATTGAGACAATAATTTTGACATCTCGAACTTTTATTCCAGATTTAATCAGGGATTGCTTTAACCATTCGCCTGTCTTAAGAAGATTTTCTCGATCTAATTCTTCAGGATATTCCCATGTTCCAACCAGGGAAATCGATGGATTAGAATCAAAACTACATCCCACCGCATATCGAATTGATTTACTCCTGAATTCAAGAACCAGATATTGCTTATTTGCTTTATTCATTAATTTCATGGATAAATCCCCTGCCCTAAAAATGAAATATCCCGATAGTATAAAGGACTTATCGGTAACTGATATCTATCAACCACTACGAGTAGTCGAGTGAATGCTTTTTTATCATTTAATTTTCCCAAGGATTGAATTCTAAATTGAGAAGATCGCACTGTTATAGAATCAATCACCTGTTTGAAAGTCGTTTTATCTAAAACGTTTCCTACATCACCAACATTCTTAAAAGGGCCTTCTGTTCCTATCCTTCGTTCAATGATTTGATCGGCTTTTGTCTCATCCATACCCGGAAGAGCCAACAGGACACTCCTGGGTGCCGTATTAATATTCACCAAGCCAACGACTGACTGGGCCCTGGAGAAGGTAACATAATCAGCTATCAAACCAAGCTTTTCGGTTGTCATACCGTTCACATCCAGTAAATCCCCCAAACTTCGGATATCTTTATGAGATTCCAGATAATCAGATATTGCTATAATATCCCGCGTAGAAAGACCATATGAAGTAAGTCGCTGTAATTGACTATAGCTGGCTGACGGGAGATAGATTCGTTCCTGGCCACTGATAGATTTATTTATATCTGATGAATAAACGGTCACATAAGGATACAATCCTCTATCCAGTTTTCCATCCGCATTATCGGGTGGATAACTGACATCCCCATCGTTTTCATTTGCATCCAGGAGACCATTTTGGTTGGCATCTTCACCATAAAGGATAGCGGGTGTTATTCCTTTAACTAATAATAACTCTTCAACGGTATCAAAAGGTCCATTTTTACATGAATAGGGTGGAGTTAACTGAGTATAATATTCATCTTTTGCTCCATTCGCTGAAGCCTTGGCGGTTGCTGACCTCCAATCAATAATAGAATCGGCAATGACTTCATCAACATTAGGAAGTTTCATAAGCACAGCTTTTGTTGCTGAATTTAGATTAATTTTAGAATTCTCATCCATAATTTCATAGGAAATTTCCCCTTCATTTTCTGGTCTATCATTAAAAAGGGTAAAAGTTCCATCTCCAAGAGCAACAGTCCAAATCTCACTTTCACCTGAATGCCATGGGGAGGTAAGCATACCCGCTTCTGTAGAATCATTAGTTAATATGGCGATTCCTTCTTCGATTCCGGCTTTTGCCAATTCCATGGTTATTAATTTATCTGATTGGTTTGCCATAATCCGATATTCCACCAACATTGAATGTCCAAAACCGACGGCTATAGCGCTTAATATGACTATCAGCCAGAGGACTATTACTAATATAATTCCTTTTTGAGGTAGTAATTTCATATCTGCTTTGAGTTCTATCATGCTTTTGGAAGCCTGAGGGTCGATACAAACTCTTTATATCCATCAGGAGAACTCTCATCCGGCATTCCAATAGTGATACTGATCATTTTGGGTAACTTATCTGTTGATGTCCACTCATCCAGCCACTCTGAACCGTCATAATATTGAAAATGTAGGCTGTTTATATCTTTAGATATCATCTGATATTCCAGATTTTCTGAATCAGGACTGGTAATTTGCCGGTTTATTGTCTTTAACAAACCAATGTCACCTGTATTCGGATTGGTATCAATTGAATATAAAATAACAGCTTCATCAGATTGTCCTGTACTATCCCAATTAACTGTCTGGTTTAGGGATATAAATTCTAGGCTGTCTTTATAAACACTTCCGGTTGAATAGGTCGTGGCTGTAAATGTCCAGGAAGGAGTCGCTTTTGACAAGCTGGAGGATTCAAGGTCTTCCCTGATCATACCTAATATAATTCGTGCTTTCTGGTTTCTTTCAGAAATCAAGGTTCCTTTTTCTTTTGATTTTATTGCGGCATTCAGTGTCTCATAAACAGCGCCTATCAGTATGAGGGCAATGGTAATTGCTGCCAACAATTCAATCAGGGTAAATCCGTTTTTCTTATTGATTGCTTGCACTGCTGGAGTCCTCACCATGATCAGCCAGATACTTATAAATCACTATGGAACGGGTTTTATTTTCCTGTGTCCAAGAAACAGTCAAAATAATCTGTTTCAGGTTTTCAATATCGGTATTGCTGATTTCAGTCTGCCAGGAATATTCCGGATAATCGTCACCAAAATCACCGGAATCTGATTGTAAATTTGAAAATGATAATATTTCTAAATCAGCGATTTTCTGTTCAGCCAGGAACTGGGCCTGAGTCGCGCGATCAGAGACACTGACAGCCCTTAATCCAGCCGAAAATGCCTGACTCAGAAGAACCATACCAACCACCACCATCACCATGGTGATGAGTACTTCGACTAATGTAAATCCATGGCAACGATTCATAAGCGGTTATCCTCAGTATCCTCTGAAAGAACTTTGGCCATACCAGTCACACCATCCAATTTAAGTTTCACTTCATCATCACGGTCTGTTTTAAAGATAACCAGGACATCGGTAGATGTTCCTTTGGGTGTAAATTCTATTTCCAGTAATCCAGTTTCAAAAGCCTCTTCATCATTTATTGTTATGGATGAGAACTTTACACTGGAATCAATAGATACAACTCGTCCCCAGACCCCAGAGGGAGAGGCCTCATTGACTGAATCAGACGATGTCACAACCTGATATGACAGCCAATAAACCTGTCGGTCTAAATCACAATTCATGGTATAGGGAACACCTTCAATAACAGCCTGGCTTCTGGCATATTGGGTAAAAGCCATCCATTCTCTGCCGGTTGAATCCAACTTAGTCCTGGCAGCAAAACCTCCAAAATAAGGAAGACTGAAAAGAGTGAGCACCCCAATTATGGCAATTACTACCATCAGTTCTATCAGGGTAAATCCCTTACTGATTATGTACAATGGGGGTCTCTGCATAATTAGTCACACTGGATTACTTGGTAGTTTTTGTTTCTTCAGCTTTCCAGTTAGCAATATCATCATCAGTACCTTCCTGCCCGTCAGGTCCATTGGAAGCTAAATCATAACCACTGGGATTATTGACACCAGGATATACATAGCTATAAGCAGTTCCCCAAGGATCTACAGGAACATCCTTTTTTAAATAGGGACCTTTCCAGTTTTTAGGAACAGGTTCACCGGTTGGTTCAATTCGTAAAGCTCCCAACCCCTGATCCGTGGTGGGATAGGAACCATTATCTGCCTCATACATATCCAAGGCTGAACTGAATAATGAATCAATCTGAGTTTTGGCAGCGGCTTTCCTTGCCTGCTCTGACCGTCCAGCAAACTGGGGAATAACCATAGCAGCCAAAACACCAATAATGATGACTACTACTAGAATTTCAATCAACGTAAAACCTTTTTGGTTCATCCTATTAATCTCCTTCCAATCACTTGATCATACTGTTTAGTGAAAAAACCGGTAACAACATGGATACCACGATAAATCCGACAATTGCAGCCATAAAAAGGATCATGGCTGGTTCCAATAGAGAGACAAATACTCTGACAGCATTATCTACTTCTGTATCATATGCTTCAGATATCTTAAACAAGACATCTTCCAGATTTCCTGCTTCTTCCCCTACAGCAACCATTTCAACCACTGAAGAAGGAAAAACATGGCTCATTCGCAAAGGTTCGGCTAACGATTGGCCTTCCCGGATACTTCCGGCAATATCAATTATTTCCTTGGAAATAACAGCATTGCCAGTAGCCCCCTGTACGACCTTCAATGCAGATAATAATGGAACGCCACTTTTTAAAAGAGTTCCCAAAGTCCGACAGAACCTGGAAACAGCCATCCGGGTTACCAGTTCTCGAACCACTGGAATTTTAAGTTTCCAGCCATCAAACTGGTATCGGCCAGATGGCTTTTGAATCCAATACTGAAAAGCATATACACTGAGCCCGACACCAACAATCCAGAGATACCAAGTCTTCCGGGCCATATGGCTGATTCCCATTAAAATTCTGGTAGGGGCGGGTAATGTCTGACCCATGTCAGAAAATATGACGGCAAATTTAGGTATAAAAAATGTTAAAAGAAAAGATACGGCGCCAATGCCAACAATAAATAAAAGCGTAGGATATGCCAGAGCGGTTTTCACTCTGGACAAAAGTTGTAACTCTTTTTCAGTAAATTCAGCCAAACGGCTTAATACAGTTTCCAGATTCCCGGATATTTCACCTGAACGGACCAGATTGATCTGCAATTCAGAAAAATATTTTGGATATTGCCCCAGCGCTTCAGCCAGATTACTACCACTCACGACAGAAGATTTAATCTGGTGGATCACAGTTTTAAACTGGGCGTTAGACTGTTGATTTTCCAAAGTAGTCAAAGCTCTCATAAGGGGGACTCCGGCATTCAGGAGGTCTCCCAACTGCCGCATGAAATTCCCTATCTCGGATTTTTTAATGCGCCCACCGAGATTGATGGTAATTTTTCCAGAACGGGTACGAACCGTAGAGGATGATTCCTCTTTCAATTCAACCGGCGTCAGTCCCATCCGAAGCAATCTGTCCATAACAGCATTACGATTATCTTCCATTAAGACACCGGTAATCACCTGCCCATTCGATTTTTTTGCTTTATATGAAAAACTTGCCATCCAAAAGCCTCTTAATTTTCTTTAGTTACCCGGATAACTTCTTCCAATGTTGTTAAGCCACGATGGGCTTTATCGAGTCCATCATCCCGAAGGGTTTTCATCCCTTTGCTAAGAATATATTGTTTCATTTTCCCGGCAGAGACCCTATCCATCACCATTTCCCGGACATTATCATCTACCATCAATAATTCAAAGATACCGATGCGTCCCCGATAACCAGTATTCCGACAGGCTTCACATCCTCGGCCTTTCCAAGCCTTGTGAAATCCATTATTCTCGGCAAATTCCTTTATTTCAATTGAATTCACCGGGACTTCTTCCCGACAACTCGGGCAAACTTTTCTTACCAGTCGTTGGGCCATGATGCCTTCAACTGAGGAGGCTGCCAGGTAAGGCTCTATACCCATATCCACCAATCGGGTCAAAGCTCCGGCGGAATCATTCGTATGAAGAGTACTGAAAACCAAGTGGCCTGTCAACGCAGAACGAATGGCAATATCGGCAGTTTCCCGGTCTCGAATTTCTCCTACCATGACGATGTCGGGGTCATGGCGAAGAATAGATCGAAGCCCTTGGGCAAAATCAAACCCGATTTTAGGTTTAGTCGGTATTTGAAAAACCCCTTCCAGCTGGTACTCCACCGGGTCTTCAATAGTGATGATTTTTTTCTCTGGGGAATTGATTTTTTGAAGAGCTCCATAGAGAGTGGTGGATTTTCCACTTCCTGTTGGCCCTGTTACCAGGATAATCCCATGGGGCCGTCGAATTAACTGGTTAAATCCCTTAAAGTTCTCCTGATCCATTCCCAATTCTTCCAAGGTTAAAAAGATAGAAGAACGATCCAGCAGACGAAGGACAATGCCTTCTCCGTGAATTCCAGGAATGATGGAAACACGAACATCGATTTCCCTGTCTCCGGCTCTCAGCTTAATGCGTCCATCCTGTGGAAGCCGTTTTTCGGCAATATTTAAGTCTGCCATGATTTTGACACGGGAAATGATAGCCTGCTGGAACAACTTGATTTTAGGGGGTGTCACTGCAGGATATAACATTCCATCAATACGATACCGAATCTGCAGTTGGTCCTCAAAAGGTTCTATATGAATATCACTGGCTCTATCCCGAACCGCTTCCAGGATAATCTGATTCACAAACTGAATCAGCGAAGCATCTTCGACCATTTCCAGGGATTCGCCATTTTCATCCATTCCCTCCTGAAGGACTTCCAGGTTTTCTCCCGATTCCTCCAGAAGCTGGTCCATGGATTCAGCGCCAATCCCATAAATTCGTTTTAGAATCCGGTCGATGTCCTTGGAACTGGAAATTACTGTGCGGATGGGTCTATCCAACAAAAGCTTCAGTTCATCCGCTTTCCGGCTGTCAAACGGGTCGGAAACCGCCACAACAATACTCCCATTATCTTTCCTGATGGGAAGGACTTGGCGGGATACGACATGTTTTGCCGGGATGGAATGCAGCAGCTCTTCATCCAGAGGAATCAGATTCAAATCAATATACTCCATTCCCAGCAATTCACACAGGGAACGCAGGACTTTATCCTCCGGGGCTAGTCCCATTCGAATAACAGCCTGACAGATATTTTCTCCCGAGGCAGATACGACTCCGTGTAAAGCAGTCAACTTCTCGGTATCTAACAGGCCTTTTTGCAACAGGTAATTTTCCAGATACGATTGGCTCATTCGGGTCCCCTAAGAATTAAAAAAGATGTCTGTGATTACTGGCCTCGGGGCATCTGACGTCTGCCGCCTGGATTTCCTCGCATACCACCCATCATGCCCATTCCCATACCGCCGATTCCTTCAGTTATAATTCCTGAGATCATCAACTGGGCTTCTTGTCGGACACTCAAAACGGCTTTTAAATCTTCTTCCGCCGCTTCAGATTTCTTTTTGATTTCTTTGCCTTTGCTGATTAAAAGATCCAGGTTTTGTTTCACTGCTTTGTCATTAACCGGTTTGGCTTCCAAGGCGGTCTGTAATTTTTCCTGGTAAGGCCGGATTTCTTCCATGGCCTGGCTGCGGAGTGAAATGATTTTTTTGATTTTAGGCGCAATCACTTTACTCTCATTGGCAGTCATGGTCAGCTGAGAAGTGGCACGGGTAAAAGACCACTCTTCCATCCGGCTTCGGTCAAACATGGGACGGGTTCCTCTGTTACTGCTTTGGGAATTACCATCCGGTGGCTCGGGCGGACGCCCCATATCCTGGGCAACTGAATAACAGGTAACTACTACGGCCATTAAGCCGGTAATAAACAGGGACTTGATAACAGATTTGTTAATCATACGTTATTTCTCCTTTTCAAAGGGGGGAGGGGGTGGCGGTGGATTCATACCGGGTTCTCCAGGCATATTATCCTGCCGAGGCCTCATATCCCTTTTAAAATGTTTTTCCCGGAACTGGGAAAACTTAACTTTTTGTTCGGGAGTAAGGATCGCTTCGATTTCTTTATCCGTTTTTTCTCTGATTTCCCTGATTTTCTCCCTGAAACCAGGAATAACCTTATCGAATTCCTCCTTTCGAGAGTCCATAATGGCCGATACCTTTTTCACCTGATCCGGAGTCAGGGACAGTTCTCGAGCCATATCATCGATTAACTTGTTGGGATGCGGTCGTTCTTTAAACCGTTTGACGAACTGGTAATGTTGCCAGACTTGTCCGCCGACAAAACCAAATACCAGGCCTGACAAAAAAACTGTAATAATAAGACTGATCCATTTTGTTTTGGATGAAAATTGCTTCATTTTATTTAACCTTCACTTTGTATACCCAGTAAGGTCTCCGGATTATCAGAGGTCATCAGGGTATTGATATCTGTTTCAGTGGTAATACTGTTCGTAGAAAGATTCGCGTCTATATTGGATAAAAAAGGTTGAATGGAAAAAAAGGTTACCATTAAAATAAGGGCAACAACCAATGATTGGACAGGATTAGGCAATAATCGGGCAACCCAGGGCTGTTCCCATAAATGCACCCGGGCAGATGATGTTTTTCCCAACTGGCTTTGAATCCGAGTCCAGAGATATTCAGAGGGCATCTCATCGGGAAGAGCCTGTATCCATTGGCTGGTTGATTTCAAAAAAGCCAATTGTTCACGGCATACAGAGCATTCCTGCAAATGGGCGACCAATTTCTCTTTTCGGGAACCGGTTAATTCTCCATCCCGGTAAGCAGAAAGTTCAATTGACCATCGGCATTCAGTTTTCATTTCATATTCCCCATCATTTCCTGATAATAATCTTTTAAAAGGACCTGGAGCATTTCCCTGGCCCGGAAGATTCGGGACTTCACAGTTCCCATCCGGCATCCCAGGACATTGCTGATTTCTTCGTAACTTAATCCTTCAAATTCCTTCAGGTAGTAAGCTTCCCTGAAATCCAGGGGAAGGCTGTTGACTGCCTTCAGAATAGTTTGACGAATTTGGTCATCCTCTTGTTCCCGATCGGGTCCGGGACGAGGATCCGGTAGGGTTTCCCAAGGGGATTCACGGGGTTCTTCACTGGGTTGGGGCCGCCAAAACCTTCTTTTTTGACGTTGTTTCTGGCGAAGCACATCCCGGCAATGGTTCAGGGTAACCCGATACAGCCAGGTTGAGACTTTACCTGTTTGCCGATATTCCGGCAAACTCCGAAAGACTTTGATAAAGATGTCCTGAAGGGCATCATCTGCCGAATCCCTATCCTTCAATATTTGCACGGACAACCGATAGACTAATCCCGAATAGGCCCGGTAAAAAGATTCCTGGGATTGAATTTCCCCTTTTCGGCAGCCTTCCAGCATTAAATCCAATTCTTGAATACTTTTGGACTCATCTTGTTCCCTGATATTCATCATCTATGATTGTATAATCCTTCAGGTTCCTGATTTTAGTTATGAATTGTCCCTTTGGGAATCAACACACCTTAACATCAACATAAACAGCAATATTTATGCCATATCTCTTCTGTAATCGATATGAATTATAAAATTCATCTTTTCCTTTTAAATTACCCTCATATCAACCCCTCCTTTTTGTACTATTTGGAACTATCTACGAAGTTTGACCCAGGCTGAAGGGATCAGCCTGGGTCCCGCTTCGAATAGAAATAGTTTAATTGAAGTTAGACTCCAAAGGAAATAAAGGAATAAAAAAGTGAAAACAGGGGGAAATATAAGAGAAAATGAGACGGTAATTATCATTAATTAAGATGGAGTCACCTGCCATAATACCTTATGATACAATGAGTTCCAATCAGGGGAAAAGAGCAACCCTGCCCCTAGATTAAGAAACCTGTAAAGATGATTTAGATTTGAAAAAATAAGTAAAACAGAATAACATGAATAAACAGAGGTCGCTTATTAATAATCTACTGAAAAAGACAGCCCTTATTGTCCTCATAGTTTTAATGACAGGGTTCATCACTACAGGAGGGGTAACAGTCATGACGACTTCCCAATCCCGGTCCATATCCTCTTCAAAACCCCATTACCGCCCTTCGCTATGCCTGAATGGTGAATGGGATTTCATGCCCATGGAAAAAGTCTATTTGAATTATCCGCCGGAAGGTACCTGGTCCGGAGAGAAAATCAAAGTGCCTTCCCCTTGGAACCGGTTGAATGCCAGTGTTGAGGGCAATTGGAGAGCCTATCGGAATTTCGATTATCCGGAAGAATGGAATTGGGCAAGGGCTGGCTGGTATCGAAAGTACTTTTTCCTTCCCTGCCCGGTCAAAGACCCGGTCAAGGATGAAGGTTATCGGGCTAAACTCCGGTTTAGCGCCGTCATGCACCGTTGTGAAATCTATTTGAATGGAGTCAAAGTGGGAGAAAACGGAGAGGGTTATCTTCCCTTTGAATTGGATGTTACCGATGCCCTGATACCCGATGACCTTAACCGGTTGGAAGTTTTGGTGGCTGAGAACCAGAAACTGGATTGGCTTTATCTTTATCCTCCGGGGTCCTGGTATGCCTGGAATAACCTGGGTATCTGGCAGGATGTTGAAATTTTTTCAGAACCCGCAGCCCATATTGAGGATATCTTTGCAAAACCATCGGTTAGAGAAAAATGCTTAAATTCCGAGATTTTAATAGTCAACGAATCAGACCAACCCTATCCTTATCTTTTGAAATCATCTGTACGGGAGAAAGATTCCACTGTCAAACGATTCCCTGAGCAGGAAGGCATTATCCCTCCCCACAGCAGCCAGAAAGTAGAATTACATCTTCCCTGGAAAAATCCTCATCTCTGGAGTCCTGAGACCCCTCAGCTCTATTATTTGGAGGCCCAACTCCTCCACAGGAAAAAAGATGAATCACCAGGAATTGAGACCGATCGAAAAACCATTCGATTCGGATTCCGGGAATTTTGGATTGAAGGACGTTCTTTTTATCTCAATGGGATGCCGGTCAAATTAAAAGTAGATGGCTGGCATTACATGGGTCCGGCGCAGCAAAATAAAGAGTATGCCCGGCTCTGGTATCAACTGGTCAAAGAAACCGGTGGGAATGCCGTAAGGCTTCATGCCATGCCCTACCCGCCCCTCTATCTGGATATGGCTGATGAAATGGGTCTATTGGTAATAGATGAAAGCGCTATCTATGGAAGCGGGGGAAATCTGGCCCTCAAGGAAAAAGCTTTCTGGAATCATGCCAGAGACCATGTCAGCCGGCTGGTAAAACGAGACAGAAATCATCCCTCGGTTATCCTTTGGAGCGCCTGTAACGAAATTATCTGGCGGGGAGGAGAAGAATCCTTCCAACCCTTGTTATCCCTACAATCGACTATTCTGGAGATAGACTCCACCCGGCCTGTCAGCTTTGATGAAAACGACAGCGACTTGGGAGGCAAGGCCAGTGTTTATAGCGGACATTATGATGATATTGGCCATTGGAAAATGAGGAATATTAAGAATAAACCTTTTATCATCAACGAATTCAGCCAGTTGTTTTATGGGGATTGCCATGAAGCCTCCTACTGGGGAGGAGATGAAGCCTATGAAAGTTTTAATGGCCGGTTAACCGCCGCCAGTGAAGAAGTCCGGCAGATGATTTGGGGCCTGCGGGAAATGGAAGCCGCCAGTTTCGGTCCCTGGAATATTGTCTGGTATGCCTTATATCCCATGCCAGAAAGAAGGCACTACCTCCAATGGGATTATCTGGAAGAACCGGGAATGAAACCGGACATGATCCAACCCCATTCAGTAACCCTTAATTATGGATTTGATTCGAATCTGCCTCCTTGGCGACCCAATCCCGTCTATCGAAAAATAAAAGCCGCTTATGCCCCAAGGGCAGTCCATCTCCATGGAGAGAACTCCCGGATCTATGGGGGGACCTCGACAGAGAGAGATTTATTCATTTTTAATGATGTTTATAAAGACTCCCGGTTTGAGGTTGAATGGTCATTACAAAAAGGGGAAAAACTCCTGCATCAAGAAAAATTCATCTGTCATTTGAATCCCTTCGGGATGTTAAAAGAAACCATTCAAATCCCCTTTCCCAAGGTTACTCAGAAAGAAACGATTACATTTAAAGCTCTCTTGAAAGAAAATGGGATTAAATGCCATGAAGATACCCGAGAATTCCAAGTTTTCCCGGAATTAGCCGATTTCCAAACCAAGGAAGCTTCGGAAAAACCCGCTGCTCTGTTGGATGACTCAGGAGAAACGGCCGTCCTCCTGAATAATCTAAAGTATCCCTTTCAACGAATCAAAAGCTTGTCAGAGTTGAATCCTGAGCATTATGAAAAGCTTATAGTCGGGTCAAATTCTCTTACCCAAATGTCATTGAAAGAGTTTGCGGAAAATACTTCCCTTCAGGTTTTTCTGGATAAAGGAGGGAAGGCTCTTTGTCTGGAAAACTCTTTTAAGAATGCCCAGGGAAACCTCCTGAATCGAATTCCTAAAGAGGCCCAGTATGTTCATCCGGATAGTTCACCTCAGCATCCATTGATAGCAGGAACATCGCCTGAGGATTTCTCATTTTGGGGAAAAGATGAGACAGTTACCCGGCAAGCTTATCCACGGCCGGACCAGGGAAATGCTCTTTCTATTCTGGATATTGGAGAAAGAGATAACGGTCTTTCCTATTCAGCCCTACTGGAAATTCATCAAGGGAAAGGAATGATTTTACTGAATCAGCTGGAGTTGGTAAAACATTGCAAAGATGAGCCGATTGCCGCCTTGATGCTGAAGAATCTGCTTAATTACAAATCAAAAGAACAATCCGCAAAGAACATCACCTTTGCCCTTTCAGCGGATACGGCCTCTCCTCTCTGGAAATTCATCCAGCCTCTAAAAGTGAGTGAGTCTCCCCTTCCTCCGGAAAGAATTGATTTTCGACATATGCCCGATATATTAATGGTTGATGGACAGTCCACCACCCTGGCCGAAGCCTTTGAAAAGAAAGGGACTATCTTTACCAATGCCCTCAAAGAAGGGAAGACCCTCTGGCTTCAGGAACTTACACCCCAGACAGCCGCCCTATACCAAAAGCTTCTGGGAATTAAAATCCAGTTAACACCTGTTCAGGAACAAAATGTCTGTAAGGACGATTATCATCCCCTGTCGGAAGGACTGAATAATTCTGATTTATGCTGGGCAAATATCGGCAGCGGCGAAGATATCCTCCACTATGTGTTAACACTGGATACGACAGTGCCGCAAATCCCTTTACTGAAAACTGTGGATGTGAAATGGGCCCATTATTCCGCCTGGGCAGAACAGCATAAAGTCGGAAAAATGTTCAGGATAATGGAGAATTTTATCGGGACCCGGCATGGATTGATTCTTGTTCCGTATGGAAAGGGGCAGATTGTGTTTTCACAATTGGCATTACCGGAAGCCAGGCTCTTTGATAACCGTGCCAGGAGAATTGCCTCCCGATTGTTAAGCAATATGGGATATGTTCATTCATCTGAGACTAATCCCCTGACCACCCAGGTAAGTTCATTGATCACTGACAAAGGTTACCTCCAGGGATGGCTGGCCTGCGGACCTTTCACCCCTACTGACCCCAAAGAAATTATTACTCAGGATTATATTGGCTATGAAGGAACTGTTCAGGCCCGTGAAGAAATGTACAGCGGGGGCAAGACTTGGAAAAAGGTTTTCATAACAACGGAGGATCTAAATCTTCAGGATACAACAATAATGGGTCCCCAGGGGACATCGGCTGCGTATCTTGAAACCTATCTTTACTCACCGGTAAGCAGGGAAGTCCTCTTATATATGCCGGATATGCTTTATCTTTGGGTAAACTATGCCGATGGATTGAAAGTCTGGGTCAACGGGGAAGACATGTATATCGATAAGAATCTGACCCCCAAAGATAAACCAACATTGCCGGTTAAAATCGGACCTTTGAAGCTTTTCAAGGGATGGAATCGAATATTAGTCAAAACAGGGCATCAAATCGGACCTTGGAATTTCTCCATGAGGATTGGTTTTGATTCAGGTAAACCAGCCAGCGATTTAATATTTTCTCTGGAACCTCCCCAGTAAAAATATGGGGAAAAACCATGGATATAAAAGGTTTCTCCCCTGTTGATTTTAAATAATATTACCCTCTGCCACCGGGATCAACGGGTAAAGGGACCTCTTACTATCTGTTCTCCACAAAAGAGACATCTGTTTTTTCGGCTGACAACTTTCCGGTGGCACTGAGGACATTCCTCGGGAGGGGATTGGGCTACTCGGCCATCCAGTCGGCCATCCTGCAAATCCACTTCATTGATTTTCTGAACCAACATCTCATCCGTATATCCATGTACATCCTTTAGAATAATCCAGAGGGCCTCTGTAATCATTAAGAGTCTTTCAATGTCATTTTTAATAGCTTCAACTTCACCCAAGGCATGGGATGCTTTGGAAGAAGCATCTTGCTCGGACATGGATTCATAGGAATTCTGTACCGCTTTATTAAAGGCCCATCCTGTAAATAGCATATTCCTTATCTCCCAATTTCTCTTGATAAAATCATCGTGGAATTAAGCATCATTATTAAGTGTATAAGTAAACCACATCCGGGGAAAATGAACAACAGGAAGAAAGGACCTAGAGAGGTATCAATCATCATCGAGGCATTGCTGGACAAATTCGGCAAGAGATTTTCTATAAGGCTCTCCAGTGATTTCGCCTCCCTCATTATGGTTTCCCTTAAGCATGAAAAACTGTTTAGGGGAATGAGCTGTTTCAAACAGCCTTTCCGCATGGGTGAAAGGAATCATATCATCTTCATTACTATGGCAGATCATGACCGGGCATCGGACTTTACCTATTTTGGAAATTGAATCATATTGAATTGTTGCAATGGAAGTTAAGGGATTGTGCGGATAGAGTTCTTTTCCGATATCCATGACAGAAGTAAAGGTGCTTTCCACAATCAACCCCAAAGGTTTTACTTTTGATGCCAGATCTATGGCCAGGGCTCCACCCAAAGAACGGCCAAACAAGATAACTTTATAGGGGTCCATATCGGTTCTGGAATGGAGATAATTCCAGGCAGCCAGGGCATCCTGATAGGTTCCTTCTTCAGAGAGGATTCCTTTACTACTTCCATATCCCCGATAATCAAAAATAAAAAGGTTCACTTCCAAATGATGAAGAAATTGGATTTGGTCAAGCCGATGGCTGATATTACCAAAGTTACCATGGAAGATCAGCAGAGTTACTTTAGCATTGGGAAATGGGATATACCAACCATGAAGTTTTACCTGGTCCTGGGTATGGAAATAGATATCTTCATAAGGAAGACCCAGTGTTTCAGGAGTGCCATCCATTTTTCTGACTGGATGATAGACATGGGACTTTTCAAAATGCCTGAAATAAAAATACACACCAAATCCTGCCAAAATAATTCCGACCAGGGTATATGTGAATATCTGCATCAAAATAAATCTCTGACCTCCGTCAATACAAATCCCGCTCACAATAAATATAGGCCAGTTTCAATGAATTTACAGGAAAAAGAGGTTAGAATTCGGTTAATTCAGCAAGGATTGAACGGTTTTAAAAGCCTCATCTACAGTAATGGCAATCATGCATTCATGGGAAAGGGAACACTCTCTCATCAGGCAGGGAGCGCAATCAACAGGATGCCTAAGCACCTGGATGATACCCTTCCCCACAGGAGAGGTCGATTTCCAATCTGTAGGCCCAAATAAAGCCAGTAAAGGGACCTCCAGGGCAGCTGCCAAATGCATGGGACCCGAATCATTGGTTATGAAGAGCCGGCAGGATTTTATACAGGCAGCCAACTGAATCAAACTGGTTTTTCCAGCCATATTAATGGCTCCAGAACCCATTTTATCTGCCATTACCTGGAGAAATGCAACATCCCCCGGAGCCCCAAATAACAGGATTTTGGCCTGATAAGATTGAGCTATCTGTTTTCCCAGCTCCATATACCGTTCGGCAGGCCAGCATTTTGCTCCTCCATAGGCAGCGCCAGGATTCATTCCAATAATGAAATCATCCGGCTTAACTCCCTGCTCTGCCAATATGGCTTTGGCTTCTGAGATGTCAGCCTCAGAAAGGTAAAAATCAGGGTTAGCATCGAAATCCTGTGTTCCGGACAAAGGTTTAAGAAGCTGTAAATAATAATCTACCATTCGAGGGATATTGCCTGGAGGTGGGACCCGATGGGTCAGAAGGCATCGACGGATGCCATAGGCATATCCCAGCCGATCAGGTACTCCAGCATATTTCATTTCTAATACTGTGGAAAGGGAATTAGTCAAAAGAATCCCCAAATCAAATCCTTGGGATTTCTGAGATTCTCCCCAACGGGACAGGGAAGATAAGCTATGATGCCCGGGGGGAGAAATAATCGCTGATATTTCCGGCCTGGACTTCCAAATATCGGCCACTGATTTCCGGGCAACAACCGATATCGGAGTGTCCGGATAAAGCTGACGTAAGGCTCTGACGGTAGGAAATGCCAAAATGGCATCCCCCAGCCAATTTGGACTTCTGAGCAGAATATGTTTAGGAGTAGCAGTTGCCATAGGAGGGCCGGGATACCTAAATCAATCTCAGGGGGTCTGCCCCTGTTTTGGAAAGATAACACTTAAGATTCAGATTGGAATCCTGGATATGTTTCTGTAATCGTTGATGGAGTACCGGAATAAACCGGGCTTCACTGAAATAATGCCCGATATCCAACACACAAAATCCCTGGCTGAGGGCATCCTGGGCTGCATGATATTTAAGGTCTCCGGTAATCAGGAGGTCACATCCGGCTGCCTGAGTCCGGGAAATATAATCAGCCCCGCTGCCTGTGATAATGCCAACCGTTTTAACCTTCTGTTTTGGGTTTCCTACCGCTTTCATCCAGGGAACCTTGAGGTTACGTTTCAAGGCTTTGGCAAAATCATCCAGTTTCATGGGAGTTTTCAGCTCTCCCTTCACCCCGATGGAGGCTTGAGGATGGGGATTTTCCAGAAGATAGATATCATAAGCAGGCTCTTCATAAGGATGGGCTGAACGCATGGCCCGGATAACAGTTTCGGTTTGAGCTGCTGGAACCAGGACTTCCAGCCTGATTTCTTCCGCTGTTTCAAAAGTCCCGGCCTTTCCCAAAAAAGGTTTGGATTTCTCCGAACCCCGGAAAGTCCCAGTCCCTTTTAACCGGAAGGAACAGGAATCATAATCGCCAATAATGCCGCCTCCGGCTTCAAAAATGGCATAGCTGACCTTTTCCAGATGAGTTTCAGGAACAAAGACGGTGAGTTTGTGGAATTTCACATGGTCTGCTGGCAAAAGGGCACGGATATTCAGAAGTCCGATATCTCCGGCCAGAGAATGGCAAGTTCCACCCGGCGAAAAATCCAGATTGGTATGCAGGGAATAAACAGCAATCTGATGTTGTATCAATGATTCAAAGAGAGAATACCGGGGGTCTGAATCCGTCAACCGTTTAACCGGCCGGAATAAAAGGGGATGATGGGTGACAATCAAATCTACCTGCAGCCGAATGGCTTCTTTTACCACCGGCTCGGTTACTTCCAAAGCCGCCAGTAGTCTCTGGCAGTCGGCTGTCCGCCTCCCGACCTGCAACCCAACCGGGTCTCCCGCATCCGCCAGATAGGGAGGGTACCAGTTTTCCAGAACCTTAATAATCGCATTCACCTTCATGATGCAATCATTATAACTGAGGATGCCGGCTTTACCCACCTATCCCCTGGCTTTTTTTTCTGCCCCAGCCTCCCTTCTGAGAACCCCCTCCCCCAATGACCCATCTCTTGGACAATAAACGGCCAAGTAACGGAGCGCCTCTGACCCTCTCCGTTACAACTCCGTTTTCCAACCCCTTATTTCCAGTATTATTTTCCTTAATAGAGAAACGCCTGTTAGGTATAATAAGAGGGAGAAAAATAGGCTTTGACCTTTACTTGGAGTCTAAACATTCGGGATATCCCCGGTTAAAACTTTCTTAAAGAGAGAATACGGAGATATGGAAAGTGGTTGTCAAAAATACAACTTCTTTATTATCAATGATTCCAAATTATTCATCTATTCAGTTTCCTTTCTCAAGGGATAGACGTCTCTCTGACAAACAGAGGAGCTATTTGAGAATGATTCTTAGATAATCCTTAGAAATAATCACTCCCAAAGACTAAAAGAATCCTTCCAATTATCACAATTACTTAAAGAGTTTTTTAGAAATTTTTGCTATTCTTTATCATATTATCTGGTTTGATAATCCTGTTAATTCTGTTATCACAATCAATAAATCACATAGAGGTGGCTGACGATGCCTAAAAAAGGTAATCAAAAATTTGATATTCATGTTATTTCCCAAACCCATTGGGATCGGGAATGGAGATATTCCTTCCAGAAAAATCGGATGTATCTGGTCGATATGATGGATGATTTACTGAATATTCTGGAGAAGGACCCTGAATATAAGCATTATCATCTGGATTCCCAGACCATTCCCCTGGAAGATTACCTGGCCATAAGGCCCGAAAACAAAAATCGAATCAAAAAGCTAGTCCAGGATGGCAGGCTTTTAATAGGGCCTTGGTATTGTCTTCCTGATGAATTTTTGATTTCCGGAGAATCTCTGGTTCGAAATCTTCTTTGGGGTCATCGGTTATCTAAGGAATATGGTGAACCCATGAAAGTCGGTTATACCCCCTTTTCATGGGGACAAATTTCCCAACTTCCCCAGGTATATGCCGGTTTTGGAATCGATAATATTCTCTTTTATCGAGGCGTCAGTTCTCATGAAGCTCCCAAGGCAGAATTTATCTGGGAAGGTGCGGATGGAACCCAAGCATTGACCTCAAGGTTTTCCAGTTGGCCTCGGTACAATTTCTGGTATTTTGTGTATCGTCGAGTCATATTCGGCCGTGAGTCCTATGAACGAGATTATCGATGGACAGAAGGCGGCCTGCCTTTCAAAGTCTGTGATGAATGGGCGGGAATTGATGCCGATTATGAAATGCTGGATCCCAAGGATAGTTACCATGGGCGGAAAATTAAAGAATTTTGCGATGAACTGGTAGATATGCAAAAGGATGATTTCTCCACTAATCAGCTGGTCTGGATGAACGGACATGACAGCAGTGCTCCCCATGCGAAAGAACCCCGGTTAATCAAAGACTGCCAGAAAGCGCGACCCAATGATAATGTCATCCATAGCAGTTTCCCCCAGTATATTGAAAAACTTAAGAAATCCGTCAAAGACCTGGTAACCATTAAAGGTGAAATGCGTTATGGATATCGAACACCCTCCATATCCGTTCTCTATGGGTATGTCACCTCAGCCCGAATGTATTTAAAACAATTGAATACAGCCACTGAGCGAAAACTGCAGAATTATGCGGAACCTTTCGCTTCAGTCAACTGGTTATTGGGAGATGAATACCCCCAGGGATTTCTGGATATGTCCTGGAAATGGTTGATGGAAAACCATGGACATGATGCCATTGGAGGCTGCAGTGTGGATGGGGTTCATGAAGATATGGTCTTCCGTTACCGGCAATCAGCAGAAATCTCCCAGAATGTCTTGTATAAATCCTTCCAGAATATTGTGAAACGTATTGATACCCTGGATAAACCTGAGGATAGCATTTTTCTGGTTATCTTTAATCCCCTACCCTTCAAACGAACGGAAGTATTAACTCCCCAGATAGATATCCCCGCTTCATTAGAATGGAAATCTCTGGCATTGAAAGATTTATCTGAGGGGAAAGAAATTTTGTTACAGGTTCGTGATCAGGAATCAACCTATCCTGTTATGCAGACCATGAAGGATACCCCCATGATGTTCTCTGTTAAACGGGTCAGCGCTCATTTTACAGCAGAAAATATTCCCTCCATGGGGTACAAGGTTTATGAAGTGATCCGGAAAAATTCCATTAAACGGAATTTTGGCACCCTTTCTCCTGAACCAGGAGTAATGGAAAATACATTCATAAAGGTAACCCTGCAATCCGATGGAAGTATCAATCTGATTGATAAAGAAACCGGAAATGAATTTAAAAATCTCCATTATTTTGAAGACCGTGGGGAATCGGGTTCTCCCTGGGTCACAAAACCCCCTTATTTCGATAAGGTTTTTACCACCCTCAACCAGAAGGCTGAGATAATCCTCATTGAATCAGGCCCTTTAAAATCATCCTATGAAATCTCATGGGTTCTGATGCTACCGGAATCTTTGAATGCAGACGGAACCAAACGCAGTGATGTGGTTAAACCTGTTAAAATTCGTTCAATTATAACCCTCAAGGCTGGCAGCAAATCCCTGGAATTCGAGACTCATGTTGATAATACGGTTGAATATCACCGGTTAAGAGTCTGCTTCCCTTCCGATGTGGAAGCTCATTATCACCATGCAGACGGGCAATTTGATGTCCTGAAAAGAGCCATTGAAAATCCGGATGACAGCGAATGGAATGAATCCTTGATGAGGGATAAGCCTCAGAATAATTTTGTGGATGTTCCCAGCCGCCAGCGGTCGCTGGCCATCTTTAACGATGGTATCAAAGAATATGAAGTGATGGATGATAAACATAAAACCATTGCCTTGACCCTCCTGAGGTCTTTCTCCATCAAAATTGACCTCTTAGGTGAAGGGGGAGTCGATTACCGGGAACAGATGAAAGGCAGCCAGTGTCTGGGACATCAGGTTTATCGTTATTCACTCTATCCGCACCTGGGAGAATGGGATAAATCCAATGTTCTGGAAAAAGCCCTTGAGTTTAACCAGCCCAGCCGAATTGTCCAATGTGGAAAAGCAACCCATCCGGGAACTCTTCCGGCAACAGAATCTTCTTTCTTATCCATCCCAATGGGGACGGTTTTGAGTGCCCTAAAAATGGCTGAAGACAAACTAGGGTTGGTGATCAGGCTCTATAATCCTTCAGTTAAAGCTATCAAGGGAGATATTAAATTCTCCCGACCCTTGATTTCAGCTTCGTTGACAGATATGGAAGAAAATGAGCTCAAGAAACTAAAAATCAATCAGGAGGGGTCCCTGAGTATCGATATTAAAGCGAAAAAGGTTCAGACCCTTAAATTAATCTTTTGATTCAGCTGTTAAATTGAAAAGAGGCATCTGATTGGATTCAGATGCCTCTTTTTTTATTCCAATGATTTACCGATAAGTATCCAATACTCCCAATTCAAGAAAACATTGGTGTCCCAGGATAAATTCCGGAAGCTGGCCGTGAAGCACATGGGTAGCGGCGGAAAGGTCATGTCCAGCAGTATCGGCAAAAGGAACAGCAATACATAACCCCACCCCGGCGGCTCGGATAGCGAGGGTTCCGGATTCACTGTCCTCAAACCCCGCTACATATTGAAACGATTCCTTGGGTATCCCCATTTGATGCAATGCAATACTGTATAAATCCCGGTGGGGTTTCAACCGAATCTCTGAAGAATCTGAAGCGGTAATAAATCCATCATATAACTCTTTATAGGAGGCAAATTTCTCTAATAAGTCTTGTTTCTTGGCATCGGAGACTGGCCACTCTCCGATTTGTTCTCTGATAACATTAAAAACCTCAGTCAAGACAATATCAGCCTCATAGGCGATAGAGGATGTTACTACTGAGATTTTTACCGGGTTTTCCATGAAATAACGGCCCATAGCACTCAGCCATTTCCTATTTTCAACCAGTTCTGCTCCAGTCCATTGATTTGATTTCTGCAGAATCTCTCGGGAAAGAACATCATAGAAGGAATCAGCCTCTTCAGCCAACCACCCTTTCAGTAATGCGATAAATATTCCTACTCCGGGCATGGATTCTACCAACCGTTTCCCGGGTTCCTTAAGCAGTTTCTGAGACCTTTCAAGTCCTTTTCCAGCAGCAATGTCCATCAGAATTGAATGATATCTCATATAATAGATATCGACTGCGGCCCTGACTTTATCTGTCAGGTTCTCTAATCTAAAAGATTGGGAGTATTTAACTAAAAGAGACTTGGCCGCCTGCTGGGTTTTTATTTCATCATAAATCTCTGATTTTAGGATTGATTCAACCTCAGGTTCGCTTAATAAACCCTCTACCCCAAGGGCGGATAGATTGGATATTACTTCCTTCTTCCGGCCGGGATCTTTTCCACAAAGAATCGTCCATAGAGCCGCTTCAATAAAAGATGATTTAAAGGAGTCCATTACAATATCTTTTTGATAAGTCTGTACCAGATATTCGACATGTTTTGTTGTAGAATTTCCAATGATATGAGGATAATCAATAACGTTATCGAGTCCTCGCCAGCTTCCCCTTTCAGCCGAAGACCAACCAGGCATTCGATCTGTGATTCTCCTGACCATCCACTCCAATGAATGCAGGCACAAGGGTTCGGTGGTAGTGGTTGTGCCATCCATATCTTTTACTATTCCCTGGAGTTTTGCTATTCGACCCGCTGTCTTGGGAGCCAGGGGATATATTTCCATCGGAGAATATACATAGGAAGGATTCTTGATCAAGGCAACTTCTTCCGTCCCCAATTCTTCAAAAAGAGCTTCCCAGAATCCTTCGGTAGCTTCTTTCTTTATTATCTGCGACTTTTCAAATCGGATGGTTCTTTCCTCTGATTTCATCTCTCTTTTTTCTCCAAACTTGGTTTTTTTCATGATTACTGTAATAATAATGTTATTCTATCAATTATAATTTATTTTGTATTTTCTTATTCCCCCCCAAATTAATCAGCATTCTCATAATCCTGTTAATTTTGGTCTTTGAAATGACTTTTGAACGGAGTTGTAACGGAGCGGGTCAGACCCTCTCCGTTACAACTCCCTTTATCATAAAGATTTATGAATCATGAAAAAAGGCTGTCAATAGCTGTTTTATTGTTATAAATGACAGTTAATGGGTCCATCCCGGCATGTTAATAGGAGCCGGCAGTCTAAAAACAGCTTAAATCAGTAAAAAGTTTGACATACTCAAGGTAAATAAATTAAAATTTTAGTACTATATAAACTTTTCCCTTTCAGGTATCCTAAATGGCTAACTCATTAAATGACGAAACAATGTGCAATTCATCCATGTCTGAATCTGATCCTATTTTTGATGATATGGACTCCTTTCTTTCTTCTGAAGAAGGAATGCTTTCTCTTGAAGAAGGCCAGATTATTAAAGGCAAGATTCTTACCGTAGATAACAGCGGTGTTATTGTCGATATTGGCTATAAATCAGAAGGTATCGTCCCCCTGTCAGAATTTACGTTGGATTCCAATGGTCAAATCACCATTAAACCCGGTGATGAGATTGAGGTCCTTGTTCAGAAAAAAGAAACTTCCTCAGGAATGGTATCTTTGTCAAAATCCAAAGCAGATATGAGGCGCGGCTGGGTATTAATCCGTGATGCTTACGAAAGCAAAGAACCTGTCGAAGCCGTCATTACGGCCCATAATAAAGCTGGATATCTGGTTTCCTACATGGGCATTCAAGCCTTCATGCCTCATTCCTTGTCTGGATTTACTTCTGCCATGGCACCTCAGCTCATCGGACAAACCTGCATGGTCCAGATCATTGAAATGGATGATAGAGGCAAGAAAATTATTGCCAGCCGAAAACAGATTTCTGAAAAAGAACGTAAACAGAAACGTAAAGATCTCTTCGTGAATTTAAAAGAAGGGGTTCGGGTCAAAGGTATTGTTAAATCCATTGCCCCTTTTGGCGCCTTTATTGATATTGGCGGCGTTGATGGTTTACTTCATATTTCCGACCTTTCCTGGACTCCGGTTAAATCAACTGAAGAAGTTTTAAAAGCCGGACAATCTCTTGAAGTCATTATCCTGAAAATTGATACCTCCAGCGAACGGATCTCCCTGGGACTTAAACAAATTCAAGCGAACCCTTGGGATGACCTTGAAACCAAACTCCCTGTGGGTGAAATATACGAAGGCAAAGTCACCGCATTAACGGATTACGGCGCTTTCGTTGAACTGCTTCCGGGAATAGAAGGCATGATTCATGTCTCTGAAATGTCCTGGACCCAGAGAGTAAAACACCCGAAAGAAATGGTTACCCAGGGTGATATGGTTAAAGTCAAACTGCTCTCTATTGATAAAGAAAACCAGCGTATTTCCTTAGGACTCCGGCAGACTCAACCCGATCCATGGGATTCAGTCGAAGAAAAATATGCCCTTGGGACTGTCATCAAAGCAACGATTTCCAATATCCCTGATTTCGGTGTCTTCCTGAAAATTGAAGAAGGCATTGAAGGATTTATTCATAACAATGATTTCTCCTGGAATAAATTCATGATTCCCTCTGAAACCTATCAAGTAGGACAGGAAATCGAGTGCCGAGTCTTGAAATATACTCGGGCTAAACGCAGAATCAACCTGGGTGTTAAACAGTTGACCCCAGATCCTTGGCTTGAATTCATTAAGAATCATAAAGAAGGCTCCTCTGTCAAAGGTACGGTAACTCAGCTGACCAATGGGGGAGTGGTGGTTACCTTTGAAGGTGGAATTGAATCTTTCTGCCCGATTAAACAGCTTGATTCTTCCCGAATCAATGATGTTAAGTCTTTTTGCAAGACTGGTGATGAACTTGAATTTAAACTGATTAAAATCGATAAGAAATCCAGAAAACTTTCCATCTCCCGTCGAGCGATGATTGATGAGCAGGAAAAATCTGCCATTAAAAGCTATATGGGACAGAGTAATGCCATTACAACCAATCTGGGTGATTTAATCCGCCAGGCAACCCAGAACCAGGATGAGGAGAAATAACCATTGTGATGGTTGAGGATGGTTTGCGTACGCAATGCCTGATTGATTTAGAAGCGATTGCACACAATTACCGTCAAATTCGTCATAAGGTGGGTCCCCATCGGATTATTGCTTCGGTCATTAAAGCCGATGCTTATGGACATGGTGTTCATGAAGTGGCTCAGGTGTTATCCCATTTTGATAATACAATTTTCGCTGTGGCGACACCGGATGAAGCCATACGGCTGAGAAAAACTCAACCGGATAAGCCGATTTTAATACTAGGGTGCTTACAACCAAATGAAGTAGAAGCCATATTGGAGTCTGCCTGTATTCCCAGTATCGCCCATTATGATACAGCCGAAAAACTCAACAAACTGGCTTGCAAACATAACAAGAAAATAAAAATTCATATAGAGACCGATACTGGCATAGGCCGTATCGGTCCTTTTTTTGATGAGGCATTTTCCTTTATCAAAGGATTAGGCTCTTTATCCCATCTGATTATTGAGGGGCTTTTTACCCATTTTTCTTCTTCTGATGATGATCCTGACTTTACCCTTCTTCAATTACAACGGTTTGAAAAACTGAATCAGGAACTCAGAGAAAACGGTATTCATATTCCGATTCGGCATACAGCCAATTCAGCCGCGGTAATAAGATATCCCCAATCCTATTATGAAATGGTCCGGCCGGGTCTCATGCTTTATGGCTTGTATCCCAGTAATACTATGCTTCAGGATGTTTCACTAAAACAGGCTATGACGTTAAAATCAGAGATTTCCCATTTACGGCATGCGACCAGTGGTTATACCGTCAGTTATGGGAAAACTTACATAACCAATAAACCCACAACAATAGCCACGGTCAATGTCGGTTATCGAGCTGGATATTCCAGGTTATGTTCCAATAAAGGTGAAGCTCTGGTTCAAGGAAAAAGAGTTCCAATTATTGGCAGGATTTGTATGGATCAGTTAATGCTGGATGTTACGGCCATTGATTCATGCAAATTAGGGGATGAAGTTATCTTTACCGGAAAACAAAAAACCGATTTTATTTCTCTGGCAGAGATTGCTGATTGGAGTTCCACCATTAATTATGAGACAGCCTGTACGATTGGTTCAATGAACAGGCGATTTTATAAACAGGCTTTATAATGATTGTTCTTACCCTGGTAAAAGAAGATTTTATTGGGCTGCGTTTCCCCTACGATCAGGAAATAATCTCATCTATTCGCAAATTAGATAATCGCCGATGGAATCCAGAAGACAAACAATGGGAAGTACATATTGCCCATCTGCCTGAATTAATGAAGATATTCTACCTACATCCTTCTGATATCCACGCTGATATTATGGATCTCTACCAGAAAAATTGGGTCTCATCGACATTTATTATTAACGTAGGAAATCTGACCTCCTCCTTTACCGGCAAGTCTTATCCGATAGATAAAATTGATGAGATTACCTCATATACAATACTGGGTTCAGAATTTAACCCCAAGTTTATTGAAGGAACATGGGATGGGAAGAAACATTTATTCAATAAGAGAACCCATACCTTCCCTACCGGTCTCTTACCCCGGATTATTAATTTCTTAAAGAGAGAAGATATCCCCTTTAAACTCATTGATAACCGAGTGAAACCTGTGCCTTCCCTTCAGATTCCTGAGCCGGTGATAAAACTAAGAGACTACCAGGATACGGTTATCCAAAAAGCCCTCAAATACCACAGAGGGATTATTGAAATGGCCACCGGTTCAGGAAAAACGATTGTGGCGGCCAGTATCATTGCCCAGTTGCAAATACCAACTGTCTTCTTTGTGCATTCTAAAGAACTTCTTTATCAAGCAATCGATGTATTCAAGAAAACATTAAAAATTAATATTGGGCAATTGGGTGATGGCCATATTAATATCCAGCCAATCACAGTAGCAACGATTCAGACAGTAACCCGGGCTTTGGGCGAAAAATATCTTCTCTTTGATGAAGAAGATCAGGATGACCCGACTCAAATCGATTCTCATAAAGATGATATAGTTAATGCTATTGAATCAGCTCAGTTGGTCTTTTTTGATGAATGCCACCATCTGCCTGCGGACTCCTGTTATACCGTAGCCATGCATACCCAAAAGGCTTTCTACAGGTTCGGATTGAGCGCGACTCCCTATAGGTCAGATCGACAGGATATGCTCATTGAGTCTGCTTTGGGACCCAAAATCATTAAGATAAACGCCTCTTCATTGATTGAACAAAAATACTTGGTTCATCCGGTTATCCAATATTTAACTGTCAATGGCAGCAAGTCCCTGGAAAAAAAGGATTATTCCAGTATTTACAGCAGCCATATTGTTTACAATCCAAAAAGAAATCAATTAATTGCTGAGAATTGCCTTGAATTTAAAAATAAAGGATTTTCAGTACTGGTATTGGTACAACATATCAAACATGGCGAAGAGCTCTTGAAATTTATCCCGGATGCTACCTTTATTCAGGGCAATGATTCAAGTACCTTACGGAATAAAATATTTAGTGATTTTAAAGAAAGTAAACTGAAGATACTTATTGCAACCACCCTTGCTGATGAAGGACTGGATATACCAATCTTAGGATGCCTGATTCTGGCTGGGGGGGGAAAATCTGAGACAAGAGCATTGCAAAGAGTTGGAAGAGCCTTAAGGCCGGGAAAGAATAAAAAAGAAGCTGTGATTATTGATTTTATTGATAACGTTCCCTATTTGAAGGAACATAGCCTTCGCAGAATTCAGATATTTAAAACAGAACCTCACTTTGAAATTATTCTGGATAAATAACAGCCTATGGGATCAATTGCATTTATGTTTAACCCTGATAATCTGGGAAAGAATACTAACGGCAATCTCTTCAGGGGTTTCTGCCCCGATATCCAAGCCGATTGGTCCATAAATAGTATCAATCATATTTTCATCAATATTCATTTTCAATAAGTTTTCTTTTAAATTGGCGATTCGCATCTTACTGCCTATGCAACCAACATATTGAGCCTCTTTTTTCTTTAAAATCTCTTTCAACCAGTAGAGATCGCAATCAGAATGCCGATTGACAAGAACTACATATTCCAACCTTTTCTCTTTAATAAAATCAGGAATATTATCCAGGGCGATACAATGGACTGAATCAGCCTCGGGAAATCTTTCTTTCATCGCATAAGAGGCTCTATCCTCAGCGACAACAACTTTAAATCCTGTCGCAGATGCTAGCTGACACAAGGATACTCCTATATGCCCGGCGCCAATTATTAAAAGCTCGTCTTTGGTATTAACCAAATCAATGAAAACACTCACGGAACCACCGCAGGTCATGCCTATACCATTGTTTGATTCAGGGGTGAGATGGTATGTTTTCAATTCTGATTTTCCATTTTTTATAGCTATCAAGGCATCGTCTATTATCTTTTTTTCCAGGATGCCCCCGCCAATAGTCCCAATAATCTCTCCAGTTGGTTTTACTATCATTTTGGTCCCAATATGCCTAGGCGTTGATCCTGCATGATTTATTAATAACACCAGGGCAAAATTTGAAACACCCTTATTTAAAAGAATACTAATATCTTCATATATGGAATCATTCATAAAAAGATAGCCCCTTTCGTTTACATTTAATGACCAATCGATTCATCCGTTTGCTAAGTTCCTTAGTCTCTTCTTTCCTTTTCTTGCTTTTTAGAAAAATATCATATGATTCGCAATTTTCACATTCTTTTACTAATTGTAATGATTTGAGATAGTCCTTTTTGTAATGTTCATAGATCATGGACATTTCTATCAATGCAACAGGTTTGTAATAAGAAGAAATCGTAGCCAACTTTTCCCAATATAACAGAGCCTTTGAATAATCTCTTATTTTCTTACATCCCTGGGCTAAATATCTATAGATATCTGTTTTCAATTTAATGGATTCAGCAGTCACTAAAGCCATTTCATAAAAGATGATGGCTGACTCATATTCTTTTCTCAAATAATATAATTTTCCGGTACCAGACAGCTCTTCCGCTGTATGGGTATAGGATGTATTCTCAGGGATGATTAATTGGGTAATGCTCTGACTCAAACAAGCCAGGCTAACTATATCATAAACATTATGCTCAAATACTCTAACAATATCATCGACTTTCCCCTGGGTTAAATATTCAAAATACGCAGAAGGGATTTCTGAACCGGGGATATCACCTATTCGATCATATCCAAGAATATTAAATTCTAGAGTTTTTAATTTTACATTCTCTAAAGATTGTTTCCATAAGTTCCGTGAAGGATGCAATAAATCAATATGAGCTGGAAATTTTAATTCATAGGGGATTTTATGGATTTTATATCGGGTGTTAATCAATGGGATATCATATGATTTGCCATTGAATGTAATGATAACTTCATAGGATTTAAAAAGCTCGTTAAGATGCATAAGATAAGCATATTCATAGGCATAATCCAGCAAAAACACCTGTTGGACCATAAATGAATTATCTGAGAAATAGCCGATTCCGGCAAGGAATGGGTAGGTCCCAGTCCCTCCAGCAAGACCCGTGGTTTCCAAATCGAAAAAGAGAATTTTGTCTAATGAAGTTTCCCTTAACTCAGTAACCTTATCCAACCATAATAATGGATATAGATTATATTCACCCACTACTGATTTATTGCCCCAAGGAAAAGGTAAAGGATAAGTAATACATCGATGTAATACGCTCCCTTCTTCATAATGGACTATTTCTGATCCAGGGATACTATTCAGAAGGTTGGTATTCGAAATCTCCTGGTCATTCAGGATATTTCTATATAGAGGGTCTTTGATGTGATCCTTAATGGAATTTAAACGATCTTTCAGACTGCGCATAATAATATTCTATCGAAAATAAAAGCAGTCCTTATAACAGGATTACTTATTTTTTACCTAGCCCCAATCGAAGTTTCCATACTACATATAATGCTTCACGAATAATGTGACCCGACATTTTGGAAGTGCCAGAATGTCGATCGACAAAAATAATAGGAATTTCTGCAATCCGAAAACCAGCTTTGTGTAATCTATAATTCATTTCAATCTGGAACGAATAACCATTCGAGACAACAGTATCTAATTCGATTGCCTCCAGGGCTTTTCGTTTGAAACATTTAAAACCGGCAGTAGTGTCGGAAATTTTCAACCCAGTAATAATCCTGACATACTGCGAAGCCACTAAACTCAAGACTAATCTACTGATAGGCCAGTTTACTACACTGATTCCATTTACATATCGGGAACCAATTACTACTCCATAATCTGATTCATCCATTTTATCTAAAAAATCAGGCAGATATTTCGGGTCATGAGAAAAATCAGCATCCATTTCAAAGATAAAATCAGCTCCCCATTTTAATGCACATTTAAAACCTTCACGATAGGCGGATCCTAATCCTAATTTACCTTTTCGGTGCAAAACATGAATTCTTTCAGGATTATTTTCTGCATAAGTATCGGCTATTTGACCTGTTCCATCCGGTGAATTATCGTCAACAACCAGTATATTAAATGGTATTTTAATTTTTAATATTTCATCTAATATTTGAGGAAGATTTGTTTTTTCGTTATAAGTAGGAATTACAATCATGCATTTCATGATTATTTATCCTTTCTTTTATATGTTTTATATCCAAGTAATAATAAAAATATTATAAGAATAATCCATGTAACCAGCGTAATATATAAACCCATCATGGAAGGTTCATAAACAAAACTGATAATATGATCACCTTTGGGAAGTTTTATAGCTCGATTGAGATAATTAGCTCTAAATATCCTTGTTTCTGAATTATCGACATAAGCTTTCCACCCAGGGAAATAATAATCTGACAATACCAATATAGAATCATAGTTTTTCGAACTTACTATTCTTATTTCATTATTTGAATATTTAGAAATGTTTAATCCCTCATTGGTTAATTGAACCTGTTGTAAAGCAACAATACCAGGTTCTCCATCCAATAAAAGACGTTCCCTTACACTAAACTGAGGGCTTGCTAACAATTTCAGCATTTCATCAGAATTTTTTACTACCTGATAGTTGGTTATGGTATAAACATGGGGAATGTAATTAACATATTGGTAAACATATATTCCGTATGAATTGAAAACTTCCTGGAAGATAGGCTCGGATAAAGGCTGTGCAGATATAAGATACTTGATACCTGTGACATCCATGAATTTCAAAAAATCATTTTTTCCTATTACATCCATAAAATTCTTATAATACACAGGTAATCTGGAGGCTGGTGAATCCCAACACAATACGCCATAATACTTAAATTGATTAGTGGCGATATTATTTAAGAGCCCATTCTGAGGTCCTAGTTTAACTCTTGGATATTCTTTATCATTTTTTAAGAAATCTATAACTGGATGAGGAGCATAATAATCTTGTTTAGATACATATTGAATGAAATAACTTCCGGCCATCCATAATTCACTGATTATTACCAGGGAAATCAAAATAAAAAGGTATCTCTTCCATTTAATATTGTTGAAAACTAAATATATTAATATGGAAGATATGATAAATAATATGCAGAAGACCTTATAACTTGATAAGAATATATTAAAACGAGAATAAAGAAGACTATAATCTATTGATGCATTAATGGACTGGCTTATGTATCTTAAAATGGAATCACTAAATACTGAAAACACAAACCAACCAACTATAACTAAGGCAACCAATCCAGATAACAAGAACATGAAGGATTTACGTTTTTGTCTATCTTCTTCATTGTTCTCATTTCGATACAAATAATCAGCCCCCATAGAAGCCAGTATACACATATTAAAAGCAAACAAATAGGTCCATTTTGTAGGAGCTCTAAAGGACTTCATTGAGGGAAATTGATATATCAATTTGTATAAAGGCGTATATCCACCGAAGGCCACCAAGAGGCAACCTATTCCGAGAAAAAACCAAAACCATTTTCTCTTATCCTTATAAAATACAAGGCCGACAATAGCCAGAATAAGCGGTAACACCCCCATATAATCATCACTTAATTTTAGAACCGTCTGAGAAGTACCGTTTCGTCCCCAATAACCATCACCTGTCATATTTCCCATAGGCCTTTGCATGAAAAAGGTTATTACTTCTTCAGGAGGAAAAGACCATGAGGTTGCAAACTCATATTGTGAAGAAGGATCTCCATTCGTACCAGCCTCAACACCTTTTCCTGGATCAGCTACACCGGAAAAATATATCAAGGCCTGGGCTGATAACAATATTGTTACCATCAGGGTGATGATTCCACCCATTACATTTAGTCCCAACCATTTGAAAGAAAACATATCTCGATGAAGGAAACATAAATATATAGTATATATACCAAGACATATCCCTATGTAATATCCTATTTGGACATCCCCAGCAAGAAATTGTAATCCATAGAACAAACCTGCAAGAACAAAAAAGATAAACTTTTTTCTACCCGTGGATTGAATCCCTTTCCCATAAAACATGAAAACAAGCGGTGTCCATACGAAAAGATCTAATTTCCCCATATGACCGGGAAATACCATGCTGAGAATATGATTTGAAAACATCATCGAAAGACCACCAATAAAAGAAGCAAAAATGGTGAGTTTCATGGATCTCATAAAAATAAAGAACGTCATACCTATTAAAAAGACATCGAAAGCATATTCCCAACCAATAAAAAAGTGAGGATTGAATAACACTAAAAATATCAATGAAGGATATAAAAAGAGGGCCCGGAAATCATAGCCAGCAAAATTAAGAGCCATCCATTTTTGCCACTGACCTGATAACAAAGTATCTCGATACATCTTTGGTGCCCAGGCATTATAATCAGTACTGACTATAGAATTATCCGAAGAAAATATACCTCTAAAAAGTAGCATTGATAATAAAAAGAAAATAACAATGCTCAAAATATCGTATTGACATCTAGACAAATAGCTATTTGATTCTTGTTTGTTTTCTTTAATATCATTATTTTTTTTCATATTGATCTCTTTAGTTTTTTATTATTCCTATAAATAAGACATTTGCATTCTGAAATGGATGATTATATTTCACTTCACCCAAACTCGCATAATCCACTTGAATCCATTGATTATCCTTTGTAATTCTTTTAAGAAAATATTTCTCATCAAATTCAAAAAGATTATTTTTCAGAATTCCATCAAAATATTCATTATGCCCCAATGGAAGTGTCAATATAGCATTTGACCCGGGATTCATCATCCCTTTTAATTTATTTAAAGCAATCAGTATTTTCCCTTTTTCTTGAGGCATCTCATCCCATCCAATATGCTCAAATGTTGAGATACTGACGATTAAATCATATTTAATGGGGGGAGTATATTCAATAATATCAATATTATAAACACCTTCTGCTTTTTCGTATTTATCAACTATGTCATGGGTGAAAGCAATATAATGAGAAAGAACATTACCAATCTCAAGTATATTTTTCCCCTTAAAATTATTCACATATTTCATAACAAGGGGAATTTCTACAGCACGTTCTTTTAAGAAGGTCCCGTTATAGAGAGCATAATAATACGGATAGTCTTCTCCGTTAAGACTGAATTTCCTGTTTTTAAACAATTTATAATAATATAATTGAATTACTCTTTTAATAACAAGAAAAGGAAAAGTAAATCCCATTTGTTTTTTGAGATCTCTTAGAATGCTGATTTTTTCCTGTAACGAATTTGTTTGATATATCGGGTTCATTAGTTTCTCGCTGTAATGGTATTTAAATAATTTCCGGTAATAGTATCCCAATCATATTTAGAAGCCAAATCATGAAGAATAATTTTCTTCTGTAAACAAATATCTTCATTATTTAAATAGAAAAGAATTCTTTCAGCCATTATCCGGGTATTTCCCCTGGGGACCAACTCAATTGATTTACCAAAAACCTCTTTAAAAGCTTGGAGATCATATGCAATCACAGGTAATCCACACGCCATGGCTTCACATACAGAAATACCCCAACCTTCTTCATAACTGGCTGTAACGAATAGCCTTGCAGATTTCATCAATCCATAAACTTTTTCTGGAGATAGAAATCCTAAGAGATGAATATTCTCAGCTAATCCTTTTTCTTTTATCAAGGACTTTAACTTTTCCACCCAAACTTCGGGACCTGTTCCTATAATAGCTAATCTATAGGACGGATTAGTATTAATCACTTGTTCCCAAATTAAGGGAAGGTCAAAGACCCCTTTGGTTGGATATATTCTACCTAGAGCGCATACATCATATTTCAGTTCGGGTTCAGGAGGATACTTCTGAATTTGCTTATAATTTATCCCACATCCTTCAACATGTAGTTTTTTATCATCAAAACCAATCTGGGACAGATCATTTCGGACCTGATGATTTAATAAAACTACAGAATCGGAGTCTTTCTTAATAATTCTGAAGCTGAATCGTTGCATTAGATATGAAACACAACTCATTAAAAAACTATTTCCTTTTCTTTTTAATGGTGATTCGTTGATATGATAAATAAAAGATAACCATTGGCTGTCTTTTATTTTGGATGCTGGGATTACATTACAGAAAAAATCCCCATTAGTTACAACTAAATCAAAATCTTTTACTTTTTTTATAATTTTTAAGGCTTTAAAGGTTCTTATAATATAAATCGGGAATACCAGAAAGAAACATCGATTGTATAAACCTTCCCTTTCTAAAAATGAAGGCTTGATTTGTAACAAAGTAGAGCCGGGTATTTTTTCCTTGAATTCATTAACAGAAACAGAGGGAATCAAAAGAGTCAAATCATGCCCTTTTTGACTCCATCGAAGAGCTGTTTCCAGGAAAATATGGTCTCCCCCACTGGAAACATTTCTCGTCAATAAATTCAAAGATATATACAGAATTTTCATAAGCCTGTCATCGATTCCAATTATCCCTGTTCAGGATTGTTTTATGGGAAGGAAAGAGAGCTAAAATCCTTCCGGCACCATAGACAAATAAAGTGGTCCAGCAAGCTGGCAGATGGAACCACCAGGCTTTATCCGGTTTTCTCCAATAGCCTCTCATAATATCGACTAATATGGGAAGTATTAGAATAGTTGATAAAGCAAATTTAATCAGTTTCCAGGTTGATATTTTATGCCAGGGATAATATCGTTTACGATCATCCCGATAAAACAAGAAATCTCTCACTCTTCTTTTTTGTTTTCTGGTAAAATCCCCCAGATTTTTTGCATATAGATGAATAATACCCAATTTCACCTTGGCATAAAAATGATATCCCATTGGTAGCAATTCTGCCGGGACATCAATGTCAAATAAATAGGGAGAATAATGGGCTTTCAATACCAAATCCCGCCTAATCATGAATCCATTCGCTCCGATAGTCGGATAATAATCAAGCCCGGCAAAATCAATCTTAAGATAATCGCCCCTATCCTCTGTGGAAATATTGATACCGGTCCATTTACCACTGATTTGAGAGACACGATCATAATTTCCCAGGTAAAAACATAAGGGATCATTCATTCCCAGCAAAGCACAATATCGTGTAATTAATGGATCTTGTTTACGATAAGTATAAAGCCAGGGCTCACTTCCAACAATATCCGAATCAGCAAAAGGCTGAACCATTCGAGTCAGCCAATCGTTTCCATCTAAAATATTATCGCTGTCAATCAGGGCAATAATCTCATTATGGGCTTTGGAAACACCTACGGATTTACCTGCTTCACCCGTCTTTAAAGGATTATCCAGAATCAAATTTACATGATATTTACGAGCAATATCAAGTGTTTTGTCTGAAGACCCGGCATCGACTATAATCACTTCGATTTTCTCAACAGGATAATCCTGAGCTCTTATCGATTCCAGGCACAATCCCAGACAAGCCTCTGAGTTAAAGACTGGAATTATAATGCTTATTGAAGGGTAATATTTTTCCATTATATTTTTCAGCAAACAGCCTCATCAATCATCTGGCAAATCATATGAATTACGGTAATATGCATTTCCTGGATAATTGATGTCCGTGTCGATTCAATTTTTATCTGGCAGTCACAAGGAACAACCATGCCGTTTTTCCCAGCCATGCCCAGAATGAATAAACCTTTTTCCTGAGCCTGCTTTATCGCCTTTATGACATTAGGGCTCTTCCCGCTTGTCGAGATGGCAACCAGTATATCACCGGGAGCTCCCAGACCCTCTACTTGCCTGGCAAATAAATCTTCAATCCCAAAGTCATTGCCTATGGCTGTAAGCACTGAAGAATCTACCGTCAATGCAAGAGCTGGTAAAGCTTTCCGTACTTTGGAAAATTTCACGATAATTTCAGCGGCAAAATGTTGGGAATCAGCGGCTGATCCCCCATTTCCACAAATAATTATTTTATTCCCTTTTTTCAGAGCATTTATGATTAAATCAGCCGCCTTTTCAATCTGAGATTGATTTTCCATTAGTTTTTGCAACGCAATCTTATGTTCATCCAGATAATCGGCAATCAGATTTTTCATAGATATAAACCGCCCTGAGAAATAGATATTCCCTACATTATAGTTATTTTTCAGTTTGAATTAAATAATAATTCCAGACAAATAAAAGGGTTCCACAAATAAAGACCATCCATAATACCTGGGTGAAGGTCGCATGGAACAAGGTCAATAGGATTACATATAAAATCGTTATGACCAAAAATGAGATAATAAAGCGGATTTTTAACCGAGCCAGATGATAATTTAAAAATATTCCTGATAAGGCTAAAGGGGTAATGGCTATGGGAAAAAATTGTAACAGCTTAGCCACACTCAGATATTTATTACCGCTGACAAGTCTCAGGATTAATTGAGGAAAAACGACACAAACCAGGATGCCGGCAAAACATAAGGCAAATCCATATAAAATTGTCTTGTTCAATAAATGCCTTGTATCCCGATTGGCTGCATATTCCCCGGAAACCTTGGGGACCATGACCTGGGTAAATGCCATGGGGATATATAAAAAAGCTTTCCCCACCAGAGAAACAGATGAATATAATCCTGCATCTACTGGGGAAAAATAATGTTTTACAAGGATAGTATCAATCTGGCAAATAATTTGGTATAATCCCAGGGCCAGAAAAGTGGGTCCGATATGGCCAAATACATTTTTAATTGAAAGGGCTTTCTCATCTTCCGCTGAAGGATTACTGGACCATAAGCCCCTATCAATCATGACAAATCCCAGGATGATTCCTGTTAAATAACTAATAGGAAAGGAAATCAAAGCACCATTCAACCCCATCCCAACCATGACCAGGAGGACCCCAGAGAGAAACCTTCCCAATGAAACAGATAATCCATTAAATCCCAGTCCCTCAAAATTCTGGATGCCTTGTAAAGTTCCAGCCAGTACCGGGTATAAAAATGAAAGTAAAAATGGCGCCATTAATAAGAAAAGATAATGGCTTGATTCCAATTGCAGGTATCCCTTGAGAAAGGGTATGGCAGCTGCATAAAAAAGGCTTAAAACCAACCCAGCGCCGAATGTCCATCTAAAAACAAACCAGAAGAGAGCTTTTGCTCTTTGGGTTTCGCCTCTAGCCAGGGCTGATGATATTTGCTGAGCGGTAATTAATTGGATAGCTCCAGAGCCGACTCCCAGAATGTTTAAGAGAGCAATTAATGAATACAAGGTTCCATAATCCGGAATACTCAGTTTCCGGGTCATATAAAAATGAAAAAAATAATTACTGATATTGCTGACCAGACCGACAATAAACAAAAAACTGCCGTGTTTGAGCAGGCTCTTATCTGTGGACAATAGAAAGCCCTCGGAATTTTAAATTAATCTAACTTATCTGTTAGGCAGCCGGTTGTCAATAAGATTGCTGATTGAAATCTTGAATCAATCCCCTTAGAATAACTTATGATATTCAATATTCCCTTTTTTAGGAGAAGAGCATGAATTGGAAACTATTTACGATAGGAGTCATGATGATTAGCGCATTGAACGGTTTTTCAGACGGAAAAGAAGCAACCAAAGCCAAGGCCACCCCAAAAGACGAGTCCAAGAGCCTTCCAGTCGTTACCATTGAGATGAAAAATGGCGGTATTATCAAATTTGAAATGTATCCCGATACCTCGCCCAAAACCGTGGATCATATTTCAGCCTTAGTTCAGAAAGGTTTTTATAACGGACTGACTTTCCATCGAGTAGTCCCGGGATTTGTTATTCAAGGGGGAGACCCTAACGGGAATGGTACCGGTGGTTCCGGCAAAAATATTCCAGCCGAATTTAACAGCCGTAAACATATTCTGGGAACCGTAGCGATGGCTCGGTCCCAGGACCCTAACAGCGCAGACAGCCAATTCTACATTTGCCTGGATAAGATTCCCTATCTGGATGGAAATTATACCGTTTTCGGCCAGGTTATTGATGGAATTGAAGTTGTTAAAAAGGTTAATCAGGGTGATGTTATGAAGAAAGTAACCATTCATCTTCCTGAAAAGGATACTGATAAAAAAGCAGCTCCTGCACCTGTTAAACCCAAAAAATAAGTTTATTCTGTTTTATGAAAAAAGAGAGCCGGTTTAATATCGGCTCTCTTTTTGTTTATATGGCTTTTATTTAATTACCGGGTTGCCTATTATTCTTACCTTGAGGGTTGCTTTTATGAGAATTTGCCATATTTCGTTGACTGTTTCTTTTCATCATTTCCCCGGCTTTCACCAATTTCTCGAATTGTTCAGGCGTAAGGTTTTTTCGAATAGCTAACAGGGAATCTAACTTGATTGAAACTTCTTTTTCCTGAATTTTGTTCAGCTTATCGGCTGCTTTTCGAATATCAGCCTCGGATGCCTTGGGGTCTGTTAGCATTTCATCCAGGGTCATTTTGGCGACTTTCTTATCAGCTTCCATCCTAATCATCTGTTTCTGTTCATTCCGCCGAATCTCTCGAATTTTCAGTGAAGTCTCCTTATCGATTCCCAATTTTTCATGAAATTGGGCCGCCATCCGGGGATTACCTGCTCCAGGAGCTTTTCGGCCCATCTCCCCTTTTTTTGGCATACCTTGAGCAAAAGCTACTCCCAACATTAACATTCCTACAACCAGAATCTGAATTCCACGAGCTATTGCCTTGTGTTTCATTTGGTTATCCTCCTATTGGATAAGTGAAAAGTTATACTTTTTACTTTGCAACAGGTATGCCAATCCATAATAAACTTGTAACTCTATATATATCATTATTCTATAAAAATAAACCTATTTATGCTTAGACCATCAGATATCAATTCGGGTACAAGACTGTCCCTTTTGGTACTTTGACTCGGGAAAGGGAGTTATAACGGAGAGGGTCAGACCCTCTCCGTTAATGCTCCGAATAAAAAGGCTTTAAGGATGAGATTGAGACGGCTTATAAGAAATTATCGAATCGTCCCAAGGTTATGAACAAAATCCAATACTACCTTTTCCGAGAAATCACGATCAAGTCCACTGCTTTCAACGAATAATGTCCGATGAGAGGTCTTATCATACACACAGAATATCATCCCCCGGAAGGTTTTATCTCCATTTTTATAGGAAACTTGCACATAGGGAATGAGTCTTCCCTGGTCTTTCAAAATGGAATAACCCTCCACCCGGGGATTTTCGATACCCGTGAAGGTTGTTTTTCTTAATTTGACAGTTTTTCCAACATGTTCATATTTATTGGAAAATCCTACTGGAGTCCGTTCTGGCTTCCAATAAACCCGGTTCATGGTTATTCGTTGATCGGTAACAGGAGAATCCCAAACAACTAATTTTGAAAAAACATCATTGGAAGCAAATTTAATGTCATATCCCTTGGGGTTTTGCAGATTTATGATTGATTGGGCAATTTTAAGCTTAATACTTGGATCGGCAGTATAACCCTTTCGGAGAGAAAATAGAAAATAGATTAAAATTCCGATCAGGATAAGCACAAAACATTTGGAAAGAAGTATTGATAATTTCAAATTTTTTTTACTTTTCTCAGATTGAAGGAATAATAGGAGCTTCATAATCAAGGATTATACCTGTTTTTCACTCTTTTAAAATATTTTAAATAAAATGTTTGCGTCAAAGGTTCAATTTTTGTAAAATAGATATTCCAAACTGCTGGCGTAGCTCAGTTGGTAGAGC
>DIVR01000067.1:103549-108310 GCA_002428325.1 bacterium UBP4_UBA6127
GGAGCAGACTGTAAATCTGCCGGCTATCGCCTTCGAAGGTTCGAATCCTTCCTTGCCCACCATTCTTATCTATTAGTATCCTGTAATATATTCCCTTCACCCAAGGTTTTTTATCTTTTTTCATTTTATGGTTTTGCTATACTATTAACTCATGTTTAAAAGACTTTTATATCTGATAATTATCAGTTTTCTGTTTTTGCCATTGTTATCAGGAGAAGAATTTAAAACCTGCCTTTCCCAAGCCCGTGAGTCATTGAATAAGGGTGACAGGGAGTCTGCCCGTGTTTCTCTTGAAAATGGGATAAAACTCTGGCATAAAGGCGATTCTATCCCCTTGCTGGCCCAGGCCCATGCCGATTTAGGCCTGATTCTAATGACCCAGGAAAAATTAGATAAGGCCCTGGAACATTATCAGAAGGCCACTAAATTAAACCCTAAAGACAGCCGAACTTATTTCCGAATGGGTTTGATTTATATGGCCCGAAACCAGCTTCCAGAGGCAATTAAGGCCCTGGATAGGACAACCCGGATAAACTCCAAGTTCACCATGGGATACCAAACCCTGGGGGATGCCTATAGAAGGGCCCATCAACATGAAAACGCCATTAAAGCCTATCAAAAAGCCCTCTCTCTGAGTGAAAAGCCCAATGATGCGCTACTGTCCGGCCTTGGGGAATCTTTGCGAGTAACCAACGATTATGCGAATGCCCAGAAATACCTGGAAAATGCAGTTTCGACAAATCCGGATAATGCAATAGCTCACTACCAACTGGGTCTTTGTTATCTCTCGTTGAAAAGGGAAAAAGATGCCATCATTCAATTTGAAGGAGCTTTAAAGGCCAAAGCGATTGTCCAAGATTCTTTTAAAGTTCAGATTATTACTTATCTGGGCCAGGCTTATGAAAAATCCGGAAATCTGGATAAAGCAAAAGAATGCTATCAAAAAGCACGGGAGATATTAGATAATATTCCATATGAGTCCAAATAGGGGTTTTGGCTTGATTTGAACCGATTCCGGCCTTTCCAGCGTATTCCCCGTAACATGATTTATACTCATCTAAAAATAATAACCCATTAAGGAATCAAAATATAATTCGATAAAGAGGTATATAAGCAACCATGGAATCTCGCGAAATTCGATCCCGTTATCTCGAATACTTTAGAAAACAGGGACATACCGTTGTCCCCAGCGATAGCCTGGTCCCCAAAAATGACCCTACCCTGCTGTTTACCAGCGCCGGTATGGTTCAATTCAAAGACCATTTTCTGGGTCGGATTAAGCTGGATTTCACCCGGGCAACCTCCTGCCAGAAATGCTTTAGAACCAGCGATATTGAAAATGTGGGGATGACCGCGCGGCATCATACTTTTTTTGAAATGCTGGGAAATTTCTCTTTTGGAGATTATTTTAAACAGGATGCCATCCGCTGGGCTTGGGGATTTATCCGAGAAGAATTAAATCTTCCTGAAGAAAAATTATATGTCACAATTTTTGAAGATGATGATGAAGCCTTGAATATCTGGAAAAAGGAAGTAGGCATCAAATCGGATAGGCTTATCCGGTTAGGCGCTGACTCTAATTTCTGGAATATGGGAGATACTGGCCCCTGTGGCCCTTCATCAGAAATACTGGTTGACCAAGGGGAGAGTTTCTCCTGTGGAAAACCTGATTGCTCTCCTGGGTGCAGCTGCGACCGTTATCTGGAAATCTGGAATCTTGTATTTACACAGTTTGACCGTCAGGCGGATGGGTCCTTAAGGCCCCTGCCACGAAAAAATATTGACACTGGGGCCGGGTTGGAACGTATAGCGGCTATCATGCAAAAAACTGTGAGTAATTTTGAGACAGATTTAATGATGCCTCTTATTAAGTTTACCCAGGGATTAACCGACAGAAAATATACTGAATCGGCAAAAACTACTTCTTCTTATAGAGTCATAGCCGACCATGCCAGGGCATTAACATTTACCTTTGCTGATGGAGTCATTCCCTCAAACGAAGGAAGGGGTTATGTCATTCGGAGAATCCTGCGAAGAGCTTATCGGCATGGGAGGCTTTTGGGTATAGAAAAACCTTTCCTCTATCAGGCGGCTGATGTGGTCATTGACCAGATGAAAGATATTTATCCGGAAATCAAGGAAAAACAGCAGCATATTGTTCAAACGATTCTGGCTGAAGAAAACCGGTTTGAGACTACACTTTCCAGCGGGATGAGCCTTTTGAATGAGGCGATTGAAAAAGCCCAGAGTGAGACCCAGAAGGAGATTCCTTCCGAAACAGTCTTCCGGCTTTATGATACCTATGGCTTTCCCCCAGATTTGACGCGGGAAATCCTCGAAGAAAGCAATATGGTTTTTAACGAAGATGCTTTCAAGACCGAGGTCACTCATCAACAGGAGCGTTCCCGGGCTTCATGGGCAGGTTCCGGTGAAAAGGGCCGTTCTGATATATACAAGGAAATCCAAAAACAATTTGGGGATACGGAATTTACCGGATATTCAAACCTTCTGGAGACATCGGTTGTTCTAGGCTTAATTAATAATAATCAACTGGTGGATGAACTTCCGACAGGATCTGATATTGAGTTGGTCGCGGAAAAGACTCCTTTTTATGCAGAATCCGGGGGACAGGTTGGCGATCAGGGATTAATATCCAATTCAAATGGGACCCTTATTAAAATCAATGAAACCCATAAATATATTGGAGGGTCAGTAATTCATTTCGGAAAAATTATCAAAGGCTCCATCAAGAAGGGCGATACGATTACTCTTCAGGTTGATTCAGAAAAAAGGCATGACACAGCCAGAAACCATACAGCCACTCATCTCTTGATGGGAACTTTGAGAGAAGTCCTGGGAACTCATGTTGAGCAGGCCGGTTCATTGGTTTCTCCCGACAGGCTTAGATTCGATTTTACTCATTTTAAGACCCTTATTCCAGAAGAGATTGAGAGTATTGAAAAAATCATTAACAGTAAAATAATAAATAATTTACCCGTAAGCTGGGAAGAAATGCCTATTAATGCGGCTCGAGGAAAAGGAGCCTTGGCTTTCTTTGGCGAAAAATACGGGGATACTGTTCGGGTGGTTACTGTGAAGGATTTTGACTGTGAACTATGCGGCGGAACTCACTTGAATGCCACAGGGGATATTGGATTATTTCTGATAACTAACAGCAGCGCTATTGGTTCAGGGGTTCGACGTATAGAAGCGGTCACCGGTAGAACAGCTTTCCAATTGGTCCAGCAGTATCGGCAATCCCTCAAGGATTCTGCTGAACTGTTCAAATCTGATTTGGATGAAGTCCCTGTCCGAATTGAAAAACTTTTAGATGAAAATAAAGACCTGAAAAAACAAATCGATAAAGTTAAAACGCAATCTACATTGAGTAATCTGGACCAGTTAATATCCTCAGCAAAAGATGTTAATGATATTAAACTAATTGTCCATCAAATCGAAAATTCGGATGCAAAGACATTATTGTCTATTGTCGATGCTTTGAAACCCGATTTAACTAATACGGTGGTAGTATTAGCCACAGCTTCTGATGATAAAGTTTCATTGATAACTTATGTAACTCCTGATTTAACCTGTAGAATACAGGCAGGAAAGGTCGTAGGCCAAATTGCTAAACTGGTAGGTGGCGGTGGTGGTGGACGGCCTGATATGGCACAAGCGGGAGGAAAAGAACCCGATAAACTTCCTCAAGCCCTTGAACAGGTTGCATCTATTGTGCAGAATTCATTAAAATCTTGACATGACCATACTCGCACTGGACATAGGAGATAAGAGAATAGGACTGGCAGTCAGTGATCAGTCGGAAAATATATCATTTCCACTGGAAGTACTGCACCGGACTAATAATCTAAAAGATTGCAATCATATTATCACCAGGATTGAAGAATATAAGATTCGTCTTGTGGTAGCAGGGCTTCCCAGAAGCTTGGATGGCTCTCTTAAAGCTCAAGCAGAAAAAGTCCAACGATTCGTTGATACTCTTAAATCAAAAACAGACGTTCCCCTGGAATATTGGAATGAGTGGCTTACTACTAAGGAAGCCGAATCAACTGTCTTGCTAGAAGCCGATGTCAGCCGAAAAAAAAGAAGACAGGTCATCGATAAATTAGCGGCATCATTGATACTGGACGGATATCTCAGGCGACATAAACAGAATGAAACTATCGAGGAAAAGTAATATTACTCAATGGCACAACGTAATTTTAAAAACAAGAGCAACCTGCTTATTTATCTAGTGGTACTTATTGGCCTGAGCCTTTCTTGTTATTTCTATTCCCTGATTTACCTTCCCATGGATGACAAGTTGGAGAATAAGAAACTGATCATCACACCAGGAACAAGCACTTATGGGATTGCTTTAATACTGGAGCATGAGAAATTGATTTCCAGTCCAATGCTTTTTGTTATGTACACTCGACTGTCAGGTGCCCGGAAGGATTTAAAAGCTGGTATCTATGAGCTAAATACTCGGATGAGTATGAAAGATATTGTTCAGACCATCAAAAAGGGGAAAAGTAATACCGATATTGTTGTAACTATTCCTGAAGGCTTTACGTTGGTTCAGATACAAACTCTTTTAAATGATAAAGGAGTTACCACTAACGGCAAGTTCACCGAGGCAGTTTCGAAATCTGAATTTCTTCAGAAATTGAATATTACCCGGGATAACCTTGAAGGATATCTGTTTCCTGATACTTACTATTTCTCATTTAACACTCCCTCAGACCATATTACTGAACTTCT
>DIVR01000013.1 GCA_002428325.1 bacterium UBP4_UBA6127
CTTCCAATACCTCGATATTATCGACCTGTTGGATTTAAATCCTTCTCTCCCGGCAAAACCTCCTGAGCCTGATCCACAGCTCTATCTGTTCAATTAAGCTGTTTTTTTATTGGACACTAGTGATACAGTATCTTTAGCATTGATGCTAACCGGAAAACTGGTTGAACTGGGATAACCGGTCAGGTAAACACAGCCTGCTGTATCCAGGTCCATGGCTACAATAGTCCCTCCGCCAATATAAGTACTATAAACCAAAGCAGTTCCGGTAGGATTTATTTTAGCGACAAAACCATCAAAACCAGAGGCGGTCGTTACCATAGCATTCGGAGTCGTGGGAAAACCTGCTCCTGAAAATCCTGCAACATAAAGATTTCCCTCATTATCTACCTTTAAATCTGTACAACCTTCTCCACTAAAACCCCCTAAATAAGTACAATAAATCAGGTTGGTAAGGGTAGGATCTAATTTGGCGACAAATAGTTCATAAACAGTGGAAACATTGGGCTGGTACACACCTTCTGTTACAGGGATATCTATGGAAAAAGTTGCTCCGCAGATATAAACATTGCCAGCACTGTCCACCGCTATACGGCTTTTATAATCTATATCCGTTCCCCCAAAATAGGTACCAATGACAGAAGCCGTACAAAAGATTGGAATTAGAAATAAAAGTAACCCCAGCATCTTTATTGTGTTTTTCATAACTCTTTTCCTCCCAAGAATCGGCTGATTCACAAAACTAATTATACCTATTATATATTTGTCAATTTAGCCGATAATTTTCTGGGAAGAAACCTGATACGGGGGGAAATATAAAAGGGAGACATCCTGATGCTTACTTCATGGCTTTCTAAGGCCGCCGGCAAGGCTCTTACAATAGAACGCTAGGGCAACAAACCCTCAGGCCTTATTCACTCAAAAAAAAAGACAGACATATAAATGTCTGTCTCCTCTTTTAACGGTATTTCTGGAGGATAAGAGGTTATCCGCAGAAAATTTTATTCAAATGGAAGGCTTCGTAACAGCTTGCCAGGTAAAACCAGCTTACCAGCGGCTGCCGCCACTTTTTCCACCTCTACCACCACCGCTGCGGTTTCCACCGCCACGAGGGCCACCAGCGCTGCGGTTTCCACCGCCGCCAGTACCGAATCGACGGCCACCACCGCCGCCACGAGGACGATCTTCCCGAGGACGGGCTTCATTGACCGTCATGGCACGACCCAGTAATTCTTTGCCGTTGAGATTTTCAACAGCAGCCTGAGCTTCGGCGTTCTCCGCGAATTCCACAAAACCGAATCCTCTGGATTCTCCACTGAATTTATCACGGATTACAGTAGCCGAGGCAACAGTGCCATAGGCCTGAAAAGCTTCCAACAGGACGTCATCCGTAACATCCCGGGATAGATTACCAACAAACAGTTTCACGCTAATTCCTCACTTTGGATGAATTCACTATCTATATAGCGACAAATTAACTATACTCTAATTCCTAATAAATACCTAGCAATATTTTTTTTCGTTTACTCCCCGGGGGGTTCATCCATGCCTGATTATTCAGGCAATTCTATCAAATAAAGGGTTCGGGGGTCTGTCTCCGGAAGATTCAGGAAACTCCCATATTGCCGGGATTCACCCGGTCCCAGGGGCCGGGATATCTTCCAACTCCATTGGGAATGCTGCAGCATATCGAGAGTCAATTCCCGGTATAAGTCCAAATCCACATAGTCGGTAAAATGCCGGGTATATTCCCTCAGGTATAGGGAGAGTTCGTTGGGATTATAAAAAATCCATTTTATTTTAAGTTCTTTCATTCGGGCATAGACTTCCTCTTTGGAAGCGGCCCCCTGCAGGAGTCGAATCAACATGGGGGTGTCAAAGAAATCCGCCACATAATAATGGCCTTCCAGGTAATAGGGCCTGTATTCCCCCACCAGCAGGAGGGCTTCATCCGCTTTCTGAATGGATTTCCACTTCTCATAAGCAGGGTAATAATTCAGTTTAGATTCCAGCCGCTGGGAGGGGGTCAGCCTGCCGGCCAACCAGGGGAGGGGGTTATGCTCTCTCAGGATGGTCTGTCCCATCCAAAGGGTGTTGTAGAGGATGATTCCCACCGCCATCATTTTCAGGAGATTATTTTTCCATCCCCCCAGCCCTTCGGCCGCCATCAGGGATAATATCGGTAAAATCGGCATCAGAAACCGGTTATCCCGATAAGAATTGGCCCAGCTGAGATAGTACCAGAGGCAAAATCCCATCAATATCCAGAGGACAGCCCGGGTTGAGGGGTTCTTTTTTCTTCTCTCCCGGAAATAATAAACCAAGGACAGAGGGATAAATATCAGGAAAAAAGGCGTAATTTGCCAATCGCCAAAATTATCCGGCAAAAAAAGCCGGTTCCCGGTCCAGGCATAGAGCCGCGATTCTTGCCGGGCGAGCCTTAATCCATACCCCGGAGGATTCAGGGAGGCTTTTACCGGTAAATAAGCCAGCTCCGCCGCTCGGTAAAAGAGGTTTTCTCTTTTTGACTCATAGAGTCCCCCCTTCATCTGGGCATGGTAAAGGTAATAATCCCCATTGGCCTGGCTCCAATAATCCCCGCCAAAAACGGAATATCCCATTGGATAGACCGGGTTTCCGGAATTAATGAAATTCCTCAGGTAAAAAGGGGAGGCCGCCAGCCCCAGGCTGCTTAAAAATAAGATTCCGTAAAGAAGGGATTTTTTACCGTATTTTACCCAAATATAATACAAAACCAGCCCGGTTAAGGGGGGGTAGAGGGTCAATAAGGAATATTTCATGCCGGCTAAAGAACCGATCACCACTCCGGATAACAGGATTATTTTATAAAAGGCGGGGGATTCATCCGTCCTTTGCGTATTTTCAACAGTATCTTTCAACCTTAGGAGAGTCCAGAGAGCCAGCATCAGGTAGAGGGTCAGGGAAGATTCAATGAAAGCCCAGCCGCTGATGATGGGAACAAAAGGGATACTGGCATAAATAGCCATTGCCCAGGCCGGGTCGGCTTTGGAAAACCATCTTCGGGCGAAACTCCCAATCAATAAGACTGTCAGTAAAAAATGGAGCCAGTGAACCAACTGGGGGGTAACTGAACCCCAGCCCCCGGCCATGGCAAATCCAAATTGCATCTCTATCAAGGCTGGAAACTGGAAAAAAGCATTATAAGGGTAATAGGAATACATCCCGGTCTGATGGATTTGGGCCGGTATGGGTAGATGATACCTTAAAGCATCCGATTCAATGGCTGGATTCAGAGCTATCCCTAATGATATCAATAACAGTATCAGGGTTAAATAATGAGGAACTCGGTAATTTCTAAGAGAAAAGGAGGTTTTTCCCTCTATCCCAGGCTCTTTTCTATATTTTATTCCAATCAATCCCAGTAAAATCATTAATCCCCAGAAAATACGGATAACTCCATCAAAAGCTATCCCTAATAATCCCAGGCTCATGTAAATAAAACCGACCCCAATTCCCCCCAACCCCATAGCCAGGATGAAATACTCGGTTTTACATTTTTCTTTCCATCCCATCCCTTTTAACAATAAATCCCCCATGATCAGGGAACCTAACCCATAAAAAAACGTCCCGGCACCCAGGCTGAAGAGAACAGCCTGGGTACTTCTCCTTATCCACACCGTATTTTGGAAGGGAATAGTCAGGTATTCGAGCCAGAAAGAGGGGGTCAGAGGATAAAATCGATAATAATGGAAAAAAGTGTAAAAAGAGAGGGTTATAAAAGCTAAAAAGAGAATAATTCCGGTGGGGGAAAGGCTTTTCTCTCCAAAATTAAAAAATGACTTCAAAAACAATAACGAGGATTGATTCTCTGGAGGGTTTCCTGGTTGCGTATCCGGTTTAGATATATTTTTTAGCATGAGAATCAGGTCAAATAATTCATTTTATTGGAGTAATACAATTTTTCAGCCTGTTTTTATCGTCAATTTAAAATGAGTGGACATAAAAATTCATATTTACCCGAATTTTTTGACAGATGTCAAAAACTCTAAAGGATATCCCCTAAATACAATGAATTTTTATAAAGCAGGGGGATAAATTCCTGGGTTATACAAGAATTTATCCCCTTCATAAAACAAAGTTAAGCCTGAATAATTACTGATTAATCTTCATGGGCATAATGACATTGATATAATTCTGGCTGTCGGCCGGCCGGAAAACACCCGGAGCCAGAGGCTGATTGAATTCCAATAAGGTTTCTTCGGCATCCATATTTTTCAGGACATCAATCACATATCGGACATTATAAGCCACCTGAAGAGGTTCCCCGCTGTAAATGACATCCATTTCATCGGTGGCTTCCCCTAATTCAGGAGTGCTGGCAGAAATTGTCATTCTTCCTTCATCAATGGAAAGTTTGACCATATTATTTTTTTCACTGGCCAAAATAGAAACTCTCCGCAATGCCTGAAGGAACCGACCCGTATCCAACACAATTTTTTTATCTCTTTGGGGAGGAATTACCTGTTCATAATTAGGGAATTGTCCGTCAATCAACCGGCTGGAAAGGGTAAATTGCTCGGTTTTAAAGAAAACCTGGCTGTTTTTAACAGCAATATGGATTTCTTCTTCCCCTTCCAGAATCGAATTTAACTGGCCGATAGCTTTTGTGGGGATAATAATACTCATTTTTTCATTAATGCCGGATTCAATCATTAATTTCATCATTGCCAACCGGCGACCATCCGTAGATACCATTCTTAATTCGTTATCCAATGAATGAAAATAAATTCCATTCAAAGCATATCGAAGTTCTTCGGTCGATACGGCAATCCGGGTTTTCTCAATTAAATTTTTTAAAATAGTTTGTTCAATTTTAAAGGATTCTTTTTCAGGAAAATTAGGCATGGGAGGAAAATCTTCAGTGGACATGCCGGAAAGGGTAAAATGAGTTTTATCACAAGTAACCTTGGCAACTCCTCCATCTAATTCAATTTTAACCGGCGCATTCGGTAATTCCCTGACAATCTCACTGATTTTTTTAGCAGGAAGGGCAATACCACCTTCTTCTTCAACAGTGGCGGGAACCCGGCAATCCAAACCTACTTCTAAATCAGTCGCGGCGCATCTTAATTGTCCTTTTTTAGCCTCCATTAAAATGTTGGATAAAATGGGCATGGTGGTTTTGTTACTGACAGCACTGGAAACGGCACTGATAATCCGTTGAAAATCGCTTTTTTCAACAACCAGGTTCATATATGTTTTTCCTCCGGCGAAATGTAACTATTGTTATATCGCATCTTAGATATTATTTCTACTTTTATTACCCTGTAGATGTTCTTTTATTTTAAAAGTAGTGTTAAGGATTGTGAATATGTGGAGAACTAATTCTTTATATTGATTTAACCGTCTTTTCCCTGAAAGGATAAGTTGTGGATAAAAAGACCCTTATCAACAGCTATCCACACCTTTGCTAATTTTCCTAATAATTATCCACACTTATCCTCAGTTCCTATTTAAATATGTGGATAAATATACTAAAAGTTTGTTGTTATTAGAGTTATATTCTTTTCAATAACTATGCCAAACTCATAAAAACCCGATTTTATGCTCTATTTCATTAATCTATGTTACCTAAATTTTACCAGAGTTATCCACATATCAACATACTTATCCACAACCCCTAAAAAATTTAATTTTTCCGCTAAAAACGTTAAAACAGGAATGGTTACTAAGATGGGTGTGGATAAAGTGGGGACAGTATTTTATGGTGAAACCTTTTAAGGAAAGGTTCTCCCCAAAATTCTTCCAAACCTTCTTTCAAGCATTTTCTCAGACTTAACGATTCCAAAACCCTTTCCAATATTTTACTATCTTTAGTTATAATGGATGGAAATGGCAAAACGAAAGTCCCTGGGACAAAAAATATTCTTACCTTTTTTTATTATCTTTCTGTATGGAGCCTTAGGTTTCTTTCTTTATAAACATCCGGATCAGTTCTATGTATTCAAGAAATTAGTTACCGGCGTCCTGGGGGGTGAAATGAGTTTTCATCTTCCGATGGGGTTGAGCCTTGCCATGGGGATCAACCTCTTAATGGTCTTATTTTATTACTGGCTGGGGAGACAATTATTAAAGAGGATTGCCAATCATTTTCAGATATATACCCATTTTCCTTATTCCCTGCAGGTTTCATTGGGAATGCTGGCTGCCTATCTTCTTTTCTTATTTCCCGCTATTTTCCATATTTTAAATTCGTGGATAATCCTGCTGGTTTTGGTGGGATTATTTGTCTGGTTTTTTTATTTATGGAAATACCCTACCGAAAAGAAAGTTAAAGGCCTGATTCAGCTGGAAGACCAGAAAGATAAGGGGTTCTGGGGAGCCTCAACCCTTTTGGGAGTAATTATATTTCTCAGTTTCTACCATGCCTTGCTCTATCCGGAAAGTTACTGGGATTCCCTGATTTATTACCTTCATTATGGGAAGATGACCTTCTTGGAAAAAGGGTTTCCGGTTCTCTATTCGGGTCAAGTCGGGTTGGGGTTAGGGGCTAATTATCCCCATTTTTTCCATTTATTATCAGCGGTCCCGGCGGTTTTTTTCCATTCCTATTCAGATTATTATGGGCAGTTTCTATCTCCATTTTGCGGGCTTCTGGCAACTTTTCTGATATATGAGACCGGATTGATTGTCTTTCGAAACCGTAGAGCCGCTGTTTTAAGCGCCTTGGTTTTCCGGTCAATTCCTTTAGTGAATGTCTATTTTACCTATGCCACAGATTATTCATTGGTGATGCTCTATACCACTTCGTTATTATATGTCTCGGCCTTTTTTTTCCGGTCCCGGAATCGGTTTTACCTCCTGATTGCCGGGATTCTGACAGCCGCTTTCCCCAACATCAATTATCTGGGATGGGCGTTTTATCCGGTTGTTTTGCTTATTATGGGATTGGGCTGGGTACAGACAGAAAAACCGGAAAGAAAGAAATATCTGATTTGGGGTGGAGGGGTGGTCGGGCTGGCAGTCCTTCTAGGAATCCCCTGGTATCTGAGGAACATCTGGGTTACCGGGAATCCGGTCTATGCCTTCTACCCGGAAATTTTCGGGGGGAAAAGAATCGACCTGGACGTCTTGAAATCCTGTTTCCATGAGTGGTATGCCAATGGTATCGGTGTCCCCGGGAATACCCTATCCCAAAGGTTGTTGAATGCGCCCGGTTGGTTTTTCCAAATCTGGCAGGTCAATCCTTTCTTTTATGCCTTGGGTCTTCCGGCTATCCTGGCTGGGGTTCTCTTTCAATTCACCAAAGAAAAAGAGAGAGCCGCCCACTATTATTACTGGATTCCCCTTTCAGTTTGCCTGGGAGGATTGAGCTACCATCTTTTTATCTCCAATTTATACCTATATCAGGTTCTCTTTTTCCTGCCAGCAATGGCGGGGTTGAGCCTCTACCTTTTTTATGATTTAAAAAAGGAAACCGCCTTCATTCGAAACCTGATTATCACCGGGGTTTTCCTGGGGGCCATTATCCCCGGCGCCAGCATGAGCCTGATGGGTCCGAAAATCATGGAACCGGGCCTCCGGGCTTTTATGAATCCGGGAATGGAGGCGGTATCTTTCTATCGGTTGAAACTGGGGGATTATGCCCTTCTGGTGGAATATATCAATCAAACCCTTCCTTCCCAAGGGGTGATTCTCAGCCATGAAAACCGATATCACCTTTTTCGGGATGACTTAAAAATCAGGCATCTGGATGATTGGGATATCCTTCCGCTTTATAAAGAACATAACTTGCAAAAGAAGTATCAGGCCCTCTATCAAAAAGGCATCCGGTATTATCTCTATATCCCCAATGAGGAAAACCACCCAATCCTGAAAAAACTGGAAATTCATAAGATGATTCAGGAGGGTTTCCTCCAGCCCCTCTATATCGCCGGGGATAACCGGCTCTATGAGTTTCAGCCCCCACAGCCATAACCCGGTTTTATTATCCTCGGAGACCCTGTTATCTCAGGATTAATCTACTGCTGTATTTTTTCTGTTTGACATTGCTCTGTAGATGCTATTAATATGCAGAGGTGAATCAGGATAAAAAAATGCCTACAGAGAAGAAAATAAATAATGGGTTTATTATTTGTTCACCGGTTATTTTGTTCGTAACGGTGATTGGGAGCTTTTGGGAATTATTCTATTTTGCCAATCATTATTATTTAAACAGCAATTTTTCGATTCCTCTGCATGAGTGGAGTTTATTGAGGTTTCTTTATGTGGTTATACTTGCAATACTTTTGGGCGCCTTCTGCTTTTATTTAATAAAAGAACTAAAGCAGAAAGCCGAAAATAAATTGGATATAGTGATAGCCGTATATTACTTCCTTTTACTTGAACTCATGGTGATCCAGCCTCCCTTTCATTTTTATAGTCACTTAAATTTTAATTTAATGATCCTGCTCTTGAAACAAACCATAGGTGTTTTTGGATTTCTCACTTCCTTATTTTATGTTCCAACCTTATATCGGGTGGTAAGAAAGTCTTTTGGGAAGAACCCATAAAAGAAAGGTTGGAAAAGAATGAACATTATGGATAAAAGAATAAGACATATTATAGGGATATTACTTTGTGGGCTTATGTTTTTAATTGGATCAGAAAACCTCTCTGCAATTCCTATAAAAAGGAACGCACCTAAAAGGACCTTATGAAATATCCTATTCAGAGGATTTGTTTTATCTGGTTATCTTTGAAAAGGATGAGAATAAATTCACGTTTTATAAAACGATATGGGTGAATTAGGGAAATCAAGGAAGGGTCAGAAATAGACATTGAGTCAGAAAAAGAAATGAAGGAAAGAAAAGAAAATTCAAACAAAAAAGGCTAAAAAGTATGCTAATGAAAAGCATCTTGCTGTCCCTTACCGGATATGCCAGATAAATATACCTAAAAAAGAGAAGAAGAATATCCTGAAGCTGGACCAGTCCCTGGATATCGATTATTCAATAATGAATGTCCTTCCGTAAGAAAGAAGAAAGCTGTTTGGGAGAATAATTAAAGGAGTTGAAAGATGAACCGATTTGTAAAGTTATTTTCCACTATTTTGCTGAACCAAAAATAAGATAAATCACTCAGTGGGAAAAGGAAGATGAAGAATATCAGGATGTTGCAGGTAAAAAGAATATTACTTTTAGTCATGGTTCTTCTTATGGCGGTGGTTTTACTGGGAGCTGCTAAAGGCAAACCAAAACCCAAGTCGGAATCTAAAACTGAAATCCTATGGACGGGTTACTGGGATACCGGGTTGTGGAGAGGAATCGGTCCCTATGAATATTATTGTGTGGTAACCGAAAAGGATTTTCTAAGAACACTGACCGTTTATAAACCGACAGCCAAGGGAAGGAAAAAGATTTTCTCTTTTTCGGATTATGATTCATTTCTTTGGGCAAACACAAATCACTTTTATTCCACAGTATTAAATACCTACTGGAGTGGTGGCGCTTATGAACGCTTACGCATATTTGAATGTGACCCTGAAAAAGATAAAATCAAATTGACCTATGAGAATGGGTATAAAGAACCGCCTCAGGAAATAGATACAGATAACGGGGAGAGCTATCTGATGGAAAAAGATAAACAATCTTTTTATTGGGATGTTAATATTCCTTTATCCTGCCGGACGGCGCATTTCTATAAGAAGGTTCCCCAGCAGGGATATTCCTATTTTACCAGTTGTCGGTGGGATGACCGGTTTCTGATGCTGGATACTTTGAGCAAATTATCAACCGATAATGAACAAGAAATAGAGAGCAACGATAAGAAATAACTTTTATATAAAAGGAGTAATACCATGGAGTCCAATGAGAAACGCAATATAGGAATTTATATTTCATTAGGGATATTTTTAGTGATTTGGGCCTATCGGTTGTTATTGAAGGGGACGATGGCTGTCTTTATGGCAAAACAATTGTTTGTTTTCTTTGGTGCCATGGCTGTTTTGGGTTCACTTTTCTATAGCCTCTGTATCCCGGGCGCAGGGCTCTATATGGGTTATCTCTTTCTCAAGAAAAACATCAAGGCGCTTACTTTCTTCATAGTAACGGTGGCGGTTGAATTTATTAGCAACCTTTTTATTTTGATCCATTATTTTTTGAATATCCGCAGTGGTTCAGGGATGCAGGCGGCTCAAGAATCGAACCATGTCTATGTTGAATATCACAGCCTCTACCCTTTTTATGGATTGATAATCCTGGAGGCAGCCATATTGGTTTATTTGATAGTAAATAAACTCAATAATAAGAGTGCGCAGACAGCTCCGCGGATTTCTGAGACAGCATAGAGAGCTGTAATTAAACGACTCAAAACGCAGAGGATTAATTACTCATTAATCATTAAGAAGGCGAATCCTTCTTTCTTGTCGGTCATGTAAAAAGTCGGATTTAAAGGAAGCTATTGTGAATCAGGATAAACGAAGGCTTTCAGAGAAGAAGATAAATAATTGAATCACTATCTTATTGGGTGTTGCCAAGAACAAAGCTGAGAAGAAAGTATATTCTATTAAAATAATGTTATAACTTTGAGGTCTTGGGGCAACAGGAGATAATGAGAAAACCAAGGCTCGAAAACACCATTTTAAATTGGGGACAAAAGCTTCTTTTAGAAAAGAGCTACTCAGGCAGAGATGATAAATGGAAAATCAAAGAAAAATAATAACATTATTTTATCTGTTATTTATATCTCTATTCGCAATCGATGCTTATGGAATATCAATAATGCATATTATTGATATTCCTTTTGATAAGACTTTTGTGAAAGCAGGCCTGGTTGGCGGTAATGATCTTTGTTATTCGGTAACTTCTATAGAAAACGGTGATTATTATTATGATTTATATGAAACTCATAACGGGAAAAAAATAGAAGAAGAATGCATTGGTCCACAACTGTTCGCAGAGCTTTATGGGGAAAAAAGGAATGAACATTATTGGCTAATGCAAAGCTATTTTTTGAACGGATATCTTCCCTCATTATATCAAATATGGAATATGACTCGTGATGGAGATATATCGAATTACAGTGCTATCGGTACAGGGTCTTTATTCAGTGATATATCTAAGGATGGAAGATATATAGTATGGGGAGAAGGCGCATCCATCGAAGGAACTGCTGATTCGGCTTTGATATATGACACAAAAACCAGAGAAAATTATATTATTGGCGGAGATGCCGCCTCTGGCGCAGTTTTTATTAATTCTAAGAAATTAAAAATCGCCTTAGCAGATCATGAAACAAAAACGGTAGGGATTTATGAAAAAAGAAATGATAAGTGGTTGATGATTTCTCGAAGTAAGAAACTGCCTTTTAATTTAATAACGAAGCTTTACTATCTTAGAAACTCTAATAAAATCCTGGTTGATGGAGTCGGAGAAGATTTTGTTTCCTTTATCCTTTTATCCGAGAAAGGAGTTATAAACAAAATTTATCATGAGGATATTGAGACTATAAAAGATTTTAAATTACCGATTAAGGTTCCTGAAGAATGTTTATTAACGGATGATAAATTACTCTTATTTGATAAAAAGGGATGTATTCAAAAAGCCTATGATTTGAGCCAATTTAAAGAGGTTATTTTAAAAGAAATTAAGTCGGCATTAACGATAGATAAAAGGTACGAAATGTTTTTTTCAAAGGATTTGTCTCATTTTGCCATTTATATAGAGAATAAAGATAGATTTTCAATTTATGAGATCAATTGGATAGATAAAGAGAAATAAAAACAGGGGTTGTTTTACAGCGAGACAGTTCATACCAATGAAATTCAAGATATATAGCATTAAGTTATTTTGAGTTTAAATAAAAATATTGGGACAGGTTAATAAGGGAAAGATTATTATGAAAACAAAACTATTCATCGCCTGTATCTTTATCCTTTTATTATCTTCTGTTTCCGCCAAACCGGTTGAAGATGAATTAGATGTCCCGTTGCAGAAGGTCTGGGCCGCAGTTCAAAATGATATTGCCTGGCAAAGATACTGGTTTAATACCTTTGTTGGCGAAGAGGAGTATGAAAAGAATATCGGGAAAATAAGAAAAGTTCGATTTATTTTTGACCTCCATATTTTTGAAGAAGATGAGGGAGGTATTCCTGTACGGGAGTTTCGCGGTGATGATTATAGTAAAACCAGAAGGGATGTTATATATGTACATATAGAAAAATCTCCCATTGTCTATGAGATCATCGGTTATCCCGAGATAGATTCTCTGCCTTCTAAAGCATATTCTGTCATTAATCAAATTGAACCAAAGCATTTACCCAAATTTGGAATGTGGAAATCAGAAAAGACGGTTGCTATACGAATTCCCCCTATTCCTGACTTTAATTATTATCCTTTGAAACAGATGTCAGAAGATACAGCCCTGTTAAATATGGTTAAAAGAAGCCTGGCGCTTTATATTCAGGATTATTATTTCAACGGGAATCCAAATTTAAGTAAAAACCTTAAGAGGGATCCTCTTACCCTGGTTAACTTTGAAAATCGTGTCATTGCTTTTCGGTTGGGGGTATATAGTGATGACGATCCCCGGTTACTAATCTATTGCGAAAACACAAAAGAATATCTGATTACGGAATTCCCTAATAAAAAGATTTTTAATGACCCTGGAAAACTAATGTATTTCAAGGATATTGAGAGCATAGTATCAAGCCCTTATTTCAAATATGATAAAGATATGAGAATGGAATATCTAAGAGCAGGAATTGAACTTAAAGCCAAGGAATTTGCATTTCGTTATGATGATTATGTAAAAGCGGAAACAGAGAAATGATAGTGAGCAAGTAATTTGGGGGGGAACCAGATAATATGAAAACAAAACTATTCATCGCCTTTATTTTTATCCTTTTATTATCTTCTGTTTCCGCCAAACCCGTTGAAGATAAATTAGCTATTCCGTTACAGAAGGTTTGGGAGGCTGTTCAAAATGATATTTCTTGGCAGAAATTTTGGTTTAATACCTTTGTTGGCGAAGAGGAGTATGAGGAGAACATCGGGAAAATAAGAAAAGTACGTTTTATTTTTGATCCCCATCTTGTCGAAGAAGATGACGGGGGTGTGCAAGTCTTTTGGTATCGTGGTGATAATTATGACAAAGCCAGACAGTCTGTGTTTTTTGTCTATATAGAAAATGCACCCAAGGTTTATGAAATAATTGGTTATCCCGAGATAGATTCCCTGCCTTCTAAAGCTTATTCTCTCTTTAATTATTATCTTGAACCCAATAGTTTAATGAGGTATGGAATATGGAAATCTGAAAAAACAGCTTCTTTGCGAATCCCCCCAGTACTTAAACATCAATATAGTCCGTTGGAGAAGATGTCTGAAGATACGGCCCTGTTAAATATGATTAAAAGAAGCCTGGCTCATTATATTCAGGATTATTATTTCAACGGTGATCCCAATCTAAGCGAAAATGCTAAAAGGGTTCCCCTTACCCTGGCGAATTTTGAAAACCATATCGTGTCTTTCCGGTTAGGAGCATATAGTGATGACGATCCCCTGTTATTAATATATAGCGAAACCACCAGGGAATACCTGACTATAGAATTCCATAATAAAATAATATTTAATGATCCTACAAAACTAATGTATCTTGGGGGAATTGATAGTCTTGTAAAGGGATGTTCGAAATATGATAGCGATGTAATCATGGATTATTTAAATGGTATGTTTAAACTTCATTCCAAGGAATTTGCATTCTGTTATGATGATTATGTAAATGAGGATAACGTTAAAAAATAATTAGTGATTGGTTTCTGAACATAAGTAAATATTACTTATGTTTTATTATTTATGATATTTATCAAAAAACTTTTTTTATATATTAGTATTCTTTGTTTTATCTGCGGCCCTCTTTTTGCAAAAAACATACCCGGTAAGGGATGCAAAGAGCTGGTGGAATTGTATCAGCAGGAATGGAATATAAAAGCTCAATATTCAGCGTATGCGAAAAAGGCTGATGCTGAAGGATTCCTGCAGGCGGGGAGTTTATTTCGGGCGGTTTTGAAAGCCGAGGAAATCCACCTAACTAACCTGGCGGAAGAAATCAAGCATAAAGGTGGAAATCCACAGGACCCTGTTATCAAACTGCAAGTTAAATCTACTCAAGAAAATCTGGATGAATTGGTCAAGCAGGAAAGCAAAACTCAGTCTGATATCCTTTCCGGATCATTAAAGAAAGCCCGGGGAGCTGGGGATATGGATTCGGTCCGGGTATTGAATGATATCTGTCAGGGGAAGGCCATGGTTCTGGGATATCTGAAGCTCTTACAGAAAGAATTGCCTGCCGGGAAGAAAGGGAAAAAGGGATATGCCATCTGTCCCCTTTGCGGGTATCTGATTGAAGATTCAAATCCTTTAAGGAGATGCCCTCTTTGCCCTATAAAAAGGGAATCTTTTATCCGGGTGAATTAAACAATATGGAGCGGGAAAAGACTAAGCTTCGGTAGGCAGAGGCCTTTTCTTTTTTCGGCGGATAAACCCACTGAGGAAAGAGCAAAGCCCGGAGAAAAAGAAAGCGGTATAGAGAATCCCACGAGGAGGCTGGTTAGATATTAATAATTCCAGGAAACAAAATCCAGCCATAGAGGCAACTGTCAGGCTTCCCCCGATTCGTTCTTTCCACCAAGAGATTAACAACCCTGCCAAGGCCAGGAAAAACAGCAAAGTTTGAAAATTTTCCAGAAAGGTGGATTGAGCCGGATTCACTCCCCCTTCTCCCAACCAGAGCAGGATAGAGAAAATGAATAATAAAATCCCGGTTCCCCGTCCCAACCAACGCAATAAGAGTGCCATTTGATTCAATATCCTTGTCTCATCAGGAGCTATCTCTCCAGAATTATTTATAAATAGCTTACCTTTATAGCCTGTTTTTGAAAAGTGGATAGCGTTTCAAAGAGATTACTTTTTCTTGACTCCTAGAGTTGCCCAATCTGCCGGAAGCTCTTTTTTTATTCAGACTGCAGGCTGGATACCCCCCCCTTGCAACAATGAACCAATATTATATATAATATGAACTATGGTTCATAAACATAAAATAGAGATTTTGGAATGGAAACCCCTCTATGGGGAGATTTTAGATTTAGAAGAGAAGGGTTTAGTGACCCGGACCTTCCGGAGGTTGGACCCTCCGCGGCAGCAAGCTGTCTTGGAAGCGATATTAGCCGAAGCAGTAGAGGGGGGCCCGGAACAGGTCAATATCAAACATATTGCCGAGAGGGCAGGGGTTTCTGTCGGTTCATTGTATCAATATTTTGAGAATCGGGAGAAACTGCTGGAATTTACGATTGAACTGGTTGGCCGCTATATGCGGGAGACCATAGGGAAAAACCGGGATAAGATATTGCAGCTTTCCTTCCGGGAAGGGTTGGCGGCTTATGTAAGTGCCATTCTGACCTGGGGAGAGAGTCGAATCACCCTGATTAGATTTTTAAATCGAAGCGAGAACCAGGATAGAGGAAAATACTTTAAAGAGATAAAACTATCTATCGACCTTCAACTGAAGGAAGTTCTCCGGGATTTACTGAAAAAAGCTCAAGAAGAAGGTACAATAAGAAAAGATATCAATCTGGAGACTCTGGTGGACCAGATGTTTATATTGAATATGGTGCATTTGGAAACCAGCCTCTTCCCTGAACAGGACGAATATTGCCTTCTGGTTAATCGAAAAAAACCTCAAATGGAAGAGATTTTTAACGATTTAATGGAAATGCTGATGAAAGGGATAGCACCTATTCAGGCGAGGAAGAAGTAACCCATGAGATATCATCTTATTGATATAAACCCTACGCTATCCTTATTGGAGCAAAAAACCGGGTTCTCCTGTTATCTGGGAATAGGATTCTTTCTATTATTAACCTTATTGGGAAATGTTTCCCGGGGAGAGGAAACCCAGATTCAATCGAATAGGGATATTTCTGTCCAGACGGCTGGCAATCCAGATTATTTATCAGCAGATACAGTCTCTCCCGGATTAACTTCCTCATCAGGGGAGATTCTTTCCCTAGATTCAGCTTTAGTTCTGGGGTTGGAAAACAGCCGAAGGATTCGAATTGCCGCCATGGAAATCAATAAAGCAGAAGCCCAGCGGCTGGCTTTTCGGACAAATCTTTTTCCGCAAACCAATTTATATATGCTGGAATCCTTCCCGCTGACTCCCATGAAATTCCATTTTAAGAAAGGGATGTTTGGGAGTTATGAGGACCTAGGTCCAATACCTGATACCGATGTTACCCTGGAGACCCCACAGGAACCCCAGTTTTATATGCTGGCTCAAATCACTCAGCCATTAAGCCAGATTTATAGGATTAAATTGGGGATAGATATTTATGGGCTTTCCCGGGAGATTGCCAAAGAAGACTGGCAAAAAACCCGGAATGAAACAGCTGAGAATATCCGGAAACTATATTTCGGTATTTTACAGGCACAAGATGCTTTGGAAGCCTCTAACCAGAATTTGGAGTTTTATGCCGAACTGCAACGGCTGCTTCAGGATTACTTGAAAGAGGAAACCGTGCTTCCTTCTGATTTAATGGAAGTCCAGGCAGCTTTGGCCAATGAACAATATCAGAACCTGACCACCCGCCATCAGCTGGCGGATTATAAAGAACAGTTAAATCATGTGTTGGGAAGGAATCTTCATATTGCTTTCCAGGTGGAAGACCCCCTAAATCCCGCACCCCAGGATGTGGATCTGGAAAAAGCCATGGAGACAGCCTTGGCTCATCGACCTGAACTCAAATCCTCAGAAATGAAAATCCAACAAGCCCAAAATGATATTAAAATCAAGAAAAATGAGTATTATCCCGACATCAGTTTATCGGCCGGGAATATCTACCTGCAGGATATAGATGTCCTACCCAGAAATGTTGCCACCGCCGGGATTCTTGTCCAATGGAATCCTTTTGACTGGGGAAAAAACCGAGAAGAAGTCCAGCTTCGGCAGGAAACCCTGAAACAAGCGCAGACGGTCCGGGAAGAAACCGAATCCCTTATCCGGTTGGAAGTGGAAACTAAATATCGGAAAGTTCGAGAAAGCCGGTCTTTGCTTCAGGTGGCCCGGAAAAATCTGGCCGCCTCACAAGAAAAGCTGCGGATCACCCGAAACAGGTTCCAACAACAGGCAGCCTTATTAAAAGATATGCTGGAAGCCCAGTCGAAGATGACCGATGCCCGATTTAAATATCAGCAGGCCCTGTTAAATTCATGGTCGGTTTATGCGGAATGGACTCGTACCCTGGGCCAGGAAAGCTTATCCGAGGAGGAATCCCACTAATGAAAAACTTCTTTCAACATAAATGTTTTACTCAAACAGGAATGATTCTTTTTCTTTCCCTGATAATTTTAAGCGGGTGTTCCAAGAAGAGAGAAGAAAAACCGCCATTGGTACCGGTCCAGATTCAATCTCTGAGTGAATATAAAGGGGATGATGTTGCCCGGTACTCGGCCAATATTATCCCAGCCACCACGGTTCCCTTGTCCTTTAAAGTGGGAGGGTATGTCGATTCCATTGTCAAAATCAGGGGAGTAGATGGGAGAGTCCGGGATTTGCAGGAAGGGGATAAAATAACCCGGGGAATGGTGCTGGCCAGATTACGGAAAACCGATTACCAGGCAAAAATAAATCAGGCTCAATCTTTGGTGACCCAGGCTAAATCGGGAGTGGAAGCATCTATGGCCCAGGTAGCTCAGGCGCAAGCGGGATTAAATAAGGCTGAAAAAGATTACCACCGGGCGGAAAACTTATATAACTCCAAGAGTTTAACGAAACCTGATTATGATGCAGCCAAGGCTCAGCTGGAAGCTTCCAGGGCTAAATATGATGAAGCCCAGGCCGGATTGGGTGTTGCCCAAGGCCGATTGGAAGGAGCCAAAGCTCAGCTTCAGGAAGCTCGGATTGCTTTGAATGACTCAAATCTTACCTCTCCCTTATCGGGAGTGATTATCAAGAAAATGATTGAACAGGGTTCCCTGGTAGGGACGGGAACTCCCGGGTTTGTCCTGGCGGATACTCAAACGGTAAAAGCGGTTTTCGGAATGCCGGACAGCCTGGTTCAGGTTTTAAGTCTTGGACAGAGTCAGGTTTTATTAACAGAATCCTTGCCGGGAAAGGTTTTCCAGGGAAAGATCACCCAAATATCTCCGGCAGCAGACCCTTCCAGCCGGGTATTTGATGTGGAAATATCCATTCCCAATCCGAAAGGACTGCTCAAAGCCGGGATGATCGCCTCCGTAAATTTGTCCACAGACCCTAAAATGACAGCCTATCCAACGGTGATTCCTTTATCGGCAGTGGTCCGTTCAAAAAACAACCCGGAGGGCTATGCTGTCTATGTCTTGGAAAATAATGAGGATGAAGGGAAAACAGTTGCCCGTTATCGGGAAGTAACCCTTGGGGATACTTATGGCAATATGATTGCGGTAACCGGCGGGCTGGCTGATAACGATAAAGTTATTATCAGCGGCGCCACCATTGTCCAGGATGGAGATGCTGTCCAGGTCAGGCCATAAGTTAGATGCTGGAAAGAAATCGGACCTATATGAGCAACGAGACTTTAAATAACAATCAACAGGATAAAAGCAGGAATATCCCCCGGTTTTTTGTCTTTAACCGGCAAATTGCCTGGCTTTTAATTATTGCCACTTTCTGCTGGGGCATTTTTGGGTATTTTACAATGCCTAAACGCAAAGACCCGGAAATCCCGGTAAAACTGGCGGTGGCAGTGACAATTTGGCCGGGAGCCGATGCCCGGAAAGTGGAGCAGCTGGTAACCCGGAAAGTGGAAGAAACAATCTCCCAGAATGCTCATGTCGAACGGATCGAGTCTATCAGCCGATCCAATATCTCCATTGTCTATGTGCATCTGGATGAAGGACTGAAAGAAACCTCGGTTGTTTTTGATGATATCAAAATGAAATTGGATACCCTCACTGACCTACCGGAGGGGTGTCAGCCGATTCGATTCAACAAAGATTTTGGGGATACGGCCGCTCTCATGTTGACAGTTGCCAGCCCTAAAGTCAGTCCTTTGGAAATATCTCTTCGGGCCCGGGGGATTAAAGAAGCCATCCATAAAACCAGAGGTGAATCTCTGGCTTCCAATACAACCGGGCATGCCAGCATTGTTGCTTGCCTGCCGCAGGATGTAGACCCTCGAATAAAACAAAGGGTGGTGGAATTATTTTCACAGTATATCCTGGAGAAAAAGATAGCTTCCAATATCCAGACTTTTTCCGGCGCTGGTTTTGTGGGTATAGATGCCCGATTTACCGGAGATAGAAATCAGCTTCAAATATATGTAAAAGAGTTTATCCAGCAGAAACTTCGTTCCAGTGAGTTTCCTCCCGACCTCTGGGACCCGGTAGTGATTTTTCAACCGGAGGAAACCGAGGCCCGGTTGGAAGAAGTGGCAGGAGGAAAATACACTTACCGCCAGATGGATGATTATACCGACCTGATACGCAGGTCGGTGCAAACTATTCCTTTAGTTTCTAAAGCTGAGAGAACCGGGATTCTGGAAGAACAGATTTATTTGGATTATTCCCAGGAGCGTTTGGCTTCCTATGGAATCCGGCCGGCGGATCTAGGGAAAATCCTGGCCGCCCGAAATATTACCACTCCCGGTGGTACCATTGAAATTGATGGGAAAAACTTAAAAATCGACCCTTCCGGGGAATTTAAGACCCAGCAGGATATTGGCAATATCATGGTAACAGCCTCTACCACCGGCTCCCCGGTTTACCTGCGGGATTTGGTGGATATTTCCCGGGATTACCAAAATCCGGCCCGGTTCCTGAATTACTATACCTATCGGGATAAAGAGGGCCATTGGCAGCGGGCCCGGGCTATCACTCTTTCTATTCAGATGAAAGCCGGAAAGCAGATTTGGGACTTCTCAAGAGATGTTGATAAGACTCTCGAACAGGTGAAAACCCAGCTTCCGGATGATTTGATTATTGCCCGGACATCTGACCAGCCTTTGCAGACCCGGGATACCATTGATCTTTTCATGAAGAGTCTTTATGAGGCCATCTTCCTGGTCATATTGGTTGCTTTTATCGGGTTTTGGGAATGGAGGCCGGCGTTATTGATGTCTTTGGCAATCCCCCTGACTCTTGCCATGACTTTTGGCATGATAATGCTGTTGGGTGTTGATTTACAATATGTCTCTATTGGAACGATGATTGTGGCTCTGGGCCTGTTGGTCGATGTGCCGGTTGTATCAGGCGATGCCATTACACGGGAGCTGGAAGCCGGCAATCCCCGAAATAAAGCTGCCTGGGTCGGGCCAACTAAACTTTCTAAAGCCATCCTCTTTGCCACCATTACCAATATTATGGCCTATTTGCCATTATTGCTGCTAAGCGGTGATGTCGGTAGGTTTTTATGGAGTCTGCCAATTGTAATCGCATCTTCATTAATTGCTTCTTATATCGTGGCGATGACTTTTATCCCTGCCTTGAGTTATTACCTGTTACGAGCGCCGAAGAAACATACTCCTCCCATCGAAGAGCGGCGGAATATAGGGTTTGCAGGACTCTATTATAAGGTAGGAACGTATGTCATCGTACACCGGTGGAAAGTCTTATTGTTTTCACTGATTTTCCTGTTTGGCGGGGTCTCTCTTCTGGGTACATTGAAACCACAATTCTTCCCGAAAGATTTGTCTTACCTTTCCTATATAGATGTATGGCTGCCGGAAGATGCTCCTTTCTCGTCCACGAATCAGAAAACAGCCCAAGCGGAAGCGATCGTTCGCCGGGTCTGTGAAGAATATGGGAAAGAACATCCCGGTAAAGATGGCAACCCCCGAGAGATTCTAAAATCGATTACCACCTTCGTAGGTGGCGGTGGACCAAGATTCTGGTTCTCGGTGGAACCGGAGATTCAACAACTCAATTATGCCCAGCTGTTATTAGAAGTAAACGATAAACATGATACGAATGGTTTGGCAGGTCCTTTGCAGAATGCTTTGGAAAAAGAGATTCCTGGTGCCAGGATTGATTTCCGGTTATTAGAATCTGGTAAACCTGTCGGTATCCCGATTCAGGTTCGTATCTCAGGTGAAGATTTAGATACGCTCCGGAAATTATCGGAACAGATGAAAAATATTTTCCGCCAGAATCCCGATACCCGCCGGATTCGGGATAATTGGGGAGCAGAAAGTTTTGCGGTCAAACTGGAAGTGGATCCTGACCGCGCCAACCTTTCCGGGATCACCAATCTGGATGTGGCAGCTTCCTCGGTGGCGGGAATGAGCGGCATCCCTCTGACAGTCCTTCGGGAAGGAGACAAACAGATTCCGGTGGTGGTCCGGCTGCGGATGAATGAAAGAGCCAGGCTTTCGGATATCAATAACCTCTATGTCTATTCTTTGGTCTCACCCCAAAAAGTGCCTTTGCGGGAAGTCTCTAAAGTCAAAACTGGGATGCAGACTGAGAAAATATTTAGACGAAACCAATTCCGGACGATAACAGTGGGTTGTTTTCCGGCAGAAGGGAAGCTGCCTTCAGAAGTGATAGATAAAGTCCTGCCGGAGATCAAAGCTTTTGAGAAGAAACTCCCGGCAGGATATAAATTGGAAGTCGGCGGCGAATATGAAGAGCAGGTCAAAGGTTTTAAAGAATTGAGTGTTATTATGCTCATCTCGGTGCTGATGATATATATGGCTTTGGTGATGCAGTTTAAAAACCTCATGAAACCCCTCATAGTATTTGCAGCTATCCCTTATGGCATGGTGGGTGCATTCCTGGGTTTATTTGTGATGGGTCAACCTTTCGGATTTATTGCATTCATGGGGATTGTTAGCCTGATAGGGGTTATTGTAAGCCATGTCATTGTGTTATTCGATTTTATTGAAGAACGGCAGGAAATGGGTGAACCTCTTCGGGAAGCGTTGCTCGATGCAGGGATTATCCGGCTACGGCCAGTTTTAATTACAGTGGGGGCTACGGTATTCGGTTTTGTACCGTTAGCCATTCATGGGGGACCTCTTTGGGAACCTCTTTGTTATGCCCAGATTGGTGGATTGACCCTGGCCACCTTCATTACTTTGTTACTGGTGCCGACCTTCTATGCTATCTGTGTGAAGGATTTGAAAATTATTAAATGGAAAGGGCCGATAGAAGAAAAACCTCTTTCTGAAGATGAGGAGATATCCGGGGAATCTGAAAAGCCAGACTTTCAGGCCACTGAACCTCCGACAAAGAGTATTTAAAAGCTTGCTCCCTGCCCAGCCCCCTTTTTTTATTGGGTAACGGGAGTGAGGCCTCTCAATGGTAGAACGGGTCGGTTGTCTGTCCGGACACCGACCCGTTTTGGTTTTCAATATATTATCAGATTAAAATATGTCAAAAGTTGTTTATGAAAAACTATTGATATTCCCCAAACGGATATTCTTCCGGCTGGATAAAAGGTTTCCAGGGGATAGGGGTTTCCTGGAAGGAGGTTTCTTTCCCTGAGTGAGAGGAACCTGGGGTCAGGGTATAGAGGTAGCCGCTCATTTCTCCGACCAGGGTGGTATGGAGGATTTTTAGATGGGGATTCTCCAGGAAAATCAGGTCAATTCTGCCGTTTAGGCCCTGATGATGGTGATATGATTCTGACTCGGTGGTAGATAAGGAAAAGGTTCTCCCCAAATCTTCAGATAAATCTTCCGTTCGGCGCCAAGTGCCGCCCGTAGGGCTGACAATCGGTTTTCCATTAAAAAGGACATTCCGGTCATCATAAGAAATCACGGCCAAGGTGGAGGTTTTCTGCCGGGTAAGCCAATCAATCAGTTTAGCCGGATGGCCTGCCTCCCGGTTGTAGTTATAAATAGAGTCGAGGAATACGATTCTCTGGATATCTCTGGGGATGGAGGGAACACTCTGGAGATATCGAAGCCAGAGGCTGCCTCCCCCACTATGGGAGGATAGGATTTTTACCGGGGAATAAGGGGATAATGGTTTAGCGGTTTGAGTAATCAAATCCGAGATAGCGGAGGAATCTTCGCTATGGGCCTTCCCCCAGGAGGGCCAGCTTTTGGCAGGGGCTTCCAAAAGGGCCACGACCCAGTTAAATTCAGGTATCCTTTTCCTCAGAAGCCTGGTTTGCGCTCCGATATGCTGAATATCATAATGCCAGTCTGTCCCTTCCTTGATTTGTTTTCCCCAGGTTTGCTCCAGGGTATTCCCATTAGGCAGAGAGTAATAGATCAATCGGGTCGGGAGTTTGGGGTTAAACTCAGTTTCTGAAGGGGCATCCATAAAAACCCTGACGCCGCTGTCGAGGGTGAAGGTTTTAACCTGCTCTCCATAATATGGTTCAGTCTTAAACCCCGGGAGACTGGAACCCCAGCTGATTTGAGAAAGCCCTAAGATGAAGATAAGTAAAAGGAAGCCGCTTTTGAGTTTCATAACAGAGAAGTCCCCTTTCAGGAGATTACTGTTTGATGGCCCTGATAAAAATCATCCCCATTATAATGCTGGAACTCATCCCGGCCAATATTCCGGCAAAAAAGATAACCGGGAGAACCGGTACCAGGACATAAAAGAGGCCTTCAGCCATCAATAAATTGGCATAGACTTTTTTTAGTCCGAAAAGGGAATTATTAAGCAGCAGAGAAATCCTGTTTCCCAGGAAGAAGACCAGCAATCCGGCCACATTTAAATGAAAGAGTTGTAAGTCATCGATAGAAATATTAAAAATAGTCCCGGGAGTGGAGAAAAAAGAGAGAGCCGTCCCTAATATCTCCCAGAAGACCATTGTGGTAATCAGGAAATTAACCTTTTGGAAATTCAATTCCTGGTTAAAGAAGGCTTTCAGGATGAAAAGTGGAATGACAAATAACAACAGAGATAAAATAGAAATCCCGATTTCCCAATGGGATAAATAGGGTTGGGGAAGTTTCATTAGATAATAATAATAAAAGGCCAAGATGGGAAGAATTAGGGCCGCATCCAGAAAACAGGCCGTTGCGGCTAGTAGATATAGAGGTTTTTTATGTCGCATAACCCCCTTATTCTAACCCTGAACCGGTGAAAAATGAGAACTCTTTTTATTTTGAAAGAGGTTATAGGCCCCATAAGGCAGAGGGGTCTTATATAATAATCAGGTCCTATGAAAAAAGATAAAAACCGCAAAACAGATTTATCCCCCGGAGGAAAACCTGTCCAGGCTGTCAGTGTCCTGCAGCTGGTTGAATATTGCCTGTTATCAGGGGATATTCGCAGCGGGTTCTGCGGCAGCTCCCGAATGCAGGAAGGGACTCGAGGACATCAGACTCTGCAACGGCAGGAAGAAGAGTCCTATGCTGCGGAAGTCCCTTTAAGCTATCTTTATGAAGGGGATGAGCTGGATATTCAGATTGTGGGCCGGGCGGATGGTATCTTTACCGAGGGGGACCGGGTGGTGGTGGAAGAAATCAAGACCACAACCCAGTCGCTGAAATCCCTGAATCCGGAAACCTATCCCCGGCATGGGGCTCAGGCTAAATGTTATGCCTGGATCTATGCCCGGGAAAACAATTTGGATTATATCGATATCCAGGTAACCTATTATCAACTGGACCAGAAAAAAGAGAAACATTTTCGGAAGAGCTGGAAACTCCCGGAGTTGGAAACCTTTTTTCTGAAATTGATAGAAGAGTATTATCAATGGGCATTGAAACTACTTCATTGGGCCCGGAAACGAAATGATTCCATTGAAGAATTGCCCTTTCCCTTTAAAAAATACAGGTCCGGGCAAAGAGAACTGGCGGTCGCGGCTTATCGGGCTCTCAGGGATGGAAAACAATTGTATGCCCAGGCCCCCACCGGGATCGGCAAAACCATGGCGACTTTATTTCCGGCTTTGAAAGCACTGGGGGAAGGCCATGCCTCGAAAATATTTTACCTGACGGCAAAGACCCTGACCCGGACAGTGGCCGAAAATGCCCTGGATAAACTTCGGGAAGAAGGGTTGAAATTCAAAGCAGTAACCCTGACAGCCAAAGAGAAAATCTGTTTTAATGAAGAGGTTTCCTGTAATCCGGAAGATTGCCCCTGGGCCCGGGGATATTATGACAAAATCAAAGAGGCTGTCGGGGATATTTTTAAGGAAGAGGCCATCACCCGGCCCCTGATTGAAGACTATGCCCGAAAACATGATATTTGTCCTTTTGAATATTCCCTGGATATCTCCCTTTGGGCGGATGGGGTGATTTGTGATTACAATTATGCTTTTGACCCCCGGGCCTACCTGCGGCGGTTTTTCCTGGAGACCCGGGAAGATTATTTCTTTCTGATAGATGAAGCCCATAACCTCCCCGACCGGGCTCGGGAAATGTTTTCGGCTTCCCTTTCCAAACAGTCCATCCTGGAACTGAAAAAAGCCCTCCGGAAAGAATTGCCTAAATTGGCAACCCTTCTCAACCGGCTGAACAGCGGTTTGTTGGATTATCGAAGAGCCATGGAAGAAGAAGGGAAAGAGGAAGAAGTGCTGGAAGAGATGCCAAGAGAAATATTGCCGACTTTAAAAAGCTTTGTGACTCAGGCGGAAAAATGGCTTTCCCGGGAGGGACAAGGGGAATTTCGGCCGGACTTGCTGGACTTTTATTTTGAAGCGATGGCCTATCTGCGAGTTTCTGAGGACTATGATGCCCATTATGTGACCTGCAGGAATCGGGAGGAAAAAGATATTACGGTTAAACTCTTTTGTTGGGACCCTTCCCGGTTGATGAGGGAAGCAATGAAACGGAGCCGGGGAACCCTCTTGTTTTCCGCCACCTTATCCCCTCTGGAATTCTTTATGGAAGTGTTGGGTGGGGAGGAGGACTCTCCTGCTATCCGACTACCCAGTCCCTTTCCAAGGCAAAACCTTTGCCTGTTGCTGGATGATTCTGTTTCCACCCGGTATCGGGACCGGGCCGCCTCCCATGGGAAAGTGGCTCAATCTCTGGCGGCGGTGATTGAATCTCGGACCGGGAACTACCTGGCTTTTTTCCCTTCCTATGATTATATGCGGAAAGTCAGCCAGCAGTTTCGGGATACCGAACCGGATTGCCGGGTCCTGATCCAGTCTCCGGGAATGGGTGAAACCGAAAGGGAAGCTTTCCTGGAAGCCTTTTCGGTAGATAATAAAGAAACCCTTCTGGGTTTTGCTGTTATGGGGGGCATTTTTGGCGAAGGGATTGATTTGGTTGGGGAGAGGCTTTCCGGAGCCATAATTGTCGGGGTTGGGCTTCCCCAAGTCTGCCTGGAAAGGGAAATAATTCGGAATGGTTTTCAGAATGCCGGGAAAAAAGGATTTGATTATGCTTATGTATTTCCCGGTATCAATAAAGTCCTTCAGGCCGCCGGCCGGGTTATCCGTACGGAAGAAGATCAAGGAGTGGTCCTCCTGATTGATGAAAGATTTGCAAATCCCCTTTATCGGAGGCTCCTGCCCCCAGAGTGGAATCCCATCCCTAGAACTCGGAATCCAGAGAACTTAATGCGTCTGCTTAGGACTTTCTGGAAACATGTTTCTTTGTCTCCCAGTAAAGAATAGTAAACTTCTTGGTAACGAAGCCTTTCAGACCCGCTCCGTTACAACCCAGATTCTACTTGTAAAATCAGCCACAATGTCAAGTTAGCTACAAATATGTCGGGTATGAATAAAAAATGTAAATAATTGTTAATCTTATTAAAAAGGGCGAACAAATATAGATTGCGAGGAAAGGGGTAAGGAGATTAGAATTTTTATAAGTCCAATGAAGGGATGGAAGCAGGGCAGATATCGGAGATAGCGCCATATTTATTCAATCAACAGGGGCAAAGTGAACTTTTTTCTCCCTTCATCGAAAAACCTGGTTTCAACCTCCCTTGAAACCAGGTTTTTTTAGTTTAAGAAGAAATCTTCAGAGCAAAAGAGAGTTATTATTATTATCAGAATAAAATAAAATAAAAAGATTATTGACAAGGGTTATATATTGCGTAATAATATTGCCGATTACGGGGGTTCATAAAATGAGCGAATTAAATACGGTCAATCCGGCACGTTATAAACGCAGCCGGCAGCGTCAAAGGATTTTAAGTTTGTTGCAGGAAGTTAATAATCATCCAACCGCAGAATGGATTTATAGCTATCTGAAACCAGGGTTAAATTCATTGAGCATGGGGACTGTTTATCGGAATCTGCGGATATTGGAAGAGCAAGAGTTAGTCCGGCGGATGTGTAATGGCAGCGGGGTGGACAGGTTTGATGCCAAAATGGAGCCCCATTCCCATTTTATATGCCGGCATTGTGGGGAAATCGAGGATTTGGACGTGGGTCCGTTGACGGGTTTAATCCGGGAAATGGAAGTAATGACCGGTCATCTGATCGAGGCCCAAAGGCTTGATTTTCTTGGAATATGCAGTAAGTGCCGAACCCAGAAGTGGCATTGATTCCGGAAGCTTACTTTTCTCAATGATCCTCTCAACCTTAGAGGTTGGGGATGGAGTTGTCTATCCGGCCTCATTGAAACATGTTTTTTTTATAGCCCCTTAACCTAAAAGGGGCTTTTTTTTAGAGACAGAGGAGGCCGCCTCTGTCCTAATCTCACCGTCTTGATATTTAATTTCCTGGAATTTCTGTTCAAGATGTATTCTTCTCTCTACCTGGGAACCATTCTTTCCCGGCAGGTGTTCTTATTATTAACATGGTTAACATAAAAACAAATCCAGATGGAAGCACCCGTCGGGAGTTTATAAAGCGAAGCAGTCTGTTAGGAGGATTAACATTGGCTACCGGATGGTTTGGGAATACCCAGGTGTTTTCCAGGGATAAAAAGAGAGAGAGGAAAGAGAGAATGGCTCATCAAATAAAAGCAAAAACCTTCAAGGAATCGATATACAGCATGGAAGGGATATCCCGAAAGACAGTGGAAGAGCATTTGAAGTTGTATAACGGATATGTGAATAAGTATAACGAAGTGATGCAGAAACTGGAGGGTGTAGATAAGAGTACAGCCAACCAGGTTTACAGTGATTTACGGTCTCTCAAAGTAGACTTAACCTTTGCCATTGGCGGAGTGAAGAACCATGAGATCTATTTCAGCCATTTAGGCGGCAAGGGAGGCAACCCAAACGGAAGCCTTCTGAAAGCCATTGAGGCTAATTTTGGAAGTTTCGAGAATTATATAATTGATTTAAAACAGTCAGGGCTGGCCGCCCGAGGGTGGGTCTGGACTGCTCTGGACCTGGATTACTGGTATTTGTTTAATTATCTGGGGGATGCCCAGAACAGTTTTCCGGTCTGGAATGCGGTTCCCATATTAGCCCTGGATGTTTATGAACATGCATACTTCATTGACCATGGAGCAGTCCGAGCTGCTTATCTGGAGGCCTTTGTAAAAAATCTGGATTGGAATGAAGTAGCCGGAAATTATGAAACAGCACTCAAGAGGTTGAAAGCCTGAAGAAAATAAGGAACCCCCTGGGGGAGGTTCACCTCCTCCCCGATAAAGGTTGCTGATGCCCCACTTGAAAACCATCAGCAACTGTCTCTCCTGCGCATCGGGAACTCCCACCCGATGCGCTTTTTTTATAAGAAAGAATACTTCTATCCGAACGAAGCATCTTGCCATCAAGAAAAAGCTTGTTATACCATACCAACAGATTAAGGATTTTCAATATTATCAGTATAAGGGGAAGAATATATGTATTGGATATTGGGGTTGGCACTTATTTTTATTCTGGGACTGGGATACTGGTTTTATCAAAGGCGGAACACCCATCCAATGTATTGTATTGTCTGGTTATTGGCGTCCCCAAGGTTTCTATCGATGGAAGAAGCCGCTGAAATATTAAAGAGAGTCTTGGGGCTACCTTACTGTACGGAAGAAAATTCAGAGTATGGGGTCATGGGAGATTCCCATCATATTATGTTTATGTATGAGGGAGAGGCATATCTGATTAACAATCTGCCACAACCTTACATGGAACCAGAAGAAGGGTTTTTGAAGGAAATCAGGGATTTAAGGTTGCGAAATGCCTTGGAAAACCATAAAAGCTGGTTATCAATAGATTACCTTCCCGGGAAGAAGTCAGGGAAACCCGATATGAAAAAGGTCTATCCTATTTTAGGGAAAATAGCCGCTGAATTTTATAAGGAAGATTGCCTGGCGATATACTTTACCGAAACCCATATAAATTTACCGGCTGAACCCTGGATATTGGATGCTTTACGGTCGGATTCCCCAATGGAAACAATCAAGGAAAAGTTTCAACAGGAAGCAAATCCGGCCGTAATCGGGATTGAATCAGAAAATCCTGATATGCAAAAGGCAGTAGCCGAGGCCCGGTCCCGATGGCCTGAATTTAATGAGTCCTTTGAAAACCGGGGGTTAGATGACCATTATGCCGCCAAATTCCCTTTTACGGATGGGGAAAATGAAGAATTTATGTGGATTACGGTGGAGGATATCATTGGGGAAGATATATTTGGCTCACTGGATAATGACCCGGTACACTTAAAAAACATCCAGGCTGGGGACCGGGTGAAAGTATCTCTTGAGAAACTTAATGACTGGATGATAATACAGGGAGAAGAAATACTGGGGGGATTTACGGTTAAAGTCTTACAAAAAACCCGGTAAGCCTGTTTGTAGATAACCCAGCAGGTTCTTTTCCCGGCGGATAAGGATTGGGATACAATTTTAAAATCTTACCAGCTGGCTGTTTATATGAGGGTTAGCGGGCCGTTTCCTGAATCATTTTCAAGAAGGTATCTGTTACTTCCGGATCAAAATGGATACCCCGCAAAGAAATTATATGATTAACCACTTCTCCTTTGGGTAAAGCCGAGCGGTAGGGACGGTCGGAAGTCATCGCATCCCATACATCCACGACAGCAAAAATCCTGGCGGCCATAGGGATTTCTCTTTCTTTTAATCCCCGAGGGTAACCGGTACCATCCCATTTCTCATGATGGCAATAGGGGATATCCAAGGCTGGGCGCAGGTATTGGATAGGGGATAATAACTCATAAGCATAAAGAGGGTGTTTTTTCATAACCACCCATTCTGCCGGGGTCAGAGGGCCGGGTTTCAGCAAGATGCTGTCAGGGATACCCATCTTTCCGATATCATGCAGAAGAGCCCCCCAACGTAGATAACCCATCTCATCCCGGGTCATTCCCATGGCTAAGGCCAGTTCCACTGTAATATTGGTTACCCGCTGGGTATGTCCTTCGGTTTCCTTATCTCGAAGGTCCAGGGCTCGGGACCATCCTTCCAGGGTGCTGTCATAAGCCATAGCCAATTCAGTATTGGACCGCTGCAGGCTGTTAAAAAGGGTGGCATTATCAATGGCGATGGCTGATTGGGTTGCCATCGCTTCCAGGAATTCTGTCCATTCCCCACTAGGTTCAAAATTCGAGTAAGTGAAAAAGACTTCCAAGATTCCCTGTACCTGCCCCTTGGCAATAAGGGGAAGCCCAATATAAGTTTGGAATTTATCTTCAACGGATTTAGGCATTTGGGGAAATCCATAAGGATAGGCGGCAGCCCGTTTCACTTGCAGGAGGATTCTTTCCCGAAGGATATGGAAGGCCGGGTCATGGGAGTAATTCTCGCTGGACCAGGAAGGGATTTCTCTTTCCACCCCTTTGGCTTGCAGTAATTCCAACTGGTTGATGGAAGTATTATAGAGCAGGACCGCCGCGCCTTCTGCTTCCAGCCGCAGCAATACCTGTTGAAGGATGATATTGATATTAATGCGTAAGTCCATGCTGCCGGTGATGGCCATATCAATGGCTCGAAGGCTGGAAATAAAGTCCAGTTTTCGTTCCAGTTCAGTTTCTCTCTCAACCAGCCGTTGCCGGGTAAAGGTTCTTTCCAGGGCCGCCGAACAATAAGAAGCAATCACCCTTAACAGGTCCAGGTCATTCTGAGTATAGGCATTGGGACGATAGGATTGAATGGAAAGGACCCCGATATTATGTTCCTGTTTCCGGAAGGGAACCATCATCAGAGACATGGATATCCGGATCTTATCTCCAAATCTTGGCAGAGAAAGCAGCTCCCGGTCCACATCGGTTTTATTTCGGAGAATCAGGAGGGGCCCTTCCTGGAAGGTTCTTTCGACAATCGGCGGGAATTTCGCCAAGTCCCTGGTTTTAGCTTGCTGGCGGCTTCCTTCAATCTCGTCATAAGCAATAATATCTTTAAGGAGTTTCTCGTCTTCCGAATAGAGACTGATAAAAGCGGCTTCCCAACCAAATAGTTCATCGCATTTATCCAGGATAATTTGGGCCACATCCACCGAGGAATTAGCGTCGGAGAGGCGAGTTCCTAAATCGGAAAGGACATTTCTGACTTTTTCAGCCGCTTTCCGGGAAGTGATATCTTCGAGAGAATTCATGAAATGGGTGATATTCCCATCTTTATCCCGGATGGGGCTGATGGTGGCATCCACCCAGAAAAGTTCTCCGGTTTTCCGGTGGTCACATAATTCCCCCCGCCATTCGTTACCGGAATTAATGGTATCCCATATCCAGTCATAAGTGCTTTGAGGGGTAGAGCCCGAGCCCAGGACCCCAGGTTTATTTCCGATTATTTCGTCCAGGGTATAACCGGATATCTCGGTAAATTTATTGTTAACATATTCAATATTTCCCTTTTTATCGGTGATAATAATACTGCTGGTGCTTTGTTCCAGGGCCCGGGTGAGTCTTCGCTGTTCCTGTTCGACTAGTTTCCATTCAGTAACATCCTGAAGGATACCGAGGGAGCCATAGGGTTTGTTGGAGGAGTCTTTGAGTTGGATAGAGATATCTGAGACCCATCGTTCTCGGCCGCTTCGGTCCACCATCCGGTAATCCATTTCCCATCGGTCCATTTCTCCTGAGAGGGTTCTCCGGGTGGCCTCTTCGGGGGACATGTCTTTCATCAGTCCCTTGGGGATTTTTTCTTTGATGGATTGGGTCCAGACTTCAACGGTTAATTCTTCGGGGGTATACCCCAGGAGATCTTTAATGCCCTCTCCCATGAAAATATATCGAACAGGGTAATAGCGGCATTCATAGGGAACAGCGGTAATGCTTCTGATGGCTTCCCGGTATCTGGCTTCTTTTTCCTGGATGGCGTTTCTAGACTCAACGAGTTCTTTAAAAAGTTGGGCGTTTTCAATCAGAATCCCCAGTTGTTCTCCCAGCAAACGGTTAAATTCAACTTCTTCAGAGGTAAAGGAATGGAACTTATGCGTATAATCCATTCGGAGGACACCAATAGTCTTACCTCGGGAGGAAACCGGGACGGCCATAACCGATTTCAATTTCATGCTATCCACAAAATGGATAGGGATAATATCGGTTTTATAACAATCATCAATCACAATAGGTTCATTATTTTGGAAACAGGTTCCGGAGAGGCTGAAGCCGGGGGGATTTATAGAATTATCGACCGATGGCGGGTCTATAGAATCATTTGGGGAAGTGTTATTGGGAATGGCTTTAATCAGTCCCTTTTTTTCCTTGTCATATAGGAAGACACGAACCCTGTTGACCCCGGTATATTCAGGGATAAGAGAATAGATTTTGGAAATCAAGTCTTGGAATTCCAGGGTTTCCTGGAACAGATCACTCACTTTCCGGAGGAGTTCCAGCCGTTGGATTTTTTCTTTTAAAGCGGCTTCAGCCTGCACTTTCTGGGTGATATCCGTAATAAAACCTTCCAGGCAAATTAGATGATCAGACTCATCCCAGATACCCCTTCCCCGTTCCCAGAGGTTTTTAATGTTACCGTTAGAATCACGAAGGCGGTACTCGACTTCAAAAGGCACTCTTTGGTCAAGAGCGGTCTGGATTTCCAACCAGACTCTTTTCCTGTCTTCATGATGGATAAGCCGGGCAAAGGGATAATGATCTGTTCCCGTGAATTTATCTGGTTTATAGCCGGTCAGGGCTTTCACTCCTTCACTGATGTAATCCATCGGCCAGTTAGGGGTATTTTTGCACCGATAAACCATTCCCGGCAGATTTTGGACCAGGGTATCCAGGAACCGTTGGTTTTCGACAACCAATTTTTCCTGTACAAAGAATTGGTCAAGCATCCCGGCAATCACTCCAAACTCATGAGTTTCCTGCGAGAGGTACTTTACCGGGTTGCTGCTTTTTTTAAAGAGGGCTTGGCTGAGGGATTCCAGAGGCTGGGTTACCCAGCGGTGAAAATAGAACCCGAACACCCCTAAGAGGAAAAGGATAAATAAGGTATAACCCCAAAGCATCAGCTTGTCGGACCGTTGGTAAGGTTCCAGCCAGGGAGGTTCAGAGATAACTTTGATTGTGGTGATGGGCTGCCCTTTCCAATCCGAGAGTTCTTTAGTAAACCAGACGGTCCCGAAAGGATATTTTGCCGGGAGGAGGGTGGGGGTGGTATCGATTGAAAAGGGAATCAACTCTATTTCTGTCCGGGATAATAGAGATATTTCCCGAATAAACTTATTGTCCCATAACCGGCCGACGATGAAATAACCCTGGGGGTTGGAATGCCGAAGGGCATCATCGGAGGGATGAACACTGGCGGCAAAAACCTCCATGGTACCCAGAAAGGTAGGAGAATAATAATGGAGAGTCCTTTTATCCTTTAAATACGGGACAAACTTTTCCAGGGGGACAGGCGGTTTGGTAAAACTAAGGTCTTTTCGTTTGCTGGTGGCATAGATCAGGTTCCCTTCAGCATCCAAAATCCAGACAAAATCATAATTATAGTTATTAAAGCCGAACTGGGTTTGTTGTTGGAGCCATCTCTGGTTTTTGAGGGTAATGTTCTGAACCATCTCATTCCAGATGGAATATTCAAAAAAAACATGTTTTTCGACAGATTCGCTTTTAAGGTAAAGGACCCTTTGGAAGACTTGCCGGGAAGTCTGGTTATATTCATTCAGAAGGAAGTTAAGCTGGCTGGCCTCTTTGATTTGATATAACCAGATACCAGAGAGGAAAAAGAAAGCCAGTCCGGCCAGCAAAATAAATAGTTTAAACTGTATGGATTTATTTAATTTCATAGAAACCCAAAGCCTGAAAACAACAGCCCACCACTATTCTTATTCATATAGTTCAATGAATCAAGTAAATTCTTCCTGGGCAATAATAGCTATCTATCAATACCAGAGGGATTCATCCTTCATCATATCCAGGAAAGCCTCCACTACTGTGGCATCAAAATGCCTTTTGTGTTGAGAGTCGAGATACTGGAGGACTTCCAAGGGAGGCAACCCCTTACGGTAAGGACGGTCATATCGCAGGGCATCCCAGACATCCACTACAGCAAATATCCTGGCGGCAATGGGGATTTTATCTTCTTTAAGGTGCCGGGGGTATCCGGTCCCATCCCATTTCTCATGATGGCAATAGGGGATATCCAGGGCTGGCCTTAAATACTCAATCGGGTAGAGGAACTGGAAAGCATATTCGGTATGCTTTTGCATATGAATTCGTTCTTCAGGGGTCAGTTCCCCGGCTTTCAGGAGAATATCATCCGGGATACCCATTTTACCGATATCATGCAGCAAGGCTCCCCAGCGGATATAAGTCAGTTTTTCGGTAGAAATCCCCATTATTTTGGCCAGCCGAAGGGTCAGCGCCGTTACTCTTTGGGTATGTCCCTCGGTTTCCTGGTCCCGTAAATCCAAGGCTCGGGACCATCCTTCCAGAGTGGTGTCATAGGCCAAGGCCAGTTCGGTGTTGGATTTTTGCAGGTTCTCGAAAAGGATTGAGTTTTCAATAGCGATGGCTGTCTGGGTGGCCAGGGCTTCCAGGAAATATTGCCATTGGGGGGTCATGGAAAGGGGGTTGGCGGAGAATAGTTCCAGGACTCCTTTAATTTCACCCTTGATTTGGAGGGGCACCGCGGCATATCCGATGAACCCTTCCTGTTTCAGGAGGTTTTGGCGTTGGGATTCTTCCGGGGATGATAATAAATTTTCGATATAGAGAGCCCGGCGTTCCCGGACAGCTTTTCCCGGGTACCCTTCTCCCAGACGGAGATGGATATTGGAGAAAGCCGGATTGTTAAATCCTTTGTTTCCCAGACAGTCGAATTCTGTGGAAAAAGAACCCAGCATCAGGATATTGGCAGCGGTCGCATCAAGTTGAACCAGGACTTCCGAGAGAATGACGCTCAAACTTAGCCGTAAATCCATAGAACTGATGATTGCCAGATCGATAGTTCTCAGGCTGGTCAGGAATCTGAGCTGGACCGAGAGTTCCCGTTCTCTTTGGAGAAGGCTGTCTTCCGCTACAGTCCGTTCCAAGGCTCCGGCGCAATGGTCAGCCAGTATTTGGAATAATTCCAAGTCCTGGGATTGGTAGTTTTTATCGGTCAGGCTCTGGATAGAGAGGACCCCGATCACCTTTTCTCCCCTTCGGATAGGGGCAAACATCATCGAGCGGGTATGCCGGCAGAAGATTTCAAAATTATCAGGTTCGGAAGGAAGGGTACTTTTGTCCTCAGGCTCTTTATTGATCAGGAGTTTACCTTCTTTGACTGTTTGCCGCAGGTATTCACAACGGCGGTATTCATCTCCAACGGTTACGGATCTGGGAATACTTCCTTCCCGAACCATTGCCAGCAGGGGATTGAATTCATCCATGATCGGCTGCCAGGTGGCAATAAAACCGGCATCCCAGCCGAAGAGTTCGGCGGCTTCTCCCAGGATGGTTTCTCCCACATTTTGAGGGTGGGCAAGGGAACTGAGTTTGTGTCCCAGGGTGCTGAGGCTGGTTTTGATTTTATCCTGGAATTTCTTCTCTGTAATATCCACCATGATAGCGGCATAATGGGTAACATCGCCTTCTTTATTCCGAACCGGGGAAATAATAGCCGATTCCCAGTAAATATCCCCATTTTTCTTGCGATTTACCAATTCCCCTTCCCAATAATTTCCCGATGAGAGGGTATCCCAGAGATTTTGATAAGTTTCAAGAGGGACTTTACCGGATTTCAGAATCCGGGGGTTTTGGCCCAGGACTTCTTCAGGAGCATACCCGGTCAATTTGGTAAAAGTCGGGTTGACATAGACAATATCCCCCAGGGTATTGGTGATCATGACCGAGTTGGGGCTTTGTTCCATAGAACGAGTCAGGAAAGCCAACCGGGTCTCAATTTCTTTGCGTTCGGTAATATCCTGCAATATCCCCAGAGAAGACAGGAGGTTGCCGGACTCATCCCGAATCAACAGGGCCGTATCGGAAACCCATTTTTCTTCCCCCTGCCGATTAATAATCAAATAATCCGCTTCCCATTGGTTCAAATTCGGGGTTTGACCCAGGCTGATGGCATCAGGCTGGGTCCCGGACCGGGAAGGATTCCGGGTGAGGGTCTCCTTAATGAGGCTTTTCCAGGTTTTAGAATCGAGTTCATGAGGGGTATATCCGGTCAAATCGATAATTTCGGGACCCAGGAAGGTAAAAGCATCGGTTAAAAAGTCAAACCGGTAAGGGACTGCCTTAATTTGGGTTATGGCCTGCCGATATTGGTTTTCACTTGCCCGGATAGCGGCTTCAGAGGTTTTAAGCTCGGTAACCAGGAGAACGTTTTCCATCAACATCCCCAGGTGGTCTCCGGTAATCTGGTAAAATTCAACATCTTCCGGGGTAAAGATTTGGGGTTCCCGGGTGAAATCCAGCCGCAGGACCCCTAAAATCCGGTCTTTTCCATGGATAGGGACAGCGATAGAAGATATTATCCCTAATTGTTTCAATGTTTCAGGAGTAAAAAGGTCAGAGGATGCCGCTTTTTCGACCCAGACAGGCTTATCTTCCCGGAAACATTTGCCGGAGATACCTTGGGTGATGGGTTGGGGTTGGGATACCCGGTCCGTTTCAACGGGATGGGTAATCCCAATCAGGTTATCACTGATAAGGGCTTTTTGGTTAAAATCATAAATGAGGATATTGGCCCGATTAACCTGGGTATGTTGAGGGAAAAGGGTATAAGCCTGTTGCAGAAGAGTCGGCAGGTCTTTGGCATCCTGGAGGGTTTCATGGAAGAGTTTAATAAATTCCATGCGTCTGAGGTTTTCCCGGAGTTCTGCTTCAGCCTTTTTCCAGTCGGTGATATCCCGGATAAAGCCTTCGATATATTCCGATTTACCCTGGGGATCAAAGATAAACCGTCCATGTTCCCAGACCCAGCGGATGCCGCCGTCTTTCCGGCGAATCCGGTAAAGCATTTCAAAAGTCGGGGATTCGGGATGTTCCAATCCCTTCTGGACATCCTGCCAGACTTTCGCCTGGTCATCGGGGTGTATGAGGCTGGCATAAGAAACCAGTTGGCTATCAATTAACTCCTCCGGAGTGTATCCGGTCAGGGAGAGGGTTCCTTCACTGACGAATTCCATCGTCCAATCCTGGTCATTCCGGCACCGATAGACCATCCCGGAAAGATTTCCAATCAGGGTATCCAGAAAACGTTCTCTGGCCCTTAATTCGTTCTCCATACACTGTCGATGGGTGATTTCCTGCTGAAGCGCCGTTTTTTGCTGAAAGAAATCATCAATCAAATCGGCCAGCCGGCCAATTTCTGTAGGAGAATGGAGCCAGGGCCGAATCGTATCGGGGGTTTGGTCCCGAAGGCTGGTTGCCATGACCTTCAGGGGATGGGTAATCCAGGTACGAAGGCTGATATAAAGAAGCCCCAGAATCAATAGGGAAAACAGGACCTGAAGCCAGGTTAGGATACGTTTAGCCGAATAATATTCCTTTAACCAGGGGAATTCAGATTCTAAGGACAGATTGATGACAGGCCGGTAATTCCAGTCATAGAGGGGCAGGTTAAACCCGACGATCCCGTCAATTCGGTTGATAATAAAATCATGGGTTGGCTCAGCCTGAAGAGAGGGAACCAGTTTTACCTTGGTTTTCAGGTCATGGGAGAGCTGCCGAAGAGTTTCCGGGGTCCAGACCCGGGCGGTCAGGAAATATCCATGTTGGCCCCGGCTCCCCGGCATATAGCTGCCGATGATTTCCACCAGGTTTCCTTTATCGGTCAGGGTAAAATAATGGACCCGGGAATGGCGGCTGAAGAGGGTCATTAAATCACTTTCGGTAACAGGGACTCCTCTGGGCTGAAGAGTAAAAACCTTTTTGGCGGCAGCGGCTTTCAGCTGATAATTTCCTGAATAAAACCATACCCCATCGAGGTTTTCTTTTTGCAGAAACTCTTCCAGCTGGGGAGAAAGGGCGGTTGTTTTTTCTGATTGGACTTTATCCCACCAGGATTCCCAGAAATCCTGATAAGAAAGATATTTTTCTAATTGGACCTGGGTTCTCTGGTTGAGCAGTTGAGTATAGGCCAGTTTTTCTTTGGGAATAGCCTGGGAGATGAGCATCTCAATTCGGTTGCGTTCCAGGAGGGTCAGGATAACCAGGCTGATACTGTAAATCAGAAATATCCCAACCAGCAGGAGGAGTATTTTCCCTTGTAAAGGTTTGAAACGTTTTGAGTTCCGATTACCTGACCCCGAACTGTTATCCATGAGCCGCCATCCCTCCAGAAAAGGAGCATGCCTGATATGCCCATTGTATCATCGAGGCACCCAAGGGCCCAATACAAGATTCCCTTGAATTATCAGGATAAAATTGGTATTATTTTGAAACTCATAATTTTTCCAGGCCCAAAGTCAAAAAAGCTTCTTCCTGTGAAAAGGAACTCCCTGTATTTAATAATAAAGTTGAAATAAATCGGGGATAGAGCTATAAATAAGGATAGGGCCGGGAACCGGCCTTTTGTGTTATCCGGGAAAATCCCGGCAGAAGGTAAGTTCCTTTGGATAGATTTAAAAGAGAAGAAAGGATTCTTGGTTGTGGGAACTAAAAAGCAACAAAAAAAACCCAGGCTGGATTTAAGCCGGGATTTCCGTCCGCCTTTCTGGGGGATGTTTGGCTGCGACCCTGAGGACTCGACCTATAAAGAGTCCAAAGTGGTGGTGCTGCCGGTCCCCTATGAACAGACGACCTCCTATAAAGGGAATACCAAGGAAGGCCCTAAAGCCATTATTGATGCTTCCCGGTTTGTGGAAACCTATGATGAAGAATTGGATTATGAAGTCATAAAGGTGGGGATCCATACCTTGCCGGAGTTTGAACCGGATTGTTCCGGGCCGGAGGCGACCGGTAAACGGCTGGAAAAAATTGCCGCCAAAATCGCTGCCGATGGTAAATTTCTGGTATCCTTGGGAGGGGAACATTCCATTACCCCGCCTTTAGTGGCAGGAATTTT
>DIVR01000035.1 GCA_002428325.1 bacterium UBP4_UBA6127
GCGTTTTCTCCGGGCTTCCAGGGCAAACTGGTAATCATGGTATTCCTGGTGGATGAAAAATAAGAAATCAGCCGGGATGATATCCCATCGGGATTGAAGAATATCTTGTTTCAGGAACATCCTGAAATATTGAAGATTTGTTTTCATTTTTTCCCATAGCCCTCTTTTGGAATCAGGCCGGGGACGATGCAGGTAAAACCATCGCCAGTAAGTCCTGAAAAGGCTGTATAAGCTGTCTGTCCTTAAATGATACACAATGGAATGAGGGTCATAAGCGATATGGTATCCATTTTCGAGCAGTTGCCTGGAAATATAATAATCCTCATTGTTAGTCCGGTACTCAGGGGTATCTTTATAAAAGCCTACTTCTTTCAGGGCTGGCCTTAGAAAAATGGTATTGTTCCCAAAAAGGTGCATGGGATCGATAATAATCTGGTCACCCTCCCAGAATTGTTTCATGTGGGCGGCCCGCCATCGGTCTGCCATTTTTTTTCTGTTTTTCTCAATTAATTTGCCGCTGACTCCTGCCATTTTATCTTGCTCAAAAAGAGGCATCAATTTTTCGAGCCAATCAGGTTCAGGCACGCAATCCGCATCCAGGGAAGCAACATAATCTGTCTGGGCATTCTGGACTCCGGTATTGCGGACTGCTGCCAGTCCCCGGTTCTGGGTATGCTGGATGACTCGAACGGGTGTAATCCCTTCCTTATTTTGGGATTCATATCGGCGGGCAATTTCCAGGGTCTTATCTTTGGACCCATCATCTATCACCAGGATTTCTTTCACCGGATAGTTTTGGTTACGAATTCCCTCAATGCAGGAATCCAGAAAAGGTTCAACATTATAGGCAGGTATATAGACAGTCACTTCTCGGATCATGGATATGGTATTTCTAACCTTTCAATTTTGCAGTCAGCTTATGGTAAATCTTATAGAGGGTTTTCCCTCGGATGGCATCTAAATCAGCTTTGGCTTTTCGCAGGGGGTCATGTTCCCGGTTCATTCGCTCAATTTCCCGGCTCATGATTTCCATTTCCTTCCCCATGACACCCATTTTCTCATGGGCTTGATACAAGGAATGGCTGACCAGTTTGAACATATTATCCTGCTTAGCCAGCTTTTGGGGATTCTCACAATATCGGTGCAGGGGTTCAATCGTAATATCCCAGGTTAATTTTTCCCTGACCAGTTTCTGGGCATTTTCTTTATATTGGGGAATTATTTCTGGGTGGTCGAGGATATGCCTTATGGTATCAGCGACTTCCCCCGGGTTTGTGGTATCCACCACCCAGCCTGCCTGGTATTCTTTCACCAGCAGAGATACATCATTGAATTGGGGGACAATCAGGGGCAATCCACACCATAAATAACAGACTGAACGGATGGGGTAAGCCAGGAAGCGTTCGTTATTGGGCATCATCAGGTCCGCTGCGACAGAGGTCTTGGCATATTCAGCCATCATCTCTTCATGTTGCAGCATAGCAAACCTTTGAACCCGTTGGCTTTTGATTAGACGCTCATCAGGATTGCAATAAGTCAGGGGAACATCTTTTAAATAAGGATGGACACTTCCATAGACTTTCAATAATCCTTTCTGCTGATTATCCAAAGTCTGAATGACTTCATTCAAGGGGGTGAAAGGGTCCTGCCAAGGCCAGAAGACTCCCCCGAAAACAAACACTGGCTCTTCTGGCACTGCATAATCGGGTAATTGGGGTGATAAGGAGACAGGGATTGCTTCTATACATTCTTCTTTGGGATGAATCCCTGCCATGACCATCCAAGTGAGAAAATAGGCTTTTTGTTTTTCGGTTGCGCAAATGAAGTAGTCGGCCTTGGCGATAGCTTCAAGTTTTGAGATAGAAAATAATTCCAGGTTAAACTGGTCAAAATAGGCATTTTCCAGCATTAACAACCCAAATAAATCAATTACCAGGGGAATTGTTAATTCCTTTTTTATCTTATTGACATGATGCCATTGGATACAGACCACCACATCGGGTTTAACGGAATCAATAACATCATCCAGGACCTCATCCCTATGAGTATATTCTTTCAAGAGGGAAGGGAGATTCTCTTTTCCTTCCACAATCTTCTGGGGCAGGGAATAGATGACTTCATGTCCCCTGGATTTCAGGCCTTCCCCGATTTGCCAGGTTCTGATTCCTCCGCCGGCAATGGGATATCCCAGCCCGGGTAACATCTCAGTTGTAAATATCAGGATTTTTTTGCCCATTTTCAGGCCTTTGTCTTCCGGTATTTGGTTTTAAGATAATTTATCATATCATGCAAGGGTTTCCCTCCCTCGGAAGGAAGGAGATTGGGAGTTGATACGGTCTGGATGCCCGGATGCTGGGCATGATTCAATCGATGGGGGCAGGGTTTTGGATTTTGCATCCATTCCCTGAGTTCTCCGGTAGTCACCTTGTAAGTGAAATGATTATATATGTATTCTTTACCTTTTAATCCCGTTTTCTTTAATTCATCCCGATTTTGGCTGATGTTTAAAATGGATTCTTTTAGACTTTCGGATTCTCCGACTTTAAAAGTCCAACCTAATCGATTATCCTGAATAATCTGGCTGATTTCAGTCCCCAAGGTCGTCAATACCGGCAATCCTGTTTTCATCATATGAATCAGCCGGTTTCGGGCTCCGGTGAGAGTCTCATAATTCATATGGTCAATATTGATGCCTAAATCACAGTCAAACCAGGTGGCAGGGACTTCCTCAGTGGGAATCCATCCCAATAATCTGAATTTATCCTTATGAGGGGATGCCTGGATTTTTTCCTGAAACCTTTGATAAGTTGTTTCATCATGGCCGGGAAGACTCCCCCCGGTTGAGAGAAATTTAATCCCCGGATGTTCATTCATGGCCAGGCTTAATCCATTAAAAAGGGTCTCAATATCGGTCCAGGTGTTATATCCCCCGCTCCAGAGAATGACAAAATCATCATCAGTAGCCCAGCCTTTTCTGAAAGAGGGAATATCCGGGCGGATGACTTCTTTCTCTTCAATGGAATTGGGTATCCAATGGGCAAATTCATAATCTATGGTCAGCCGGTTGAGTCTGCCCAGGGTGGCTAATTCGCCCAAAAGCATATATTTCTGGGGAATTGAAACAGTTGAAAAAATATCCCCTTTGGAAATAACCGCCAGCTCCTGTTCCCAGAACTCAATCACGGGTTCATTAGACCCGATTTTATGGGATTTGGCCTGGGCCTCCGTCATTAGGGCTCCATTCAAATCGGCCCAAAAAGGTTTATCTGATTTTATCCTGGCAGCAAAAGAAGCTGGATAAGTATTGATTCCTAATAAAACTTCCGGTTGAAATTCATCATATAGCCTCTGGTGAAAGGAAAGGTCCTGAAATACCTCTGGATGATTGACCTGGTAATAAGTCCAGTGGTCTTTGACAATCTTTTCAAAAGGAGGTTTCTCCGGGTCTCCGGGGATATGGACTGCCACCAGTAAAATCTCATGCCCTTCTTCCAATAAGGGCTGGATGAAATGCCAGGTCCTGTGTCCCAGTCCATACAGTTTGGAGGTATTATCAATGGGCAGCGGGCAGGCTCCCCAGGCCATGATTTTACTCATGGAATGAACCTCCTGTTGTGGAGGCTGGTTTAGGGGCTATTAACCGGAAATGGTTATTTAACCGGGGTCTTTCAATCTTCCAGTCAGGGGCATGGCAGGGGGATTGGGCCCAATCTCTGAGGGCCAGGGTGGTTTTCTCATAGGTCCAATGGGATAGGACAAACTCCCGGGACAGAATTCCCTTTTGCCGGGTTTCTTCCCGATGGCTGGATGCCCATAAGATTTGTTCTGCTAAATCCTGGGGATTGCCTCTTTCAAAGGTATAAAGGACATCGGCTTTCTGCATTTGGTCCGCCACTTCGGTACCGGTGGTGGATAATACCGGCAGTCCCATTCTCACCATTCCGTTGATTCTGTTTCGGGCGCCAAAGATGACCTCATAATTCAATCCATCAATATTCAGTCCCAGATTACATTCACTGTACAGGGTGGGGATATCGGTACCCGGCAGCCATCCCATCATATAAAATCTATTTTTATAAGGGGAATCTTCAATAAGCTTCAGGAAGTTTGGATAAGTAGTATCATCATGTCCGGCGATAGCTCCCCCGGTGGAAACAAACTTGATGGCGGGGTCTTTTTCCATGGCCAGCGATATCCCCTGGTAAAGGGTCTCAATATCAGTCCAGGTATTATATCCCCCGCTCCAAAGGACCAGAAAATCATCTTGGCTGGCCTGTTTTCCTCTAAGCAGAGGGGTTCCTATGGCAGGAGGCTGGGGAGAGACTGAATTGGGAATGACATCCAGAAAATCATATCCAAAGGTTTCTTTCATCAATCGGCCGGTAGTGGCAAGTTCTCCCAGCAAAGCAAACTTTTGAGGTTCTGAGACCACAGAAATTCGATCAGCCCTTTTTAAGACCGGTTCTTCCTGTCCCCAAAAATAGGGCAGGCATCCATCATCCTGGACTCGGGCGGCTTTTGCCTGGGCTTCTGCCATTACCCAGCCATTCAAATCAGCCCAGATGGGGACTTGGGTCTTTAGTTTACAGGCCTGGGCGGCAGCATGGGTATTAATCCCCATTACGGCCTCAGGCTGATACTGGTCATGATGGGCCTGAAGGTAATTCATATCCATAAATACATAGAGTTCATTTACAGAATAATAGGTTAAAGGCCCTTGTTCGAACTTTTGGATTTGGGGGAGATTTTCTTCATGGTAAGGGTCAGGCAGCTGCATGGCTATTAACAGGATTTCATGCCCGTCATCCAGGAGGGGCTTGATAAAATGCCAGGTGCGAAGGGATGACCCGTAAACTTTTATTCGGTTCTCAAAGGGAAGGGGACCCACTCCCAGAACTAAGAGCCTGCTCATGGTCAGTGTTTTCCCCCTTAATGACATTGCCTTTATTATCGAGGAATTTTATATGGAAGGAACGTTCAGTCAGCTTACGCATTCCCCTTCCCATGCATTGGGCACAGTTAGGGTCTTTTCGGGTGGTATTGACCATTTTCCGGAAGGCCTGATACTTCGCTCCATTCCATATTTCCTCAAAACTCATGGTGTTCAAGTCGCCCAGCTGGATATCATTGACACAACAGGGGCCGATTTTACCGTCCGCCCGGAAATAAATGAACTCCCAGGGTTCATAACAGGGAATCATCTCAATGGAGGCTTCCTCTTTGGCCGATTCATCAAAGGTCTTGGGAATGATCAGTTCAATCCCCAGTTGGGCCGCCTTTTCCCTGAATTGGGGAAATAACCGATTGGCTTTTTCTTGTTCATGGAAAAGGGATTCCTGTTCCAGTTCCGGCCGATACACAATCAGGTAATCTCCGGTTATCCGGGGTATCCCCAATGAATGGGCTAAATCGATGAACTGGAAAAACTCCTCAATATTCCGGCGGTAGAAAGTATAGGCCAGGGAAATAATGGGATATTCCGAGTTCTTCTCTTTTTTTAGCCGGGTGAGCTCCTGGATATTTTGGATAATTCGCTTAAACCCTTTCTGTCCCCTGACAAACTGAAAAGTCCCTTCGGTGGCAGAATCCAATGATATAAATAATTCATGGAGCTGAAGCTCAATCATTTTCTCAGCGGCTTCCGGATTAATCAGTAACCCATTACTGACATATTTTTTCCGGATATGGGGAGGGATATCGGCCAGGATATTGAAAAATCTCTTATCGACCAGGGATTCTCCAAACCCAAAAACATTGATTTCTTCCAGGTAGGGATAGATTTCCCTGATTTTGGCCAATATGTCATCCGGGATATAGGAACGTTTTCCTTCAAACCAGGATTGGCCGCACATGGGGCAGCGAAGATTGCACTGGTTGGTTATTTCCAGATAGCATCGGGTAGGGTAAGATTTTAACGATGTGATATTCTTCCGGCTTTCCCGGTTATTGATTTTCTTATTACGGGTAAGGTCCCCGGTCCGAAATACCGTTTCCATAAATCGAACCCATTGGGAGAAGATGTTTTCTGGCATGCGTTTTAATTCCCTGTATATTCAGCGTACATCAGGATAACATCACCCACCTCAGCCCTGTTGATCCGGGCTCGAATCAGGTCGTTTAACCGGTGTTCTACCCAATATCCGCGGTATGTTTCAATATCGATACCTAAATAGGATTTTACACCAACCACCCGGAAATTGCATTTTTCCAGGAGATGGGTCAGGGACCGGTTGCCAAAGAAGAACAGATGGTCATGGTCGCTGAACCAGGGAACTCCGGCCAGTAATCGGGGAAGGCTCTCGGAATTGGGTGTCCGGATAAAGAGTTTTCCTCCTGGTTTAAGCAGCCGGGCAGCCTCCTGAATCGTAGCAAATGGGTTTTCTAAATGCTCAATGACATGGGTCAGGGTTATCAGTTCAAAAGAGTTATTTTTAAAGTGGGCCTCTTCCAGGGTTCCCTGCCGGACATCAAATCCCATCTCCTGGTCGAATCTGACAGCGGAGGGAGAGACTTCCACCCCCTGGGCCTGCCAGCCTCGGGTGATGAATTCTGCCATTAACCCGGCGGTAGCGCATCCTAAATCCAGCATTTTCCGGGATTCTCCCGATTGGTCCTCAAATTCTTTCAATCCCAGAGATTCCAGCCATTGGAAGACCAGGGAGAATTGTTTCCCGGTAGGATGGAATATCTGTTCAGGATTCTCCTGGGCCAGGGATTCTTTCCATAAGGTCAATATCTTACGGGCCGGTTCCAGGGAAGGCTCAAAATACCGGTCTCCATACCAGGATTGGATTTCCTGGAAATTAGGGGGATTCTCAACATAAATAATCCGGCAAGTCCGGCATTGCCGTAATTGCCGATGGTTGATGGCATCAGTCTGGAAATATACAATATCCCGGTTGCCGCATAAGGGGCAGGGGGGGCGAATTCCCAGGTATCTTTTTATCTGTTGCCAGGGATTTCCGGAAGTATCAGGTTTATTATCTTTTTCTGGTATTTCCCGATCCAGATATTCTTCCACCCATCTTCGGATTCGGGGCAGGGTCAGTTCCGGGTCCTCTTTTAATTCAGATATCGGAAAGGCCAGGAGAAAAGCGGCCAGAATGCTGAATTCGATTCTGTGGGCGGCCCATCGGTAATGGTCAAAGGTCTTATGACGTTCTCCCAGCCTTTCATACAGAGCTCCCAGGTTCAGATGGATGGCAGTCGGCTCCCCAAAAACGGCGGCCTTCTGGTAATGGGGCAGGGCTTCTTCATACCTTCCCAAAGTTACCAGCAGGTTTGCCAGTATTTCATGGCTTAATTTATCTTCTCCATCTATCGAGATAGCCTGTTTTAATTCTTCCAGGGCATCTTCATATCTCCCCCGATGGAGAGTCCAATCATCAGGATTATGGGCATCGAATTTCTTTAACTCTCCTGCCAGATATCCCTTAGGGTGGAAACCTTCAGGTTCCTGGATATATTTTTCTGCTGTTTCTCGATGGGTCATACCCTCTGCATGCGTCATGATGCTGTTATTCTATCAAAGCTGTAAATCTTAATTAGCATTATTTTTTATGAAGTTATAGTAAAAAAAAGGTATAGATAGAAGAATGTTGGAAAAATTAAAAGTAATAGGTGAATCACATAGATGGGAAAGTTATTTCATGCAACGTTAATTGATTGAAAAGTATACTAATATTACCTGTTATTTTTAGTGTATTTAGAGCAAAAGTGTAAATCAACTCAAGAGCAATAAGCCTTTATTGATTATTAAATAGAAAATGCATATAGTACATTTAGAGAGGTTTGCGCGACTGGGGAAACGTATTATTAGGAGGACCCATTGATGGAGAAAAATATCCACCTTAGATTTGATTGGTCTGAAATGCTTACTTCTCTATGGTTGCTGGTTTCAGGTTTAATAGGTTTTACGGGTGGGGGATTAAAAGATTCTTTGGGTTCCCATCTTCCGGTAAAAGATATTATTAGTCCGTTGTTTTATTTGACTCTCTATTTTTTATTTTCCACCTTCCTCCTCATTCTGTTATTACGGAAGAAAATCACTCATTATAATCTCAACCGTTTACTGTCCTATGTGGGGATAGCCTGGATAAGCCTTTTTCTGTGGGGCTTTTTTGTTGATCCCTGGCTTCATCATAAAATCCATTATCTGTTGAATAAATGATTATTCCTTTTTGCTGAGTTTCCAATCCTGGGGGTGAGGACATCGGAACCCTTGATAAGCCCGGTTATGCTTAAAGCTGTTCGGGATATCGAAAAAAGAGTATAAAGGAACCGGTTATAAACAAAGACTATCAAAAGATAAAATTAAACCTCCAATAGGAATATTAATATCGAAATAAAGGGGCAAAACATGATAAAAAAACTATTATTCATTGGGGTCTTTTGTTTATTCATTGTTATCTGCCAAGCCAAAGATATTTTATTTATCGGAAATCCTGATGGAAATTCCGATAAAAGGCCTTTATTAGTAATAGAAAAAAATAAACCTCCCCGGAAGATTCTTCCACCCAAAGGATGGTCTTTATCAGGATATGATTATGATTGGAAATTGTCTCCCGATGGGACTAAATTATTAGTAACTTATGTAGAGGTAACTACCAATATTCATCCAGATTATTACCGAGACTATTGTTTAATACTTTATGACTTAATTGATACGACAGTCTCTAGACAAATTTGGGAATCTCAAGACGACTTTCATGTTGAATGGTCTTATGACAACCGGCATATCCT
>DIVR01000027.1 GCA_002428325.1 bacterium UBP4_UBA6127
GTCTAGACATGGGGGTCCACTTTACGATACTATCAATATAAACATTACCACTATTACCATTATTTTTAGCAGTGATCTGGATAAGACCATTATTTTTCTTACACCTTACATAAGTATCGAATTGAATCCAATTCCCAGGTAAAATATTGGTTTCTCCCGTAAAAGAAGCCCCAATTTGCTTAATATCATAGGAAGTTACCGTATCATATAACAATTGATTGGCTGTGAAATGTAGCGAACTACAACTTGTATCACGAAAATAAACTATCCTTAATCTATACCATTGCTCTGTCCCATAATCACATCCAGTAGTAAAACGAGATAAAGAGGTAATTTTAATTCCCTGATTTAAGCTCGAGAATGAAATTTTTAAGCAGTCACGATTCTGAAATGAACTAGCCCAAGAAGTTGAAGCCAGAGGTAAAGATTCTGTTTGCTCATATGAAAAACTTGAATAATCATTATACGAACTAAAATCTCCAATCAAGTTATTCCAATACGACACTTGACAATAACTTAATTGATAAACAGATAAAATTACAATAAGAAAAAAGATCCTTAAACAAGCATTTAATATTTTTTTCATGGTCTTTCCTTTCTCCTGTTTTGTTTATTAAAAATCATAAGACTCTATATAACAGAGACATAAGTGCTGTAAATTCCGACATTTATTTTTTAAATAAATTATTAAGCATTGATAATATTAAGGTTAACAAGTAAGATAATTAAGTGAGAAAACTTCTTTGAAGTTTTATGCATGTTCTATCTGTGATATAAGATTAGCATGTATTAAAATACAAACTCTTGATTTGAAAATGAGATTATTAGTCCAAAGAGAGATTATCACTATCCGGAATTTTTTCCGGCTCGCAGAGGTTTTTCTTTTTATGGGCAATTCGGCCGCATTTACTGCAGTAATACCGGGGGTCTTTAACCAGTTCGAGAAATTCATTCAGGTGGTTTTTTAAGGTTTTATCTTTACCCAGTTTACAGATAGCCCGCTCAGAGTCAAATTTATCTCTTTTATCAGATACCATAATAATAAACACTCATCCTTTAGGTATAAGAGGTTTCTTTCTTATTAAAACAATCAAAGCCTGATATAAATTCCAGAGACAGATTATTTATCATCCTGGCTGATTTGCTTAATCAGCCGCCAGGCATGCCGGATTCCTGCGATAAAACCAAAAATAATAAAAAACACCGTTACATAATGGGGTAAGGTGAATTTCTTTTCCAGGAAATTCCCGATAAACCAGCCGACCAATGGGCCAGCCAGAAGGGCCATGGGGATGGTCATAGCAAGCCCCACTTGTCTTAGAGTATCGCCTCGGGAAGGTATGTTTCGGTTGGTTTTCATAGCTTCATTCTATCATTCATCTGAGTCCCAATGACTATCTCATCCAATTAATAAATGGCCTTCTAGAAAACAGCAGGGAAAAATTTCATATAAAGCTTACTCAAAGAAAGAGCCGCCAGCCCGGGAGGGGGCAAGCGGCTCTTTTGGATATAGATAAGAAAACAGAAGCTTGGATTAAATGAACTTACTTAATACCAGGTCAGCATGGAACTGGTCTGGCGGATAAATTCAGCCACCGGACTCAAATAAAGGCTAAGGGTCACTGTGAAGAAAACCATCAGTCCCAAGGCCAGTTTCAAGGTCAAAGGTTGACGGATAACTCCCATATCCTCAGGTTCCACCAGATACATCTGGCGAATGACCCGGAAATAATAATAAGCGGCAATAACACTGTTAATCGCAATTGCTACAGCCATCCAGTAAGAGAATGGATTGGAATTGCCAGCCTCGATTGCGGCCGCAAAAATATAATATTTTCCAAAGAAGCCTGCCAGGGGAGGAACCCCGGTCAGGGAGAGCAGGAAAAGTGCAAAACAAGCGGCCAGGCCGGGAGCTCTTTGCGCCAGTCCCGAATAATCTTCCAGCTCATCAGAATTCAGGGTATTACTGACAATAATCAGGATAATAAAAGCGCCCAGGTTCATTAGGTAATAAGTCAAAAGATAAGTCAGGATTGCTTCCTGCGCCCAGTTGGTATAACCAATCGCCACGCCTACCAGGATATAGCCGGCATGAGCAATGGAAGAGTATGCCAGGAGGCGTTTGAGGTTATGCTGGGAGACTGCCACAATATTGCCGAGGGTCATGGTTACGATGGCCAACACCCCCAACAGGCTGCTCCAGTCACTGTAAAAAGCAGGGAAAACCATCATAAAAGTTCGATACAGGACAGCAAATCCAACCGCTTTTGAACCCACTGATAAAAAAGCCGTTATCGGGGTGGGAGCCCCTTCATAGGCATCTGGCACCCACCAGTGGAAAGGCACCATGGCAATTTTGAATCCCAGTCCAGCCATAATCATCAACATAAAGACCAGGATAACCACCGAATCAGCTGTTCCATCCCGGAAATAAGAGAAAATATCATGGAATGATAAACTGCCGGTCAACCCATAAAGATAGGTCATGCCATAAAGCATGATAGATGAAGCGATAACACCGACCAGGTAATATTTCAGGGCGGCTTCACTGGATCGGGCATCTTTTTTATTAAAAGCCACCAGCAGGTAGGAGGTAAGGCTGACTAACTCAATGGAGAGTTGGAGCATCAATAAGTTGGCTGCAGAAGCCATCAGCATCATCCCGAAAGCCAAAAATACCAGCAGGGAATAATACTCACCCCGATATTTCTCCATCAGGGATTTATAATCCTGGGAAATCAGGATGATCAGGGACATTACTAATACGGTAAATATCTTAAAGAAACAGGAGAACCGATCGATGATGAGCATCCCGTTGAATATCTCTGCCCCATGGGTATAAGGATTCATGGGCAGCAGGCTCAACAATAAAACAGCAATAGCCCCATATCCCAGGAGCCTCTTATTGGAGATAAAAAGGTCCAGCAGTACCAGGAGCAGGCCTCCTGCTACCAGTATCAGTTCAGGATAAATATAGGGAAAACTTTGAATTACATTCATCTTCGACTCATTTCACCTTCGGTATCACATCTCACAGGCATCTATCCGGTCCCCATCAAAATTAGGGATGCAGCGGACCGATGGCAACCATCATGGTTTTCATCACCGGGTTAATAATATTCAACAACAGGGAAGGACATACCCCTAAAGCAATCGTTATCACAATCAAGGGAACCACAGTAAGCAGTTCTCTGGCATTAATATCCGGCATATTGGCCCATTTCTCATTTAAGGGACCCAGCAGGACTCTCTGCATCATAAAGAGGATATAACCGGCAGTCACCACAATGGTCAGGACGGCCAGCATAGTCATTTCACGATACACCGGGAAAGCACCCAGGAAAGTAAAGAATTCCGCTATGAATCCGCTCATGCCGGGAAGTCCCAGGGAACCCAGGGCCATGATGCTTAAGACAAAAGTATAAACCGGCACTTTGGCCGCCAAACCGCCAAAAGCATTCAGGTCACGGGTATGGGCCCTGTCATATAAGACACCGACCAACAAGAACATTGCGCCCGTTAAAATACCATGGCTGAACATCTGGTAATATCCGCCGATAAACCCTTCAATGGTGAAGGCTGACATACCCAGCAGGATAAAGCCCATGTGGCTGACTGATGAGTAAGCCACCATCTTTTTGAAATCGGTTTGAGCCAAGGCCACAAAAGCGCCATAGACAATACCGATGATGCCTAATATCAGGAAAAGCCAGGAGAAATGCTTGGCTGCATCCGGTAAAATCGGATGGCTGATTCGGTAAAAGCCATAACCGCCCATTTTTAAGAGAACAGCGGCCAGGATAACCGAGATGGGAGTGGGAGCTTCCACGTGGGCATCAGGCAACCATGTATGGAAAGGCCAGACGGGCACCTTGATGGCAAACCCGATAAAGAGCGCCAGAAAGACCAGATGCGGCAGGGTCAATCCATAGAACCGGAAATTATTGCCAGCGAAAAGTTTACCCTGTTGCCCAAGGGATTGCAGTAATGGAATGCTCAAGGTGTGAGGTTCCGAGGTGAAATAAAGGGCCAGGAACCCGATCAGCATTAAAACACCGCCGGCCAATGTGTATAGGAAGAACTTAATGGCGGCATATTCCTTACGGGGTCCACCCCAGATACCAATGAGGAAATACATAGGCACCAACATGATTTCCCAGAAGATGTAAAACAGGAAAAGGTCCAGGCAGGCAAAGGTTCCCATCATCCCGGTTTCCAGGAAAAGGAATAATACCCAGTATTCTTTGACCCGAATTTTAATATTCCAGCTGGCAACTCCCGCCAACATGGTAATTAATCCGGTCAGGAGAATCATAGGAACACTGATTCCATCCACACCCAGATGGTAATTCACATGAATCTGGGGGATCCAGGAATAATACTCCTGCATCTGAAACCCCGGTTGGGTGGGGACATACTGAAGCGTTACGATCACACTGAGAATAAAAGCGATGATAGTAAAACCCAACCCGACCCATTTAATGGTTTCTGTCCGGCTCTTAGGGACACCCAGCAGAACCAGGGCCCCAGCCAGGGGAATAAAAGTCATTAAGGATAAAAGCGGCATTCATTTCCTCCCGATAACACGATACGTTCTATATTGAATCGTATCCAGCCTTTTGGTTAAAGGACTGCATGCATATTCTCTAAAATTTTAAACCAGACAATCAGGGCCAGGCCAACCACCAGCAGCAGGATATAATTTTGGATAATCCCGGTCTGGACCAGCCGGACAATCCGGCTTGATTTCTGGGTCACCCAGCCAAAAAGATTTACAATTCCATCAACAATATATTTATCAAAAATAAACTGCAGGAAACCTAACCCCCGGGCTACCATGGCAGCGCCATTGACAACACCATCTACAATCCAGACATCAAAGGCATACAAGGCATTGGTGGACCACAGGAAAGGTTTAATCAGAAACATTCCATAAATCTCATCCCAGTACCATTTGTTTAATGAATAAATATACAAAGGCCGAATAGACTGGGCAACCTTATCAGGGGAAATGGTTCCCTTGATATACATCAGGTAAGCCAGGCCGATACCGGAAAGGGCCAGAAAAATCGAAGCGCCCATCACACCAAAATTCAAATGAATCTCATGAGCATGCATATAAGGGAAAGACTGTTGCAGCCAATGCTGGAACCAGTGTCCCGCCATCGGAGACCCCGGTAAACCTATAAAGAGAGCAAAAAACGCCAGGATTGCCAGAGGGACAGTCATAACTAAAGGAGATTCATGGGCATGGATCTCTTTATCCCGGGCATCTCCCAGAAAGGTCAGGAAAAATACCCGTGCCATGTAAAAAGCTGTCAGGGCTTCCGTAAATAACCCTACGGCAAATAAGAACAAATGCCCCGGAACCGGAGAATTGAAAGTGGATAAAAGAATCTCATCCTTGCTCCAGAACCCGGCAAAAGGAGGCAGCCCGGCAATCGCCACAAAAGCCGCTAAGAAGGTCCAGGCCGTGATAGGCATCTTTTTCATCAATCCACCCATCTGGCGGATATCCTGGGTTCCGGTGCCGTGAATCACACTGCCGGCTCCCAAAAAGAGAAGAGCTTTGAAGAAAGCATGAGTCATCAGATGGAAAGGCCCGGCAATATAGCCCCCGACTCCAAGGGCCATCACCATGTAACCCAGTTGGCTGAGGGTTGAATAGGCCAGGACTTTTTTAATATCGGTTTGCGTCAAAGCAATGGTAGCCGCCATGAAGGCGGTAAAACAGCCGATATAAGAGACTACCTGCATGGCTTCAATATTGCCATGAAAAACAAAGAAGGAACGGGCCACCATATAAACGCCAGCTGCCACCATGGTTGCAGCATGAATCAAAGCCGACACCGGGGTGGGGCCTTCCATGGCATCCGGCAACCAGACATGCAGAGGGAACTGGGCCGATTTACCCACAGCACCACAGAACAACAAGACCGCCGGAATCACCAGCATAGTACCTTGATATTGATGAATCTTTTCAGCCATCTGCTCAAAATTAACGGTGCCGAACATCCAGAAGAAACTCAAGATAGCCAGAAGGAAACCCACATCGCCGACCCGGTTGGCAAGGAATGCCTTCATCCCCGCCCGGGCAGCTGACATCCGTTCAAACCAGAAGCTGATTAACAGGTAGGAACACAATCCCACCATTTCCCAGCCGATAAAAACCATTATCAGGTTGTCACCCAGGACAATCAGCAGCATCGAGAAGAAAAATAACGAAAGATAGGCAAAGTAACGGGAGAACCGTTTATCGCCATGCATATACCCTACGGAATAGATATGAATGAGGGACCCGATAAAGGTGACTACAAATAACATCATGGCAGTCAGAGAATCAATCATAAAGCCCATTTTGATGGGCCGATCCCCTAAATAGAGCCAAATCCATTCCATATGAACGCTTTGATGTTTCAGGGTCATCATGATCCCCGGCACCGAAAGGGCAAAGGCTGCCAGGGCCGCTCCAATAGATACATAGGCTGCCTTCTCCTTCATCCGTGACCCAAATAAAATCAGGATGACAAAAGAAGCCAGCGGTATAAGCGGTATCAGCGGTATCAGGTTTGTATAATTCAACATTTCTCAGCGAATCCTTTATTTACCACTTCATCAAATCAATCTTATCCGCGGCAATAGTCCGGTGGTTTCGATAGATACAAATTACAATAGCCAGGCCGACCGCTACAGAAGCCGCTGCCAGAGCCATGACAAACACAGCAAAAATCTGACCTGTTCCCGATTGGGGAGAGACAAATCTGGAAAATGCTACCAAGTTGATATTGGCGGCATTCAACATCAATTCCACCGACATCAGAATCCCCACCGCATTCCGGCGGGTCAAGGCACCATATAGCCCGATGCAGAATATAATCAGGCTTAATATCAGAAAATGAGCTAAAGGAACTATCATTTAGGTTCACGCCTCGCCAGGACAATGGCTCCAATCAAAGCCACCAATAAGACAATGGAAATGACTTCAAAGGGCATAATATATTCTTTTAAGAAAGCAGTTCCCAGGGTTTTGGCATCAGCCAGGTTCCCTGTAGAGACTGTGGTATTCCAGACCGTAGTGGGTATCTTCCAGATCAACAGGGCAAATAACGACAAAACCACAATAAAGGAAATGGTTTTCTGGTCATTGCTTTGACGGACAAGTTTTCCATGGCTGGCCCGCTGGGTCAGCATGACCATAAAAGCAATCAAGGTCACGACAGCGCCCACATAAACCAGAATCTGGACAAAAGCCAGAAATTCAGCATCCAGCATCAGGTAAATAGCGGCTGCTCCAAGGGCGACCGCCGCCAATCCCAAGGCGGAATGGAATATATTACGCAACGTTACAACCATCAGAGCGGCCACAATCATCAAGGCAGCAATCCCATAAAAGCTGATCAGTTGGGTCCATTCCCAGGGCGTTAAGGCTGTGTTAAACAATTCAGTCATTTTATCTGAGCACTCGATTCATCAAACTCATATAGATTACAGTTTCAGGGCCATCCAAATTCCGACCCAGGCAATATTGGCAAAACTAATCGGTAGCAGGACTTTCCAGCCGAATATCATCATCTGGTCCACCCGCAACCGGGGGAAAGTCCAGCGGAACCACATTAAAAGAAATATCATAGCGAATACTTTCAACAGCATCCAGACAGGGCTGGCTCCTAACCCAAAAGGAAGATAGTATCCCCCCAGGAATACGGCTGAAGCAATCATGGAAACAATCACCATATTGGTATATTCAGCCACAAAAAACAACGCAAATTTCATACCGCTGTATTCAGTATGGTACCCAGCGACTAATTCCGATTCTGCTTCCGGGATATCGAAAGGAGTCCGGTTGATTTCTGCTGTCCCGGAAATGACATAAATAATAAAAGAAACAATTCCCCAAAGGCTGAAAAGATTCCACCGAAAACTCTGGGCTTCAATAATCTGTCCAAAACTAAGGGAACCTGCCAGCATGACCACCGGGACGATCGCCAGAATAGCCGGGACTTCATAACTGATAATCTGGGCAACTGTCCGCATCCCCCCGATAAGGGAATATTTATTGTTAGACCCATATCCGGCCATGAATATGGCAATCACAGAAACACTTCCAATTGCCATAATAAATAAAAGACCCAGGTTCAGGTCAAGAGGAATCCAGCCTTTATGGAAAGGAAAACAAAGAAAAGACAAAACAGCCGGCACCACAATAATAATGGGAGCCAGCCACCAGACCGGCTTATCCACCATTTTGGGTGCGATATCTTCTTTCAGGAGGAGTTTGACAGCGTCGGCAATAGATTGGAACAGCCCAAAAGGACCAACCCGGTTCGGGCCGATTCGGGATTGCATATGCCCGGAAACTTTACGCTCCATCCAAATCAAAAGCATTGCCACCACCGAGATAAACCCCAGGACGAACCCACCCACCGCCAACATTATGGCGATGGCTGTAAAAAAGCCAGCCCATTCGGGTGAATACCCCTGGGTTCGAGCCATTTCACTGACCCATTGAATCAGTTTATCTGTTAATTCCAATAAACTCATAGTATTCCTGCTTATTTATTTAGCAAATAAAATGAAAAACAACACCCTGAATTTATGTCCATTTCAGGACATCTTTCTTCCAGGCATAAAGGAGTCCCACTACTAAAATCAAAAGAAAAATGGCCATTTCCGTGAAGGCAAGGCCGATATCCGGGAAGGTTTTATAGACTAATGCCCAGGGAAGGACGAAAAGGGTTTCCACATCAAAGATGACAAAAATGAGCGCCCAGACATAGTATCGGGCATTGAATTGGATCCAAGTAGGGCCTTGAGTCTGCTCGCCGCATTCATAAGGTTCTAACTTAAGGTCTGACTGGGTAGGTTTAGGTCGCAGGATCCAGGAGGTGATATAAGCTCCGAATCCCATTAAAAGACCAAATAAAATAAAGATTCCTATGTAACTGTAATATCCAGCTTCACCAAAACCAGGCATGTTTTTCCTATCAATCGGGTAATTTATTTATGCGCAAAAAATCCCTGTTAAAAATTGTATATTTGAGATAGGTCATTATCACTAAAATATCCGTTTCTGTCAACTTTTCAGCCTCTTAATAACCTTGGGAATTTATAGTTATTGTTAATAATATCAATCAAACATCTATTCATTGAATATATAAAACAATGAGCCGGTTGATTGGAGAATAACTCTTTCATCCGAATCATTCTACAAGAACATATCCGCTATATCAGGACGAAATCGCTTCTGCTCCAATATTTTCCTTCTTCAGCCCCCAGGAGAGTTTCTATAGGTTTCTGATAATTGATATAACATTCATAGTTCTACCTGAGGTAAAATAGCTTCAGAGTGAAAAGAAGAGACTGATTTGCAAAATAATTATTTGGATAATTCTAAAAAAAGGACTTGCCAAACCCATGGATTCCCCGTAAAATTCAACCCGCCAATCGGTTAAACCGATTTATAAAAAGTTTGACAGCCCGTAAAGAGTTTCAATATAATGATGATTCGTTTAAAAGACCGTCGAAATATACGGAAAATTCGGACTGTTCTGTCATGGGAGGATAGTCCAGTGTGTTTACTACTAGCCACTCCCGCCCGCAGGATACAGCCATCAAATTTTATATATAAATAAAGATCGAGGAAGAATTATGAATATTTTCGCAAAATGGAAAGTAATACTTATCTTAGCGGTCCTCATCCTTTCCACCTGGTTTTTGGTTCCGACCATCCGGTGGTACAGTATGACCCCTAAAGCCAGACAAGACCTTCAGAAGGTTGATTACAAAGAATGGAAATCCATCAATGAAGGCAAACTGAATCTGGGACTAGACCTCCAGGGAGGTGTCAGCCTGCTGTTAAGAGTTGATACCGATGCCCTGCAAGCTATGGCCATGGACAAGGAAATTGAACGTATCAATACCGAGTTCACCGCCAAAAACTCACCCATACGTGCCACCCTTTCCGAAAACAGCGCTTATATCATCATTGCGTATCCGGATGAAGACCAGCGACAGGCAGCATCCAATATTGCCATGGGGTCTGACATTCTGGAAAAAATAGATTCTCCAGACGGAAAACTCTATTATCAGCCCTCTCCGCTTCGGATTAATCAGAAGCTCTCAGATACAGTGGAGCAGGCTCGGCATGTTATTGAAAACCGTGTGAATGAACTGGGCCTTTCTGAAACCATGGTTGCCAAAGTGGGTGATGATAAGATTGCCGTTCAACTCCCCGGGGAAACCGATCCTGAACGCGCGACCAATATTATCCGCCGCCAGGCTTTCCTGGAATTCAAGCTGGTGGCCGATGATGCTCTGATCAACAGCATTATTGATGAACAGGGGAACCTCCGGCCCGGAGCCATCATTCCGGATGGGTACGAACTGAAATACCTCAAAGAAACCAAAGGTACGGATATTACCAAGATTCCTATTCTCGTTAAAAAACGGGCGGACCTGACAGGTGACCATATTACCAGTGCCCGGGTCAGCCGAGATTCCATGTCATTCGGCGCCGCCTATGTCGAATTAAAACTGGACCGGGAAGGCGCCCGTATGTTTGAACGGGTTACCGGGATGAATGTAAACAAGAAGCTGGCTATCGTCCTTGATGGGGAAGTAAAATCCGCTCCTAACATTCAGGAACGAATCCCTAATGGTTCAGCCCGAATCACCGGACAATACACTGAAAATGAAGCCAGAGACCTGGCCTTAGTACTAAAATCCGGTGCTTTACCGGTTCCTCTGGTCATTGAAGAATCCCGGACTGTAGGACCGACCCTGGGTTATGATTCTATTCGAAAAGGCATTATGTCTGCCGTTATTGGCGGCATTCTGATTGTCCTGTTCATGTTTGTTTATTATAAAGGTTCTGGACTGATTGCTGATTTGGCTTTAATACTGAACCTGATAATCCTGATGGCTGCCATGAGTATGCTGGGTGCCACACTGACAGTCCCGGGAATTGCCGGTATCGTACTGACCATCGGTATGGCTGTCGATGCCAACGTTCTGATATTTGAACGCATCCGGGAAGAGTTACGAGCCGGGAAAACACCCCGCGCCGCCATTGAAGCCGGATATGGCAGAGCTTTTTCAGCCATTCTCGACTCCAATGTTACTACGATTATCGCAGCCTTCATGCTGGTTCAATTCGGTTCCAGCGCAGTGAAAGGTTTTGCCATTACTTTGATGGTGGGTATTACCATCAGTATGTTCACGGCCATTCTGGTGACCCGAGTCGTATTTGACTGGATCAGCCTCCGGTCGGGATTCAAAAAACTCAGCATCTAATCACAGGACAGGAGAACGGTTCAAATGCAATTTGTTAAACAGACTAATATTGATTTTATCGGGTTACGTAAATATGGCTATATAATTTCTGCCATTGCCATTATCATCAGCCTTTTTTCCATCGGGTATTATTATTCCCAGACCGGGAATATGTTTCGATGGGGATTGGATTTCTCCGGGGGGATTCAGTTGAATGTGAAGTTCGACCAGCCCATCCAGGAAGAACAGATCCGGGCTTCATTGAAATCACTTAATCTTGAAGAATTAACCATCCAGCGGGTGCTCTTAACGGATACCCAGGCTTTCGACATTAAAACTAAAGCCGGTGGAAACCTGAAAGATGAAGCTGCTAAAAGCCAGTTATCCAACACCATTGTTAATACCCTGAAACAGGCGAATCCCAATAATGCGATGACAGTTCTTTCCCAGGACTTTGTCGGTTCCAGTGTGGCCAGTGATTTTATCCGCCGTGCCACCATGGCCGTTTTACTTTCCTGGTTGGGAATTATCATCTACCTCATGTGGCGGTTTGAATTCAAGTTTGCCGCCGCCGGTGTATTTTCACTGATGCATGATACCATCATCACCCTGGGCGCCATTTCCCTGTTCAATGTGGAAATAACCCTGGTGGTTATTGCGGCCATTCTGACGAATATCGGATATTCGATTAACGATACGATTATTATTTACGACCGTATTCGGGAAAACCGAAAAACCCACCGCCGCATGGAATTTGCTGAAATCATCAATCTCAGCACCAATCAGACTCTGAGCCGGACCATTTTGACGGTCTTAACAGTTTTAATGGTGGCCCTCTGCCTCTTCTTATTTGGCGGTCAGGTCATTCACGGGTTTGCTTTCACCCTCCTGATAGGTGTCTCTTTCGGTACTTTTTCATCCATCTATGTGGCCAGCCCCATCATCTTGGAATGGATCAATTGGGACAAGCGGCGAGCCGCTAAAAAATCAGGGAAGAAATAAATTCCGGTTTATGGTATAACTTCTCTTCACAAGAGATGAAAGAAATCAACTAAATAAGGAATCCAATGCTGGAGTTCGGAAGAACCGCATAAATCCGAACTCCAGCCTCACTTAACAGGATTATAGTAGTCTCGGCCGCCACGGGTGGTGGAGACAATCATCAGGACTAAGCAGACAGTCCCTTAAAGAGTAGAGGAACGGCAAGCGGAATTAAATAAGTTAAGCTTGCGATCTTCGGCCTGAAATGATGGCCAGACCGATGGTTGGTTTAACTGATTTAATTCCAATATTAAATCGTTAATCTACTCGGGTAAGGAGACTGTCTGTGAATATCAAGGAATACCCCACCTCTCAAATCCGCAATTTTGCTATCGCCGGACATAATGGAACCGGCAAAACCTCCCTCGCCGAGGCCATGCTTTTTCTCGCCGGCGCTACCAACAGGTTAGGCCGGGTCGAAGACGGCACGACCGTGTGCGATTACGACCCCGATGAAGTAAAACGGAAAAACACCATTAATGCCACCTTAGCTTCTCTTGAATGGAAAAAATGCAAAATAAATCTTTTGGATACTCCCGGGTTTGCTGATTTCATTGGAGACGTAAAAGGAAGCCTTCGCATTGTTGATGGTGTGATCGTGGTCTTGAATGCCCCTTCCGGGGTTGAGACTGAGACTGAAAAGGTCTGGTCTTATGCCGATGAGTATAATACGCCCCGATGTGTTTTCGTAAACAAGATGGATAAAGAACGGGCCGATTATGAAGCCTGTATTGCTTCCGTTGAAAAAACCTTCAAGGTTCGTGCGGTCCCCATTGAACTGCCTATTGGGAAAGAAGCCAATTTCAAAGGCGTGGTCAATATCCTCCATAAAAAAGCTTATTCGGTTGAAAATGGGAAGATCAAAGAATTCGATATTCCCGCCGAAGTGAAAGAGGATGTGGAAGCTGCCTGGGATAAGCTGGTGGAAGCCGCCTCTGAAACCAGTGATGAGCTGATTGCCAAATTTCTCGATGGGCAGACCCTGACTGAAGAAGAAGTCATTAAAGGCGTTCATGACGGAATCCTTAAAAATCTATTTGTCCCGGTATTCTGCGGGTCAGCCACCCATATGCAGGGAATCCATGGACTGTTGGATGCGTTTGTGGAAAATTGGCCGAATCCGACCGAGATGCCGCCAGTCAAGGGAAAAAACGCCAAAGGGGAAGAAGTGGAATTGATTTGCGACCCGGAAGGCCCCCTCTGCGCTTTTGTATTTAAGACCATTGCCGATCCATTTGCCGGCCGGCTGAGCTTAATGCGAATCTACTCCGGGACTCTGGCCAAGGATCATGTAACCTATAATGCCAATAAAGAAAAAGATGAAAAAATAGCTTCCCTGATTTTCCGCTGCGGGAAGGAACAACAGACCGTTACCAAGGTGGTGGCGGGGGATATTGTCGCCTCTGCAAAATTAGCGGTCACCACCACTTCCGATTGCCTTTGCGATAAAAATAAAGTCATTATTCTTCCGGCTACCCATTATCCCGAGCCCCAGATGACTCTGGCGCTTGAAGCTAAGACCAAAGGCGATGAAGATAAGATTGCAACCGCTATCCATCGGCTGATTGAAGAAGACCCTACCCTGACCACCCGTCGGGATGCTGAAATGAACCAGTTCCTGATTTCCGGCATGGGTGAAATGCATCTGAATGTCTTGTTGGAAAAAGCCAAATCCAAATTCGGGGTGGAAGCCATATTGAAAGAACCCCGTATTTCCTACCGGGAGACCATCAAAGGGAAAGCCGATAATGTCCAAGGCAAGTTTAAACGGCAGTCCGGCGGCCGAGGCCAATATGGCGATTGCGTGATTCGGATGGAACCCCTTCCCCGAGGTTCGGGTTTCGAGTTTTTGAATGACATCCATGGAGGCGTCATTCCCACCAATTATATCCCGGCCGTTGAAAAAGGTATCCGGGAAACCAAGGAACATGGAATCTTGGCAGGATACCCGGTAGTGGATTTCAAAGTAGCTCTCTTTTATGGGTCGTATCATGAAGTAGATTCTTCCGATATGGCATTCAAAATTGCCGGTTCGATGGCTTTTAAAAAGGCTATGGAACAGTGCAAACCCACTATCCTGGAACCGATTGTGAATATTGAGGTTAAAGTTCCGGAAGAATATATGGGCGCTATCATTGGGGATTTGAACTCCCGTCGCGGCCAGGTCATGGGGATGGATTCGGAAGGTGGCTGGTCTATCGTCAAAGCCCAGGCCCCCCAGTCGGAAATTGCCAAGTATAGCGTGGATCTCCGGTCGATTGCCCGCGGCCGGGGTTCTTTCATTCAGAGATTCTCCCATTATGCGGAATGTCCGCCTGATGTCCAGAAAAAAGTCATTGAATCTTCTGACCGGAAGCAGTCCACTGAAGAAGAAGCTTAAATCTAATAATTTCAATCAACAAAAAAGCCGGATATTGCAAAATATCCGGCTTTTTATTTTTCTACATCATCTCAACACACGCACCACAATCGCATCTTAAATAATTTACATCACCGATAAAATTTCTTAAGACTCACAATTAATATGCCATACAGTTCTGGTTTAGTAGATTTTACACTTGTTTTTGTTTCCATTATTTTGTATAATCATAACTGTCAAAGTGTTTCAAGAATAATGAGGATAAAAAAATGAATATTAAAGATTTCGATTTTTTATGGGTTAAGCCAAAGTCAGGGGCCCCAACTGTATCTATTGCTAAATATGGGATAACTTTTAATCAGCTATCAATTGAAATGCTCAATTCACCTAAATTTATCATGTTAGGATTTGATAGGGCAAAACAAACTCTTGCAATTAAACCCGTTACAACATCAGAAGAAAGCCTGGAATACGCCTACAATTTCAACATAAAAAAAGGGTTTGCAAGAGTTGGATGTAACGACTTTGTTAGAATGTTAGGACAATATACTGGCATAGATTTTAACAAATCAAAACGATATATCGCTACAGAGACAGAAGGGTATCTTCTTGTTAATTTAAAGATATCCGAAAGCATTGAAGAAAATAAAAACGATTCTCAAAAGGAATTTACTGAAGATGAATGCCAAGAGAAAGCATAAAAAAAGAGCCAAGTAAAACTTGGCTCTCAGAAATAACCTTTTAGTTGTTCTCTTATTACCAGTAAGAGAAAAGGTTATTTCTCCTTTCTCCAAGAAAGGATGTTATATATATGGAAGAAATCATATATACCAAATATATAACCTTAAGGAACGGGAAACGTATTTTTGCTTCCCAATATGGCCTTAAGGCATTCCGTATAGTTATACGGAAAAAGAAATAAGTTAATATTTTAACTTATTTTGAAATATTGAGCAAAATCTGACAACTAATAACTCAATATTTCTTTCTTAAATATCTATCTTTTCATCACTTTTGGCAAGTGTTTTTTTTAAGAAAAGGAAAAATCATGAGTTGCTACATAATCAGTTATGATTTAAATAAAAATAAAGACTATGGTTCTTTATATTCAGCAATCAAATCATATGGAAATTGGGCTCACATAAATGAATCAGTCTGGGCAGTTGTTACAGATAAAACAGCTGTAGCTATTAGAGATCATTTATTGGAAACCATTGATAATGATGATCAAATTTTTGTTGTAAAATCTGGAACAGATGCAGCCTGGAGAAAAACTATATGTAATTCTGATTGGCTAAAAAAAATCTATAACATACGAAGATCGAATTTGTTGATATCTATATAGCAGATCGGAAAACCCTGTTGATCCAATTCAATTCTATAACAGAACAGATTTTCAGTTAGAAAAGAATCAACAGGGTTCTTTTATGGTATGTAATAATTGGGGATATTAAAACATATCAATTTCACAGGTTATTTCAAAAATCATAAAACTTACTTTGCAGTTAATTAAATAATAACTTATGAAAAAGAACTACTGTCAATCCATTTTGAAATATATTATCAATTATTTATTTCTCAACATTTACCATAATCTCCAGTGAATAGGCCTTTATTAATTTATCTTAATATAAATAATGTTTAATGATATTGCAATGAAATTCGTAAAAATCTTCATCTTGGTATATCATCTTTTTCTGAAAACGGAGTTAGAGGTGTGATTGTGAATTTAGAAGCTGTTTTGTTTGATTTTGGAAATACACTCATTTCAATCGAGTTAGACTGGGAGACAGTTCTTCCCCAGAATATTGAGAGTCTGACCGGGTATTTAAAGACCCGGGGAATCCCGGCCGAAGCGGATCATTTCGGTAAAAAGTTTGTGGAAAACAAAAGTGCCTGGAACCAGAAAGGCCGGGAGGAAATGCACGAATATAAGACGGTGGATGTCCTTGCCAAAACCCTCCAGGAATGGGGATATCCAGCCCTTCCCCCCCAGGAGTTGGAAGAAGCCGTAACCGCCTACTTCAATCCTGAGGAATCTCTCTACCCGGTGGTGGAGGGATGTCATGAAGTCCTTCAGGAATTACTGAATCGGGGCCTGAAACTGGGGATTGTTTCCAATGCCAGCTCCGGGAAACTGATTCGGGATGCCATGCTTCATCGGGGGTTGGACAAGTATTTCCAGACCATCATTGTCTCTGCCGATGTCGGGTACCGGAAACCTCACCCCGCCATTTTCAGGCTGGCCATGCAGGCACTGGGAACAACCGCCGAGAAATCAGTGATGGTGGGGGATGTCCCTGCTTATGATGTGGAAGGCCCCCAGGTCCTCGGTATGAAATCCATCCTGGTAAGTTATATTGATTCCAAAGAAGGAAAGCGTTTTTCCTCCCCGGCGGTCCCTGATGGGATTGCCAGTCAATTCACCGAAATTCCATCCTTGTTGGAGAAGCTGAACCATTCATGAACAACTCGGTCATTAATTCTTATGAAGTCTTTGCCCGGTTCTATGATCCTTTAGGATTCAATCTTTTCAGCCTGCTGATTGTTCCTTACCTGGAAGAGAACCTTAATCAACTTCAGTTCAGGGGCCGGGATGTTTTAGATCTGGCCTGCGGAACAGGCTCCACAGCCCTCTGGTTTCATCAGGCAGGTTATCAGGTTACCGGGGTGGATATATCGTCTCACATGCTATCCCAGGCCAAAAAGAAGACACAGGATGAAGGTCTTCGGATTCCCTTCTACCAAAAAGATATGCGGGAACTTAAATACAGGAACCGTTTTGATTTAACCGTCTGTCTTTTTGACTCTCTCAACCATCTGTTGATATATGAAGATATCCTCAAAGTATTCCATGGAGTCCATAAAGCCCTCCGACCCGGGGGATATTTTATGTTCGACCTGGTAACCCCATATGAACTGTCTTCCCAGTGGAATGATTCCATCCGGAAAGAAGCCAATGGGGATATGAGCCTCACCTTGAGCAGCCGCTATGATAAAGAGACCCGGACCGCCCGGCTGACCGGGGATTTTGTTTCTCTGGAAAAAGGGAAAGAAACCCATTATATTCAGAGTTTCCAGGAAAAAGCCTGGACCCGAAGGGAAATAAAAAAAGCCCTGGGAGCGACTGGTTTCGAATGCCTGAAAGATTATCGTTGTTTCAGCTTTTCAAAACCGACCTCCAAATCGTACCGGGTTTTTTATGTGGCTCAAAAACAGGGGTAATCCATAATGCTGGTAGATTATCATGTCCATCCCAATACCTTCCTGAATGGAAATTACCACTCTGATATAGAACTGTTAAAACCCTTTCTGGATGCCTGTAAGTTAAAAGGTATCCGGGAACTTGGCTTTGCTGAACATGGTCCCCGGCCTCATCCCACCTACAATCATACGGCCCTTAAACCGGAGGAACTGGAAAGTTATCTCCAGACCTTACAGCATCTGCAAAAAGAATCTCCCGATATTCAGGTTAAAATCGGGATTGAGATAGATTTTGAGCCTGGCTCAGGAGAATATTGGACATCCCTGTTGGCAGGCCATCCTTTTGATTTTGTAGCATGTTCTGTCCACTATTTGCCCGACTGGCTTCCCACATCCCAGGGGATGGCAGCTTATATCCAGTCAGGGAAATCCATTGAACTCCTTTATTCTGAGTTTTACAGGACCCTTCAGGAGGCAGCCAGAACCGGGATTTTCAGTTTTATGGCCCATCCTGATTTAATTAAAATTCATTCCCTCCTGAACCAGATTCCTGAACCAGAAAATCTCCCGGAACTCTGGGAGAATACCTGTAAAACCATGGCAGAAGAAAATCAATGCCTGGAATTGGATACCGGGTGGAAAAGGGGTAACCTTAATTGTTTCAGGCCTGAACCTTGGATGGTAACGGTTGCGGCCCAATATGGGATTGAATTTACCCTGGGGTCCGATGCCCATCAGGCTCAAGATATTGGCTCAGATTACCCTGAGGCCCTTTCAATTCTCAAAAAATCAGGTATCTCTCAACTGGCTGGATTTTCCCGAATGAAAAGAATTTATCACCCCCTGGACTGACCCCTCCTCTCTTGCCTAAACCCGAATTTTGACGGAGTGGTAACGGAGCGGGTCAGACCCGCTCCGTTACCACTCCGATAGGGATAGGTAATTGTTGATTAAAATAGTGAGGAATGTTCAGCCCAATAATGGAAAGAAGTTTTTAGTTCTAAGGGGATATTTTTTTCAATTTCAGGTCAAGGCTTTTTGGATTTTTGCAACCAGGCCAAACCAATCAGAGAAACCAGGGCTATCCCGGTCAAAATCAGGAAGGCATACTGTTTAGGGATGAAAATAAAGGAAAAGGAAATCAAGCTCAAGAGTATACAAAGGCCATAAACCAACCCTACAATTTGCCAGGGAGTCAGTCCCAAGTCCAGCAGGCGATGATGGAAATGGCCCCGGTCTGCCTGGAAAAGAGGTTTTCCGGCCCAAGCCCGCCGCAGGATAGAAAACAGAGTGTCAGCAATCGGAATCCCCAAAGCGACGATAGGAATCAAGAGAGTCAAAGCCACCGTGGCTTTATATCGGCTGATAACCGCTGTAGAGGCAAGAATAAAGCCAAGGGTTAAAGCTCCTGAATCCCCCATAAAAATCCTGGCTGGGGGGAGATTATAGCGTAAGAATCCCAAGGTACTGCCGGCGACTGCTGCCATCAGGACTGAAATCACCGGTTCTCCCTGAATCAAGGCAATCAACATCAGGGTAAAACTGGCAATATAAGCTATTCCACCGGCCAATCCATCAAGGCCATCCGTCAGATTCAGAGCATTGCTGACTCCTACCAGCCAGAGGACCGTAAAAGGAAGGCTGAACAACCCTAACTGGAATTGGTCTCCGAAAGGATTGGTCAGAAGTTCAATCCGGCCCCCGGAAACCCAGAGAATCACAGAGGCAAAAGTCAAAACCGAGAATTTCCAGGGGGCATTTAAGCCGATTTTATCATCTATTAAGCCCAGAAGAAAAACAATCCCGCTGGAAATGAATAATCCCCATAAAGGCCTGGAATCCCCTATTTCAGCTGTTGGAATTCTCCAGATACCGGCCAGTGCCACCAAGAGAAAGGAGAAATAAATGGCGGCTCCACCAATGGTTGCCATAGGTTCCTGATGGACTTTCCGAGGCCCCGGTAAATCGACCCAGTTATTCCGAAGGGCCCATTCCCGGATAGCCGGTGTTAACACAAAGGATAACAACAGGCCAGACAGGAACATTATCCAATATTCATTCATAATAGAACCTGATTCAAGTATATTCCTTCTCTGATTACTTTTTCAGAAAATACTCCTGAGAGTGGGAATAGAGAGGCTACTTCCACCCCTTACCCTTTTTCTCATAAAAAAGGATAAGTTTACTATATTCAATTTATCATCTGAAATAATCATTTCCAGGGAAGCGACTAAACCCTTTCCCCCTGAGTTTTTGACAGCTGTCAAAAAGCCTGTAGTTTCCCTACTCTATCAGGGGAAACCTGGCTGAGGGTGTTATCTTAACCATCATTTCAACAATACCCCTCAATATCTTCCCTTATTTCATAATTCCAATAATTCCCAACACCCGTTTTATAAAAGACCCACGATTTTGCCAGATTCCGGTGAAGACTCCCAGTCCGATCATAAGTCCCTTGGCGGACAATAACATCAGTGATTTCCAGAGATAATCCCATCGGTGTGATTTTTCCATTACTTTCAAAACCAAGGGGATTTCCGCCACTAAACCGGACAGATAACAGGCAACTCCTACCCCCAAAGCCCAGGCCTCCAGGGTAAAAGCCAAATTCCAGCCCAATCGACCCAGGATTCCTCCCAAAACAGCCAGAAAACCAAATCCTACCGCCAGGGTATAAGCCACCGGCTGAAAAAGCATTTTCCGGGAGACAAAATCATCTGAGACTACATCCTTGGCGTATTTAGGCATCATTCTCAGATGAGCCCGGGTACCCCGATACCTTTTTCTCAGGTAAGAACGCCAGTTTCCCTCCGGGACATGCCGGACAATAGCGGAGGGCTGGTAATAAATCCGGTAATTTTTCTGAAGAATCCGATAACTGACTTCAGTATCTTCAGCATGGAACCAATTTGGGTCAAAACCGCCTGTTTCCAGTAAAAGCCTCCTGGGAAAAGCGCAATTAGTCCCGTTGGCCAATTCAGTATAAGTTTTACGGCGGGAATACCGGTCTTCGATATCCAGGCTGCGAATCCAGCTGGTACACCGGGAATCCGTCCTGAAAATGGTTCGTCCGGTAACGGCTCCAATATCATTATTTTCAAAAGGTTTAAGCATTTCCCGGACCCAGTGGCGATCCACTTCACAGTCGGAATCGGTATAAAGAATATATTCACCAGAGGCATTGCGAAGAGCCAGGTCCCTGCCGGCGCTGACCCCTTGATGGTTCTGAGGAATCACTTTGACCGGATACCCTTTCAGAATCTCCAGAGTCTTATCGGTAGAACCATCATCAATAATTATAATTTCTTTATCAGTGTAATCGGTCGCTATGAGGGATTCCACACAAGAGACAATGGTAGAGTCGCTATTGTATGTTGATACAGCTAAAGATACTTTCATCTTTTTTTCGCTTTCCAGGCATCATAAGCTTCATGGTACACAACCAGAGTTTCCCGGGCTGTCCGGGTCCATGAGAATTCCCTGGCGCGGTGGAATCCCTGCTCCCGCATCAATTCCCGCTTACCAGGATTTTCCAATAATTCTACCACCCTCCGGGCCAGTTCCGGTTCATTATCCGGGTCCACCACTATTCCGGCATCTCCGGCTATCTCCGGAAGTGAGGTTCGATTGGAACAGATCACCGGAACTCCGGATGCCATTGCTTCCAGAATTGGCAGCCCAAACCCTTCAAAATAGGATAAAAGCAGGAATAACTCCGCTCCCCGGTATAGATAAGGCAGCTTCTCGATGGGTAAAGCTTCCAGAACTCGAATATCCGTTTTATATGGGGATTTATCTATCTCAGCCATCACTTTCTCATAGGCATCAGACCGAATCCCGGCCAGAACCAATTGATATGGTTTCTCCAGTTGAGGCCGGACCTGATTAAAACATCTTACTACCCCCTCCATATTTTTATGGCGGTTAAAAGTCGCTACTGATAAAAGGTAGGGTTTCTGGATATTTTTTTGAGCTAAAAAATCTAAGGTCTCGGCAGGGGGATAATCATTGAAGAAAAAATCAGCGGCCGCTTCCAGGGGAGCAACTACTTTTTCGGGAGGCAGTCCCAGGACCTTGATGATATCCAGCCGGGCATTCTCTGAACAACCCAGGACCCGGTCAGCTTTTTCAGCCGAACGGGGAATATAATATTTCCAGTATAACTGTTTGGCTAAAGAAAAGGTCTCCGGGAAATAATGGTAATGCATATCATGAATGGTCACAACGGTGGCGCAGGATACTTTCAAAGGACTGACATAACCAGGAGAATGCAGCAGGTCCACCTTTGCCTTCCTTACATGGTTGGGAAAGACAAACTGTTCCCAGTAAACCCGTTTAATCTTATTGAAAGGCGAAAAAGGGCAATGGACTTCTATCCATTTGTCCGGCAGTGGTCCAAAGGTCCCGGCGCAAGCATCATTGGTGAATAAAATATACTCATTCTCTTGATCCAGGTTGGCCAATTCCTTCAGGATATTTCGAAGATAGGTTTCAGTCCCACCCACTCTGCCGGGAATCAAATATAAGCAATTAATGCCGATGCGCATGATTTATCTCACTCATAAATACAAGGGTATTCTTTTCCATAGGATAACTCATTGAACTGCTACCCGATAATACCAGATATTGGTTGGATTTCTCTGATATATTACAGTCTTCTCAGGAGAAAGATAAGAATTGAACCTTTGCAAGTCTTTCCGTAAATCTTTTTCTATCCAGGGAGGCCGCAACCGGGTCTGGTGGTCAATCACCAAATCAGCGGTTACCGGAGATTCAAAGAATTGCCTGATTTTTATTCCTTCCTTTTCAAGGTCGGCGAAAAAGAGGGAATCCCCTGAAAACAAGAAACAGATGGAAGCCTCCGGGTGAGATTGATGATATTGATAAATAAATTCTTTCACCCGGCTGATTTCCTCCGTAGTGATATACGGAGACATCGAGGGTATCTTCATCCCCAGCCAGTTATATCCGGTAGCATATTTCCAGGGAGGGACCACTGCTTCCACCCGAATATTCACTGCCAACAAAATTAAAACCAGTAAAATCTTCAGATAAATCCCCTGCACATTTTTAAACTTATCCTGATGAAGGAAAATCCAGTTTAATCCTGATTTGACCAGAAGAAGAGTCAAAATGAGATAAAACAAAACTATGTGGATGCCATACCAGATTTCCTGCCCAATGGTGCAAGCCAAAAAACCGGGAATACCCAAAGCCAACAGAAACCCGTTTTCCTTTTTTCTGATGCCGAAATATATAATCCAGAAAAGGCAAACCGCCGCAACCAGGTAATTTTGAATTTTCAGAAGGGTGGGAATTTGTGAATACCCCAGTTTCCTTCTGAACTGCATTGCCATATCCATCTGGAACTCATTCCAATGGGTGCCAATCAGGTAAAAATAACCCAGCCAGGATAAAATCACACCCCCTACAATGAACCATTCACCCCATCGGGGTTTAAATGCCAGCAGGGCCTCTCGGGAGTCTTTATGGATACAGGCATACAAAAACAAACCCGCCAGATAATAGATACCATTGGGATGAAACAGGAGAGAACACCCTACCATTCCCAACCCGGCAAAATACCATCGGTTATAAAACAGCCAATACCCTGCTATCACGGATAAAAGCATGAGGGTATCCATTCTCCCCAAGTTTCCAGCTAGGATAAATTGGGGATGTAATAAAAACAGGCAGGCCAGCAATAAGTATCCATTTCCAAACCCATTTCTCCGAAGCAGGCTGATAAAGAGAATAAAAAACAATAAAAGATAAAACAGGGATACAGCTCGGCCAATAGCATAGGTGAATCCGGTTATTTTCAGAATCAACCCGGTAACCACCATATACCCAGGAGGCATGATAAGAATCATTCGGGAAGCATTCATCACCGGGGTGAAGATGGAGCCGGTCTGAGAAAAGGCAATGGAGGGCCAGATGAAAGTGGCATCATCATTCCAGGGGACCGGGAAACTAAACCCTGCCAGGTTATGCAGGCCAATATGCAGCAGAAGAAGGGTAATAATCAGCCCATATCGAATCCATCGATCTCGAAGTTTCAACCCAGTCTATCCTTTCAATCTTGAGCCATCAGTTTTTCAATAAGTTCCAAGTATTGTAACATGAGGGTTTGCCAGTCGAATTGGGCAGATTTCTCCTCCCCATTTCGGCGATAGAGATTTAATTTATCAGGGTTGTTTGTGAGGTCTATCACCGCCCGGGCAAAGGAAGAAGAGTCATACTTCACTCCCACCCCCACCTGTAAATCATCCAACAGGTCTTTCATTTCACCGACTTCTGTGGCAATAACAGGAAGCCCGGCTGCCATATATTGGAATAATTTCAAGGGACAGGCATATTCCCAAAGGAGTCCCGGTTCAGAAAGTATCAATCCCACATCCGCCTGTTTGAACCAGCCAGGCAGTTCCGAAGCCTGCAGCCTCCCGGTAAACTGCAGATGGTTAGAGACTCCTTCGGATTCGGATAGCTTCTTTAAATCAGACAGACAGGGACCGTCGCCAATAATAATCATTTTCATGTCAGGTATTCGAGAAAGCATCTCCCGCATAGCCCCAACAGCAATCTGAACTCCAGCCCATTTTTCCATGGAGCCGGCATATATTAAAGTGAAGGGATGAGGCCGTGCCTCTTTATGGATATCTTTATACAACAAAAGATTTACGCCATTCGGGATATAGTGGAGATGGGAAGCTCCCTGTTTTTTTCTAAGTTCAATCAATCTCCGGCTGACAGAAATAACCCTGTCAGCATCCAGGATACCGCAGATTTCCTGTTCCCGAAGGGCAAAAGCCCGAAGTCCCTTAGAAAACCCGGGGAAATAATCAGTATCATCATAAATAAAATACCGGGCAGCCCCGATATCCTTGAGTTTTCGGGCTATCCGGGAAGGGCCTGGCGCCTCGCTGATGACTAAATCATAACAGGCCGGATTCTGTTTTCTGAATTGCCGATAAATCCATGGATCCTGAAGGAGAGTGCTGAGAATCCCATCCAGGGGCAGCCGCCGAATCCCAATCCAGGTCAGGTTCCCATCGGCTCTGATTTTAATATGGGATTTTTGGAAAAAATCAGAGACTCCTTCTTTGAATTTAGCCCAGGTTCCCGTTACATCCTTATCATAACAACGGTCATAAAAGAGGATATCGACCCTATCAGCCTTTAGTCTCAGGGCATCTATCAGGGGATGTACCCGATGATAAGGAAGGGTTTCTAAATCATCCTGGCATATTAATAAGACACGATTCAAGTTCATGGTTTCAACGCCTGTTTACCTGTTTGAGGTTTCAACAACCCGGTCAGGTACCCTGCCAGGTTGCCCAAATCAATGATAGCTTTCACCAAGGCTCCGGGAAATACTAAACTCCAATCATTTTGATTTGCAGCCAGTTTTAGGCCTGAATAAAACAAAAGGACTCCATACCCCAGAAGAGAAGCTGCCGCCAGCAAAGAATTCCAGAACCCTGCTGCCAGGAATCCCAGTAAGATAAGATAGGCAGAGGCTGTCTTCAAGATAGTCTTTTGATAAAAACCACCCTGGGCATTCCCCTTGGAATAATGGAATGCTTTTAAAAAGATTTTCTCCACCGTGCCTGGAGGAGGCCAATTCACCACCGCCTCCGGGATAATCAGGAATCGGGCTCCGGCATCTAATAATTTCTGGTTAAACAGGGTATCTTCCCCTGTCAACAATAGATATTCAGGATAGCCTCCGGCCCTTTCCCAGATGATGCGGGTGAAAGCAATATTCCGGGAAGAAACCAGCAGTAGGGATGTTTTTTCTTTCTCAGCCGGCACGGTAAAATATCCACCCGCTGCTTTTTGAATTAAATTTTGGCTGACCGGAAGGGTAATTCCCCCACAAACATCCAGGGGCTCACCTCGTAAAAGGGGTTCGGCCAGTTTTTCCAGCCAGTTGGAAGAGACACGGCATCCGGCATCCGTAACTGCTATTAAATCATGATGGGCTTCTCGGATGGCTCGGTTTCTTCCCATAGCAATATTTCCCAATTCCTCAATCAAGATAAGGTTTGGATTCCGGGAGAGATATTCATTTCGGATAATCCGGCAGGTATCATCTGAGGACCCTCCATCCACCAGGATGATTTCCTGAGGATGGCAAGTCTGGGCCAGCAGTGCATCCAGAAAAGACCGGACAGAAGATTCTTCATTTTTCAGAGTTGCAATCACGGAAACAGGGATAATTCTAGGCCTAGGCATCCATTTCTCCCTTCTCCGGCAGTTGAGACAGAATCTCGGCTTTTCTCATTAAGGCAATCACTAAAACAAAGGTTATCCCGGTTTGAAATACCAGGCTGAAATAAAGAAAAACGGGATACGCAAACAACATTCCCAGTAATCCTGCTTTTAAATCAGGAAGGCATCCCTGCCGATAGATCCTGATAAAATGAATCCAGAGACTTAGAAATGACAGAGTCAGGAGAATCATCCCCAGATATCCGCATTTAGCGGTCCAATTGGAAAAAATCACATGGGTCATCCGGTGGCTGGTCAAGGTTTTATCGGCATAGGAAGCAAGAGATCCCCGTCCCGGCTGATAGTAATATTCTTCCCAGATTCCACCCCACCCCAATCCCCAACCAAGAGATTCTTTCTGTTGGAGGGTCTCATGGACATTAAAAAACTCTACCACCCGGTCTCCCGCTGACATATCTTTTTTTAAATCCTGGGTGGCGGCAAATACTGAAGTGAATGTTTCTGTTAATTTCTGGAGATGGGCAGGTTGCAGGAAAAGGCTCAACCCGGACAAAGAACATCCCAGTAATCCAAAAATCAAATAAATTCGCCAGTTCAATCTCTGGCAGAGAAAAAATATCACCAGCCCCATCAGGGTAAACAAGGCCAAGGCCCTGCCGATATTCAGATAAATAACTGCCAAACCTGCCAGGATGAAAAAATAAGCAATTCCCGTCCGGCCCGGAGTTAATTGTTTCCGCTGTTGCATGACCCATGCCAGAAGCACAAAGACCGGCCAAACCATGACAGTATCATCTGTCCCATTCAAAAGAGGCTTACGAATCCTGCCTACCACCGCCAACAGGTTATGATAGTTAGCTGTAATATAATGCAGAAATTCCAGAGGAATGGTCAGGCTCAACAGGAGAACTATAAATAACAGAGTCCGGCGATAAGCAACCCGGTCCTGCAGGGTCATTAATACCAGCCAATACATCAGTAATCCATAAACCCAGGGTTGGATTTCAGCAAAGATATTTTTCATTTCATTATTCCTGAACAGCCCAATGACAATCCCCAAACTTATGACTATGCCAATAACGTAATATTCAACCCGGCCGCTGAAAAGGTTTTTGATTGTTCCCGCTTTCAGATGCCGAAGAGTCATGACATACAGGGAAGATAACAGGAGAATATCAAAAACCGATAAGGGTCCCAGGAAATTATGGAAATAAATGGTGGCGGCCTCATACCCATAATAAGTTTCATACATGACATTATTGGGAAAGGAATCCTGAGTAAAAAAGGCAAGTAGAACCAGCCAGAGGACCAGCCAGGGGCGATTCAGGCCTTTCACCAGGATAATAGGCAGGCAAATCAGCAGAAAACCAACCACCGGCATAAAATAGGCAGGATGATACCAGGTTGCCATATTCAGGAAAATCCCGGCAACCAGGAAAAATATCATGACTCCATAATCCAGTATCATCGGTTTATTTTTCTGGTTTTTGATATGCTAAAAACCATTCTCCTATCTGTCGGTCAGAAGAGATGCCCAAAACTAACGGGGCTACGATTCCCAGGAGGACATCAGCTGTTTCCCGAAAAAAGGCCCGGCTTGCCAACCATCGGCAGCAGGAATGAAAACCCCTGAAAAATCTGGACTGTTCTCCATAATCAGAAGAAAACTTATGGTTATAATGCTCTACGGCCCATAAGAATCCATATAATTTTACTCTTTTTACCGGTAAATACCCTATCGATTGAATCAGCATATCCAAATCAGGCAGGAATTCAAGGCCCAGATGCCCTGGTCTCCTGATAAAATCCTTTTGGTAAAGGTCCGGATATTGGCGGGCAAATCGAAACAAAAAATGGTCGGCATCAGTCTCCGCAAACAATATTAAGAATCCCCCCGGTTTTAGTATTCTGATAATTTCCTTAAGAAATATTATTTTTTCAGAACGGGGCAGATGCCCAATCAGATGGGATGCCAGCACCCCGTCAAAGTGATTATCCGCAAAGGGTAATTGCAGGACATTCCCCTGGACAACCTCAGGATAAACAGCTCGGGCCATTTGGAGAGACCCCAGGGAAATATCATATCCTGTTACTTTCCCCAGCCGGGTAAACTGTTCAGTTCCACCGCCACAGCCTAAATCCAGGAATTCTCCTCCGGAAGGCAGGGACAACCGGTTCAAAACCCGGTAAGGACGGGCATTGATATTCAACATTCTTTCCAGTCTCCAGAATGATTTTAGAACCGGAAACCGCCGGACTGTCTCAGGATATAGATAATGGGTCTGGGTAAATTTACCTTCATAGAAGGAATCCATCTCCGGGGCAAAAAGAGGGATTTTATCTCGAAGAGGGTATTCTTTGCCACACGGGGGGCAATATAAACATGTCGCCTTGCTGATCAACTCTCCATGGCAGGAGGGACAGATTAATGCAGGCGGAGTCATCCCCGAGTCCCCGCCAGAGATTTAATTTTATTGATAAAAAGGGCTCTTTCTTCCTTATGGGAATGCAACAGGCACCATCCCAAGACCAGGATAACTCCCAAGCCCATTCCACCTACACCATAATTTCTCAGGTTGATGCAAATCCAGATTAAAACCAGACCGGTTACAGAAAGAAGCAGATTGCTCCAACTCATCTTGAACCGGGTTAATTGGTAAAGACAGACTAAATTGGCGATAAAGATAATCGAGGAGGCAATCAAACAACCCAGGGCAAATCCCAAAGCACCATATCGGGGTAATAACAGGAGAATACTGATGCCGTAAAGAGTGGCATATCCAACCGTCAGCCAGAAATTAGGTTTTAACCGGTTACGGGCAAGAAATACTAATCCAGTGGTCCAAACCCAGACTCTCAATATCTCTGCCAGCAGGATATAAATCAGGATAGTTTCAATGACCCTGAACTCACGGGTCAAAAGAATATCCACTAAAGGCCGAAATAAAACCAGCAGGCCGGCCGCAGCAGAAAACCCCAGCAATCCCACTAACCGCATGGAAGTTTCCAACTCCGAATTAATGGCCTGATTATCCTTTAATTCACTGAGCCGGGGAAATAAATAAGTACTGATAGATTCCTGCACAATTAAATAATAGATGCCAAAATAGAGGGCTCCCTGGACAATCCCATTGACTTCCAAACCGGATATTTCCACAATTTTCAGCCGAACCAGGAATTGAACCCCATAGAGCAACAGATTGGTGGTCATCACCACCGCTGAAAATTTAAAAAGCCGTTGAATCAATGAATAATCCAACCTAAAGCGGGGAATTAACAGCTCTTTAACCGGATTCAAATAAATAAATAAAAGGGAGGCGGCCAGGAATAAACTATTGATCAGGAAGAGGGCCCATAATATCCCATTGACCCCATTCCATTTCACCAGGAAATAGGTGCCTATCACCCCCAGCAACGTGGCAGAAAACTGCACCATTGCCAGTCGGAAGAAGGATTTCACCCCTTTCAATCCAGCCATCAATAAGTTTGCCAGGGTATATATAGGCAAAGACCAGGTCAGAAGTATAAAGAAAAATCGGGAAGTGGATGAACCCATCAGAGAACTTCTATAGGCTAATCCAAAGATGGAAACCAGGAAACTTACAATCAGCGAGACCACCAGAGAAAGGCTCCAGGCAGTAGCCCAAAGGTTAGAAACAGCTTCGTCATCCTGTTCAGCTTTAAATTCACTTAGAAACTTGGTAACTGCCATGAATAAGGTCATCGACCCCAGAGCATAGAGTAAATACAGGTAACTGTTGACCAGTCCCAGCACACCCATTCCAACCACCCCGGTGAAATGGGCAATAATTTTCTGTTTCGCCAGGTTCAGGACAGCTACCAGGATATTGGTAAATCCCATCAGAAAAGCTGTCTTATAAAATGCACGATTGGTCACGGGAAAGTATTATAACGGCAACCCTGAGCTTTGGGGAATCAAAAAGAAGAGATTTCTCAATTATCCCTGCCGGGAATCGAAGATAACCCTATTACCCGGATATCAATAAATACCCGGCATCAATAAT